>NZ_JACSNP010000020.1 GCF_016900045.1 Fusobacterium mortiferum
GGAGGTTGATAGGTTGGGGGTGTAAGGGCTGCGAGGCCTTTAGCTGACCAATACTAATAAGTCGAAGTTTTAACCTTGAATTTACTATATAGTTTTGAATGTCTATGCAAATAGATATAGCTTGGTGAGAATAGCTACGGGGGTACACCCAGACACATTCCGAACCTGGAAGTTAAGCCCGTAAACGCTGAAAGTACTTGGAGGGAAGCCTCCTGGGAGGATAGGAACTTGCCAAGCTCTCAATAAGAGTGCTTCCTTAGCTCAGTCGGTAGAGCATGCGGCTGTTAACCGCAGTGTCAATGGTTCGAGTCCATTAGGAAGCGCCATTTTTTTATTTTTTGGAAGTTATTTAAGTTGACATAAATATCAAATTATGATATAATATCTCAGTTAATTTGATATTCCGCTTTAATAGCAATAAAAATTAAATGAATATCTATAGGAGGAGAATAAATGAAAGAAAAATTAATTCAATTAGTAGAGCAAAGCTACTTAAGAAACGACATTCCTGAATTCAAAGCTGGAGATACTATCGCAGTATACTACAAAGTTGTAGAAGGAAACAAAGAAAGAGTTCAATTATTCGAAGGAGTAGTTATCAGAGTAAATGGTGGAGGAATTGCAAAAACTTTCACAATTAGAAAAGTAACTGCTGGTATAGGAGTAGAAAGAATTATTCCTGTAAACTCTCCAATGATCGACAAAATCGAAGTATTAAAAGTTGGAAGAGTAAGAAGATCTAAGCTTTACTACTTAAGAGGACTTTCTGGTAAAAAAGCTAGAATCAAAGAAATCAGAAAATAATTTATTGGGAGATGGGATTTTTAACCATCTCCTTTTCTTTTTACTTGCTAAAAAAAATGGAGTATTATAAAATAAAGCTATAAATAAGATTAAAGGGAGGATAAAATGAACGACAAAATTTATTATGACAAACTAGAAGGAAACTTTCCTAAATTTTTAAAAGATTTGGATAGAGTTATATCAATACCTAGCTATTTACAAGAGGATAATAGTAAATATCCATTTGGTGAAAATATTCAAAAAGCATTAGAAGAAATGATAACTATCTGTAAAGAGTTAGGATTTAGAACTTATATTGATCCAGAAGGATATTATGGATATGCTGAGATAGGAAGTGGAGATAAATTAGTTGGAGTATTGGGACATCTTGATGTAGTTCCTCCAGGAGATCTGAGTAAATGGGAGAATGATCCATTTAAACCAGTAGTTAAAGATGGAAAATACTATGGAAGAGGGGCACAAGATGATAAAGGACCTACTTTAGCAGCTATATATGCATTAAAAACGCTATTAGATTGTGGGTTTGAACTAAAATATAGAGTGAGATTTATATTTGGTACAGATGAGGAAAATTTATGGAGAGATATGCCAAAATATGTTGAAAAAGAAGAGATGCCGACAATAGGATTTACTCCTGATTCTAAATTTCCACTTATTTATTCGGAAAAAGGACTATTGCAATGTAAACTTATAGCTAAAAATGAGAGTGGATTAGTATTTAAAGGCGGAGATGCAATGAATTCTGTTCCATCAAATATGATAGTTCCAAAGAGTGATGAGTTAGTAGAGATGTTAAAAGAACTAAACTATGAATTTAAGGAAAAAGATGGAAAGATTGAAATAGTTGGAAAAAGTGTTCATGCACAAGTTGCTGAAACAGGAATAAACGCTATAAATAGATATATGCATGCTTTAACAAAACTAGGAAAAGAGAGTAAATCAGGAAGATTTATAACTGAGAATTTAATAGGTTATGACTTTGCTGAACCTATTTTTGGAGTAGTAAAGGATGAGCACTCAGGAGAATTAAAGTTTAATGTAGGAAAGATTGAGTTTACAGAGGAAAATGAGATATTAGGAATTGATATGAGAATTCCAGTGACATATGATAAAGAGAAAATAGTAGAAGTACTTACTAAAAAAGCGAAAGAGTATGGATTTGAATATACTCAACACGATTATTTAAAATCAATATATGTACCATTAGATTCAGAATTAATTACTACTCTTATGAGTGCTTATCAAGAGATAACAGGAGATATGGAATCTCAACCTGTTGCAAGTGGAGGAGCTACTTATGCTAGAGCCATGAATAACTGTGTAGCTTTTGGTTGTGTATTACCAGGAAGTCCTAAGACTGAGCATCAACCAAATGAGTATATTATACTAGATGATATGAAAAAAGCTATGAAAATATATATGAAAGCTTTTGAAAAATTTAATAAATAATATATGAATGGAGAAAAAATTATGAATAAAAAGAAAATGTTAAGTGCATACACTATAGTTTTTATATTTCTATTAGTTACTGCTGCATTGACGTGGATAGTACCTCAATCTGTAGTTATAACAAATGATAGTGGTACACAAGAAGTAATATATAATGCAATTTTTGGAGCTAACGGAGAAGTTATCAGAGGTGCTGGAGCACAGCCAGCAGGACTTTGGGATGTTATAATGGCTCCAATAACAGGATTTCAAAATGCTGGACCAGTAAGTATTGCAATATTGATGGCAGGAGCGTTTTTAGGATTAATAAATTCGGTAGGAGCATTAGATGCAGGAATAGGAGGATTATTAAAAAGATATACTGGAACTTCTCTTATTGCAATTTTAATGTTTGTATTTGCTGTATTTGGAAGTGTTTTTGGATTTTGGGAGGAGATACCAGCTTTCTCAATAGTTATCGTTCCATTATTTGTACTAGCTGGGTATGATGTTGTGACAGGATTAGCTGTTCTATTTATAGGAGCTACTGCTGGAAATATGGCCAGTGTAGTAAATCCATTCTCAGTAGGAGCAGCTATTGGAGCTATTGGTAACCCAGAGCTTTCATTAGGAAGTGGAATGATTTTAAGAATGGTAATTTTTATAGCTATGTATCTAGTTGGAGTGATTTATGTTATAAAGTATGCTAATAGTGTAAAAAATGATAAGGCAAAATCAGTAGTGGCAGATATCGAAGTAAATACAAGAGTTAATGAAGAGGGACATGAGTTACCAGAACTTACAAAGAAAAGATTTTGGTCAATTATGGTATTGGTAGGAATAATTGTTCTATTAATTTTAGGATATATGCCTTGGTATGTAGTAGAATTAGATGGAGGAAAAACACTTCAAGATGTTATAAATGCTCCAATAAACTTTATTGCTTCAATACCGGTATTAGGAAATTTAAGTGGACTTAAACATTTTACTCCATTTGGAGATTGGTATTTTGGAGAATTTGCTTTTGTTTTCTTACTAGGGTCTATTTTAATAGGAATTATAAATAAAATGCCAGAGGAGGAGTTTGTAAAGGAGTTTGCAAATGGTGCTAAAGATTTATTAGGTGTAATTTTAGTTCTTTCAGTAGCAAATGGAATATCTGTACTTATGGGAAGTAAGACTTCTGGAATGTCTGTAACATTTGTTTATTGGATTCAGACAGCACTTCAAGGAATACCATCATGGGCTTTCTCTATAGCAACAGTAGCAGCTTATGTAGGTATAGGTTTCTTCTTACAATCAACAAGTGGAGTTGCAGGAATTACAATGCCAATACTTGGAGCTGTAACTATGGCACTATTCCAAGGTAGTGATATAGGAGCTACTGGTGGACAAGTAATGTTAATTTCAGCTTTTACTGTAGGAATAAACTTTATGTGTGGAATATATCCGGGAGCTAGTACAATGGGAACTTTAGAGTTATTCCATGTACCATATGATAGATATTTAAAGTTCACATTAAAGGTTTTTTTACCAATGTTAGTAGTAGGATGTTTAATTATATCAGCCTCACAATTTTTAGGGTTAATTTAATAAACTAATAAAAGTATTTAATAGTAACTATTTAGAATCTTTTCGGTGACTGGATAGTTACTATTTTTTATTGAAAAATTTCTCCTTTATTTTATCAAAAAAATTTTTTTGTTTAGGATATACTTTTTCTATTTCATTTTTTAAATATCTTTTTCTCCTCCCATTTGGACAGCTTTTACATAATTTAGCTTTACAAATACTACAACCGTTTAAAATTTTCTCAAGTTCATCTTGATATTTTTTTATCATAATCATTACCTCTTTAACCTCTTTATTTAATATGATAAATTTTAATTCTATAATAAAGAAATGTCAACTAAATAAATTTTAAAACATTTTGTAGTGAAATTAAGTCTAAAAAATAAGTTTTCTATGAAAGGAGGAAATTTTAATGTAAAAATTTTCAAAAGTGTGATAGAATATATATTATTTAAGGAATTATGGAGTGAAATATGGAAAAAAGTAAATTGATATTAAATGGAATTTTTTATGCTATTGTTACAATTATATTTATAATTTTATTTATTAAAGAGAAAAAAATAGGGGCATGGATAAAAGAACATAGAGATAAATTTTCAGATAAACTGGTTTCAAAGTTAGGATGGGAAGGAAAAAGTTCAGGGGTAGCTTTAAAGAAGACAATAGCTTTTGTAGAGAGTATAGGAACAGCTTTAATTTTAGTTTTAATTATACAAAAAATATATTTAGGAAATTTTTTAGTTCCAACTGGTTCAATGGAACCTACAATAATGCCAAAGGATAGACTTTTTGGAAATATGGTTGTCTATAAATTTAGAAAACCAGAAAGAAATGAGATAATAGTATTTAAGGAACCAATTCAAAATAAGGTATTATATACTAAGAGGGTAATGGGATTACCTGGAGAAAAGGTTGCTCTAAAGGATAATCATCTGTATATTAATGATCAAAAATTAGATATAAGAGAGTACTCAAGTTTAGGACAACTAGGAGAAGATGGTTACTGGATAGTACCTAAAAAAGGTGATGTTATCGAAGTTATCCCAGGGGCTAACTATGGTGAATATGTGTGGAGTAAAGCTGGGCAACCAATAGATGTGGCTGAGGTTCAAAAACAATTGGTAGCTAATCCAGGAGCAGTGGCTCAAATACTGCCAGATTTAGAGTTTAGAGTAAATGGAGTAAAAACTGGAATGGTTTTAGATATAATACATGATTCTAATGCTGTGAAAAAAATATTTGCTGGTGAAAAAGTTACAGTAGTAGCAGATGAAGATTATTACTTAGCATTAGGAGATAATACTAATGGTAGTTATGACTCAAGAATGTGGGGATTTGTAAAAGAGAGTAGAATAAAGGGAAAAGCTTTTGTAAGATTTTGGCCTTTAAATAGAATATCACTTTTAAAATAATTGGAGTAGATATGAAAATAGTTAATAATATAGAAGCAAAAATTTTAGAAGAATTGGAAAAAAGATGCTTCCCAAATAGTGCCTATACATTTAAACAAATAGAAGATATGGTAGCAGATAAAGAGAAATATCAAGTATTGGGAGTAGTTGATAATGAGATATTAAAAGGATATTTGATAATATTTGATAATAGTGAATCATTAGAGATTATGAAGATAGGTACACTACCTGAATATAGAAAACAAGGAGTAGCAAAACTTCTTATTGAAGAGTTACTAAAATTAAAAAAAGATATATTTTTAGAAGTAAGAGAGAGCAATAGTGCCAGAGAGTTCTATAAAAATTGTGGTTTTCAGGAGATAGGAAAGAGAAAAAACTATTATCCAGATACTGGTGAAGCAGCTATTATAATGATGAGAAATATTTAGAAATATACATATTTAAATCACAAAAAGACTATAAAATAACTAACATAATAAAAAGGATGGTAAAAGATGGAAACAAATATTTATTCAAACCCTCTAGCAGAAAGATATAGTTCAAAGGAGATGTTGGAAAATTTTTCTCCAGATAAAAAGTTTTCTACATGGAGAAAGCTTTGGGTAGCTTTAGCTGAAGCAGAAAAGGAACTTGGATTGAATATTACTGATGAGCAGATAGGGGAAATGAAAGCTAATATTTATAACATTGATTATGAATTAGCAGCAAAAAAAGAAGCAGAGTTTAGACATGATGTAATGGCACATGTACATACATTTGGAACACAAGCATCAAAAGCTATGCCAATTATCCACTTAGGGGCAACAAGTGCTTATGTAGGAGATAATACTGATCTTATTCAAATAAAAGATGGTCTAGATATTATAAAGACTAAATTAGTTAATGTAATTGCAGAGATGTCAAAGTTTGCAATGGAAAATAAAGATTTACCAACTTTAGGATTTACACACTTCCAAGCAGCTCAGCTTACAACTGTTGGAAAGAGAGCTACTTTATGGTTACAAAGCTTATTATTAGATTTAGAGGAGTTAGAGTTTAGAGAAAAAACTTTAAGATTTAGAGGAGTTAAGGGAACAACAGGAACACAAGCAAGTTTCCAAGAGTTATTTAATGGAGATTTTGAAAAAGTAAAAGAGTTAGATAGAAGAATAACTGAGAAAATGGGATTTGATAAGAGATTCTTAGTAACAGGTCAAACTTACGATAGAAAAGTTGACTCAGAAGTTATGAACTTACTTGCTAATATAGCTCAATCAGCTCATAAATTTACAAATGATTTAAGACTTCTTCAACATTTAAAAGAGATAGAGGAACCATTTGAAAAAAGTCAAATAGGGTCATCAGCTATGGCATACAAAAGAAATCCAATGAGAAGTGAAAGAATATCATCATTAGCAAAATTTGTAATAGCTTTACAACAAAGTACAGCTATGACTGCATCAACTCAATGGTTTGAAAGAACATTAGATGATTCTGCTAATAAGAGATTATCTTTACCTCAAGCTTTCTTAGCAGTAGATGCTATATTAATAATTTGGAAAAATGTATTAGATGGATTAGTAGTTTATCCTAAGATGATAGAAAAAAGAATTATGGCAGAACTACCATTTATGTCAACTGAGTATATCATAATGGAGTGTGTAAAAAATGGTGGAGATAGACAGGAACTACATGAAAGAATAAGAGTTCACTCTATGGAAGCTGGAAGAAATGTAAAAGTTGAAGGAAAAGATAATGATTTAATTGAAAGAATAATAAATGATAAGTATTTTAATTTAGATAAAGAAAGATTATTAGAGATATTAGATCCTAAAAATTTTGTCGGATTTGCTCCAGAGCAAACAGAGGAGTTTATAAATATAGAGGTTAAACCAATATTAGAAAAATATAGTAATAGATTAGGAATGAAAGCAACTTTAAAGGTTTAATGAAGAGTAAGCAAAGAGAAGTATATTTAACAGCCTTTGTATTAGTAGCATTATATCTTTCTCTTGCAGAAAACTTTATTCCAAAGCCATTTCCTTGGATGAAGATAGGGCTATCAAATATAGCAGTTTTGATAGCCCTTGAAAAATTTGATTCTAAGTTTGCCCTTGAATTGGTAATACTTAGAATTTTTATTCAAGGACTTATGTTAGGAACACTATTTACTCCGGGATTTATAATAAGTTTTACTGCAGGAGTTTTAACAACTATATTTATGATTGGGCTATACAGATTTAGAAAATATCTTTCGTTGATAGCAATTAGTTCATTATCAGCTTTTCTACACAATCTATTTCAACTCATAGTAGTATATTTTCTTATGTTTAGGAATGTTTCGTTGTATTCAAAATCTATTATGGGGTTTGTGTGGATTTTTTTAATTATTGGAGTAGGGGCAGGTATTATTACTGGATTTATTGGAGAAAAGTTAAATTTAAGAAGGAGCAGAACAGAATGAGAAAATACTTTGGAACGGATGGAATAAGAGGAGAAGCAAATAGAGAGTTAACTGTGGATATAGCACTTAGATTAGGGTATGCACTTGGATATTATTTGAGAAGAGAGAATCCTAACAAGAAAAAGATAAAGGTTATTATGGGGTGTGATACAAGAATATCTGGATATACGTTAAGATCAGCACTACTTGCAGGCTTAACTTCTATGGGAGTACATGTGGATTTTGTAGGAGTAATATCAACTCCAGCAGTGGCATATTTAACAAAGGAGAAAAAAGCAGATGCTGGAATAATGATATCAGCTTCACACAACCCTGCAAAGGATAATGGATTAAAGGTTTTTGCAGGAAATGGGTATAAGTTACCAGATGAAGTGGAATTAGAGATTGAAAGACTTATGGATGATCCAACTATACTTGAAAATCCAGTGGCTGGAGATAAAGTTGGAAAATTTAAGTATGCAGAAGATGAATATTATTCATACAGAGATCATTTGTTATCAGCTGTAAATGGAGATTTTTCTGGAATGAAAATAGTTGTTGATACAGCTAATGGTTCAGCTTATAGAATAGCTAAAGATGTATTTTTAGCACTAGGAGCAGAGGTAGTTCTTATAAATGATGCTCCAAATGGAACAAATATAAATGTAAAATGTGGATCTACTCACCCGGAGATACTTACAAAAGTAGTTATAGGATATGAAGCAGATTTAGGACTTGCTTATGATGGAGATGCAGATAGACTTATTGCAGTAGATAGATTTGGAAATATAATAGATGGAGATAAAATAATAGCTACTCTTGCTATGGGAATGAAAAGAAGAGGGGAGCTAAAAGGAAATAAAGTCGTTACAACTGTAATGAGTAATATGGGATTTGAAAACTATTTAAAAGAGAATGGAATAGAGTTACTAAGAGCTAATGTAGGTGACAGATATGTACTTGAAAAAATGGTTGAACATGATGTTGCTATTGGAGGAGAGCAATCTGGACACATTATATTACTACAATATGCAACAACTGGTGATGGAGTTCTAACATCATTAAAGCTAGTTGAAGCCTTAAGGGATGAGAAAAAATATTTAGATGAGATGGTTGGAGATATAAAAGATTGGCCACAAAAATTAGTGAATGTAGTTGTAGACAATAGTAAGAAAAATATCTGGAATCAAAATAAGAATATAACTGATTTTATAGCTCAAAAAGAGCAAGAGATGGAAGGGCTTGGAAGAGTACTTGTAAGAACATCTGGAACTGAACCATTAGTAAGAGTAATGGTAGAGGGGAAAGAGATGGAGATGGTAGAAAGAGTTGTAAATGAGATAGCAGAAGTTGTAAAAAAAGAATTAGCTTAATTTAAGGAGAGATAGATGTATAAAGTTTTCTCAAAATTATATGATAAATTTATGGAATTTTCTGACTATGGAGCTTGGGAGAAGCAGGTAGAGGAATTGATTAAAGAGGGGCAACCTAAAGGAAAAACTCTTTTAGATATTGGGTGTGGAACTGGAGAATTACTTCTAAGAATGACTAAAAACTATCAGTGTGATGGAATGGATCTATCTGAAGAGATGTTAAAAATAGCTCAAAGAAAGTTAAAGCATAGAGAGGTTAAGTTATTTTTAGGGGATATGGTTGAATTTGATACTGGTTATAAATATGATATTATGGTATCACTATTTGATACTGTAAATCATATGGTTTCAGTAGAGGAGCTAGAGAGTCACTTACGAAGTGTAGCAAACTCTTTGAACGATGAGGGAGTATATATATTTGATATTGTAGATAGAGAGTTCATGGATACAATGTTTCCAGGAGGTCTTTTTGTGGATAATAGAAAAGATATTACTTGTATATGGGAGCATGAGATAGAAGATGGAATTGATTATATAGATGCTACATATTTCCTAAAAAACTCTCGTGGAAGTTGGGATAAGCTTACAGAATCATATTCTAAAAAGATTTTTACAGATGCTGAGATAGAAAAATGTAGTGAAATTTCTGGATTAAAAATAATTAAAAAAGTGATAAATGACAAAATTGCTGGAAGAAGAACTGTGTATTTATTGAAGAAAAAATAAAAGCTATAGGATTATAATAAATAATTATAGTAAAAAAATTATAATAAGTTTGACTATTTCTGTTTTATATTATAAAATTATACAGTAGAGAGGAGAGTATATGAAATATATCGCTTGGATCACGAAAGATGTTCTACATGCAATATCTTTATTAGGATATTTAGGTTTCTTAATGGTAGGAAATATACTCTTATATGTAGGAATTTATAAGTTAATAGAGAAATACTTATTTAAGAGCACTCTTTTGTTTATAGTTTTAATTATAATAGGAGTTATTAGTGGTTTTTATAATTCTTATAGAGCAATAATGAAAAAATAAGGTGATTAGGTGGAAGAGATAAAAAAGGTTTTTAAACATTCTATAATAACAGCGATAGCAATATTAACATATGGATTAGTATTTCAAGTTAAAGAGATATATATAGGAATGTTTAGCGGAGCTGTTGTTTCATTATTGGCTTTCTACTTAATCTGTATGGATGTAAAAAAAATAGTTGCTAGCGGAGATGGATCGTATAAAAGAGGCATCATAGGTTACTTACAAAGATATGCAATATATATTATATACTTAGGAGTGATAGCAAAATTTTTTGGGCTATCAATGATTATAAGTTCGGGATTAGGGCTATTAAATGTAAAGGGAAATATTTTATTAATAGCTCTTTCTGATAAAATTTTGAAAATTAGGGATAAACACCTAAGATAAAAAAGGAAAGGAGGGTAAAGGCAATGAAAAAGTTGAAAACAATTATTCCTATAGCCATTATAGTAGCAATTGGAGTATTGATAAGAAGGCTGAGCTTTATAAATTTTGAAACACCCCCTTTGGTAGAAGGGCCAAGAGTAGTTTTTCTTTTACCAATACCACAATTTCTTCATAAGTTACCTGGTCATGAAACATATGGATTACCCATTACAATTACAGTAGTAACTACATGGTTTTTAATCCTATTTATGTTTATACTATTTAAACTAGGTACAAGAAAAATGGAGTTAATTCCTGGGAAGCTACAGTTAATACTAGAGTGTATATATGGATTTTTAGATGGAATAATAGAGCAAATGTTAGGTTCTTGGAAAAAGAAATATTTTTCATATATAGGTCCATTATTTTTATTCATTTTTACAGCAAATATCATAGGATTTTTCCCAATACCTTGGTATTCAATAAATGAAGGACATATTACATTTGCCCCAGCATTTAAAACTCCAACAGCAGATTTAAATACAACTGTTGGATTAGCACTATTAACAACAATAGCTTTTGTTAGTGCAGGAATGAGAACACATGGAGTAATTGGATATTTTAAAGAGTGGTTATCACCAACTCCAATAATGTTACCATTAAACATAGTTGGAGAATTTGCAAAACCAGTAAACATTTCTGTCAGACTTTTCGGAAATGGATTTGCTGGAGGAGTAATAATGGGACTTCTATATATGGGAGCTCCAGCAGCAATACCTGCACCATTACATTTATATTTTGATCTATTTGCAGGATTAGTACAAAGTTTCGTTTTCGTAATGTTAAGTATGGTATATATTCAAGGTGGATTAGGAGACCGTGAATATGTCGAAGAATAAAGTTTTTTAAAAATTTAGGAGGTAAAAAATGGAACAAATGTTATTAGCAAAAACAATAGTATTAGCAGCATCAGCACTAGCAGTAGGATTAGCAATGATAGCTGGATTAGGACCAGGAATAGGAGAAGGATATGCAGCTGGTAAAGCAGTTGAGGCAGTAGCTAGACAACCAGAAGCAAAAGGAAACATCATCTCTACAATGATCTTAGGACAAGCAGTAGCAGAATCAACAGGTATCTATGCACTAGTTGTGGCATTAATATTAATGTATGCAAATCCTTTCATCGGAATATTAGGATAATCCTTTAATCAGTAAAAAAATTAACTGATTATTATCTGGAAAGGAGGTAGAAAATTTGGCGACAACAGTAATGCCAGTAGTATCAGTAGATATTAATATGTTCTGGCAGATAATAAACTTTTTTATACTTGTATTTATATTTAACAAGTATTTCAAAAAACCTATAGGTAAAATGTTAGAAAGTAGAAAAGAGAAAATAACTAGCGATTTAAGAGAAGCTGAAGAGAATAAAAAAGCAGCTATGAAACTTCAAAAGGAATCTGAAGATATAGTAAGAAAAGCTAAAATTGAAGCAAATGAAATCTTAAAAAATGCTGAGAAAAAAGCAGATGAAAGAAAAGAAAGTATTATCACTGAGGCTAAAAGCCAAAGAGATAAAATAATAAAAACTGCAGAAATGGAAGCTCTTAAAATAAAATCAGATGCTAAAGCTATGGTACAAGAGGAAGTTAAAGTTCTTGCTGTTCAATTAGCTGAGAAGTTAATCAATGAAAAGATAAATTCAAAAATCGAGTCTACCTTAATAGATGAGTTTATAGAAGAGGTAGGGGAAGAAAGATGATAGCTAACCAAGTAGGAAAAAGATATGCTGAAGCTATCTATGAAATCGCAGTTTCTACTAACAAAATAAAAGAGATATATGAAGCTTTAAATCAATTAATGGAGCTTTATGAAAATAATAGTGAATTTAAAACTTTTATAACTCATCCACTTATTGAAGCGAATGAGAAAAAAAAGGTTTTAAGTGAAATATTTAAAAATTCTGGTGAGGATATAATCAATATAATAGATTATATTCTTGATAAAAAAAGAATTGAAAATATCAGAAATATAACAGCTGAGTATTTAAAAATCTATTATGAGAGAAATCAAATATTAGATGTTGAAGCTACTTTTGCTGTAGAGCCATCTGAGGCTCAAAAATCTAAGTTAATAGCAAACTTAGAAAAGAAAACTGGTAAAAAAGTTAAACTGGCTATAAATATTGATAGAGCTATATTAGGAGGAGGTATCATTAGAATAGGTGATACTGTTATAGATGGTTCTATACGTAAAGAGCTAGAAAATATAAAGAAAAAGTAATTACGACTTGTAAACAGGAGGTGTAAATCAGTTGAACATTAGACCAGAAGAGATTAGCAGCATAATCAAAAATGAGATAGAAAACTACAAAAAAAGTCTAGATATAAAAACTTCAGGTTCAGTATTAGAAGTTGGAGACGGTATTGCTAGAATATATGGACTTAGCAGTGCAATGTCAGGAGAGCTTCTTGAGTTCCCACACGGAGTAATGGGAATGGCACTAAACCTAGAAGAGGATAACGTTGGAGCCGTTATTCTAGGAGACTTCTCTCTAATTAAAGAAGGAGATGAAGTTAAAGCTACTGGAAGAGTTGTTTCAGTTCCTGCAGGGGAAGCTATGTTAGGAAGAGTAGTTAATGCCCTTGGAGAACCAATTGATGGAAAAGGTGAAATAAAACCTGAAAAATACATGGAGATAGAGAGAAAAGCGTCAGGAATTATCTCTAGAAAACCTGTATCTGAACCACTACAAACAGGTATTAAATCAATAGATGGAATGGTACCTATTGGAAGAGGACAAAGGGAATTAATCATCGGAGACAGACAAACAGGAAAAACAGCTATAGCTATTGATGCTATTATCAACCAAAAAGGAACAGGGGTAAAATGTATCTATGTTGCTATTGGACAAAAAAGATCAACTGTAGCACAAATATATAAAAAGCTAGAAGATGCAGGAGCTATGGAGTACACTACTATCGTTGCTGCTACGGCGTCTGAAGCTGCACCATTACAATATATGGCACCATACTCAGGAGTAGCTATGGGAGAGTACTTCATGGATAAGGGAGAGCATGTATTAATAATATATGATGATCTTTCTAAACATGCGGTAGCTTATAGAGAAATGTCTCTATTACTTAAGAGACCACCTGGAAGGGAAGCTTATCCAGGAGACGTATTCTATCTACACTCAAGATTACTTGAAAGAGCAGCGAAACTATCTGATAAATTAGGTGGAGGATCAATAACAGCTCTTCCTATAATTGAAACACAAGCAGGGGACGTATCAGCATATATCCCTACAAACGTAATTTCAATTACAGATGGACAAATATTCCTAGATTCACAATTATTCAACTCAGGATTCAGACCAGCTATCAATGCCGGAATATCAGTTTCAAGGGTTGGGGGATCTGCTCAAATAAAAGCTATGAAACAAGTTGCTGCTAAAGTAAAACTTGAATTAGCACAATACAACGAGTTATTAACATTTGCTCAATTCGGTTCTGATCTAGATAAAGCTACAAAAGCTCAACTAGAAAGAGGACACAGAATAATGGAAGTATTAAAGCAAGCACAATACAAACCTTATTCAGTAGAAGAGCAAGTTGTTTCTTTCTTTGCTTTAATCAATGGATACTTAGATTCTGTTGAATTAGAAAAAGTAAGAAGATTTGAATCAGAATTAATGGTAGAATTAAGAAATACAACTACAATTCTTGATGAAATAAAAACTAAGAAGGCTTTAGATAAAGAGCTTGAAGCAAAATTAGGAGATGCTATAAACGCATTTAAAAAGAATTTTAACTAGAAAGAGGTGAGAACATGGCTGGAGCTAAAGAGATAAAAAATAGAATAAAAAGTGTTCAGTCTACTCACCAAATTACTAAAGCCATGGAAATTGTTTCCACTACAAAATTTAAAAGATTTTCAGCTCTAGTTGTAAAATCAAGACCATTTGCAGAGAGTATTCAAACTATACTTTCAAATATAGCATCTGGTGTAAAAAGTGAAAAGCACCCTCTTTTTGATGGAAGAGATGAAGTTAAGAAGATAGGTGTAATAGTTATGACTTCTGATACAGGACTTTGTGGAAGTTTTAACCATGCAACACTAAAAGAGTTAGAAAAAATTAGAAAAGAGAATAGTGGAAAAGAGGTTTCAGTAATTGCTATCGGAAAGAAAGCAAGAGATTACTGTACTAAGAGAAATTATGACCTAAAAGCAAGCTATGTACAGCTTGTTCCTGAAACTATGGGTAAAAAAGCTCAAGAGATCAGTGAAAATATTGTAGAGTATTACTATGAACACATCTTTGATGAGGTATATGTAATATACAATAAATTTGTGTCAGCTCTTAGAAGTGACTTAACAGTTAAAAAACTTATTCCAATAGAAAGAGTAGAGGCTAAAGAAAATACTTCATATATTTTTGAACCAGATGCAGAATCAATATTATCTGCACTTCTTCCTAAATATTTAAATGTTGAGCTTTATCAAGCATTATTAAATAATGCTGCAAGTGAACATTCAGCTAGAAAGAACTCAATGAAGAGTGCTACTGAAAACGCAGAAGAGATGATAACAATGCTTAACTTGAAGTATAATAGAGAAAGACAAGCAGCAATCACACAAGAGATCACAGAGATCGTTGGTGGAGCTGCAGCTTTAAATTAATGATTAGGAGGCAATAGGGTGGAAAACAAAGGAACTATAACTCAGATTATTAGTGCCGTTGTAGACGTTGCTTTTAAAGATAAATTGCCTAATATATACAATGCCTTAAAAGTAAAGGTTGATGATAAAGAGCTTGTACTAGAAGTACAACAACATTTAGGTAATAATGTAATAAGAGCGGTAGCAATGGATTCTACTGACGGACTACAAAGAGGTATGGAAGTAATAGATACTGGAGCACCTATAAAAGTTCCAGTAGGAAAAGCAGTATTAGGAAGAATCTTAAACGTTTTAGGACAACCAGTTGATGACAACGGACCAGTTGAAACAGATGAGTACTTACCAATACATAGAGATGCTCCAAGTTTTGAGGAGCAAGAAACAGAAACTGAAATATTCGAAACAGGAATCAAAGTAATTGACCTTTTAGCACCATATATTAAAGGGGGAAAAATCGGTCTATTCGGAGGAGCTGGAGTAGGAAAAACAGTTTTAATCATGGAGCTTATCAATAACATTGCTAAGGGACATGGAGGACTTTCAGTATTTGCTGGAGTAGGAGAAAGAACAAGAGAAGGAAGAGACCTTTATGATGAAATGACTGAATCAGGAGTTTTATCTAAAACATCTCTAGTTTATGGACAAATGAACGAGCCACCTGGAGCAAGACTTAGAGTTGCTCTAACAGGATTAACTGTAGCAGAGAACTTCAGAGATAAAGAGGGACAAGACGTTCTACTATTCATAGATAACATATTCAGATTTACACAAGCTGGATCTGAGGTATCAGCTCTATTAGGAAGAATGCCTTCTGCGGTTGGATATCAACCAAACCTTGCTACAGAGATGGGAGCTTTACAAGAAAGAATCACATCTACAAAATCTGGATCAATTACATCAGTTCAAGCTGTATACGTACCAGCGGATGACTTAACTGACCCAGCACCAGCAACAACATTCTCACACTTAGATGCTACAACAGTTTTATCTAGACAAATAGCATCTCTAGGAATCTATCCAGCAGTTGACCCATTAGATTCAACATCTAAAGCTTTATCTGCTGATATAGTTGGAAATGAGCACTATAATGTTGCCAGAGAAGTACAAGAAGTATTACAAAGATATAAAGAACTTCAAGATATCATTGCTATCCTAGGTATGGACGAGTTATCTGACGAAGATAAATTAACTGTATCAAGAGCAAGAAAAATTCAAAGATTCTTCTCTCAACCATTCTCAGTTGCTGAGCAATTTACAGGAATGGAAGGAAAATATGTTCCAGTAAAAGAGACAATCAGAGGATTTAAAGAGATATTAGAAGGTAAACATGACAATATCCCTGAACAAGCTTTCCTATATGTAGGAACAATAGAGGAGGCAGTAGCAAAGGCGAGAGACCTTATGAAAGGGGATGAATAGTTATGGCTACATTTAAAATAAAAGTTGTAACTTATGAGGAAAAAGTTCTTGAGCAAGAAGCTGAATTTGTACTTGTAAGAACAACAGAGGGAGATATGGGAATACTACCAAACCACTCTCCATTTATAGCTGGACTTAGTACAGGAGAGATGAAAATAAGATTTAATGGAAAAGAGGATAAATACTTTGTTTCAGAAGGATTATTAGAAATCTCTAACAATGTAGTAACTATTATAGCTTCTGAAGCTATACCTGCTGATCAACTAGATGTTGAAAGAGCTAGAAAAGAAGTAGAAGAGTTAAAAGCAAAACTTGCTAAGATGCAAGAGGATAAAGATATCATGCTAACTCAACAAAATCTACACAAAGCATTGATGAAAGTACAAGTTGCAGAAAAATTATTATAGTTACTAGAGCAGCCTATAGGGCTGCTTTTTTTATTTATTTTCTACTAAAAATAGAGTATAATAAAGATTGAATTAGGAATATAGGGGGGAGATATAAATTGGAAAATAGGAATGATTTTTCACAAGGAAGTATTTACAGACATATAATGTCACTTGCTATACCTATGACAATAGCTCAAATGGTACAAGTTTTATATAATATAGTTGATAGAATATATATTGGACACTTAGAAGCTGGGTCATCATTAGCTTTAACAGGATTGGGATTAACATTTCCAATTATAACAATTATTTCAGCTTTTACCAATTTGTTTGGAATGGGAGGGGCACCTCTATGTTCAATAGCTAGAGGAAAAAATGATATGGAGAGAGCAGAGACAATAATGGGGAATACTTTTTTTCTATTATTGGTAAGTAGCTTTGTATTGATGTTAGCTTCATATGTATTTATGAAGCCACTTCTATATATGTTTGGAGCTAGTGATACTACTTATCCTTATGCTAAGGAGTATCTAAAAATATATTTATTGGGGACTCCTTTTGTAATGTTAGGAACAGGAATGAATGGATTTATTAATTCTCAAGGGTTTGGAAAAATAGGAATGATGACAATATTATTAGGAGCAATAGTAAATATTATTCTTGATCCAATTTTTATCTTTTATTTGAAACTAGGAATATCAGGGGCTGCAATAGCTACAATTCTTTCTCAACTGTTATCAGCAATATGGGTAATGAAATTTTTACTAGGAGAAAAGACCATTTTAAAATTAACTAAAAAAAATATGAGATTAGAAGGAGAGCTTATAAAGAGTATAACAGGATTAGGACTTGCAGGTTTTGTAATGTCAGCTACAAATGGAGCTGTACAGATCGCATGCAATGCAACATTAAAAGGGCATGGTGGAGATATCTATGTAGGGATAATGACTGTTTTGAGTTCGATAAGAGATGTGATAATACTACCTATACATGGTGTAACAACAGGAGCTCAACCAGTTTTAGGTTATAATTATGGAGCTAAAAAATATGATAGAATAAAAAAAGGGATAATATTTGTTACAGTGGTAACAGTAATTTATATGTTATTAGCTTGGATTATAGTTTTCCTATATCCAGGAAGCTTTATAAAGGTTTTTAGTTCAGATATGGAGCTTATTGTAAAAGGTATTCCAGCTATGAATATATATTATTTTGGATTTTTTATGATGGCATTCCAAGTTGCAGGTCAATCAATTTTTGTAGCTTTGGGTCAATCAAAACAAGCTGTATTTTTCTCACTGTTTAGAAAGATAATAGTTGTTGTTCCATTAACTCTATTTTTGCCATATGTAGCAGATTTAGGAATAAAGGGAGTATTTTTAGCAGAGCCAATTTCAAACTTTATAGGTGGAGCTGCATGCTATATAGTTATGCTTTTTACAATAAAGAAATTGTTAAATAGTAGTGATAATTAATAGGATAAAGTATGAAAAGTTAAGAGAAAAAAAGAGTTTGAAAAGGAGGGAAATATGAAAAAAAACTTTGTACATCTACATTTACATACTGAGTATAGCCTCCTTGATGGAGTTGGAAAGATAGATGATTATTTAGATAGGGCTAAAGAGCTAGGAATGCAAGCTATAGCTATAACAGATCATGGAAATCTTTTTGGAGCTTTAGAGTTTTATAAAAAGGCGAGAAAAAAAGGAATTAAGCCAATTATAGGAATGGAAGCATATGTATGTGAAAAGGGAATGGAAGATAGAGAGGGAAGAAACTTTCATCTAATTCTTTTAGCTAGTGATGATATAGGTTATAGAAATCTTTTAAAGATAAGCTCAGAAAGTTTTATAAGAGGTTTTTATTATAAACCAAGAGTAGATAAAACTTATCTAAAAGAGCATAGTAAAGGGCTAATAGCTCTGTCAGCTTGTATGCAGGGAGAGATCTCTAGAAGAGTTATGGATATGGAAAGTGAAAGTGAGATAGATAGTGCAGTAGCTGAGTATATAGATATTTTTGGAAGAGAAAATTTTTATATAGAGGTACAAGCTAATGGTATAAAGGAGCAATTTGAGCTAAATGAAAAATTGTACGACATAGCAAAGAGAAATAATTTAAGTTTAGTGGCTACTAATGATACTCACTATGTAAATGAAGGAGAGCACACACTGCAAGATATTTTAATATGTGTTCAAACAGGGGCAAAGCTCTCTGATGAAAAAAGAATGAGAATAGAGACTGAGGAGCTATTTTTAAAGAGTAGAGAGCAGATATTGGAACAACTAGGTGAAAAGTACTTAGAGGCAATAGATAATACAACAGTTATAGCTGAAAGATGTAATGTGGATATAGAGTTTGGTCATTTCAAATTTCCAAAGTATAAGATACCAAGTTGCGTAAAAACTATAGAGGCTTTTTTAAGAAAGTTAGTATATTTTGGCTTATCTAAGAGATATCCTCATGGACTTACTCAAAGTATAGTGGAAAGAGTGGAGTATGAATTAGGGATAATTGAAAAAATGGGATATGCTGGTTATTTCGTAGTAGTGTGGGATTTTATAGATTTTGCTAGAAGAAAGAATATTCCTATTGGACCAGGGAGAGGATCTGCAGCAGGAAGTTTGATAGCCTATGCACTGGGGATAACACAGTTAGATCCATTAAAATATAATCTTATCTTTGAAAGATTTTTGAATCCAGAGAGAATATCAATGCCAGATATAGATATAGATATATGTCAAGAAAGAAGACAAGAGGTAATAGACTATGTTATAGAGAAGTATGGAGCTGATAAGGTAGCTCAGATTATTACCTTTGGAACATTGAAGGCAAGAGCTGCAATTCGGGATGTAGGTAGAGTTTTAAATACTCCACTTTCAAAGATAGATGCAGTGGCTAAGCTCATTCCTTTTAATGTAAATATAAAGCAAGCTCTAGAGAGTGTTGATGAGTTTAGGAAACAGTATCTTGAGGATAGAGAGATACAGAGAGTGATAGATATTTCCTCAAAAATAGAGAATAAGGTAAGACACGCTTCTGTCCATGCAGCAGGAATAGTTATAACAAAGGATCCTCTTACAGATGTAGTACCACTCTATTGTGATACAAAAAATAAAGTTGTATCTACACAGTATCAGATGAAAGAGCTAGAAGAGTTAGGGCTTCTAAAAATGGATTTTTTAGGACTTAGAAATTTAACTAACCTTCAAAGAACAATTGATTATATAAAAGAGGATTTAGGTATAGAGATAAAATTAGAAGATATTCCACTAAATTCTAAAAAGGTTTATGAATTACTTTCAAGAGGAGATACCTCTGGTGTTTTCCAAATGGAATCAATAGGAATTAGAAAAATATTAGTAAAATTAAAACCTGATAAATTTGAAGATATAATCGCCCTATTAGCTTTGTATAGACCGGGACCTCTTGGCTCTGGAATGGTAGATGACTTTATAAATGGAAAAAATGGTATTACTGAGATAAGATATCCACACCCATCATTAGAGGAGACTCTTAAGGAAACATATGGAGTAATACTTTATCAAGAACAAGTAATGAAGATAGCTAATATAATGGCTGGATATTCATTAGGAGAAGCAGATCTGCTTAGAAGAGCTATGGGAAAGAAAAATATTCAAATAATGGAAGAGAATAGAGAGAAATTTATTACTCGTTCAATAGCTAATGGATACAGTGAAGAGAAAGCTTTTGAGATGTTTGAATTAATAGATAAATTTGCTGGTTATGGATTTAATAAATCTCACTCAGCTGCCTATGCTTTGATAGCTTACTGGACAGCATATTTTAAAGCTCACTATATGAAACATTACTATGCTGCTCTTATGACATCAGAGATGGCTCATATAGAGGATATAGCTTACTATGTAGAGGATGCAAAGATACATAATTTAAAATTACATCTTCCAGATGTAAATAGGGCTACATCTAAATTTATTGTAGATAAGGATGGAATAATCTTTTCTCTAGCAGCTATAAAAAATGTAGGAGAGGGAGTAGCTGAAAAAATATTGGAAGAGTATAATGAGAATGGGGAGTATAAAAATCTAGAAGATTTTGTAGTGAGAACTAAAAAATATGGACTGAATAAAAAAGCTCTAGAGTCTTTAATATTATCTGGTGCTTTAGATGGACTTCCTGGAAATAGAAGACAAAAATTTGAGTCTGTAGATAAGATAATGGACTATGCTAATAGAAAGATAAAAGAAGATGATATTCAACAGATGAATCTTTTTGGAGAAGCAAAATCATCATTGGGAGTTTTTACTCTACCTCAAGTAAATGAATACTCTTTAGATGAGTTATTAGCAAAAGAGAAGGAGTATTTAGGTTTCTATTTTAGTGCTCATCCACTAGATAATTACAGAAAAATGATAAAAATATTTAGACTTTCAACAATAAATGAGATAAAAGAGGAAAAAACTACACAAATTTTTAAAACTTATGGTATACTAAGAGATGTGAAAAAAATAGTAACAAAAAATTCTGGACAAATAATGGGAGTTTTTGAATTAGAAGATTACTTTGATAAGATATCTTGTGTACTATTCCCAAGAGATTATGAAAGTAGCTCTCATATACTTTTGGAAGGAAAACCTGTATATATAGAGGGAAGTTTACAAGTCGATTATTTTAAGGGAGAAGAGAATAAAAAATTAATTGTTAGAAAGATAAAATTTTTAGATGATATAGTGAGAGAGAGAAACTTAAAACTGTATATATTAATGGTTGAAGAGGATAGAGAGAAATTTAGTAGGTTAAAAGAGATTTTAGCAAATTCAGTCGGAGATGTACCAGTTTTCTTTGCTATAAAGGATAGCAATCATAAAGAGATTAAAAAGAGTAGATATAGTGTGAATCCCGATAGACTTTTCTTAGAAGAGATAACTCAACTGATGGGAGAAGAGAGGATAACTATAAAATAACGTATGTAATTTTTATTGAAATATAGCTTAGTTAGTGGTAAAATATATAAAAAATAAGGAGGAATTTATGAAAGGTGATATAAATACTATTGAAGAGTTAATGAAAATTCTTCAAGAAAAAAACTTGACTGAGATATCATATGAAACATCTGAAATAAAAATAAACATAAAAGGGTCGTTACAACCAGAGAAAAAACAAGTAGCTCCAAAGAAAGCTGAAGCTGTAAAAGAGGAGAAAAAGAAGGAAGTAACAAATTGTAAAGATGTAGTTTCAGAGCATATAGGAAGATATACTTATGTAAAGAAAGATGGAACTCCAATAATAGAAGTAGGACAAGAGATAAAGGCTGGACAAGAGCTAGGAAGTGTAATAGCTGTAGGAGTAGCTTTACCAGTAGTTGCTAAGTTTTCAGGAAAAATAGAAGAGATATATATAGAAAATGGTAAGCCAGTAGATTATGGAAGACCATTAATAAAAGTAAAGATTTCATAATCAAATTCTTGGATTATCAGGAGGAAAATAAATGTTTAAAAAAATACTTATTGCAAATAGAGGAGAGATAGCTGTAAGAGTAATCAGAGCAGCTAAGGAATTAGGAATAAAAACAGTTGCTGTATACTCTGAAGCAGATAAAGAGAGCTTACATGTAAGATTAGCTGATGAAGCTGTATGTATAGGAGGAGTATCAAGTACAGAATCATACTTAAAAGTACCTAATATAATAGCTGCAGCTGAGATAACAGGAGCAGATGCAATTCACCCAGGATATGGATTTTTATCAGAGAATGCTAAATTTGCTTCAATATGTGAGGAGCACAATATTACTTTCATAGGACCTAGACCAGAGTGTATCACAAAGATGGGAGATAAAGCTACAGCAAGAGCAACAGCTATAGCTAATAATGTACCACTAACAAATGGAACTGGAATAGTAAGAAGTATATCAGAAGCTAAAAAAGAGGTAAATGAGAGAATAACATATCCAGTAATGATCAAAGCCACTGCTGGTGGTGGAGGAAAGGGTATGAGAATAGCTAGAAATGATGAGGAATTAGAACTTAACATAGTAGCAGCTCAAACTGAAGCTGGAGCAGCTTTTGGAAACCCAGATGTATATATAGAAAAATTTATAGAAAATCCTAGACATATAGAGATTCAAGTTTTAGGAGATAAACATGGAAATGTTATCTATTTAGGAGAGAGAGATTGCTCTATTCAAAGAAGACATCAAAAACTTATAGAGGAAGCACCATCATTCTCTTTACCTTTTGAAGTTAGAAAAGCTATGGGAGAGGCAGCAGTAACACTAGCTAAGGCTATAAATTATGACTCAGCTGGGACTTTAGAGTTTTTAGTGGATAAGGATAATAAATTCTATTTTATGGAAATGAATACAAGAGTTCAGGTAGAACATACTGTAACTGAGATGGTAACAGGATTAGACATTATAAAACTACAAATTCAAATAGCTTATGGAGCAAAATTAAATATAACTCAAGATGATATTCAACTTTTTGGACATGCTATTGAGTGTAGAATAAATGCAGAGGATCCAAGTAATAACTTCTTACCTTCACCAGGTGTATTGACAAAATATATAGTTCCTGGAGGAAATGGAGTTAGAGTTGACTCTCACTCATATCAAGGGTATGAAATCAGTCCATACTATGATTCTATGATAGGAAAGCTTATAACTTTTGGAATCAATAGAGAGGAAGCTATAGCTAAGATGAAAAGAGCTTTAAGTGAGTATATAATTGAGGGAATAGATACAACTATACCTTTCCACTTAGAGGTTTTAAATAATGAGCTTTATTTAGCTGGAAAAACTTCAACAAATTTTATTGAAGAAAATTTTTCAAAAAAATAATTTTATAAATAGTAGTTTTTTTTGAAAAAATTAGGTATAATATATAATAGAAGATTACACGGAGGTGTTACAAATGAGCGAATTAGGAAATATAAGAATATCTGATGATGTAGTAAAAACAATAGCAGCTAAGGCAGCTTCAGATGTAGAAGGTGTTTATAAATTAGCTGGTGGTGTAGCTGATGAAGTTAGCAAAATTTTAGGAAAGAAAAGACCTACAAATGGGGTAAAGGTAGAAGTAGGAGAAAAAGAGTGTAGCATTGAAATATTTATCGTTGTAGAATATGGATACCTTATCTCTGAGGTTGCTCATGATGTACAAAAATCAGTTTTAAAAGCTGTATCTGAATTGAGTGGGCTAAAAGTAGTAGAAGTAAATGTGTATGTTCAAGATGTAAAAATTAGAGCTGAAGAGACTTCTGAAGAGGAAGAGGAAGGTTTAGAAGCGTAACTCCATAGAGGTGTTGAAAGGCACCTCTAATCTTTTATTATAGGTGGTATTTTATGATTAAAAAAATAATTTTCTTTTTTGCATGGTTAGGTATATTTTTATTATCAATAACGGGGATTGTATATGTGACTATACCAACATATATTGTGCAGTTTAATACTTATATAGGAACATTGAGCTATGATCTAGTAGTTTTTATTATATCTGTTATTTATTTTGTTATATCTATATTAAAATTTTTATCTCTATTTGAAAGAACGAAGGATTATGAGATAAAAACAGAGGATGGAATAGTTTATATCTCTTCTGCTTCTGTAACAAGTTTTATAAGAGAGCTTTTATCTAAAGATAAAGAGATTTCAAATATAAGAGTAGAAACTTCTAAAAAAGGAAGAAAATTCAATATAAGAGTGAGACTTGATATGTTATCTAACGGAAATATATCTGGAAAATCATCTTCAATTCAAAATGAGATAAAAAGTAAATTAGCTGATAAAATGGGACTAGAGGTAGGGGCTATTGAGGTAAAAATCTCTAAATTAGCTGTAAAATCTACTGAAAACCATATAGATGAATAGGAGAGAGATATATGTTAGATGAAATTATAGCAAATCTTATTTTAAATAGAAAAAGATATCTTTATGCTTTTACAGGGTTTATATTAGCACTTCTATTAGTAACAGTAGGAATATTTGCAACAGTTTTTATAATATTAGTTACAATTTTAGGTTACTGTTTAGGAAGTCCTGTTTTTGTTAAAAAAGTAAAAAAAATTAAAAATATATTGTCTGAAAAATTAAATGAAGAATAGGAAAGGAAAATAATGAGTAGAAGAGTAGCAAGAGAAGAACTATTTAAATTAGTTTTTGAAAGTGAATTAAAAGAGGAGAGTACAAAAGAGGTATTAGATAACTACCTTAAAAGAGATGAAGTTCTAACTAATGAAAATGAGTTAGCATTTATAAAAAAATACATGACTGGAATGGCAGAAAATAATGATAGAATATTAGAAACTATCAATAATAACATCACAGGATGGAGCTTTGAAAGAATAGGAAATGTTGAAAAGGCACTATTAAAATGTTCTGTATATGAGCTTTTATGTGAAACTACTCCATATGAGATAGTTGTTAATGAGGTAGTAGAGTTAGCAAAACTATATGGAGATGAAAAAACTTCTGAATTTGTAAATGGAGTATTAGCTAAGATAATAAACAACAAAAAGTAGTAAAGTAATTACACCTTAAAATCTTTTTATAAAGATAGAGGGTGTAATTTTATTTTCTTTTTTTTGGATAAAATAGGGAGGTAAAGATGATAAGTTTTAAAAATGATTACAGTGAGGGAGCTTTACCAGTAGTAATGGAAGCACTACTAAAAACAAACTTAGAGCAAACAGTGGGGTATGGAGAGGATGAGTACACAGCCAAAGGGATAGAAGCTGTAAAAAAGAGTATTAAATATGATGATTGTTATGTACGTCTTTTAGTTGGAGGGACTCAAACAAATCTTCTTACAATATCACATATATTACGTCCATATGAGGCAGTGATATCAGCTGATACTGGACATATAAGTACCCATGAAGCTGGAGCTATAGAGGCAACTGGACATAAAGTGATTGAGCTTTTAACAGATGGAAATGGAAAGATAGATGTAGAGATGATAAAGAAGGCATATGAGACTCATAAAAGAGATTTACATATGGTACAGCCTAAGATGGTGTATATCTCTAATCCAACTGAATTAGGAACTCTTTATACTAAAGAGGAGTTAATAAATATATCAAATTATTGTAAGGAAGTAGGAATGTATCTATATCTTGATGGAGCAAGAATGGCATCAGCTATAGCTTCTGAAAAAAATGATATTGAATTAAGTGATTACCCTAAATATTGTGATGCTTTTTATTTAGGCGGAACTAAATGTGGACTTTTATTTGGAGAAGCTTTAGTTATAACAAATAAGAGTTTAGCAGAAGGTTTTTTCTGTAGTACTAAGCAAAAAGGTGCTACTTTAGCTAAGGGAAGATTATTGGGGATACAGTTTATAGAGTTATTTAAAGATGATAGATATTATCAAGTAGGAAAACACTCGAATAGAATGGCTGATATGTTAAAAAAAGGAGTTTTAGAGGCTGGCTACAAATTAAAGGTAGATTCCTATACAAATCAACAGTTTTTTATATTTCCAAATAGAGTTATAGAGGAGATTGGAAAAAAATATAGATATGAGCTTTGGGAAAATATAGATGAAGATAATTCAGTAGTAAGATTTGTTACATCTTGGGCTACAAGAGAAGAGGATGTAAAAAGTTTTATAGGGGATTTAAAAAAGATTAAATAAATATTGACAAAACTAGTAAAAAATATTAATATAGATATAGGGGGGTACCCCTATATTTTTATTTGTATGGAGGTAAATTTATGAAAAAAGTTATAAAGATAGATGGAATGGGTTGTCAACACTGTGTAAAAAGTGTAGCTAATACATTGGAGAATATATCTGGAGTAGAGGTATTAGAAGTAAAGATAGGAGAGGCTACTGTTAATATTCCAGATGATTTTGATATGAGTATTATAGTTGAAGCTTTAGATGATGCTGGATATGAGGTAATCTAATGATTAAAAAAAATTATCAGCTAGGTGGTGTTACTTGCCAAGTCTGTGTAAATAAGATTGAGAGAAAAGTTGGAAAGTTAGAGGGAGTAAAGGAGGCAGTTGTAAATCTTTCTAATGGAAAACTAACTATTGAGTATGATGAAAACCTATTAAATAGTGAAAAAATAAAAGAGGTAGTTAAAAAGTTAGGATATGAGATAGAGGAGATAAATGATTTTAAAGAGGTAGAGATAGATATTACTGGGATAACTTGCCAAGTCTGTGTAAATAAGATAGAAAGAAAAATTGGAAAGTTGGAGGGAGTAAAGAAGATAGCAGTAAATCTAGCTAATAGTAGAGGAAAAATTCTCTATGACTCCGAAAAGATAAAACTCTCTGAGATTTTGGAAGTTATAAAAAAGTTGGGATATGAGGGAAAAAAACATGAGGATATAGAGGAAGACAGTAAAGCTATAGAGAGTGAAAAGAAACTTAAACAGGAGTTTTTAGAGTTTAAACTAGCTATATTTTTCTCGGCTATTGTGTTTTATATCTCTATGGGAACAATGGTTGGACTTCCTGTTCCTAATATCATATCACCAGATATAAATCCACTTAATTTCGCCTTAATTCAATTAATCTTAGCAATTCCAGTAATCTATATAGGAAGAAGATTTTATAAGGTTGGAATAAAGCAGTTAATAATGAGAAGTCCAAGCATGGATTCATTGATAGCAACAGGTACAGGGTCAGCTATATTGTATAGTCTATACGGAACATATAAGATATATAGTGGAGATTTTCATTATGTACATTCTCTATACTATGAATCTGGAGTAGTTATCTTAGCTCTTATTCTGTTGGGAAAATACTTAGAAAATGTGAGTAAAGGGAAGACTTCAGAAGCTATAAAAAAATTGATGAATTTAAAAAGTAAGAAGGCTACTCTTGTAAGAGATGGAAAATTTGTACAGGTAGATATTGAAGAGGTAGAACTAGATGAGATAGTTCTTGTAAAACCTGGTGAGAGTATCCCAGTAGATGGCGTTGTAGTAGAGGGACAAAGTAGTGTAGATGAATCTATGTTAACAGGAGAGAGTATTCCGGTAGAGAAAAATATTGGAGATAAAGTTTTTGGAGCAAGCATAAATAAAAATGGAGTAATTCAGGTAAAAGCTCAAGCAATAGGTAAGGATACAGTTATCTCTAAGATAATCAAGTTAGTGGAGAATGCTCAAGGAAGTAAGGCTCCAATAGCTAAGATAGCTGATAGAGTATCTGGATACTTTGTACCAACAGTAATGTTGATAGCAACAGTGGCTGGGATAACTTGGTACTATTTAGGAAGTAGAGGAATAGTAAAGATACATGAAGCTCCATCAATATTTGCTTTAACAATATTTGTGGCTGTTATGGTTATAGCCTGTCCATGTTCTTTAGGATTAGCTACACCTACGGCTATAATGGTAGGAACTGGAAGAGGAGCGGAACTAGGAATACTTATAAAATCTGGAGAGGCTCTTGAAAAGGCTCACAAGATAGATACAATAGTTTTTGACAAAACAGGAACGTTAACTATTGGAAAACCAAAGGTAACAGATATAATGAGCTTTAGTAATATAGATGAAGATGAGATTTTGAGAGTGGCTGGAGCATTGGAGGAGTATTCAGAACATCCCTTGGGAGAGGCTATTGTAGAGGCTGGAAAAGAGAGAAAGTTACAATTCCCAAAGGTTGAAAAGTTTGAATCTATAACTGGAAAGGGAGTAACTGGAGTTATAGATGGAAAAAAAGTATATATTGGAAATATAAAATTGATGAGAGATTTTTCTATAGATATAATTAATGAGAATATTTTAGAAAAATTAGCATATCAAGGCAAGACACCAATGTACATAGCTATTGAGGATAGCTTAATTGGAGTAATAGCTGTAGCTGATATTTTGAAACCAGAGGCAATAGAAACAATAAAAGAGCTTAAGAATAGAGGATATCATGTAGGAATGATAACTGGTGATAATAAATTAACAGCTCAAGCAATAGGAAAAGAGGCTGGAATAGATATAATATTTGCTGAGGTAACACCAGAAGAGAAATATCTAAAAGTGAAAGAGTTACAAGAACAAGGCAGAAATGTCGCTATGGTAGGAGATGGAATAAATGATTCACCAGCTTTAGTACAAGCCAATATAGGTATAGCTATAGGTGGAGGAACAGATATAGCTATGGAGAGTGCTGATATTGTTCTGATGAAAAGAGATTTAAAAGATGTGCTAGTAGCTATGGAGTTGAGCCATGCTGTTATTAAAAATATAAAAGAGAATCTATTCTGGGCTTTTATATACAATACAGTGGGAATACCAGTAGCAGCAGGGGTGTTATATCCACTTACAGGTCATCTATTAAATCCTATGATAGCAGGAGCAGCTATGGCAATGAGTTCTGTATCTGTAGTTACTAATGCTCTTAGATTAAAAAAGTTTAAAAAATAATTGAAAAGAGGTATTGTGTAAAATTTTATTTTAAATTTGCAACAATACCTTTTTTTAATGTATAATATAATATACTCATAGTTAGTAAGGTGATAGAATGAAGAATAGAAATATAGAAGAGGTACAAGGACACTGTTTATCAACAGAGAATAATTTTAGAAAAAGTCTTATCTCTAGAATAAATAGAATAGCAGGGCAACTGCGGGGCATAGAAAGAATGATATTAAATCATGTAAAGTGTGATGAGATACTAAATCAAATCTCATCTGTAAAATCAGCTTTAAATGGAATAGCTAAAGTTATCTTAGAAGCTCATTTGAGAAGTTGTGTAGTTAATGAAATAAAATCTGGACTGGAAGAGGAAGCAACAGAGGAATTGATAAAAACCTTGGAAAGTTTATTAGATAAAAATATAAAAAAAATAAATGAGAGTAATGATAATATAATAAAAAAAGTAGAGATACAGGTAGAAAAAATAAAAGAGTGTATTGAAAAAGATGAATGTTGTAGCAGTATCCTAAAAGAGATAGCTATAATAAAAAATGAACTAGATAGTGTATCAAGAGTGATTTTAGAAAGGCATATAAAAAATTGTTTAGTGAGAGATATAAAATTGGGGCTAGAGGAAAAAATCGTAAATGACTTTTTATACACAATAAATAAGATGATAAAGTAGAGGAGGGAATATGATGAAAAGAATACTTGTAATAGATGATGAGTGGAAGATAAGAAAATTGATAAAGGATTACCTAGTAAGAGAGGGGTATATTGTAGATGAAGCTGGAGATGGAGAAGAGGGATTAGAGAAATTTTTTACAAATATATATGATATTGTAATTTTAGATATAATGATGCCAAAAATAGATGGTTGGAGTGTATGTAGAAAGATAAGAGAGGAATCACAGGTTCCTATTATAATGCTTACTGCAAGAGCAGATGAGGGAGACCAACTTTTTGGATTTGAATTAGAAACAGATGAGTATATGGTAAAGCCTTTCAATCCAAAACTTTTAGTAGCAAAGATAAAAGCTCTTTTAAGAAGAGATGGAAAGATTGTAGATAAAGCACCGTTGGTATTTGGAGATTTAACAATAGATGGAGTAAAGAGAGAGGTTAGATTAAAAGGGGTAGTATTGGATTTAACTCCTAAAGAGTATGATTTGCTTTACTTTTTTGTAGAAAATAAGGGTGTTGCTCTATCAAGAGAGAAAATTTTAAACTCTGTATGGGGTTGGGATTATTTTGGAGATTCGAGAACTGTAGATACTCATATAAAAAGATTGAGAAAAAAAATAGGTGAGGAGTATATTCAAACAGTAAGAGGTTTTGGTTATAAATTTGAGGAGTAGATTATGAAAATAAGATGGAAGATGTTCCTTCTGATGTGGAGTATGGTATTATTGATAATAGCGGGCTTTGCTATAACTAATACAGTATATCTTGAAAAATTCTATATAACAAATAAAAAAGAGAGATTAATACAGATGGGAAGGGTTATTAGTGATCCGAACTATATAGTTGATTTTAGAAATCTAGAGGTTCAAAATAATGCTGAAATAGTGATAAAGAAAAGAGAGCAAGTAGATAAGTATTATCAAAAGAAACAGCTTACAGAGGAAGAGGTAAACGAGATAAAGAAAAGTCTTAAAGATGAGCAACCGATATTTAAAACAGTTTCTTTTGAGGATTATAGAGGGAAAGTTTTAATTCTTTTTATGCCATATAAAGCTGATAGATATATAGAGATAATAACACCATTGAGTTTAATTCAAGAGGGATTAGAGGTTTCTATGAACTACCATTTACAAATAATTATAGTAGCCTTTATTATAGGTTCATCAATGGCTTTTTTCTTCTCTAAAGCAATGGTTATACCAATATTAGAGATAAAAGAGATAACTCAAAAAATAGCTAAATTAGATTTTAGTAGAAAATTTGAAGCTGATAGAAGTGATGAAATAGGAGAGCTAGGAGAAGCTATAAATCAGATGGGAGAGACTCTAGAAAAAAGTATTGATGAGATAAATAGAGTTAATAAAAAACTATTAGCTGATATTGAGAGAGAGAAGAGATTAGATAAGTTAAGAAAAGAGTTTGTTGCTTGTGTAAGTCATGAGCTAAAAACTCCTATAGCTATAATACAAGGATATGCCCAAGGTCTTATGGAAAATGTAGCTAATGAAGAGGATAGAAACTTCTATTGTGATGTCATAGTAGAGGAAAGCTATAAAATGGATAGTCTTGTTAAAGAATTACTGCTTATTTCACAAATAGAGTCTGGATACTTTAAGATGAATATGGAGAAGACAAACATCTATCATATTATCAAAGAGATAATAGATAAATATTCAAGTAAAACTGTAAAAATTGAGTATGAAGGTAAAGAGGATATAAATGTACTTTGTGATGAAAAGTATATAGATAGAGTATTAGATAACCTTATTTCAAATGCTATAAAGTATAGAACAGGAGAGTCTTCTATAAAGGTAAAAGTAGAAGATAAAAAAAATAGATGTATGGTAACTGTAAGTAATGAGAGTGAAAATTTAAAAGAAAAAGATTTAGAAACTATATGGACACCGTTTGTAAGATTGGATAGTGCTATTGGAAAAGAGGGACATGGTTTAGGACTATCTATCGTAGCGGGAGTATTAGAAAATCATAAAAGTAAATATGGAATCTATCTTTCAGAAGGAAATATGGTAAATTTCTGGTTTGAAATAAAAAAATATAATGGAGAAAAAAATGAGGAAGAATGATTATTTTTATGAAATAGAGAAGGTTTATCTTGAAAAAAAAGATGATATAGAAAAAAGATTAAAAGAGTTTAAAAAGGTATGGGAAAAAGGAAGTAATAGAGATATACATGTGGAACTATCTTTCTGTATATTAACTCCTCAATCGAAAGCTGTTAATGCTTGGAAGGCTATCACAACATTGAGAGATAATGGATTACTTTTTAATGGAACAGCAGAGGAGATGGTAGAATATCTCAATATAGTAAGATTTAAAAATAATAAGGCTAAATATCTAGTAGAGCTTAGAGAAAAGATGAAAAATGAGAAGGGAGAGTTTATTACAAAGGATTTCTTTTCAAGTTTTTCAGATATAAAAGAAGCTAGATTATGGATAGTAAAAAATATAAAAGGAATGGCTTTTAAAGAGGCAAGTCACTTTTTAAGAAATGTAGGCTTTGGAAAAGAGATATCTATATTGGATAGACATATATTGAGAAATCTAGTAAGACTCGAGGTAATAGATGAGATACCTAAAACTATAACACCTAAACTTTATTTAGAGATAGAGAAAAAAATGAAGGAGTATTGTGAATTTGTAAATATCTCTATGGATAGTTTAGACTTATTACTGTGGTATTTAGAAGCTGGAGAGATTTTTAAGTAAAAAAAGAGCTGTTGCAAATTACTTTGCAGCAGCTTTTTCTACAAATTTTTCAAATATTTTTAGCATATCTGTATTTCCACGAGCTGTCATCATCTCTGGATGCCATTGAATACCGTAGAAAAATTTATGGTTTTTCATTTGGAAAGCCTCTATAATCCCATCAGAAGCTACAGCTATAGGTGTAAGATCTTTTCCTATTTTGTTAACTGCTTGATGGTGAAAAGAGTTAGTAAAAATCTCTTCTCCAAATAAATCAGCTAGTATATTATCTTTATCTATAATTTTTACCTTATGAACAGGCATGTCAGGGTAAAAATCCTGTCTATGTTTTACCACTTCGGTATTAGTATATTTTAAATCTTGAAAAAGAGTACCACCCATAAATACATTTAAAAGTTGATGCCCACGACATATTCCAAGTATTGGTTTACCACTCTTTATAAACTCTTCAAGGAAAAGCATCTCCCCTCTATCTCTCTCAAGAGAAACGACTCCTATTCCATTTTTAAATTCTTCTCCATATAGTAGAGGATTAACATCAGCTCCTCCAGATAAAATTAATCCATCTAATAATTTAACTTGCTCCTTTATAGTATCTAAATCATCAAGAGTAGGAATAATAATTGGTGTTCCTCCAGCTGCTATAATAGATTTAGAATAATCTATACTAACACAATTTCTAAAATAATTTTTTAAATTAGGGTCATTTTCCCATGCAGAAGTTATTCCTATAACTGGTTTTTTCATAAAATCAACTCCTATTAGTCTTCTATTTTTTCTAATTCTATATTTGGGAAGTTTTCTTTTAATTCCTCTTGTGTTTTTATTTTTTTCAGAGTTTCACAAGCTGAGCAAAGTCCACTACAAGTAGAAAATCCTTCAACAAATTCTATAGTATCTCCATCTTTTAGCTGTTTATCATTTCCCTTAACTTTGTATTTTCCATTTAGTATCATAAGCTACCGTTGCCAAAAATCTATAAAAATATAGAAATTTGTTTATTTCCTTCTTCTACAAGTCCGATTTTGCCTAAGCTACTTTCGTTTGATATAACTCTCCAAAGGCTTAAATTCGGATACAACGCGTCCTACACATTAGCATTTTCTTGTTTGTGAAATTATGCTAATTTATACATAGATAAATTCAGTGAAGCGTTATAGTCTCTATCTATTACTGTTCCACAATGTGAACACCTATAAACTCTATCTTTTAGTTTTAAATCTTTCTTTATAGAACC
>NZ_JACSNP010000210.1 GCF_016900045.1 Fusobacterium mortiferum
ATATTGAGCTTGTATTTTAGATATATTATCATTACAAGTTTTAAAAACTTCTGCCATATAAGCTTTGTTTTCTTGCTGAGTCTGTTTCAGCGATACCATTTCATCCTGTATTAAATTATTCTGCTTAGATAAATTATCATCAAATACATCTTTCAATTCAATAATATTATTAGACAATTTATCCTGTACCTTCGATAAATTATTGTCTACAAATTCCTTTATATTGTCTAGTCTATCAGCT
>NZ_JACSNP010000211.1 GCF_016900045.1 Fusobacterium mortiferum
GCGCATGAAAATATCGTTATGGCGACACTGGAGCGCGACGGACGCTATGGCCTGCTTAACCGACGAAAAGCACAGCGAATTTCCAGTCACGCCATCGGCCTGCTGAATATCCGCGTGCCACACGCCCAGGTTCGGGCGGGTGGCCTGTCTGGCGGTAACCAACAAAAACTGCTGATTTCACGTTGGGTGGCGATCGGCCCGCGCATTCTGATCCTCGATGAACCGACACGCGGTGTTGACG
>NZ_JACSNP010000212.1 GCF_016900045.1 Fusobacterium mortiferum
GGATTGGCATATTTAGGAGCTCAAGGCGTAAATTATTATGGTTTAGATGTAAATGCTACATTCTTATTAACTGATTTAGTAAAAAATTTGGCTGGCTATGAAGGTAGCTGTATTTTATCTATCGCTGTTATTTTAGCTTGTTTAACTACTGCTATTGGCATGATTGCAACTACTGGTCAATGGATAGAAGGATGGTCTAACGGTAAAATTTCTTATAAAATGGCTTCATTGATGATTACGC
>NZ_JACSNP010000213.1 GCF_016900045.1 Fusobacterium mortiferum
CTATATTGGCAAGACCATAAACGAGCAAAGCAATACTGATGATTTCTGCTGAATAATTCGTAACGCGTTCTAAATAATCTGCTAAATAACTGTATACACCAAAAATACCGCCATTTAAAAATACTACAGCAATAATAGCCATCCATACATTTTTTTCTTTTAAAATACTAAGCTGAGTGCCATATGATAAATGGCTTTTAACTGGCATTGATGGAACAAAGATAATCGTTACGATTAATGC
>NZ_JACSNP010000214.1 GCF_016900045.1 Fusobacterium mortiferum
AAATAATACATCAAATCGATGACTTTTTGGTCGTATAAACCTAAATAAGCTTGACGAATGGTCTTATCACAAAAATCAAGATAGTTCTTGCCATAATATGTTTGATTGTTGATTTTTATGCGCTTAAAAGTACCATCTTCATTGAGTGGAATGCAACCGTGATTAAGTAAATTATTATTATAAGCTTTATAAACACTGCCTTTTTGATAGAGAAAATCAATGTGTTTTCTAAGTCTAGCGC
>NZ_JACSNP010000215.1 GCF_016900045.1 Fusobacterium mortiferum
TCGAGGAGCCATCGGAGCCAGAGGCCATGAAGGTGGTCAGCCCGCCAGAGGTTGCTGGCGTATTCTGAGTCAGCCATGCAGTCGTGTTGGCCGTGTTGCCCGGTTGCACCGTCCACGTGCCACTCTGCGAAGCTGGAACCACATCGTCCGTGGCGATGGTGACTCGTTGCGTACCAGCAGAACGGGTGCCCGTGCCCATCGCAATTGCCTGACCGTTCATCTGGGTAAGGCTGGTCACCGT
>NZ_JACSNP010000216.1 GCF_016900045.1 Fusobacterium mortiferum
ATATAGTATATTCTTGTAAATATCATGTAGTATTTTGTCCTAAATATCGTAGAAAAGTGTTGAACAATGGTGTTGATGAACGATTAAAGGAGTTGATTAATAATATTTGTCAGGAGCTTCACGTCGATTTAATCGAGATGGAAGTAATGCCAGACCATGTTCATTTGCTTTTAGAAGTTGATCCACAATTTGGTATACATAAAGTTGTTAAACGAATAAAAGGAATATCTTCAAGAATAC
>NZ_JACSNP010000217.1 GCF_016900045.1 Fusobacterium mortiferum
ATATACGATAGAAGGAGAGGATTACTCCTCTCTCTTCCAGCAACAATTACAGTTGCATTTATCATTATCAAATTCAATAGTAAATGCTGGTGGGGCAACACTTACGCTGAATTTAAAATGATTAGAAGAAAAGCCATTCCATAGCAGTATTATGATTAATACTACAAATAGGATGGCTTTCATTCTATCGTATCTTTTATTGTGCATTGGTATCACCTCCTTTCAATATGTGTACATAAA
>NZ_JACSNP010000218.1 GCF_016900045.1 Fusobacterium mortiferum
GTCCAAAGTTGGATTTTCAGAACCGCCAAAAGAAATTATCAAAGCTCAAAGTTGAGTTTTCAGAACTGCCAAAAGAAATTATCAAAACGCAAATTTCCGTTCTGATACTCTTCCGATGAAATATCGCTTGTCGGGGGTGTCCCCAAAATTGGGGATACCCCCATATATTTATAAATTGGCGGTGCTGGTGAAATCTCCAGCAAATCATAAAAATATTGGCTTTATAGCAGGCTCGTACAG
>NZ_JACSNP010000219.1 GCF_016900045.1 Fusobacterium mortiferum
AACTTAGCGAAGGCAATAAAGGAAATAGCACCGAATACATATTTATTCGGTTTTGGTGGACCACAAATGGAAGCTGCTGGTGTAACACTTTGTAAAAATATGTTAGATTATAGTGTGATGGGGTTTTGGGAAGTATTGATAAATCTTCGAAAGATGTTTAAGTTGAAAGATTTTCTTGTAGAAGAAATGAAGAGACAAAAACCAGATTTGCTTGTTTTGATAGATTATCCGGATTTTAAT
>NZ_JACSNP010000021.1 GCF_016900045.1 Fusobacterium mortiferum
AAGCGAAATGGTATGGTAAAGAGATAATAAAAATTGATAAATTTTATCCATCAAGTCAAATATGCTCTGTATGTGGTTATAAAGATGGCAAGAAAACTCTTGATGTAAGAGAGTGGACTTGTTCAGTTTGTTATACTCATCACGATAGAGATATAAACGCAGCTAAAAATATATTGACTGAAGGTCTAAGAATAAAACAAGCAGTCTAAAACTAAAAAGAACCGTAGGAACTACGGGATTAGCTTGGTAAATATAGTTGGCTAACAAAAGCAACTACTTCCCAAGAAGAAGCTCCCACTTCAAAAATTACAAAGTAATTTTAAGTGGGAGAGGTTCACGAAATTATGTTTTGAATTATAATTCTTAGTATATGGGAAATTGAAATAATATGGTATAATATATAGAGAATGAGGTGATAAGAGAATGAAATATGATAATCTTTTTTATATATTAACTGGTGGAGATAGTTTTAGATTTAATAAAAAAGTTTTAGCCACTTATGGAGTAGAACAGTGTGCTTTGATAACATATCTTATTGAAAAGGCCTTAAATAAAGAGGAAAAAGATGAGATGACAGAAGATGGGTATTTTTCAATAACAGATACAGAAATATGCTTAAACGCTGGACTAGAAGCAGTAAGACTTCCTAAAATAAAGAAAGTAGGATTAGAGAAGGAGCTATTTTTTATAAAAAAATTAGAGGGAGTGGAGAAAACTTTTTATAAACCTAATTTCCAAAAAATATTTGAAGTGATGATGAGTGAGAAAACTGTATCAGAGCTATCATATGAAAGAATATTTAAAGAGGAAAGAGAGGATGAAAAATTCACTAAAGAGGGATTAGAAGCTTTAAGTTTCAGAGACTTGAGAATGTTATGTAAAAAATTGAATGTAACTTTTAATGGGCGAAACAGAAAAGATGAGCTTATTGAAAAAATACTAATAAATCAAAACAGCTTTAATTTAAAGATAGAGTTTTAGGTTTATAGTTGAGGTGGTAAGAATGAAAAAAATACTATTTTTTATTTTAATACTTCAAGTTTTTACATTGAGTTATTCTAGTAATGAGGTAGAAAATAGAATAGAAAAATATAATGAGTATAAAAAATTAGTTACAGAAAATAGAGAGAAAGAGATAAAGAAAAATCTTCCCTCTCCACAAGAGATGAATATTTATTATACTAAAGAAAAATTAAAACTAGAAAAAGAGAAACTTGAGTATGAAAAGAAATTAGCATTTGAGAGAGCTGAAGCAGAAAGAAGAAGAGAGAATTTAATAGATGCTGTTATAGTTGGAGGAATAGGTTATGGTGGTTACAGAATAGGTAGACATCATCACTGGTGGTAATATGAAATTGGAAAAGAAGGTGGAAGAGGTAGGAATCTATCTATATGAGTATTATATAGATGAAAATAGTCGTAAGCAGGGGATTTTAAAAAAGTATGATCTTAATAAAAATCTTTGTGAAGAGTTAGAGTATAAAGATGATTATTTAAATGGTAAAGTTATTAAATATGAGAATGGAATAGTGTATTTGGAATGTAATTACATATTGAATAAGCTAGATGGAATTATGACGGAATACTATTCAAATGGAAATATAAAGTCTGTATCAAACTATATTCAAGGAAAACTTCATGGTAAAAAAGAGATTTATTTAGAAAATGGAAGACTTTCAACTGTTACAACTTATTTTGAAGATAAACTAGATGGAAAGAAAATGAAGTTTTATGAAACTGGAGATGTTGAATTTGAAGGATATTATAGCAAGAATAATATGAGTGGAACTTGGAAATGGTATGATAAATCTGGAGAAGTTGTAAAAATAAAGAATTATGAATAGGGGGATAAGCCCCCTATTTTATTTTGTAAGTAATTTTTTATAAGTGAGATCAATAGCAAAACTTGCTAATGGTGCTGTAATTAAAATTGATAAAACAGCGATAGAAAGAATTAACTCTCCACAAGGTAAGCCCATAGCTAAAGGGATAGAACCAATAGCAGCTTGGACAGTTGCTTTAGGGCAGTAAGCTATCATAGAAAAAAGACGTTCCTTTCTATCAAGAGGCGTTCCTAGAAGTGATATAAAAACTCCAAACATACGGAATATAAGAACACCAAGTATAAGAATAATAGCCAAGATACCAGTAGAACTTAAATAATTTATATTCACAGATGCACCAACTAAAACAAAGAGTATAAGTTCACTTGCTATCCATAATTTTGAAAACTTATTTGAAAGCCTAATAGCTACCTCTTTTCTAAACTTCTTAATAGTTCCTCCCATAGTCATTATAGCTAATAAACCAGAGAAACCTATTACTCCTGTTATTGATTTTTCTAAAGTTACTAAAAGAAAAGCAATACTTAATAAAATAATAACTTTATTACTATCACGAAGATGTATCTTTTCAAAAAAGAGAGCTAAAATTTTTCCGAGAATAGCCCCAGCTAAAAGTCCTAAAATAATAGAAGTAGGTATTTTTATAAATTCAGCAAATGAGAGTGCTCCTGTAGTTGCAAGACCAGTGAAAACTGTAAATAAGACTATAACAAATATATCATCTACAGAAGCTCCAGCCATAATTAACTGAGGAATACTGTTCTTCTTTCCATAGCCCTCCTCCATAAGTTTTAACATTTTTGGAACTATTACAGCTGGAGAAACAGCAGCTATTACAGTACCAAGTATAGCGGAGTCTAAAAATGAAAGTTTAAAAAGGTATGAGGCTAATATAATCATTCCTATTATCTCTAGTGTTGCTGGAATAAAACACATAAAGAAAGCAGGTCTTCCCACTTTTTTTAAATCCTGAATATCTAGATTTAATCCAGCTCTAGTTAAAATAATTATTAAAGCAATCTGCCTTAAATCAGCAGAGATATTCAATATAGATGAATCTAGAAGATTAAAAAAATGGGGGCCAAGTAAAATACCTGTAAGTAACATTCCAAGCAAAGCGGGAAGTTTTAATTTTTTAAATAAGGAACCTAAAATCATTCCTAAAAGAAAAATAAGTGCTAAACTAAATAACATAAAAAATCTCCTTTCAAGTTAAAAATAATAAAAAAAGCTGACACTTCTACCATACAAAGTAGAAGTCATCAGCTTACTAAGCAGTTTAGGTTTAAAACCAAGGGAGAACTTCATTCCCTTAAAAAAATTCTATCATATTGGATAGAAAAAATCAAGTCTAAAGATTAGTAAAAATATTTTATAGTAAATAAAGTAACTATTTAAATAAAAACTCAAGGATAACTTTTATATGTAGTTATTCTTGAGTTTTTTATATTTAAAAAACTTAATTAGAAAAAAGTTTTAATAAAATACAAAAATTATTTTGATTATTAAAATAATAGCTAGAAAATAATTTAGTTTTATAAAAAAATGAAAAATTTTAATTTTATAAAAATTAAATAATTCAATAAATTTAATAATTTAGATACAGGATTATAAGGATAAAATCAATTTTATTACTTTAATACTGTAAAAAAATATATTTAAAAATAGAATATTTAATATGAATATTATTTATTATTATATAATTTTAATTTGGAAATAATAATTTTTAAAATCAAAATATCTTGACTAAAATAATTTTTTAATATATAATAAAAATCATGTGAAAAGTAGATGAAAAAGGGAGAATAAAAAACAATGAAAAAATTAGCAATATTATCATTTTTAATTTGTGCTAGTGCTGTTGCTAACGCACAAGAGACTATACATCTAGGAGAAACAGTTGTAACATCTATGGGATTTGAAACAACTTTATTAGATGAACCAACAAATATAAGCATAATAACACAAGAACAGATAGAGGAGAAAAACTATAAAAATGTTACAGAAGCATTAAGTGATAATCCGGCAATCAATATAGTAAGAACTAAAAATGGTACAGCTATAGATATGAGAGGAAGTGGAGAGTCAGCTACAAGCAATGTAAAAATATTAGTAGATGGAGTAGCTATTAATCCACTTTCAAATTCACCAAAAGGGAGCGGTTTAGATACTATTCCAATGAGTATAATTGAAAGAATTGAAATAGCACCTGGTGGAGGAGCAGTACTTTATGGAAATGGAGTATCTGGTGGAGTTGTTAATATTATAACGAAATCAGAGTTTAAAAATACTGGATATATAGAAGGGGATTATGATTCATATAACAGTAAAAAAATTGCTACTGGAGCTACAGCAAAAGTAACCGATAATTTAGCAGTTGGAGTAAACTATGCTGGACAAAATAATAGAGGATATAGAAAAGGAAATAAAGGAGCAAATGACTATATAGATGGAAATATCCAATACAAACTTTCTGATAAACACAAATTTAGCTTAAAGGGTTCAAGATTTGTAGAGAATGAAACTACAACATCAATGCCAACAAAATTACAATTAGAGAGTGATAGAAGAGCTAAGGGAAGTACTTATACAGAAAGAAATATAACAAGAGAAAATTTAACTGGAAAATATGAGTATACTCCTAATAAGGATTTCAATTTTACAACAACTCTATATACTACTAAGATGTATAATGATGGACATACTTATGACCCAAAAAAGAAGAAAAATACAGCTGAAGATGATTTACAAGAGACTACAAATGGAGTTTTATTAAAAGCTAATCAAAATTATGAAAATGGAAGTATCATTGTAGGGGTAGATGTTATAGAAGGAAAGCATGAAGGTGATGGATTTTCAACTTCTAAAGGAAAGAGTGTTCCATATGTAAGAGATTATAAAAAAGATACAATATCACCATATATTTTAAATAAATATGATTTAACTGAAAAATTAGAGTTTACAGCTGGATTTAGATATGAGTGGGCTGATTATGATTTAGTTGGAACAGATATAAATAGAAAATTTGATGAAGAAAATAAATCTTATGAAGGAGTTTTAAGTTATAAATATAGAGATACAGGAAATATTTTCTTTAGATATGAGAAAGGATTTATGTCTCCAACTCCAGGACAATTAGGAAGTGTAGAGGATAAAAGTAAAACTTTACAATCAGAGACTTCAGATACTTTTGAAATAGGAGTAAAAGATTATATTACATCAAATACCTTTGTATCTTTAACATTCTATAGACTTGAGAAAGATAATGAAATAAATTCGTACAAACTAGAACAAGATGGACCAAAATATTATGATAATATAGGAAAAACTAGAAGAAATGGAATAGAGTTTAGTATGGAAAATTACTTTGGGAACTTAACACTAACTTCTGGATTTAACTATATAGATGCTGTTGCTAAATCTGATACTGATGATTATAGCACAGGAGATAGATTAACTGATATTCCAAGATTTAAAGCTTCAATTGGAGCAAATTATAAGTTTACTCCTAAATTTGACGCAAACATATCATATAGATATACAGGAGATAAAATATCAAAAGGGATAACAACACCAGCTGTAAATGTTACAGATATTGGAATGAGATATAAAGTAACTGAAAACTTAACTTTAAAAGCTGGTATAAATAACGTATTTAATGAAATTTATTATACAACTGAAAAAACTGATTCAGCAACTCCAGCTGATGAAAGAAACTATTACGTTGGATTTAAAATGACATTTTAATTAAAAGAAAATTAGATTTAAGGAGAGTTTTATGTACAATATAGTTGTAACTGTGGCTCTTCTACTCCTAGCAGTGATTTCTACATTGCTAGGGGTAGCTTCCACAGAGATAAATGAAATCTTTGTTCAAGGAAGTCATAGCTATAATATATTTATATTTAGTAGAATTCCAAGAACAATAAGTATAATAGTAGCAGGATTTGGAATGAGTATTTGTGGACTTATTATGCAACAGCTCACAATGAATAAGTTTGTATCACCTACTACTGCGGGAACTTCAGAGGCATCAAAGTTAGGAATATTAGTGGCGATGATATTCTTTCCATATGAGAGCCTTATTGCAAAAATGGTAGTGGCGTCTATTTTTGCCATGGGAGGAACTTTTCTATTTTTAGGGATAATAAGAAAGATAAGAGCAAAGGATAATGTTTTAGTTCCATTAATAGGGATTATGATAAGTGGAATAATAAGCTCGTTAACTATGTTCTTTGCTTATAAAGCAGATATGATACAAAATCTTAGTGCTTGGTTATTTGGAGATTTTTCAGGGGTAATAAAGGGAAATTATGAATTACTATATCTGACAATACCATTAGTTATAGTAGCTTTTTTATACTCGAAAAAATTTACAATCTCTGGTTTGGGAGAGGAGTTTGCTACAAACCTTGGGCTGAATTACAAGCAAGTTGTAAATGTAGGGCTTGGGCTAGTTTGTGTAATCTCATCTTTAATAATAATAACAATAGGATCTATACCATTTTTAGGATTAATCATTCCAAATATTATTTCTATGTTTAATGGAGATAATCTTTCTAAAAATATATATCTGAGTGGAATTTCAGGAAGTGCTTTTCTATTGCTATGTGATATTTTAGGAAGAGTTATAATTTATCCATATGAGATACAAATAGGTTTAGTATCTGGTGTCATAGGAAGTGGAATTTTCTTAATGCTTATTTTAAGGAGGTTAAAACTTGAATACTAAACATAAACAGATAGAGCACAAGCTTTCTATTTTATTCTTAATAGTGTTAATTTTTGTAGGATTATTCCTAATGTTAGGGGTAAATTTTAATAATTTTAGATTTCTAATTGGGTTACGTATTCCAAAACTATTTGGAATTTTATTAAGTGGAATATGTATATCTATCTCTACTTTAATATTTCAAACAATTACTAATAGTAGAATCTTAACACCGAGTGTTATGGGATTAGATGCTATGTATACATTTTTACAAACAGCAATATTCTTTATTTTCCACAAATTTATACCAATATTATCAGATGATATAGTTAAATTTTTCCTAACAATTATAGCTATGATTTTGATAACAAGTAGTTTACAAAAACTTTTTAGTGGAAATTCAAAAGGAAAGATATTGTATATGGTATTGATAGGTATGGTAACAGGGACTTTCCTAGATAGCTTATCTAACTCTATGCAGGTTATTATGGATCCAAATGAGTTTTTAATTTTACAATCAAGTCTGTTTGCAAGCTATAATGCTATAAATATATATTTACTAATTGTAGCTTACGTTATCTTAGGAGGAGTAATATTCTTTATAGTAGGAGAACACAATCAACTTGATGTATTGAGTTTAGGACATGACCAAGCTATAAACTTAGGATTAGATTACAATAGAATATTAAAAAAGTATCTAATAGTAATCTCAATTTTAGTTTCAATATCTACAGCTTTAGTAGGACCGATAACTTTCTTAGGACTACTTACAACAAATATAGCTAAGGAGCTTTTCTCTACATATAAACATATTTATTTATCTGTGGCAGGTATATTATTGAATGTAGTATTTTTAATAGCTGGACAGCTTTTAGTAGAGAAGGTATTCAATAACTCAATATCTATAGGGACAATAATTAACTTCATAGGTGGAATATATCTTTTAAATATACTATTAAAGGAGAGAAAAGTAGCATGATTGAGATAAAAGGTTTAAGTAAAAAATATCGTTCAAAATATGTTGTAAAAGATGTTACAACTGAGTTTCCAGATGGAAAGATAACTTGTATAATAGGACCAAATGGAGCAGGAAAAAGTACTCTTTTATCTATGATGAGTAGACTATCCACTCCAGATGAGGGAGAGGTATTCATAGATGGAAAATCTATAAAAGAGTGGGATAAGCAGGAGCTATCAAAAACTTTGGCAATTTTAAAACAGGAGAATAACACAAACATTAGACTTACTGTGTATGAGTTAGTTTCTTTTGGAAGATTTCCACACTCTCAAGGAAAACTTACAGCAGAGGATAGAAAATATATAGATGAAGCTATTGAGTATATGAATCTAGTAGAGTTCAAAGATAAATACTTAGATGAGTTAAGTGGAGGACAAAGACAAAGAGCCTACATAGCTATGGTAATAGCTCAAAATACTAAGTATATATTACTAGATGAACCATTAAATAATCTGGATATGAAAAATGCTGTTCAGATGATGAGAACTTTTGAAAAGATGGTTAAGGATTTAAATAAAACAATCATAATAGTTATGCATGATATAAACTTTACTTCAGTTTATTCAGACTATATATTAGCTATGAAAAATGGAAGATTAGAGCATATGGATAGTTGTGAAAATATCGTAGTAAAAGAGAAATTAGAAGATCTATATGAGATGGAATTTGATATAACAAGAATAAATAATAAGAATATTTGTGTATATTTTTAAGGAGGAAAAGTGAAAAAGATAATTGCAGGAATAGTAGCTATATTTATACTATTCATAGGATTTATGTATGTAAAAAGCTCTGAACATCAGGGAGAAGAGGTAGAAAAAGTAACAATCGAGCACTCTTTAGGAAGTGTAGAAGTTCCTAAAAATCCAAAGAGAATAGTTGTATTTGATTATGGAATATTAGATATCTTAGATACTTTACAAGCAAAGGTAATAGGTTTACCAAGAGATATGGTACCAGCTCACCTGTCTAAGTATAGTGATGAAAAGTATAAAAATTTAGGAAGTTTAAAAGAGCCAAATATCGAAAAAATATATGAAGCTAAGCCAGATTTAATAATTATTGCTGGAAGACAGAGAGATTTTTACTCTTCATTATCAAAAATAGCCCCAACAATTTTTGTAGAGACATCATCTACTGATTATATGAATGGATTAAAAACTAATGTAGATATGTTAACAAAGATATTTGATAATTCTGAAGTATTAAAAGAAAAATATTCAGAACTAGAGAAGAGAATGAATGAGATAAAAAATAAAGTTGAAGCTAAAAACTATAATGCAATGGTACTATTATCTAACAATGGAAGAATAGCTGCCTATGGGGAAAAATCAAGATTCTCTGTATTTTATGATTACTTAGGATTTAAAACAACTGGAGAGATAGTATCTAGTACTCATGGAAATAAAGTAACATTTGAGTATCTTTTAGAAAAAAATCCTGATTATATCTACATAATTGATAAGGCTGCTGTTGTTGGAGATAATTTATTAGCTAATAAGGCTTTTGATAATCCAATAGTAAAATCTACTAAAGCTGCTCAAAATGGGAATATCATATTCCTAGATTCAGTAGTTTGGTATACAGCTAGTGGAGGACTAAAATCTACAGAGATAATGTTAAATGAAGTAGAAAAGTCTATCAATAAATAGAGTAAATTGAATAGTGAATAAAAAATCAAGAGTGGTAGAGATACTGTTCTTGATTTTTGTTGTAAATTGACATTTTATTAAAAAAGTAAAAGGAGAGGATATGTATGTGGTTTTTTTATGCAATTTTGTCAGCTATATTTGCTGCTTTAACTTCAATATTAGCTAAGATGGGAATGGGAGGTATTAGTTCAAATCTTGCAACAGCAATAAGGACAAGTGTGGTAGTGTTCATGGCTTGGGGAATGGTATTTATAACTAAGAGTGGAAATCAGATAGGGAATATTCCTGGAAGGGAGTGGCTTTTTTTAATTCTTTCAGGATTGGCAACAGGAGCTTCTTGGTTATGTTACTATAAAGCTTTACAGATAGGAGAGGTTTCTAAAGTTGTTCCAGTAGATAAATTCAGTATTGTTTTAACTCTTATTTTTGCTTTTCTTTTCTTAAAAGAGGTAGCTACTTTAAAAGTTGTTATTGGAGCTATTTTTATTACGATAGGAACTTTTATAATGATTTTGTAGAAAATAGATATGTTGTTAAATAAAAGTGAATAAAAATTGAGAATATAGTGATAAAAAAGTTATAAAAATGTTGAAATTGAATGAAAATAGATTGTAATTTTGATGAGAATTTGGTAATATATTATAAATATGTAAAGTATATTTTAAAAGATAGGAAAACTTTATTTATAAGATGAGAATTAGAGCAGGTAAATGATAATGAAAAAATTAAGAGTATTAAGTATATTAATTTAAAAATATATTAAAAACAATTAATATTTAATACCAATAATAGAGGAGATATTCTAAAATATGGCAATACTGGATATATTTTATAAAAATAAAAAACTAATACAGGAGCTAGAGGAATTAAAGTGTAAGTATAAAAATCTAGAAAGTAAACTTGAAGAAAAAGATAAAGAGTTAGAAACTTTAGTCTTGGAAAAAGAAGTATTAATGAGTAAAAATTTAAAAAAAGATAATGAGATACTTAGTTTAAAGAAAAAAATAGGTTTATTTACTGTTAATTATAATACTGATAAATTTAAATATAAAAAATTGGAAGAAAAAATTTTAATATTAGAAAAAGAATATAGAAGAGTATCCGAGGAAAATAAAAAATTAAAAGAAAATTTTTTAGTTAAATAAGTAAAATAATTAAGTAAAGTATAAAATATAAAATTATCAAGTATTGCTATAAAATAAAAAATTGTATTACAAGGTGAAATAAAAAATGGGTTAGTAACAAATAATAAAATAAACATGTATGAGGTTTTAAAAAAATCAATAAATGAATCTGATGAAATAATAATGAATGTTTCTTTTATAAGAGATTCTGGGATAAAACTCTTAATTGATGAATTGAAAGAAGCAAAGGAAAAAGGAAAGAAAATAAAAATTCTTACAAGTGACTATATGAGAGTTACGGAGCCAAATGCACTATATAGATTACTAGAGGTTGGAGGAGTAAAAATTTTTAATAATCCTTCAAATAAATCTTTCCATTCTAAAACCTATATATTTAAAAGAGAAAATCAGTTTGAGATATATATAGGTTCATCAAATATATCTTATTCAGCTCTTATAACAGGAGTAGAGTGGAATTACAATTTTATAAAAGAAAAAGATGCTGAAGTTGCCGAAATATTAGAAGAGTTTGGAGAACTCTATGAAAAAAATAGTTTTGAATTAACTTTGGAATGGGTAAGAGAGTATGAAAAAAGATATAGAAAAAATGAATATGGTGAACTATTTGATAAAGATGAAAAATTAGAAAATAGAGAAATAGAGCCAATAAAATTTCAAATACCAGCTCTTTATGAGCTTTCAAAAACTAGAGAAGAGGGCTACAAAAAAGCTTTAGTTATTGTAGGAACTGGACTGGGAAAAACATATTTATCCGTTTTTGATTCAAAGGCTTTTAATAAAATTCTTTTTATTGCTCATAGAGATGAGATATTGAGAGAAGCTAGAAAATCTTTTCAATCATTTTATGGAAATAAGAAAACTTATGGCTTTTTTAATGGTACGAAAAAAGAGAATAATAAGGATATTGTTTTTGCTAGTATTTCAACACTTTCAAAGGATGAGTACTTGAATGAAACTTGGTTTTCTAAAAAAAGTTTTGATTACATTGTAGTGGATGAATTTCATCATAGTAGCTCAAAAAGTTATTTAAAAGTTTTAAATTATTTTGAGCCAGAGTTTTTGTTGGGGCTGACTGCTACTCCAGATAGAAATGATAATGGGGATATATATAAACTTTGTGACTATAATATAGCTTATGAATGTGATTTTAGAGTTGGAATAAATAATGGTTGGTTAGTTCCTTTTGAATATTTTGGAATATATGATGATACAGATTACTCTTTAATTCCTTGGAGAAGTGGAAAATATGATTTGTTAGCTTTGGAAAATGCCCTTGTAGTTGAAAAAAGAGTTGAGAATATTTTTAAAAAATATATGGAGTATAGAAAGAATTTTACAGTTGGATTCTGTGCAAGTATTAACCATTGTAAAGTTATGAATGAGTATTTTAGGAAAAAAGGGATAAAAAGTGAAATAATAATAGGAGATACTCCAATAGTTAAAAGACAAGAGATAATAGAGAGATTTCAGCAAAAGAAAATAGAGGTTATTTTTACAGTTGATATATTCAATGAAGGAGTGGATATTCCTTGTATAGATACTTTACTATTTTTACGTCCAACCCTTTCTTATACAATCTTTATTCAACAATTAGGAAGAGGACTTAGAACCTTTGATGGAAAAGATAAATTAAGAGTGCTTGATTTTGTTGGAAACTATAAAGGTGCAGAGCTAAGACCAGCTTTTCTTACAGGAGAGTACAAAAGAGAAAAAAGTTCAATAAATGTAATAGATAAAAATTATTTATTGCCAGAGGGATGTAGTACAGAGTTTGATTTTAAATTAATTGAATATTTTGAAAAGCTGAAAAGAAAGAATATAAAACAGGAAGAGCTTGTAAAATTGGACTACCAAAAATTAATGGAAGTTTTAGAGAAAGTTCCTACAATTATGGAAACTTATACCTTTGGAGAGATACCAGTACATATGTATATAAAGACCTTTAAGAGTTGGTATAATTTTCAAAAAGAAATTGGTGTTCTGAATGAGCAACAAAAAAATTATTCTCAAAAAGCTATTGAATTTTTAAGCTTTTTAGAGAGTACTTCTATGACTAAATCCTATAAGATGCCTTTATTTTTAGCCTTATTTGATACTTTGAATAGAGAACAATCTATTGAAAAGATAGGAGAATATTTTAAAAAATTCTATCAAAACAAAAGATATGCTAAAGATTTAAATAATAAAAAACATATGGAATGGGAAAATTGGAGTAATAAAAAATTTGAAAAATTAGCAGAAGAGAATCCAATAAAGCATCTTACTGAAAAAGGTAAAAATATGGAATATTTTACTTATGAGGATAGAATATTTTCTCTAAATAAGGAACTTTATGAAGAGATATTGAGAAATAAAGAGCTTTTAAAAGAAATAAGGGAAAGAATAGAGTATAGGGTAATAAATTATTTCAGTAGAAAATATATGGAGGGATAATGTCAGTAAATTTTTATAATGAAAATGCTGAGAACTTTTTTTCTCAAACTGTACGAGCTGATATGGGATTACTATATGAGAAGTTTTTATCTAAACTTCCAACTACTAAAGGTAAAATTTTGGATTTAGGTTGTGGAAGTGGAAGAGATAGTAAGCACTTTAAAGAGTTAGGATTTGAAGTTGTAGCCCTAGATTTATCAGAAGAGTTAGCAAAAAAAGCTAGTGAATATATAGGACAAAAGGTTAATGTCCAAGATATGAGAGATTTAGAATTTGAAGATGAATTTATTGGAGTGTGGGCTTGTGCTTCAATATTACATTTACCAGTTGAGGATATAGAGATAGTGTTTAAAAAGGTATTTAAAAGTTTAAAAAAAGATGGTATTTTTTATCTATCTTTTAAATATGGGGAGAATGATTATATAAAAGATGGAAGAGAATTTACTTGCTTTACTCCAGAAAAATTTCTTCAATACTTTCCTCAATATAAAGAGAATATAATAGAAATCTTTGAAACTTCTGATGTTAGAGAAGGTAGGGAAGGGGAGAAGTGGTTTAATATTATAATGAGGGGTTAAAATTCGTATTTGTTTGAAAAGGTGAACTCTTTTAACGAAAAAATAAGCTTTTCAGGAGAATACTTTTTATAATGCCTAGATGTTATTGTAATAACTTCTCCATCTATAAAATATCTATTATTAGATGCCCAAACACTTTTTTCTAAAAAGGCAAGTGGCTTATCTAAAAGTAATTCAATAAGTAATCTTTCTTCTGGAAAAATAGGACGTAAGTCAGAAGCTAAATAATCTATATTTTTCCCACAACAGGGACAGGTTAATTCCTCTCCCTGTTTTTTTATTATTGGTATTTTACAAGTATTACACCAATATATTAAATCTTCATCATTAGTAACTATTTTATTTTCCATATTTTACATTCCTTTTTCAGCTTGAGTAATTTTGTAGTTATCTATTTCTTCAATTTCATATTTTAAATAATAGTTATTTCCATTTTTAACAATTCTTATTTTTTCTACATCAATCTCAATTTTATTTTTTATTAATTCCATTTTATTTTCAATGGCTTCTAAATAAGTTAAATTCTTCATTTTAAAAAGATTTTCTTTAGCTGTTTCTAAATTCATAATTAAATACCTCCATTTATTTAAATAAGAAAATTTTTTATTTTATAAAAAATTTACTTATGCAAATAAAATTCTTTTTATCAAACAAGTGCGAATTTTTTGAAAAATATATTGAAAAGTTTATAAAAGCTAACAGAGGAAGACTGAATTATCTCTATGATGAAGCTTGTGAATTCATAAAGGAAACAAGTAAAGATTATCCCTTAGAAAATATCATCTTATCCTTTTCTGGAGGTAAAGATTCAACTGTATCAGCAGATTTAACAGTGAGAGCTCTAAGTGAACCAAGTCTTGTACATATTTTTGGAGATACTACTTTAGAATTTCCTATAACTATGGAGTATGTAAAAAGATTTAGGGAGAATAATAGAAAGGCAATATTTAAAATAGCTAAAAATAAAGAACAAAATTTCTATAGGGTATGTGAAGATATTGGTCCACCTGCAAGAATGCTGAGATGGTGTTGTTCAATGTTTAAAACAGGACCAATAACAAGAGTTTTAAATAATCTATATAAAGATAAACAGGTTCTTACTTTTTATGGAATAAGAAAATGTGAGTCTGTAAGTAGAAGTAAATATAATAGAGTTGAAAATAGTGCAGATGCTATAAAGATTAATAAGCAAACAGTAGCTTCTCCAATTTTTTATTGGAAAGATATAGATATTTGGCTTTATATCTTAGGGGAAAAAATTGATTTTAATGATGCTTATAGACTAGGTTATGACAGAGTTGGATGTTGGTGTTGTCCAAATAATAATGAAAGGGCACAGTTTTTATCTAGTATATATATGCCAGAGGAGAGTAAAAAATGGAAAGAGTTTTTGATAGAGTTTGCTAAAAAAATAGGAAAACCTGACCCAGAGGTATATGTAACTAGTGGGAAATGGAAAGCTAGACAAGGTGGAAATGGTTTGAAAGCCTCAGAGGATATCAAAATAAAATTTGCAAACTGTACAGCTGAGGAGCATGCTAAGATTTATCAATTAAATAAGCCAATAGATGAGTGGTTTTATGAACTGTTTTTACCTTTTGGTAGATATGCCCCAGAATTAGGAAGAAAATTAGTAAAAGAGAGAGTAATTGTGGATATAAAGACAAATATTCCAATAATATCAATACAGCCATTTGTACAAGAGGGATATGAGTATTCTGTCAAAGTGAAGACTATGAATATAGAAAAACATGAGGATATTCAAAGAATGATAGCTTATCAAATAAAAAAATATAATGCTTGTAGAAAATGCTTAAAATGTGAATCATTATGTAAGTTTGGGGCTATTTCAATAAAATATGATGAATATCATATAAATGATAATAAATGTAAGAGATGTAAGATGTGTGTAACTCCAAAATACTTAGTTGGAGGATGCTTAATGGATAGATATTTGAAGACAAAAAATTAAAATAATTTGGAGAAGATGATGAGTAAAATGAAGTTTAGAGGGCATGAGACCTTTTTTATTAGAAAAGGCTGGCTTAATAAAGGAATGAGAAATATATTAAAAGACCCTTATATTTTTATGGGAAGAAGTGGGAATCCTACTGATGTTTTAGGAATAGGAACTAATATGGTAAAGTCCTTGAGATATTGGTTACAAGTAGTAGGTCTTACTAATGAAAGAATGGTTGGAAAAAAATTACAAGAGTTGACAGAAGTAGGAAAAATAATATATGAAAATGATCCGTATACAGAAGAGTTAGGAACCTTAGCAATACTGCATTATTATCTAGTTACAAATAAAGAAAATGCTACTTCTTGGTATTTTTTCTTCAATATTTTTAAAAATACAGAGTTTACTAAAGAAGATTTTATTACTCAACTAAAAAATTATATAAAATTAAATGGAGAAGAAACTTCTGAAAGAGTTTTAGATGATGATACTTCCTGTATTTTAAATACGTATATTCCAAGAGTAAAGCTATCTTCAACAAGAGTAAGTCCAGAGAGTAATATAGATTGCCCATTAGGAGAGTTAAACCTATTAAATGTAATGAATAAAAAGGACAAAATTTATAAAAAAACTTCAATAGATGTGGAAAAATTAAATCCTCTAATAGCTTTAGCAATTATTTTAAAAGAAAATCCAGAGAGAAAAGAGATAAAAATTTCCTCTATACTCTCTGAAGAAAGAGGATTAGGAAAACTATTTAACTTGGATATGATAAACTTGATTCAAGTGTTATATAAATTAGAGAGAGCTGGGTATATAAAGGTTATAAGGACAGCTGGATTAGATGTAATTAGATTGGAAAAAGATATAGATTATATTACAGCTATAAAAGAGTATTATAATCTATTGAATAATTAGAGTGGAGAGAAAAATGGAAGAGAAAAAGATAAAGACAGTGAAAGATTTTCAGACCTCAATTAATATAGCTTTTGATTTATATGATGATAGGAAGATAAAAAATTTTATTCCAACTTATTCAGCTATAAAATTGATAGAAGAGATTTTATTGAGTACGAATATAGATTCAACTCAAAGAGCTAAAATGCTGGTAGGGGCTTATGGTAGAGGAAAATCTCATATAGTTTTAGTGGCACTTTCACTGTTATTCAAGAAAGATAAAAAAATATTTGAAAAGATTTTATTAAAAATAAAAGAGTACAATGTACATATGTTTGACTTTATAAATAACTATCTTGAAAGTGAGAAGAAGATACTTCCTATTATTATTTCAGGAAATAGTTCAACCTTGAGTCAATCATTTCTTTTAGGGTTACAGCAAACTTTAAAAGGTGAGGAATTAGAGGATTTTATGCCTGATACAAGTTATATTTCAGCAATCAAGGTAATAAAAAATTGGGAAGAAAAGTATCCAGAAACCTATGAAATATTAAAATCTAGACTCAATATATCTATTCAAGAGTTTATATTAAAATTACAAGAATACGATGTTCAAAGTTATAGATTTTTTGAAAAAATATATCCAGAATTAACTTCAGGTAGTTCATTTAATCCTTTTGCTAATGGGGATATAGTAGAGTTGTATGAAGAAGTAGCTAAAAAATTGAGATTGAAAGGTTATTCTGGGATATATGTAGTTTATGATGAATTTAGCAAGTATTTAGAGGGCAGTATTGAAAATACAGAAATAAACGAGATAAAACTTCTTCAAGACTTTGCTGAAAAATGTAACAGAAGTGGCAGCTTACAGATGCATCTTCTTTTAATTAGTCATAAGGATTTATCAAACTATCTTTCTAAGAATTTAAGTAAAGAGAAGATAGATGCTTGGAGAGGAGTATCAGGAAGATTTTTAGAAATAGATATACAGGATAATTATGAACAGATGTACGAGATAATTATTCAAGTAATAAAAAAGAATAGAGAATATTGGCAAAATTTTCAAGATAAGTATGAAAAGAATTTTGAGATTTTAGAAAATAGTATATTAGGAAGAGAAGAATTAGCTAATACAGAAATAAAAAATTTAATAAGGGGTTGCTATCCATTACATCCTTTGTCAGTTTTTATATTACTTAGATTATCAGAAAGAGTAGCTCAAAATGAAAGGACACTATTTACATTTTTATCTGCAAATCAAAGATATACATTAAATGATTATTTAGAAAAAAATGATGAAGATCAATTTAAAACATTAACTCCAGACTATATATTTGATTATTTTGATTCTTTATTAAAAAAGGAAAATTACAATAGTAATATATATAAAAATTATAAACTTTTAAAAACAGTTCTTTTAAAGGTAGAAGAAAATTCTCTAGAGAGTAAAATTTTGAAAACAATAGCTTTAATATACTTTATAGAACAGTTTGAAAAATTAGCTCCAACTCAAGATACAATTATGGAAATATTTCAAGGAGAATATACTCCTGAAGAAATAATGGAAACTTTAAAAAATTTGCAAGAAAAAGAGTGTATAGTCTATTTAAAATTGAGTAATAATTATCTAAAAATAAAAGAGAGTAGTGGAGTAGATATTGAAAGTGAAATAATAAAATATAGAGAAAAGTATCTTTCAAAAGTTCAACCTATTGAGTTACTCAATAATTTATCTTTTGATAACTATCTTTATCCTACTAGATATAATGATGAAAATGAAATAGTTAGATATTTTGATTTTATTTTCATAAGAAGTTCAGACATATATAGTAATAGATATTTAAATATGAAAGATAAAAATAGTGATGGAGTGATATTTGGAGTAATTCCAGCTTCACAAGAGGATATAGAAAATTTAAATAAAGCTCTTAATGAATTAGAACAAAATAAGCAGATGGTATTTATTGTACCAAAAAGGTATAAAAATATAAGTATACAATTGTACAGATACAAGTGTGTAGAAGAGTTGAAAAAATTAGCTGAAGAGGATTTAGTTTTAAAAGAGGAGTATGAACTTATTTTAAATGATTTACAAGAGGTTATCCTTAATTATATAGATTCTTTTATTAGACCAGAAATGGGAAAAGCAAATTACTTCTATTTAGGAGAGAAGAAAAAGATAAATAGAAAAGCACATCTTTCAAATCTTCTATCTAAAATTTGTGAAGGGATATTCTATAATACACCAATAATAAATAATGAGACTATAAATAAAAATTCTTTATCTAAGCAGACAATAAATAGTAGAGATAAAATCATATCTAAATTATTAGAAAATAATTTAGAAGAGAACCTTGGCTTGAAGGGGACAGGGCAAGATGTTAGTATAATGAGAGCTTTACTTCTAAATAATGGAATTTTAGTAAAAAATCTCTATAATTATTTGGAAATAAATTTAAATATTAATGACGGAAAATTGAGAAATGTATTAGAAATTATAGATAATTTCTTATCTCAAGAGGCATTATCTCAATGGAAAAATTTTGATATTCTATATGAAAAATTAACATCTCCAAAATGGGCTATAGGGTTAAAAAGAGGAGTAATCCCGATATATTTAGCCTTAATGATACATAAATATAAGAAATTTTTAATCATAAAAAGTGAGATAGGAGAAGAGAAAATAGATGTTGATATTTTAAATAAAATAAATGAAAATCCTAAAGCTTACTCTGTATATATGGAGAGATGGAATGATAATAAGGGAGAGTATTTAGAAAAGCTAGCTGAGATATTTGAAGATAACAATTTAAAAGAAAAAAATGAATTAAATTATTTTAAATATCAAGTGATGAGTATGAAACATTGGTATCTCTCTTTACCTAAATACACTAAAGATATAGTTAGTGAGTACTTAGGAAATGGAAAGTATAAAGATATAGATAATGATAAAAGAGAATTTTTAAGTAGTTTAAAAAGAGAAATAGAAAATCCTAGAGAATATATTTTTGAAGATATATTTAAAATATTTGTATATAAGAGTTTAGATTTGAGCATTTTAAATAAATTACAAGAGTGTAAAAATTTCTATGAAAATCTATTAGATAATTTGAAATTGAAGCTAATTGAAGATATTAGATCTATCTTCAATGGAAATAGAGATATATCTTTAATATCTTTACTTAAAGATTGGGAAGAAGGATTAAAAGCTAAAACAAGAGAACATATTTTTAATAAAAATGAAAATAGAGTACTAGAACTAATCAGAGAAGTTGGACATAATGAGAAAAACTTTGTTGAGAGATTAGCTAGAATGGTAAGCTCTTTAAGAATTGAAGATTGGAGCAATAATAGTATTGAGAGATTTTTGGAGGAACTAAAAGAACTAAAAATAACTATTGAAGAATTTGATAAAAATCTAGCAACAGAAGATGAAAATAGTAATAACTCCTATAAAATATTCTTTGTAAGTGAAGAGGGAAGAGAGCAGATAAAAAGTTTTGAAAAAGTTGAGTGTAGTAGAAGAGCCTCTCTTTTATACAATGATTTATTGAGTTCTATAGATGAAATGGGAGAATCTATTACTCAACAGGAAATAAGGCAGATACTTATGGATATATTAAAAAAATATTGTTAGGGAGAATTTATGAAGATAGCATATTTTGATAATTCGGCTACTACATTTCCAAAACCTGAAATAGTATACGATTTTATGGATAAATTCTATAGGGAAAATGGGGTAAATGTAGGAAGAGGCCAACATAAATTAGCTTCGAAAGCTAGTTTTTTAGTAGATGAAACAAGAAAATTACTTCAAGAGATATTATGTTGTGAAAATAAAGAGATAATATTTACAGCTACAGCTACTGAAGGAATAAATCTTTTATTAAATGGAATAGAATGGAGAGATGGAATGAATGTATATATCTCTCCTTTTGAACATAACTCTGTGACAAGAACATTACAACATTTACAAAAAAAATATCAATTAAATATAAAAAATTTGAACTTTTCAAAAGAGAAACTAGAGTATGAACTTAATGAGATAGAGAATAATTTTAAAAGAGAGAAACCAGGTCTATTAATAGTAAGTCATTGTAGTAATGTTTTTGGAGTTTTAGCTCCAATAGAGGAACTAACTCATATGAGTAAAAAATATGGAGCTTTAAATATAATAGATATGTGTCAAACTGCTGGGTTAATAGATATAAATGTTGGAAATGATAATATAGATGCTGTTGTATTTGCAGGACATAAAACATTATATGGACCTTTTGGAGTATCTGGGGTAGCAATAAAAAAAGGTATGAACTTATCTCCATTTATATATGGTGGAACAGGAATAGACTCAGCTAATCAAGATATGCCAGAAAGCTCTCCAGCTAAATATGAGGCTGGAAGTCACAATATTTTATCAATCTCTGGTTTGAATGCAGCTTTAAAATGGATAAAAGAGATAGGAGTAGAAAGAATACATCAAAGTGAGAAGAAGATATTTTCTAAATTAATTGAAATTCTAAGAAAATATAAGAATATAGAGATAATAGGATATAAGGAAACAGCTAAACAAGTTGGAGTTGTATCTTGTAAATTTGAGGGTTATTCTTCTGATGAAATAGGACAGGTTTTAAGTGATATGGATATAGCTGTAAGAACAGGATTACACTGTTCTCCTATGGCACATAAATTTTTTGGAACATTTCCAGCTGGAACTGTTAGATTTAGTATAGGATATTTTACTAGTCAAAAAGATTTAGAAAAGTTAGAAGAAGCTTTAAGATATATAGAGGAGAATTCTTAAGGGTGAGAAAAATGAGTTTAAAGGATTTGGACATAGAAGAGGAATATCGTTCAAGTTATGATGATATCATTGATAAATTTTATATTCCACTTTTAAAGGAAAGTATAAGTTATAAAAGAGCTGTTGGTTTTTTTTCTTCATCAGCTTTAAGTGAAATAGCAAGAGGGATAAGTATATTTGCAAAAAATGGAGGTAAAATAAAACTCATAGCTTCTCCAAAACTTTCAGAGAAAGATATAACAGATATTGAATTAGGATATAGATTGAGAGATGAAGTTATAAAAGAAAATATTCTTTTTCAATTAGGAACTCCTAAAGATGAAATAGAAGAAAAAAAATTAAGTTTATTAGCTAAATTAATAGCTAATAATATTTTAGATATAAAAATAGCTTTTATGGAAAATAATTCTAATGTGGGAATGTATCATGAAAAAATGGGAATTTTTGAGGATATAGAAGGAAATATGATTGCTTTTTCAGGATCTATGAATGAAAGCTTTACAGCAATGAAGGCTAACTATGAAACAATAGATGTATTTTTTTCTTGGGAAGGGCAGAGAGCATTAAAGAAAAATAAAGCTTTTGATACAATTTGGAGAAATGAAGAGAAAACAATTAAAATATTAAAATTTCCAGAACTAAAAAAGGAATTTTTAAAGAGGTACTATATAACTCAAAATAATAGAGATGAAGATCAAAATTTTGAAGTAGAAGAAGTAAAGGTTAAAGAAGTTTTTCCCAAAATACCAAAAGAAATACAATTATATGATTATCAATTAGAGGCTATAAAAAAATGGAAAACTAATGGGTATAGAGGAATTTTTGATATGGCAACAGGAGCTGGAAAGACTTTAACTGGATTAGGGGCTCTATGTGAACTTGCAAAAGATTTAAATAATAAACTTTTTGTAATAATTGTTTGTCCATATCAACATTTAGTAGAACAATGGGTAGAAGATATAGAAAAATTTAATATAAAGCCAATTATTGGATATAGTTCCTCTCCTCAAAAAGATTGGAAAGATAGATTGAGTAGAGGAATTAGAGGACAGAATTTAGGATTAAAATTAAAAGATTTTATTTGTTTTATTTGTACTAATGCTACCTTTGCTTCAAATTATGTACAAGATATGATAGATACTGTAAATAGTAAGAAGTTATTAATTGTAGATGAAGCACATAATTTTGGTTCAACTAGATTAATGAAAACTTTACATGATGGGTATGAATATAGATTAGCTTTGTCAGCAACTTTAGATAGGTTTAATGATAAAATTGGAACAGATAGGCTTTATGATTTTTTTGGAGAAAAAGCTATTGAATATAGTTTAGAAAGAGCTATAAAAGAAAAAAAATTAACTCCATATAAATATTATCCAGTATTAGTATATCTTAGTGAAGAGGAATTACAAGAATATACAAATTTAACTTATGAAATTTGTAGGAATATAATAGTTGATAATAATGGAAGGAAAAAGCTTACTGAGTATGGAGAGATACTTACTATTCAAAGAGCTAGAATAATAGCTGGTGCTAGAAATAAATTAGGAAAGTTAAAAGATAAGATATTACCATATAAAAATGATAATTTTATTTTGGTATACTGTGGAGCAACTAATATATTAGCTGATAATAAAGATGAATCAAATATTAATGAAAAAGATTTAAGACAAATTACAGCTGTAACTTCTCTATTAGGAAATGATCTGGATATGAGAGTAGCTAAATTTACTTCCGAAGAGTGTATAGAGGAAAGAAAAAACATAAAGGAAGATTTTGAAAAAAAAGAGTTGCAATGTCTTGTGGCAATAAAATGTTTAGATGAAGGAGTCAATATTCCTAATATAAAAACAGCTTTTATATTAGCTAGTACTACTAATCCTAAAGAGTATATTCAAAGAAGAGGAAGAGTTTTAAGAAAATCTAAAAATATGGAAAAAGAATTTGCTGAAATTTATGATTTTGTAACTTTGCCTAGACCATTGGAAACAGTACAATATTTAACTTTAAAACAATTGAAATTAGAGATTCCTTTAGTAAAGAAAGAGATTTTAAGGATGGAAGAGTTTTGTCATTTAGCAATGAATCCATCTACTACTAGAAAAATTATATATGAAATAAAGGATTCCTATAAAGACAACATTAAGTATTTTGAGGAGGAAGAGGAATATGGAGAGTGTTATTAAAATAGATGAGAAGATAGTTAAACAAATAGCTAAACAGATAGTTATGATAGAAAAAAATAATTTAAAAACAAAAGAATTATCTGATTCACAAATGATAACAGAAATAAAAAAAATAATTGAGGGAGAGGTGGAAGTAGAATAATGAGAATTACATATATCGAATTAAAAAACTTTAGACAATTAAAAGATGCAAGATTTGAATTTTCTACTGATATACAAAAAAATGTAACTATTATTATGGGAAATAATGGGACAGGAAAGACAACATTAGCTCAAGCCTTTTCTTGGTGTTTGTATGGAGAAACAAGTTTTAAAATAAAAGAGGTTTTAAATAAAGAGATAGAAACAAAATTAGAAAGTGGATTTGGAACAATAGTAGAAGTTAAAATTGGAATAGAACATGGAGATGTAAAATATGAAATTTTAAGAGAGCAAAGATATCAAAAAAAGGGAAATAAAATTATACAAGAACCAACAGAAGTAAGATTAATAATGAAAAGAAAAGATGGAACTATAACAAGAGTAAAAGAGTGGGATAGAGAAATTAGAAAAATACTTCCAAATGAACTTTTAAAATACTTCTTTTTTGATGGAGAACGTATTGAAAAGATGAGTAAAGAGATCCAAAGTGGAAAAAGAAGTAACGAGTTTGCTGAAGCTGTTAGAGGTCTTTTAGGTTTAAATGTAATTATAGCAGCTTTAAATCATTTAAAACCTAGATCTAAAAATAGTATAGTAGGGAGATATGAGGAAAGTTATAATCAAAATAGTAATGCTAAAGTAAAGGAGTATACACATAAATTAAATATTTTAAGAGAAAAAATAGAAAAAAATGAAAAAAGATTAATAGAGATAAAGGATCAAAAAAGAAATGCTAAAGATATAATAATTAATTGTAAAGAAAAATTAAAATTTATGGAGGAATCTAAAAAATTACAAGAAACAAGAGATAAAAAAGAAATAGAAAAATTAAATTATGAAACTCAAAAAAATGAAAAGACAGTATCTTTATTAAAAGATTTTAATTTAGGAGCACTTTCATTCTTTTCAAGATATTTAATAATGGATACTATTAATGAATTAACTAATCTAAAGTATGAAGAAAAAACAATACCTGAATTAAGTTCAAAGGCTATAAAATATTTATTAAAACATCATAAATGTATTTGTGGAAGAGAAGTAAAAGAAGGAACAGAGGAATATCAAAATTTAGAAAAACTTTTAGAATATTTACCACCAAAATCTTTGGGAACTTTAATTGGACTATTTACAAGAGAATCAAATATTAAAATTTCACATGAAAATGATGTATATAGACATATAAAAGAAAAATGTGAAGATATAGATAAAATAAATGAAAGAATATTTGAAATAAGAGATGAATTAATTGCCTTAGATGAAAAACTTTTAGGGAAAGATGTAACTAAAACTGTTAATGATCTAACTCGAGATAGAAAAAACGCTGAAGTAGATTTAGATAAATTAAAAGAAGAGGAAGATAGAATACAGACAGATAAAATTCAAAGTGAGTATTTAGTTACTAACTTAGAAAGAAAGATAACTGAATTAAATTTAGCAAATAAAGAAAATAGAAAAATTGAAATATATAAAGCTTATGCTTTAGGAGTTCATGAATATTTAAGTAAAATTTTAAATGATAAGGAAACAGAACTTAGAAATATTTTACAAGAAGAAATAAATTTAATTTTTAAGACAATTTATGAGGGAGGATTGAGTTTAGATATAGATAAAAATTATGGTATAAAAGTACAAGCAGATAGTTATGAAACAGAAACTTCAACAGCTCAAAGTATATCAGTTATTTTTGCTTTTATTAGTGGAATTATTAAATTAGCTAGAGAATATCAAAATAATGAAAATAAAGAATTAGCTTCAGAGCCATATCCACTAGTAATGGATGCACCACTTTCAGCTTTTGATAAACATAGAATTAAAAAAGTATGTGAAGTCTTACCAGAAATAGCTGAACAAGTAATAATTTTTATTAAAGATACAGATGGAGATTTAGCTAAAGAAAATTTAAAAAACAAAATCGGAAAAATGTATAATTTAGAAAAAATAAATGAATTTAATACTGTAGTAAGATAGGAAGTGGAAAAATGTTTGATAAAGAGTATATTTTTAGGGGAAGACATGCTGAATTTGTAAAAGACTTAACTGGAAGATTTGGTCCAGATTCTAAATTTCAAATTTTAAGTAGAAATTTAGATGTATATTTATTAGCACCGATTATAGGATTTTTATATAATAGACAAGCAGATATTGATACTTCTATAAATTCAGAAGGAAAAAATGAAAATACTAAAATATTTTTAGAGCAAATGCTAAAAATAAAAGATGAAATGATATATAATTACAGATTGATTATGTTAAGGGACAAAAAGTATGAAAGTGATTTTGAAAAGAGAATAGAAAAAGCTTTTAAAAATTTAGGGACTCCAGAAGGAGAAAAAGACTATGAACATTTTAATAGATATGTTTTAGGTGGTGTTGAAATTTTATATGAAAAGATTATGCTTTCTGCTAGAAATAGTGAAGATTATATTTTAAATTTAGTAAATTTTATGAAAGAATTTGATGAGAAGAATAATGTTGATATTGACATATTAGAAATATTAGAATAAAGCAAGGAACTCTCTTAATATTGAAATTAAGAGAGTTCTCAGGCTGTAGACAATTAATTTGTCTATGTGTGTTTTGCTGATTCTTTCCAGAGTTAGTTGAGAGAGGTTTTAATCTTTCTCAACTAACTCTGGAAAGAACCACTAACTACTTGCAAAACACAGTATAAAACTTATATTTTTGAAATAAGGTATAAGTCCTCTAAAGTTTTAGAAGGAATTAAAAAAGCTGAGTAAAGCATTTTTTAATGCTACTCAGCTTTTTTTAGATAAAATTATTCAAATTTGTATTTTGGAAAAACTCCTAGTTAAGAATAATGATTTTTTCTTAGTCTATATATTTATTTATAATCTCTTCATATTTTCCATTTTTCTTTAAATTTTCTAAACCTTTGTTTATCTTTATTTTAATATTTATTTATGAAAGTATACTTTATCTACTTTTTAAAATATAAGTCTGTCTATGAGCAAGAGGAACGAAGTATCTACTACTATAAGTTAGGTAAAATATCTTATTTATTATATTTTCCTTTTTCTCTTTCCTTTTCTTTTTCATATAAATGGAAGAAAGGGTTCAAAGCATCTTCTAATTCATAATCAACTATTTCTCCTATAATTGCTTTTTCTAGACTTGTTAACGGATAAATACTATTAACTGTTATATTATATAATGCTATGTCATATTCTTTTAATCTTAATTTCTTTAAGAACTTTTCTTGATTATAAATTTCAACTTCTACATCCATACCGCTTTCAAGTAGATCATGTGCTACATATTGAACGAAATTTCTATTATGAACTGTATTTAGACACATAATTTTAATTTTACTTCCATAGATTCCATTCTTTTTTAAAATATTAATAGCTTCTTGCTTGGTATATTTTTTTTCTAATTTACTCGCTTCTTTCCCAAACATCTCAGTAGGATAAATAGTAGTTGTTTCTCTATTTATAAGTAATTCTAGAGCTTTTCTTTCTTCTAAAGAATAATTTTTCTTTTTTCCAAATACTAGAGATATTATATCATATATAGTATCTGAAAGTACTTCCTTACCTTTTAAAGCTCCTACTTTTCTAGCAGTGTCAATATCTTCTTTATATAGATCATATGAAAAATAATTATGTAAATTTAAAGAGTTTATTACTCTTTGATAATTACTTAATTCTCTCTTAATTTCAAGATTTTCTACAAAACAATCTTTTTCAAAATAAAATTCATTTCTTTTTAATTTAATATAATTTGGATAAGTTTCTTCTACAACATAACTACCACTTGTTATAATTTCATTATCTACTCTTTTTAATATAGACATCAGTGGATTAGACAATCCTACTTCTAGTCTGTTATCAGGATAATTTAATAAAATTAAAAATTCCTTATCACTTAAAACTTGAATTGTTTTTATTGAAGAATACAGGGTATTCATATATCCTTTCGCCAAATAATCTTCAATTGAAATTTTCACATCTTGAGCTGTTATAGGATCTCCATTTGAAAAATAAATATCATCTCTTAATTTACAATACATCTCCATTTCATCATTATACTTGTATTCTGATAATAAATAAGGTTCAATCTTATTATCTTTATTGACTCTAAATAATTGAGCATATATATAATTCATAGCTCTTTTAGAATAAGTATCTCTTAATAATACTGGATCAATTGTTTCAACTTTTAATTCTTGTTCTATTATAAGAGTATTTCCATATTCTAAGTTTTCTTCATCAAATAAACTATTAATTTCACTTTCAAATGCTGAAAAACTAGTTATAGTAACCAGAAAAAAAATTGCAAATTTAGTTATAATATTTTTCAAGTCTTTACCTCTTTCCTTTATATGATTTATTGTTTTAAAGTTTATATAAACTTTTTTGAAGAAAACACTAAAATTTAATTGTCAATGTTATAACAGTGTACCAAAAAAAAAAGTCAAGGTTTAATACAAATAAAAATTGATAAAAAATTTAAAATTATAAATCGTGCTAAAATTGATAATAAGTATGACAAGAAGATGAGAGATAGTATATAAGGTAAGATTATTTATAGAAATTTGAATAAATAATTGAAAAGAAAATAAAATTATGATAAAATTTGTTTATTAAAAGAGTTGGTAATATACCAATAATTGGGAACTAAAAACAAGAAAGTGTCGTAGACACTTTTTTTTTATAAAATAAAATTTTATAAATGAGAATAGTTGAACTTGATGAAAATATTATATAAATATTAGGAGGTAGAGATATAGATGAAAGTATTACATACTTCAGATTGGCATTTAGGAAAAAAATTAGAGGGCTTAAAAAGGATAGAGGAGCAGGAGAAATTTATAGATAGATTAGAAAGTATTGTATTAGAAGAAAATCCTAAATTAATATTGATTGCTGGAGATATATTTGATACACCTATTCCAAGTTCAGAAGCCGAAAAATTATTTTTTGATGCTATAAAAAAGCTATCTAATTATGGTGAAAGGGGAATAGTTATTATTCCAGGGAATCACGATAGTGCAGAAAGATTAGTAGCTTCAAAGAACTTAGCTAAGGAATTTGGAGTTATCATATATGAAAATATTTTAGAAGAAAAAGAAATAGGAACTTATGGAAAGTTTCAAGTTGAAAAAACAACAAAGGGTGGAGTAATTTTAAATATAGATGGAGAAAGGGCATTTATTTACTCATTACCATATATTAGTGAAGCTTATTTAGATGAAGCATATAAAAATATTTTACCTGAGCAGATAGAAGAGTTAGGAGAGGGAGTAGAGGAAAGTCTAACTTATTCACAAAAAATAGGTGCTCTTCTAAAAAGAGGATTATTGGAAGTAGAGTGTGAAAATATTCCTAAGATTATAATGGCTCATCTTTTTATAATGGGTAGCTCAGGAGATGGAGATGAAAGGGAAGCAGAATTAGGTGGAAGTAAGGGTGTAGATATAAATGATTTACCAGAAGTTGATTATATTGCTTTAGGACACATACATAAGCCTATGAAGTACCTAAAGAAGAGAGCTTGTTATTCAGGCTCACCAATAGAGTATAGAGTAACAGAGAATAAGTACAATAAAAAAGTATTGATAGCAGAGGTAAATGGTGGATTAGATACAGAAATCAGAGAGATAGAGCTAGAAAATTATAAACCGATTAAAAGATATGAGGTAGAAGGGGTTGAAGAAGCTATAGAACTATCTAAATCTCTTATTCAAGCTAATGAGTGGATATATCTTAAGATCATTACTGATAGATGGCTTGCAGGAAGTGAATTAAAAGAACTTCGTAAGAATAAGAATATTGTAGATATAAATGTAGTTTATAGAAATGGAAACGATTTAGAGGAAGTTACTTATTTTGAAAATGGAGAGTTAGATATTAAAGAGAGTTTCAAAGAGTATTATAAAACTTTTGATGGAATAGAACCTAGTGAAGAGATAGTAGAGTTATTTATGCAACTATTAGAGGGGGAAGATGAGTAATGAGACCATTATTATTAGAGATAGAAGGGTTACAAAGTTATGAAGAGAGACAAGTAATTGATTTTGAAAAACTGTGTCAAAATGGATTATTTGGAATTTTTGGAGAAACAGGAAGTGGAAAATCTACAATATTAGATGCAATGATTTTTGCACTATATGCTGAAATTCCAAGAGGAGCAGAGATTTCAGGAGAAAAGAATAGTATAAAAAACTTTTTAAATATCTCTTCTAAAAAATTGGAGGTATATTTCAAATTTGCTTTAGATGAAAATATATACGAGATAACTAGAAAATATGCCCTTGGTAAGAGTAAAGGAGAAGATGTACTAAATGAAAAGGTGACTCTTCTTATTAGAAATGGTGAGTTATTAGCTGATTCAAAAACTAAATTAGCTAAGGTAATAGCTGATGATTTTGGATTATCTATGGATGATTTTACAAGAACGGTAGTCCTTCCTCAAGGAAAATTTAGTGAATTTGTAAAACTAAAAGGTTCAGATAAAAGAGCTATGTTAGAGAATATATTTAATATGGAGAGATATGGAAAAAATCTTCAAATTAAGATAAAAAGAGAAGCAGATAGATGGAAACAAAAAGATGAAGAGCTAACTGTAGAACTAGAAGAGCTAGAAAATGTAACTCCTGAGGGAATAGAGTTATTAGAGAAGGAAAAAGCTCTAAAAGAGGACGAGGTAAAGAGAAAACAGCAAGAGCAACAGGAGATTGAAAGTAGATATCATGAACTAAAAGCTTTAAAAGAGGAGATAGATAAATACAACCAATATCTAGAAAAGCAAAGAGCTTTAGAGAATCAAAAAGCAGATATAGAATATATTCAAGAAAAACTTAATAGAGGAAAAAATGCAAATGAGATAAAAAAATATATAGACGAGTCTGAAAAAATTCAAAAAGAGGAATCAAATTTAGTAAAAGAGTTGCAAGAATTAGAGCTTAAAAAGTTAAGCTTGAATAGTCAAATTGAAAAGTTAGAAAAAGATATTGAGATACAAAAAATTGAAATCTCTCAAAAGGAGAAAGAAAAGTCTCAAATATATTTTGATAAATCAGAGGAAGATATATTAAATGAGGTAATAAGATATAGAGGAAATCTTCAATATGAGAGAAAGAATTTAGAAAATGATTTGAAAGAGTTAGAAGCAAGTAAAAAAGAGGGAGAAAATTGTACTCAGGAACTAGCTCATAATTTAGAAACTTTAAATTTAAAGAAAAAAGAATTGGAAGAAACTCCAAATATCTCAAGAGAGGTTTTAGATAAATATAGGGATAAAATTGAAGAGTATCAAAGAGTTATAAGAGATTATAAAGAGAAAAGTTCATTAAAATTATCTTACTTAGAAAAACTTGAAGATTTAGAGAGAAAGTTAGTTAAGTTGAGTGATGAAGAAAAAGAGATAGATAATGAACTGGAAAGTTTAGAAGAAAAGAGAAAAGAGAATCTTGCATATGAATTGGCTAAAAATTTAAAGGAGGGAGAAGCCTGTCCAGTATGTGGTTCTGTACACCATATAAAAGTTGAGCATAATAGTTGTGAAGATATAGAGAAGATTCAAAAAGATTTAAAAATAGTAAATGAAAGAAAGAGTAAAAATATTGCTGAGATAGGGAAGTTACAAGGAAGTATAACTTCTTTTAAGGAAAGTATTAAAAATCTAAATGTAGTATATGAAGAGAGAGTTATAGATGAGATTTTCTATCAAGATTTGGTTGCAAAAAAAATAGAATTGGAGAGTAACTATTTATCTGAACAACAAAAATTAGCTGAATTAGAAGAGAAAAGAAAAGAGATAAATAATTCTATTATACAGTTAAATGAGAAATGTAAAAATCTTCAATCAGAGAAAGAAAAATTAAATAATAAAATTGAAAATCTACAAATTAAAGTATCTGGATATAAAGAGAATATTGAGAGATTAGAAGTTTTAATAAATAATCTTGGAAAAGAATTTGTTCTTATTGAAATGGAAGAGCTTGAAGCTAAGAAAGATATTTTAAAAAGAAATTATGAAAATATACAAAAATATGAAAGCGAGATTGTTAGTTTAAAGAGAGATATAGAAAGTAGAACAACTCAAATAGCTAAAATAAAAGAAAACCTAGAGACAATAAAAATTGATATTAATGGTTGCCAAGTAAAAATATCAACATTAAACTCTAGAGAAAAAGAGATTAATGAGCAGATAGAGGGATTATTAAATAAACATCATTTTACTACTTTAGATGAAGTAAGAGATAGTTATATCTCCGAAGCTGAAGAAAGAAACTATACTCAAAGAATAGAAAGCTATGAGATAAATTGTAGAGATATAGCCACTCTTTTAAATGATTCAAGAAATAGAGTTGAAGGAAAAGAGTTTTCTTCTGAGATATGGGAAGAAGTTTTAACTTTAAAAGAGGAGATAAAGGACGAGGTATTAAATACTTATAAAAGAATAGAGCAACTTTCTAGTGAGATAAATCTACAAAAAGCTAAGCTTAATGAGTTTAAAGAGAAAAAAGAGTTACAAAAAGAGATTAGAAAGAAAAGAAGTATGGTAGAAGATTTGAATAAAAAATTCACTAAAGGTAGATTTTTAAATTTCTTAACTACTAAGAAATTAAAGGGAATTATTGAAAATGCCTCATATTATATCAATAAGATAACTAATGGAAAGTATAGACTATATAGTGATAATGAGTGTGATTTTTATGTAATAGATATGTTTAACGATGGAGTTAAGAGAAGAGTTGCAACTCTTTCAGGAGGAGAGGTATTCATTGTTTCGTTATGTCTTGCACTAGCACTTTCTAAACAGTTACAACTTAAAGGAAAAACTCCTTTAGAGTTCTTCTTCTTAGATGAAGGATTTGGAAGTTTAGATAGTAGACTTTTAGATAAGGTTATGGAAGCTATTGAGGGAATAAGAAGAGAGGAAAATATTAATATAGGAATTATTACCCATCTAGAAGATCTAAAAGTCAGAATAGATAAAAAACTTCAAGTAGAGAGAGCTATTCCAAGAGAGAGAGGAACAAGAGTTAGAATAATATAACCTGTATATTTTATAAATTGATTATAAAAAGAGAGAGATTGTCAAAGATCTCTCCTTTTTTTGTTTGTTGATAATCTTAATATAAAATGATAAACTTAGAAGGGAAAATTATAATTTTGGGGTGGAAATTTAGAAAACAATTAGAAGATAAACTAAAAAGAGAACAGAGAAAACTTTCTAAAAGACTTCTAATTGCTAAAAA
>NZ_JACSNP010000220.1 GCF_016900045.1 Fusobacterium mortiferum
CATATATAAAGTATAACCAAAGGAAATTATAATACCAAATACAAAACCAACTGCTGCAATAAGTTTTTTATTTGGTTTAACTGGCATATCTTCTCTTGGCAAATTAGCTGCATCGATTATTTGAATATCCATAGACTCTTGTGCTTCTTGGATTCGTGTATTTTCATATGCTTTTACAAGATTTGTATATACTTCTGATGTTATTTTTTGATCTCTTAAAAGACGCATGTATTCCACAC
>NZ_JACSNP010000221.1 GCF_016900045.1 Fusobacterium mortiferum
TAGCTGTACAGATCCCAGAAGGGTTTGTAGGCATGGTATTTAATCGCTCTAGTCAGGGCAAAGTAGGAGTTCAAATTGCTAATGGTACTGGTATTATTGATAGTGATTATCGTGGAAACATAAAGGTATTACTAAAGAATACTGGACAGAATGCCTACGAGATTCTAGCAAGAAATACTCGTATCGAACAGCTTGTTGTAGTGCCAATTGTATTACCAAAGTTTATAGAACATACTGGT
>NZ_JACSNP010000222.1 GCF_016900045.1 Fusobacterium mortiferum
TCCTTCTCGCGGCGCGCGGCCAGGTCCTGAAGCTGCTTCAGGTCGATGAGGTACTGCTGCTCGCGGGACTGCCAGCGCTGCTCGGCGGTCCGGGCGCGCGCGGTCTCCGCGGCGAGCCGCTCGCGCAGGCTCTGCAGGGCGCCCTCCAAGGCGGCGCGCTCGTCGGCGTGGCGGGCCTCGGCCAGCTCCACGGACTTGCGGGCGGTCTCGATCTTCTGGCGGGCGTCGAGGGCCTCGAC
>NZ_JACSNP010000223.1 GCF_016900045.1 Fusobacterium mortiferum
AGCAAGAACAAAAATTATGGCAATCTATAGGAACTGCGAGATTTATCTATAACTATACTATCGCAAAACAAGAAGAACTGACAAATATTTCATTAGGAATAGATTTAGGATTAAAAGATTTAGCTATTTGTTCAGATGGACAAGTTTTTAAAAATATCAATAAAACCAAAAAAGTTAAAAAATTAGAAAAAAGATTAAAACAGAAACAAAAACAAATTAGTAGAAAATATGAGATGAA
>NZ_JACSNP010000224.1 GCF_016900045.1 Fusobacterium mortiferum
GACCATCGCTTTCTGCGTTCGGGCGGATTGCTATGTGCTGTCCTACCAAGCCTTTTGCGATGCTGAAGTAGCGTTTTTGGAAGCGAAAACGGCTGTGATAAACCTTGGCTAACACGTCGTCTGGTCCGTATTCAAACTCAGGTAGCTTTTGCGGATAAGCCCAAGGACTGCTGCGATAGCGTTCCATGGGCACCTTGTATTCCAGCGCCTGATGAGGACGTTGCAGGTTGTATATTTC
>NZ_JACSNP010000225.1 GCF_016900045.1 Fusobacterium mortiferum
TCATTAGAGCCTTCTAAAAGATAGTTATAATTATTTTTTTGACAAAAATCTTCCATGAATTTGAAGCGATTGATATGGCAATGATAGCAGCGCATTTTGTCATTTGCAGTAAATTTATCATCTGCTAAATCGTTAAAATGGAATATTTCATGTCTTATGCCAATCAATTTTGCTATATTTTTTGCATCATTGATTTCAGTTTCTGTCATTAGCGAAGAAACGGCAGTGATGGAATAGC
>NZ_JACSNP010000226.1 GCF_016900045.1 Fusobacterium mortiferum
ATAGAAGAAACATCATTGTACATCTTAATTGAAGGCCATTTTATATTCGTCATGCCCAGCTCTTGTGCCTGATAAATAAATGGTGTTCCACGCATAGTGAGCAAAATCGTTCCGATAAATTTTGCAGCTAAATCCGTATCAGTTCCTTTAGGGAAGAAATAATTTACACAGCGCGGCAAATCGTGATTTTCAAAAAATACTGGTACCCAGCCACTATCTTTTGTAGCTTCTTGTGCAG
>NZ_JACSNP010000227.1 GCF_016900045.1 Fusobacterium mortiferum
GTAATATACAACTGTCAATTAGCAGATACAGTAGTAATAGATGAATATGATGCTAAAGTCGATGCCATTTTTACAGAAAAAGAAAGTATTATTCTTTAACTGTTAGTGCATTTGAGCACTACATAATTTTTTAAAGGGGATATAAACGTTGAGACAAAATGCTTTGTTGAAATTAATAGCAACTATTGTTGTTATCGTAGGCGTTTTTGCTGCGTTTATCGCACCGCTTGCCGGTTC
>NZ_JACSNP010000228.1 GCF_016900045.1 Fusobacterium mortiferum
TATCAAAAGAAATGGTTATGGGCGCAGACGGAAAGAAAGAGGAATGTATTGTCGCAACCCTAAAGAATCAGAAACCATTTATCTTGAACGTGACGAATTGTAAAACGATCTCGACTCTACTTGAAACGCCCTATATCGAAGAGTGGAAGGGTAAATCAATCACACTCTATGTCCAACAGGTCAAAGCGTTTGGCGAAGTGGTGGATGCGCTCCGAGTCCGCGCCGGTAAGCCCGCAC
>NZ_JACSNP010000229.1 GCF_016900045.1 Fusobacterium mortiferum
GAAGCTGAGAAATTGAGTTATCATAATCCCTCTGGAGAGATAAAGTTCAATGTAGGGGAGCTCTCGATATAGTTTTTGAAGTAATTTGAAGAGTTCAATCCAAGAGTTGACCTCGACTTGCTTGAACTTAAAGAAAAAGGATAAAACCTCACAATTACTAGAAAATACTTAGGTGAATTCAAAAATGACATGAGGCATGGGTTTGGAAAGAACTGGTATCCAAATGGAGACATATAC
>NZ_JACSNP010000022.1 GCF_016900045.1 Fusobacterium mortiferum
TTGAATAGAAAGGGAGCCTTCAACAAAAATGTTGAAAACTCCCTCTATTTGGCTATTTTTATTTTTTGTAAAAACTCATAGCTGAGTAGTTACGAATAGTTACTATTTTTTAATTCTTTCTACGTATTCGTTAGTTCTAGTATCTATTTTGATCCATTCTCCTTGCTCTACGAATAAAGGAACTTGGATTTCATATCCAGTATTGATTTTAGCTGGTTTTAATACTTTACCAGTAGTATCTCCTCTTAATCCTGGCTCAGTGTAAACTATTTCTCTTTCTACGAAAGTAGGTAATTCAACTGCAACTGGAGTAGATTCGTAGTAAACTACTTCTAATTCCATCTCTTCTTGTAAGTAGTATAAAGCATCTCCTAAATCTTCCTCTTTAAGTTCGATTTGATCCCAAGTTTCTGGGTTAGAGAATACATAGAACTCACCATCGTGGTAAGAGTAGATTGCTTTAACTTTATCAAGTCTGATATCGTCCATTTTGTCATCTGCTTTATAAACAGCGTCAGAAATGTTTCCTGATATTAAGTTTTTCATTTTGAATTTTACAACAGCAGCGTTTCTTCCTGATTTGTTGTACTCAGCTTTTAAAATTACAAATGGATCGTTTCCGATTTTGATTGTGCTTCCTGCTCTTAATTCTTGAGCTATTTTCATTTGTAAACCTCCTCAATGTTTTTCTATAAAATCTTTTAATTTATTTATAAGATTACATTTTTGTATAAGAAAATCTCTAAAGATAGTATTATATTTTTCTATCTTTGCAAGGTTCTCAAAAAAGTAAAGATAACTCTCCTTTCCAAGCTCCAAACTGTTTTCCTTTCTAAAATTATAATCTTTAAAAAACTTTTCCATGTTGAGTAGAAAATCTTCATCACTAAAGTTTTCAATCACTCTTCTATATTTATCTAAAAATCCCTCAATCTTATCCATATGAGCATACTCCTCTTGACAGTAGATATGCCACATATATGGTTTACCAGTGAGAACTGCTCTGATAAAAGAGTCCTCTCCACGTACAAAGTTAAAATCAACTATATTAATTAGCTCCTCATACTCCTCTTGATTGAGAAAATTTAAAAACTTTATTTCTATTTTACCATATTTTAGAGAATTTCTAAAGTCCTCTATTGAAAAATTTTTTAAAATTTTTCTTAAACTATCCTGTGTCTTTTCTCCCATAGCTAAAATTACAACATTTTTATCCAATTTTTTGAGATCTTCTAAAAGAGGAGTAAAGTTTTTTTCATAAGAGAAAAGTGTTCCAACAATCTTATTTTCTCTATCCTCTATATCGGAAAGGTATTTTTTTTCATAAAACTCTTTGTTTTCTAAGACCCTTTGAATTCTCTCAAGATAGTTTGAATCAGCTATAACCCCTCCAGATTTTTCAGTAAATCCCGGCATAAAGAAAACTTTTTTTAGTTTTCCTCTGCCAAGTGGAGAGCTTTGAAGATGAAAGTCTTCTATCCAATCCTCAGCTGAAAGATACTCTAGATTGATAAGTAACTCAGAATTATCATAGGCAATTTCCATATACTCTTTAGGTATTTGACAACCAAAAGCTTCAATTATAACTTGTGCTGTCAGAAGTTCATTAGCATTATCTCTTAGATAATCAAATGTAATATACTCAATACCATCAATATTTTGTGATGGCAGGTCAAGTACTTGGGAATTGATTTTTTTAAATTCATCTAATCTATTTAAAAATACCCTTATTTTACTTTCAGGAAATATTTTTTGTAACTCTTTAGCAGTACGATAAACTACACCAATATCTCCATAGTTATCTATAATTTCACAAAATATATCAAGAGTTTTTAACTCCATTTCTAGCTTCGTACTCCTTTCTAGCTACATTTACCCAATTAGGACGAGCTATCATAGCTCTACCTACAGCTACAAGATCTAAAAGATTATTCTCAACAAGCCAACTAGCTTGACTCTCTTTCTTTATATTTCTAACTCCAATCACAGGAATAGAGAGATGTTTTTTTATCTCAACTCCCATGTATATTACCCAATCTAATGGAAAATCAGAAGGTATATCTATCTTTTCCTTTCTCATATACTTAGGGTCAGGTACACCAGATGAAACATGAATTACATCTACACCTAAACCTTCTAAATACTTTGCAATCTCTATTCCATCAGAAAGTTCAGGCTCATTTCCTCCCATTCTATATCCAAGGATAAAGTTATCATCAAAAAGCTCTCTAGTCTCCTCTATAAGTCTTTTAGAGAAATACATTCTTCCTTCAAAACTTCCACCGTACTCATCATTTCTAGTATTCCAAAGTCTAGAGTTCAGTTGAGAGATAAGATATGTATGAGCTCCATGTATCTCTATTCCATCAAAGCCAGCCAATTTTGCTCTATGAAACGCTATTTTAAACTTTTCTAAAATATCTTCAAGTACAGATTTATCAACATTTTTGATATCCTCTTTAAAACCAGCATGATGTATCTGTATAATTACAGGAACATTATACTCATGACATTTGTCTGCAATTCTTTTAAGTCCAGGGATAAATGAATCGTTCCATATTCCAAGTTGATTCTCTCTTAACTTTCCATCTTCACTTACAGCAGTAGCTTCAACTATTACAAAGCCAACCCCTCCACGAAGTACATCTTCATACCACTCCACTAACTCATCAGTAACATATCCATCTAGTCCAACAATAGAAAATCTCACAAGTGGTGGGAGAACAATTCTATTTCTTAACTCTATATTTTTTATTTTGAAGCTATCAAATATAGATGCCATTTTTAAAATCTCCTTTTCTTAAAAACATTCAGGTTATATTATATGATAAAACTTAAAAAAACACAATATATTTTTTTAATTGTAAAAGTTTAAAATTAATGATATAATAATATGGAATTTTGAAGAGTTAACAAGGAGGAATTATTTAAATGATAGCAACTAGTAATCTAGGTATGAGATTTTCTGGTAGAAAATTATTTGAAGATGTAAATATTAAATTTACACCGGGAAACTGTTATGGACTTATAGGAGCTAACGGAGCTGGTAAGTCTACATTTGTAAAGATACTTTCAGGAGCGTTAGAGCCAACTGAAGGAGAGGTAATCTTTGATAAAAATAAGAGAATGGCAGTACTTAACCAAAACCACTTTGCTCATGAAGAGGATAAGGTTTTAGATGTTGTTTTAATGGGACATAAAAAACTTTGGGATATCATAGTTGAGAAAAATGCTATATATGCCAAAGAGGAGTTCTCTGACGAAGATGGAATAAGAGCTGGAGAGTTAGAGGGAGAGTTTGCCGAGCTAAATGGTTGGGAAGCTGAAACAGAAGCTGAAACTCTACTTATGGGATTAGGAATAGGAACTGAGTTACACCACAAATATATGAAAGAGTTAGGAGAGCCAGAGAAAGTTAAGGTATTACTTGCCCAAGCTTTATTTGGACAACCAGATGTTCTACTACTAGACGAGCCTACTAACGGACTTGATATTAGAGCTATAACTTGGTTAGAAAACTTCCTAATGGATCTAGATAATACAACTGTAATAGTTATATCTCACGATAGACACTTCTTAAATAAAGTGTGTACACATATTACAGACATAGATTATGGAAAAATCAAGATGTATGTTGGAAACTATGATTTCTGGTATGAGTCAAACCAACTTATGACAAAATTAATATCAGCTAAAAATAAGAAACTTGAGCAAAAAAGACAAGAGCTACAAGAGTTCATTGCTAGATTCAGTGCTAACGCATCTAAATCTAAACAAGCTACATCAAGAAAGAAACTTCTTGATAAGTTACAACTTGAAGATATGCAAGTTTCTAACAGAAAATATCCATTTGTTGAGTTTAAACAAGAGAGAGAAGCTGGAAACAACATGCTTAAAGTTGAGAACTTAACTAAGACAATAGATGGAGTAAAAGTTTTAGACAATGTATCATTCACTATCTATACTGGAGATAAGGTTGTATTCTTAGCTAAGAATGATATCGTAAAAACTACTCTATTAAATATCTTAAGTGGAGAGATGGAACCAGATTCAGGAAGCTATACTTGGGGAGTTACAACAAGCCAAGCTTATATGCCAAAGGATAACACTAAGTTCTTTGAAAATAAAGAGTTAAACCTAATAGATTGGTTAAGACCTTATTCACCAGATCAACATGAGGCTTTTGTAAGAGGATTTTTAGGTAGAATGTTATTTACTGGAGAGGAAACATTAAAGAGCTGTTCAGTTTTATCTGGAGGAGAAAAAGTAAGATGTATGATAGCTAGAATGATGCTTACTAACGCAAACGTATTAATGTTTGACAACCCTAATGACCACTTAGACCTAGAGTCAATTACATCACTGAACAAAGCTTTAATAAACTTTAAAGGAACAATTCTATTTGGAGCTCATGACCACGAGTTTATTCAAACTGTAGCTAACAGAATTATAGAGATTACACCTAATGGAATCTTAGATAAGACAATGACTTATGATGAATACTTAGAAGATGAAAGAGTTCAAGCTAGACTTGAAGAGCTTTACGCAGAATAGTAAAGTATAAAATTTAGGAGCTATTACAAAGATAAAATGTAATAGCTCCTCTTTTAATTTATAGTGTTTTTTAAAATAAAAACTATTCAAAAATATATCCGATACTGATTTGAGATAGTATCTCCTCTTTCTCATTGTTACGAGATAGAGAGAATTCAAAGGGACCAAAGATACTTTCATAGGTAATAGATATATCAAACCCCTGAGAGTAATCTTCCCATATTTTTTTAAAATTTGGATAGCTCTCTGTCTCTAAATCACTGTAGGTTCCTATATTCCAACGAGCACTGAGGTATAGATTTGAATCTAGTTTATATATTAAAGCAAGTTTTCCAATCAAGAATTCATCAACAAGCTTTTGCTGATATCTATAACCATAGAAAGCAAAATCTTTGTTATGCATATTGTTCTTTGTTCCACCTAAACGGATAAACTTATCTATTGAAGTAACTCCATCTTCAGAGATAACTCCTCCATATAATCCGTAGTTGAAGGTGAATTTTTTATTGATAGGAACATAACCATCAAAGGAGTAAAGAGGACCATAGAAGTTAGAGTTAGATTTATCAAAACTTCCTTCCCAGCTATATTCAAAATCAAGCTTAACTCCAGAGTTAGCATGGGTATTTGAATCTAATGTGTCAAATGTAGTTCTAAAAAACGCTCCATTATAGTTTTTAGAGTATTCAATGTCCTCTGGATATATTGAACCTGTCTCTTGAAGTAATTTACTATAGGAGTTTTTAATACCATAAGATGCTGTAAGCTGGTTATTATATTGGGTAAGTAATCCAATTTCAAAATCAACACTTTTAACAAGGGAATCAGATATTTTTTTATCCCCATCATATATGAAAAATGGATTTTCGTTGTAACCTAAGTTGGTAAAAATACCTATTTTATTAGAATATCCATAGTAAGCAAAGTTTTTTAAATTAAGCCCAAGATAATCTCCAACTTGAAAATCAACTAGGGTATTACTTCCGATTTTACCAAAATTAGTAAGGGTAGTCCCTACATCAAATGTTGTTCCATAGCCAGTCAAATAGTTTACACTAACTCCAAAGGAGTTATTAGGATTGATATCTGCATCAATAACTAAAGTATTATCTTGAATTTCATAGTAAATACGATTTATAATATCGTTTCCATAAACCTTCATCATAGAACTTTCTAACTCTTCAGCTGAGATCTCTCTATTTAAAATATTTTCTAAAATACTATTTATAATAGATCTGTTTTTTTCAGATATACTATTTTTATACTCTATATTTTTTATTACAATATTTTTTGAGCTATCTTTTTCAGAAGAGGTTAGATAATTTTCCCTCTTCACCTTTGGCAAATCTTTTAAAAGTGGAAGTTGCTTTCTTGCTGCCTCCTCTCCTTTTTCTACAAAAAGTTTACCCTTCTCTAAATCAGTAGCTGAGTACTCAAGTACATCTGGAGTTATTAAGATAGAGGTTAACTTTCTTTGTTCACTAGTAGATGAAGCACTTTGAATAGCAACTAATTGATTTAAAACACTGATTATGTTGTAATCTTTTTTATCTTTTATCTCATTTCCAACATCACTTCCAATTACGATGTCAGCTCCCATATCTATAACATCTACAACTGGAAAATTACGAGAAACAAGTCCATCAATATAGAGACGCCCATCTATTTCAACAGGATCAAATACAGTTGGTATAGCTATACTAGCAGTGATAACCTTTGCTAAATCTCCCTCTTTCATAGCCACAGCCTCTCCAGTATTGAGGTCAGTAGTTATTATTCTCATAGGGATAGGAAGTTCATCAAAGTTATTTATATTATCAACACTACTTAAAAGCTTTTTTAATTCAAAGTATATCATCTGATTATTTCCAAACCCCTTTGGAAGAGAGAAATTAAATTTATTATCATATCTGATAGAAAGCATATATTTTTTATTGTTAACCTTTTTTTCTAGAGGAACTTTATCATCTATAAATGAACCATTGATAAAACTATCCCAATCATTTTTGGTTAAAATACTTTCAATTTGATCAAGAGAGTAGCCAGCTGAGTATAGAGCTCCAACAACAGCTCCCATACTTGTTCCAGCTATATAGTCAGGGCGTATCCCTAATTCTTCTAAAACTCTTAATACACCTATATGTGCAAGTCCTTTGGCTCCTCCACCGCTAAGAGCTAGCCCTATTTTCAGATTTTTTTTATTTTTAATCAATCTATTTTTTTTAATCTCTTCAAGTTGAGATATTTTATTCTCAAGAAGTTGAATCTCTTTTTTTAGTTTTTTTATTTCAATATCCTCTTTTGAGGTAAAATTTAAAGTTTTACCAAAGCTTTTAGATGGAATAAAAAGGAACGGTAAAACCATCAGAAAGAGCAATCTGTTTTTTCTCATACCTCCTCCTTAAAAAATATTTAATTGACTTTCAATATATTATACCAATTTTTTCAAAAAAATAAAATAAAGAGTTATGTAAAATTTGATTTTTAATATTAAAAATGTTATAATAGTCTAAAAAAAGAGATTAGGAAGGTTAAGTAGTAAGAAGTAAGGTAATAGGAGCTATTTCTTTACTCCTTATTATTTACTTCCTAATCTGAGAATAATTAGGAGGAAAATAATGTTTGATGAAAGAAAAGTTCAAATGGAATTAGCTGGTAGAACGCTTACATTTTCTACTGGAAAAATAGCTAGACAATCGTGTGGAGCTGTAATGGTTCAATATGGAGATACTGTATTATTAAGTACAGTTAATAGAAGTAAGGAGCCTAGAAAGGAAAATGATTTTTTCCCACTTACAGTTGACTATATAGAGAAATTCTATGCTGCTGGAAAATTCCCTGGTGGATTTAACAAAAGAGAGGGAAAAGCTTCAACAAATGCAACACTTACAGCAAGACTTATAGATAGACCTATAAGACCAATGTTCCCAGATGGATTCAATTATGATGTACACATTGTAAATACAGTTTTATCATTTGATGAAAAAAATACACCAGATTATCTAGGAATAATCGGTTCATCAATGGCTTTAATGTTATCTGATTTACCATTTTTAGGACCAGTTGCTGGAGTTGTAGTTGGATATAAAGATGGAGAGTTCATCTTAAATCCTACTCCAGAAGAGTTAGAAACAAGTGAGTTAGAACTTGCTGTAGCTGGAACAAGAGAGGCTATCAACATGGTTGAGGCTGGAGCTAATGAGCTAGATGAGGAAACAATGTTAAAGGCGATAATGTTTGCTCACGAAAATATTAAGAAAATATGTGACTTCCAAGAGGCTTTTGCAAAAGAGATTGGAAAAGAGAAGATAGAGTTTGTAAAACCAGAAGTTATGCCAATAGTTAAAAACTTCATAGATGAAAGAGGAATGGAAAGATTAAAAGCTGCTGTTCTTACATTAGGTAAGAAAAATAGAGAGGAAGCAGTAGATTCTCTAGAGGCTGAATTATTAGAGACTTTCAAAGTTGAAAATTATGGTGAAGGAGAAGAGGTAGAGATACCTGAAGATGTTCTAATTGAATTTAAAGGTTACTACCATGACCTTATGAAAAAATTAGTAAGAGATGCTATTCTTTACCACAAACATAGAGTTGACGGAAGAAAAACAACTGAAATTAGACCATTATTTGCAGAAGTTGATTGTTTACCTATCCCACACGGTTCAGCTATGTTTACAAGAGGAGAGACTCAAGCTATCGTTGTAACTACTTTAGGAACAAAAGAGGATGAGCAATTAGTTGATGATTTAGAGAAAGAGTACTACAAAAAATTCTACTTACATTATAACTTCCCACCTTACTCAGTAGGAGAAACAGGAAGAATGGGTGCACCTGGAAGAAGAGAGTTAGGACACGGATCACTAGCAGAAAGAGCTTTAAAATATGTTGTTCCATCTGAAGAAGAATTCCCATATACAGTAAGAGTTGTATCTGAGATAACTGAATCAAATGGTTCATCATCACAAGCTTCTATATGTGGAGGGTCACTTTCACTTATGGCAGCTGGAGTACCAATAAAAGAGCATGTTGCTGGAATAGCTATGGGACTTATTAAAGAGGGAGATGAGTTCACTGTATTAACAGATATAATGGGACTTGAAGATCACCTTGGAGATATGGACTTTAAAGTTGCTGGAACAAAAAATGGAATTACAGCTCTTCAAATGGATATAAAAATTACAGGAATAACTGAAGAGATAATGAGAATGGCTTTAAAACAAGCTTTAGATGCTAGAAATGAGATATTAGTATTAATGAATAATACAATCTCTGAACCAGCTCCAATTAAATCAAATGTACCAAGAATTTATCAAATGACTATACCTACTGATAAGATAGCTGCATTAATAGGACCTGGAGGTAAAAATATAAAAGGAATAATAGACCAAACAGGTGCTACAATAGATATAAATGATGATGGAAAAGTATCTATATTCTGTAAAGACGAAGCAGCTTTAAATGAAACTATTAAATTAGTAAATTCATATGTTAAAGATGTTGAAGTAGGAGAGGTTTATACTGGTAAAGTAACAAGTATTCAAAAATTTGGAGCATTTATGGAGATATTACCAGGTAAAGAGGGACTTCTACATGTATCTGAAATCTCTCAAGAAAGAGTAGAAAAAGTAGAAGATGTATTAAAAGTAGGAGATGTATTTGATGTAAAAGTTATCTCTACTGATAATGGAAAAATTAGTTTAAGTAAAAAAAGAGTATAATAATTATTAGGGAGTAGAGAGTACTAAAGTACTTTCTATTTCCCTAATTAAAACTATTTTAGTTTTAATGATTATTTAGAAAAAGGAGAAAAAATAGGAATGAAATTAGCTTTAATTAGCTTAGGATGTAGTAAAAACTTAGTAGATAGTGAGCACTATTTAGGAATTTTATCTAAAAGAAAAGGGATGGAACTTACTAGTGAGATACCAGAAGCTGACATAGTTATAGTTAATACTTGTGGATTTATTGGAGATGCTAAGGAAGAATCTATTCAAACTATCTTAGAAGTTAGTGAATTTAAAGAAACTGGAAATTTAAAAAAGATAATAGTAGCTGGATGCCTTGCTCAAAAATATTCGGAAGAGATCTTAAAGGAACTTCCTGAAGTAGATGCTGTAATAGGAACTGGTGATGTAGATAAGATAGAGAAAGTTGTAGATGAGATTCTAGCAGGAAAAAAGGCAGTTGAAACAAAAAATATGACATTCTTAGCAAACGCTAATACTGACAGAGTTTTAACTACTGCCCCTCATACAGCTTACTTAAAAATATCTGAAGGATGTAACAGAGCTTGTACTTATTGCATAATTCCACAGATGAGAGGAAGACTAAGAAGTAGAAGTATAGAGGATATAGTAGAAGAGGCAAAAAGATTAGTTGCTTCTGGAGTAAGAGAGATAAACCTACTTGCTCAAGAGACTACTGAGTACGGAATAGACCTATACGGAGATAAAAAACTTGCGGCTCTAATGAAAGAGTTATGTAAAATAGAGGGGCTAAAATGGCTTAGAACTTATTATATGCACCCTGAATATGTTACAGATGAACTTATAGAGGTTATGAAATCAGAAGATAAGATTTGTAAGTATTTTGATGTACCTATCCAACATGTTTCTGATAATATTTTAAGAAACATGGCTAGAGCAAAAAATGGAGAGCAAGTAAAAAGCGTTCTAAATAGAATCAGAAAAGCTATTCCAGATGCTACTATCAGAACAACTCTTATTGTTGGGTTCCCAGGGGAAACAGAGGAGAATTTCCAAGAGTTAAAAGAGTATGTAAGAGAGTTTGAATTTGATTACGCTGGAGTTTTTAAATACTCAAGAGAAGAGGACACTGTAGCTTATAACTTACCAGACCAAGTACCTGAAGAGATAAAAGAGAGAAGATATGCTGAACTTGTAAATTTACAAAGTGAGATAGCAGAGAGAAAAAATAGAAGATTCTTAGGTCAAGAGATAGAGGTTATGATAGATGGAGTTTCTAGTGAAAGTGAGTACTTACTAGAAGGAAGAACAAGAGGACAAGCATTAGAGATAGATGGAAAGGTTCTTACAACTGATGGAACTGCAAGACCAGGAGAGATAGTAAAAGTAAAGGTTGAGCAAAACTTTGAATATGATTTTGTTGGACCAATAGTTGAGAACGAAAAATAGATATAATAATAAAGGAGAGCATAAAAATGAATTTACCTAATAAATTAACATTTTTAAGACTTATACTTGCTGTACCTTTTATATATTTTCTTCAATTTTCAAATGAGGGAGGATTTACTTATAGGGCAATAGCTTTTGGAATATTTGTAGTGGCTTCACTTACAGACTTCTTTGATGGGTATTTAGCAAGAAAGCATAATTTAATAACAGATTTTGGAAAAATAATGGACCCATTAGCTGATAAAGTCCTTGTAATTTCAGCCCTAGTCATATTTGTTGATTTAGGATATATACCTTCGTGGATGTCTATTGTAGTAATAGCTAGAGAGTTTTTAATAAGTGGAATAAGAATGTTAGCTGCAGCTAAGGGGGAGGTTATCCCAGCTGGAAATTTAGGAAAGTATAAGACAACTAGTCAGATGATAGTGATACTTATAATGATGGTATTTGGAAAAAATCCATATAACTTTTATATGATGTTAATACCTGTTATATTGACACTATGGTCTGGATGGGAGTATACTTCAAAAGCTAAGCACTATTTTTTAAACTCTAAATAGAGAGAGGTGGGAAAAGATGATTTTAATAGCAAGAATAGTTGATTTATTAATAACAGTAATAAATACTCTTATTATAATAAGAGTACTTCTTTCTTGGATAGCACCAATGTCAAGAAATGGATTTACTGATTTAATATATAGTACAACAGAACCAATACTAAGACCTTTTAGAGTGCTTATACCTATGGGAAATATGAGAATGGATATTTCACCAATCATAGCATATTTCTTTTTCATAATTTTAAGAAGATTAATTTTTATGCTTATATTCTAAGTAGGGAAGCCAAGGCTTCTCTATTTTTGTAAAATAGAATTAGGAGTGAACAATGGAAGATATAGTAAGTGAATATCATATACCTGTCTTATATAGAGAGTGTATAGATAATTTAGTAATAAATAAAGATGGAGTATATTTAGATTGTACTCTAGGAGGGGGAGGACATTCAGAGGGAATTTTAAAAGAGCTTTCTGAGAAGGGTCACCTTATCTCAATAGATCAAGACCAACAAGCGATAGATTTTGCAAAGAAGAGATTAGAAAAGTATGGAAAAAAATGGCAAGTGTTCAAAAATAACTTTGAAAATTTAGATATGGTCCTGTATATGGCTGGATATGACAAAGTTGATGGAATACTAATGGATATAGGGGTATCTTCAACTCAATTAGATGATCCAGAGAGAGGTTTTTCATATAGATATGATACAAGACTTGATATGAGAATGAATAGAAGTAACCCTCTATCAGCTTATGAGGTAGTAAATGAGTATCCAGAGGAGAGATTAGCTAAGATAATTTTTGAATATGGAGAAGAGAGAAATGCTAGAAAGATAGCAAAATTTATATGTGAGGCTAGAGCGGAAAAGAATATAGAAACAACTGGTGAGCTAGTAGCTATTATAAAGAGAGCTTATCCAGAGAGAGCTCAAAAACATCCAGCTAAAAAGACATTCCAAGCTATAAGAATAGAAGTAAATAGAGAGCTAGAAGTTTTAGAAAAGGCTATAGATAAAGCTGTAGACTCATTAAAAATTGGTGGAAGATTAGGTATAATTACATTCCACTCTTTAGAAGATAGATTAGTTAAAACTAAATTTAAGGATTTAGCAACAGCTTGTAAATGCCCACCAGGATTGCCGATATGTGTATGTGGAGGAAAAGCTAAAGTAAAGATTATTACAAGAAAACCTATTGTTCCAGAGGGAGAAGAGGTTGAATTTAATAATAGAGCTCATTCGTCAAAACTTAGAGTGGTAGAAAGGATAGGATAAAATTGAAAAATTTAACTATACTCTTAATAGGGATATTATCTATTTGGATACTACATGGAACACTTCTTATAAAAGTTTCTAAGATAGAACTAAGTATAAAACAGGATAAAAAAATACTTGATGAATTACAAAAAGAGCTTTCTAAAAAAGAAATAGAGTATGACAATATAATAGATTTAGAAAGAATTGGAAATGAAATGAGAGATAAAAAAAAGATGGCTATTTCTCAAGGAATAAAATTCTTTAGAATAGAGGAAGAGTAATGTTAAAAAAAGATCAAATAATAGAGCTAAAAATTGATAAGATTGTTAATGGAGGAGAGGGACTTGGATATTACAATGATTTTGCTGTATTTGTTCCAATGTCTGTTCCAAATGATATTGTTAAAATAAAAATAATATCTGTAAAAAAGACCTATGCTAGAGGACTTATAGAGGAGATAATATCTCCAGGTGAGGAGAGAGTTGAAGATATTACCAAAATCTCTTTTGAAGATTTTCAAGGGTGTGATTTTGGTATGTTAAAGTATGAAGCTCAACTGAAGTATAAAAAGGCTATGGTTGAAGATGTAATGAAAAAGATAGGGAAATTAGATGTACTTGTGAAGGATGTAATCGGAAGTGAAGATCCATACCACTATCGTAATAAGATAATAGAACCATTTTCAAAGTATAAAAATGAGATTATAACAGGATTTTTTAAGAGAAAATCTCATGATGTTTTCCAAGTAGAGGAAAATATATTAAATTCAAAACTTGGAAATGAGATAATAAGAGAGTTAAAAAAGATCTTGAACAGAGAGAAAGTTTCAGTATACAATGAAAATGAGCATAAAGGAATACTTAGACATATAATGGTAAGAACAAACTCTAAAAATGAAGCTATGGTTGTTCTTATAATTAATGATAATAAGGTTGAAAAAAGATATAAAGATATTTTGATGGAGTTAAAAAATAGAGTATCTTCTATAAAATCTATATATGTATCTTTAAATAATAAAAGAACAAATTTTGCCCTAGGAGAGAAAAATATATTTATTTGGGGAGAGAAGAGTATAAAAGAGGAGATAGATGGAATAAGTTTCAATATATCACCTAAATCTTTCTTCCAAATAAACTTACCTCAAACAAAAAAACTTTATAGAACGGCTATAGATTATTTCCCAAATATAGAGAATAAATATATAGTAGATGCTTATTCAGGTACAGGAACTATAGCTATGATATTATCTAAGAAAGCTGAAAAAGTTTATGCAATAGAGCTTGTAGAGTCTGCAACTTTAGATGGAATAAAAACAGCTAAAGAGAATGGTATAGAAAATATTGAGTTTATAAATGGAGCTGTTGAGGATAAGATGTTAGAGCTTATAAATTCTGGAGAGAGGGTAGATGCTGTAATATTTGACCCTCCAAGAAAAGGAATAGAGGAGAAAAGTTTAATAAAAATAGCAGAAAGTGGAATTAAAGAGATTGTTTATATCTCATGTAATCCATCTACTTTTGCTAGGGATGCAGAGATTTTAAGTAGATTAGGATATAAAATAGATGAGGTTCAACCAGTGGATATGTTCCCAGGAACTTCTCATACTGAGGTAGTAGGAAGATTTTATAAATAGGAGAGGGATATGAAGTTAATAATCTTTATTATAATAGGATATATTTTAGGTGCTTTACCTAATGGGGTATGGATAGGAAAATATTTTAAGGGTATCGATATAAGAGAACATGGAAGCAAAAACTCAGGAGCTACAAATGCTTATAGAGTTTTAGGACCGAGATATGGATTGATGGTACTTTTAGCAGATGCCTTAAAAGGTTTTTTACCGCCTTTTATAGCAAGTAAGTTTGGAGTAACTGGAGATTCATTACTACTTATAGGAGTAGTAGCAATAGTAGGACATACTCTATCATTTTTCTTAAATTTTAAAGGTGGAAAAGGTGTTGCTACATCACTTGGGGTATTCTTATTTTTAATTCCTCAAGTAACTTTAACACTATTGATAATATTTATAGTAGTGGTAGCTATAACAAAATATATCTCGTTAGGTTCGATAATAGCCGCTATAATGTTACCGATATTAACATATTTTTATCCTACACAAAATGGATTGGACAAACTTCCATTATTAGTTATGACAAGTTTAATAGGATTGTTTGTAGTATATAAACATAAAAGTAATATAGAGAGACTTATGAAGGGAACGGAGAATAAATTTAGACTAAAATAGGAGGGACTTCATGAAAAAAGTTATAATAATAGGTGCAGGAAGTTGGGGAACAGCTTTAGGACTTGTACTTGCTGGAAAAAACTATGATGTTACAATATGGGAGTATGACAAAGTTAGAGCTGAGGAAATACAACTTGCAAGAGAGAATAGTAGATATTTACCAGGAATAAAATTTCCAGAAAATTTGAATGTAACATCAGAGAGTGAAGAGTTATTAAAAGGGATTAAATATGTAATTTTTTCAGTTCCATCTCAAGTTCTAAGGGGAGTAATCAGTAAATTTTCCTCTCAACTTACTGAAGATATGATACTTGTAAATACAGCTAAAGGTATAGAGGTATCTACGGGAATGAGATTATCAGAAGTGATGAAAGATGAGATAATAGGAAAATATCATAAAAATATAGTTGTGTTATCTGGACCAACTCATGCTGAGGAGGTAGCTATAGGGTTACCTACAACAATAGTAGCAGCAGGACAAAAAGATAAAGCTGAAGAGATACAGGAGTTATTTAATACAAAAAACTTTAGAGTTTATCTAAATGAAGATATTGTAGGAGTGGAAGTTGGAGCAGCTGTAAAGAACTGTCTTGCAATAGGAGCTGGAATAGCAGATGGAATGGGATTTGGAGATAATACAAAAGCAGCTCTTATAACTAGAGGAATAGCAGAGATGACAAGATTTGGAAAAGCCTTAGGAGCTAATGAAAGAACTTTCTCTGGACTTAGTGGAATAGGAGATTTAATAGTTACTTGTGCAAGTAAACATAGTAGAAATAGACATGTAGGTGAGTGCTTAGGAAAAGGTCAAAGTATTCAAGAGATTTTAGAAAGCATGACAATGGTAGCAGAGGGAGTACCGACTGTGAGAGCAGTGTATGAGCAAGCTCAAAATTTGAAAATTTCAATGCCTATAGTAGAAGCGACTTATAATATTATCTATAATAATGCAGAAGCTAAAAAGATGGTTGAAGAGCTAATGGAAAGAGAGTTAAAAGTAGAGTTTTACTAATATTAATACAAAAAAGTGGGGATGCAACATGACATTAGATAAAGACCTTATTTCATATTATTTAGAAGATATTAGAAAATATAAGATATTGGATAAAGAAGAAGAGATAGAATTATTAAAAAAAGCTAAAAGTGGAGATATTGAAGCTAAAAATCAGTTAATATTATCTAATCTGAGACTTGTAGTTAATATAGCTAAGAATTATGTTAATAGAGGACTCAGTCTAATAGATTTAATAAGTGAAGGAAATTTTGGACTTATTTATGCAATAGAAAAATTTGATATGGATAAGGGCTTTAGATTTTCTACATATGCTGTTTGGTGGATAAAACAATCTATTACAAAGGCAATTATTTGTAAGGGAAGAGGGATTAGAATCCCTTCATATAAATATGATTTATTGAGTAAAGTAAATAAATATGTATTAAAAAGAGTTAGAGAAGAGGGGGTATACCCTACTGTTGAAGAGATTTCTGAAGAGTTAAAAATAGATAAAGATAAGATAGAGGAGATTATGTTAGCCTTTCAAGACACTATGTCTTTAAGTGCAAGTATAGGTGATGATATTCAATTGGAAGATATTATAGCTGATACAGAAAACTCTTCGATCGAAGATAATATAATTGAGGAAATAGGAAGAGAACAAGTAAGGGAAATAGTGAAAGTTCTTGATGATAGAGAAAAGCAGATATTAAAATTGAGATTTGGACTTGATGGTGAAGAAATACATACTTTAGAAGAGATTGGAGCAACTTTTAATATAACAAGAGAGAGAGTAAGACAGATTGAGAAAAAAACGTTGCAAAAGTTGAAATTACAGTGTGAGAAAAATAAGGACAAGTTTTTTTAAAAGTTCCTAGTTAGGAGGAAAAAATAGTGAAAATAAGAATAAGAAGAGCAGAATTTTTAAAAAGATTAAAAATAGTGGAAAAAACAATTAGTGAAAACAAGATAAAACCAATTATTTCATGTGCATACATAGAGACTAGAGATAGCAATCTTTTCTTTTGTGGAACTAATTTAGAAACAACTATAACAACTGAGATGCAATGTGATGAGGTTTTAGAGAGTGGAAAGATAGTTTTCCAACATCAACTGGTTGAAGAGTATCTTAAAGAATTAAAAGATGAGATAGTAACTTTCAGTGAAATAGATGGAAATTTAGTAATTGAAAGTTCAGATTCATCTTCTGAATTTTCATTGATGAATGTAGAAGATTTTCCTAAAATTTTAGTTGATGAAGATTTTTCTAAAAGGGAGGAAGAGTTTAAGATAAACAGTATTGAGCTAGCTGAGATATTAGAAAAGGTAAAATACGCTGCTGCTCCCTCTGGAGATAATCCATCTATAAACTGTATAAGAGTAGAGAGTGAAGGAAATAAACTAAAATTTGTTACAACAGATACATATAGACTTGTGTATTTAGAAAAAGAGGTTGAAAGGGTAAATGAAGCAATAGATGTAAGTATTCCTTTAAATACAGTAGAAGCCTTGACTAAACTTTTAAGAAGTATAGATAGTACTGAGATAGCTTTTTATTTCATAAATAGACAAATTTTCTTTAAGATGGAAGATGTACTTGTTATTAGTAGAATAATAGATATGGCATTTCCAAATTATAAGGGAATTTTAGGAAATAATAGCTACAATAAAAAACTTACAATAAATGCTGAAGTATTTATGAAGATCTTAAAAAGAATAATCATATTTGTAAGAAATAATAATGAGACTAAATATGGAGCAACTTTCTATATAGATGGTAATATTATGCAAGTAAATGGTGTAAATGAAGTAGCTAAAATAAATGAAGAGTTAGAGGTTGATTATATAGGTGAGAATATAAAAATAGCTTTAAATACAAAGTTCTTATCTGATTTCGTTCAAAATTTAAATAAAAATAAGGATATAACTTTAGAATTTATTGCATCTAATAACTCTGTTAAAATAAGAGAAGAGGATGTAGAGGATTATTTATATATATTGATGCCTCTTGCTTTAAAAGATTAAAAATAAATAGAGAGATTAAATTATTTAGGCTATATAAATATCTATTTAGATAAATTTGGAGGAAAAATGGAGAAAAAGAATACTTTACTCATAGTTGATGATTTAGAAATGAATAGAGCTATACTTAGCAATATTTTTAAAAAGAAGTATGAGATAGTAGAGGTAGCTAGCGGAATAGAAGCATTAGAGTATATAAGGGAAAATTCTAATAAAATAGTATCAATTCTCTTAGATTTAGTTATGCCAGAAATGAATGGAATAGAAGTTTTAAAAATGATGAAGAGTGAGCAACTTGCTGAAGGAGTTCCAGTTTTTATAATAACAGCTGATAACTCAGAAGAGGTAATGTATGAAGCTTATGAATTAGGTGTTAAGGATATAATTGAAAAACCTTTTGTTCCATATTTTTTAAGAAAAAGAATTGAGAATGTGATAGAGTTATATGAAATAAAAGAGGAACAAAGACAGATGATTACAGATAGAATTGAAAGTATTGAGCATCTGTGTCAAGACTTTATAAAGCTTTTATCTAAAAATGACTCTTATGATAAAAAAATAGAAAAGGATATAGAGATAATAAAAGAGAATACTTTTAAAATATTAGATAGTTTAGCTTAAAAAATAAGTTACAGATATAAAAAATCTCAAGAATAGAGAAGTTCTACTCTTGAGATTTTTAATTAGTTACATTATTTGATTTCAAGTAATTTTGATATATTTAATGAATTTTTTAATAATTCATAGCTATTAATAAAATAACATTGTTTAGAGTAATTAGCTTTTTTCTCAACTGGCAAATCAATAAAGATAAAAATATCATATTTTTTATAAGTTTCAATAGGAAAAAGTTTAAAGTTAAAATATGAAGAAACTTGAACAGCATTGACCTGTTCTAAATATCTAAGTTTATCTTTTAATTTATTAGCCTTCCAAGTCATAGCACTATAATCTACAATCAATATATTTTTCTTTTTAGTTTGTGAAAGCTCTTCTTTTAAAAAATAATATAAAAAAGCAATATTTTTTCTACTATAAGGTATTTTATATCTGTCAAAAATAGCCATCAATCTAATTGAAATGCTATCATTTAATAATTTTTCATCTTTTTTATTAAATTTAATATATGAAGGTATAAAAAATCTATTTTCAAAGTATATATTAGTAACAAAAAAAGATAATAATTGAGAATTTAAAGAATTTTCATTAAGATCAAAGCTTGAATATATCTCTTGAATTGCATCTTCTACAATAAAGGGAAAAATTACTGAACACTCTTTGTTGATACAAACTGATAAATATGAAATAATCATATTTAAATTATTATCTATTAGCTCTCTATCCTCAGAATCTAAAATATCATCTAAAGATTCAGTTAGGTCAAGAGATGAATTTTTAGCTCCTTTAGAAAATTTAATTCCTTTTTTTACTCCTAAATAGATATATATAAGTAAAGCCAGTAAAAAATGGTAGTAATATACTCCCAAATTTATATTAAAATAATGGTAAATTTTATTAGCTAAATTAGTAAGTTTTTTTTCTACTTCATAGCTTAAAAACTCTCTAAAATAATATTGAATATTTGGGTTAACTATTTCTTTTAATGGAGAAGAAAAGTAATTTTCTATGTACAATTTAGCAATAAAAAAGATAGAGAAACTTTGAAGATCCTCTGCACTACCTTCAAAAAATATTCCTTTCCACTGTATGCTAGTTAAATTTAAATTAAAATCATTAACAATCTCTCTGATAATCTCAATATCTGAATTTAAAGTTATTCTAGATATTCCTAACTCTTTTGAAATAGAAGTTAAATTAAGAGACCCCTCTAAAATTAATTTTAAAATAATATAGGTAATTCTCTCCTTTTTTTCTAAATCATCACTTAAAAAAGGTTCTAAGTCAAAATCTAAATCTATAATATTATTTTCGAAATAATAATGTCCATTTTCTTTAAGGAGTTTTCCTAAATTTTGCTCAGCAACAAATTCCTCTATTTTAGCTAAGATAGTCCGAATATTAACTTGAGAAACATCGAAACAATTAGAAAGTTCATCAATAGACGCATTATTATTATGAAGTATAAAATTAATCACATCAACATCTAGTGATTTTAATGTATTTTTTTTCAAAATAGTAACCCCCAAAAAATAAAATTTAGTTACATTAACATTGATTAATTTATTGTATAATGAAAAATAAAATTTGTAAAGTATAAAATAAAAAAATATTGTGTAAACAAAAATATAATATAAAAATGAAAAAAGTTTTAAAAAAATATAAAAATATAAATATATAAATATAAAAATATAAAGAAAAGTAAATTTTTTCTTAAAATATTTCTAATAATAGAGTATAATATATCTAGAATATAAAATAGATGGAGGAGAATAGTATGGAAAAAAATTATTTAGATTATTACAAAATGTGGTTAGAGTCAAAAAATATAACTGAAGAGGACAGAGAAGAACTATTAAGTATAAAAGATGATGAAAAAGAGATAGAAAATAGATTCTATACAGACTTAAGCTTCGGAACTGCTGGAATGAGAGGAGTAAGAGGAGTAGGAAGAAATAGAATCAACAACTATAATATAAGAAAGGCTACACAAGGGTTAGCTAACTATATATTAGAGACTACAGGAGAAGAGGGAGCAAAAAGAGGGGTTGCTATTGCTTACGACTGTAGAATAGGTTCTACAGAGTATGCTTTAAATACAGCTCTTGTACTTGCTGGAAATGGGATAAAAGCTTATCTATTTGAATCTTTAAGATCAACACCAGAGTTATCTTTTGCAACTAGAGAATTAAAAGCTCAAGCAGGAGTAATGGTAACAGCTTCTCACAATCCACAAGAGTATAATGGATATAAAGTATATTGGGAAGATGGAGCTCAAATAGTAGAGCCACAAGCAAGTGGAGTTGTTAATGCTGTTAACTCTGTAGATATATTTAAAGATGTAAAGATGATATCGGAAGAGGAAGCAAAGGCTAAAGGATTATTAGTATATATTGGAAAAGAGATAGATGATAGATTTGTTGAAGAGGTTGAAAAACAAGCTATAAATAGAGATTTACCTAATAAGAAAACTTTCAAAATAGTTTACTCTCCATTACATGGAACAGGAAGAGTTGCAGTTCAAAGAGTTTTAAAAGAGATGGGATTTGAGTCTGTGTACACAGTAGCTGAACAAGAGATGCCAGATGGAATGTTTCCAACTTGCTCATATGCAAACCCAGAGGATAAATCAGTATTTAAGTTGAGTACAGAACTAGCTGATAAGATAGGGGCTACTATATGTTTAGCTAATGACCCAGATGCAGATAGAACAGGAATAGCTATAAAAGATGACAATGGAAATTGGTATTATCCTAATGGAAATCAATTAGGAATACTTCTTATGAACTATCTATTAGAGATGAATAAAAATATACCAGCAAATGGAGCGGTTATCTCTACAATAGTTTCAACACCAATGTTAGATGTTATAGCTGAAGATAAAAAAGTTAAAATATTCAGAACATTGACAGGATTTAAATATATTGGAGAAAAAATAAGACAGTTTGAAAATAAAGAGCTAGATGGAACATATCTATTTGGATTTGAGGAATCTATAGGATATCTAGTAGGAACACATGTAAGAGACAAAGATGCTGTTGTAGCTTCTTTATTAATAGCAGAGATGGCTTGTTATTATGATAGTATTGGCTCTACACTATACAAAGAGTTAAACAAACTATATGAAAAATATGGTTGGTATAAGGAAGAAACAGTTTCTGTAACAAAAACAGGAAAATCTGGACTAGAAGAGATTGGAAAAATCATGGAAAATATGAGAAATAGAGAACATGATATGATATGCGGTAAAAAAGTTGTTATCTGTAGAGATTATAAATTACAAGTTGAGAAAAATTGTGTAACAGGTGAAGTAAAGAGAATAGATTTACCAAAATCAGATGTAATTCAATTTGTATTAGAGGATAAAACTTATATAACAGTTAGACCATCTGGAACAGAGCCAAAAATTAAGTACTACTTATGTGTAGTAGATTCAACTAATGAGAAAGCTGATGAAAAACTAGCTTATGTGAAATCAGAATTTTTAAAATATGTAGATACATTATAAAATAATAAAATTAATATGGAAGGCAATTTTATATTGCCTTCTATTATTTAAAGTAGGAGGAAAAATGTTAGATGGAGTGTATATCCATATTCCTTTTTGTATGAGTATTTGTAATTACTGTGATTTTTTATCATTTCTTTCAAAAAAGGAAGAGAGAAAAAAGTATACAGATTATTTAGTGAAGGAATTGGAGTTATATCCAAAATATGAGTATGATACAGTTTACTTTGGGGGAGGAACACCATCTATAATGGATAGTGAGGATATTGAAAAAGTACTGGATAGATTAGATATAAAAGATAATGCTGAAGTGACCTTAGAGGTAAATCCTAAAACTGTAGATTTAATTAAACTACAGGAATTGAAGAAAGCTGGAATAAATAGATTGAGTATTGGAATTCAAACTTTTGATGATGAGATGTTAAAGACTTTGGGAAGAAAGCATAGCTCTCAAGAGGGAATAGAGACTTATTTACAAGCAAGAAAAGCTGGTTTTGAAAATATCAGTTTAGACTTGATGTTTTCTCTTCCAAATCAGAGTTTTGAGGCAGTAAAAAAGGATTTAGAAAAGATATTAGAATTAAGACCGGAGCATTTTTCTATCTACTCACTTATTTGGGAAGAGGGAACACCATTTTTTAAGAAGTTAGAAGAGGGAGTATACCAAGAAACAGATAATGAATTAGAGGCACAGATGTTTGAATATATAATTGATAGAGCAACAGAGGCTGGATATATTCATTATGAAATTTCAAATTTTTGTCTTCCAGGTAAGGAGGCTAGGCATAACTCAAAATATTGGGAAAATAAGGAGTATTTGGGAGTAGGACTGGGAGCTTCTGGATATATAGATGGGAAAAGGTATAAAAATCAGGTGCAATTTTCCAAATATTATGATAATATAGATAGAGGAGTATTTCCTATTTTTGAAGAGGAGATAGTAGATTTAGAGTCTAAAGAAGAGTATAGATATATGTTAGGCCTAAGACTTTTAAAAAAAGGAGTTATTCCAAGTGAAAAATATTTAGAAAAGTGTATCTCGTTGGAGAAGAGAGGATTTTTACAGAAAATAGGTGAAAGTTATATATTGACAAGAAAAGGGATACTTCTTGCTAATGATGTAATTGATGAACTTATCTGATTGGAGTTGAGAATGATGAGTAATATAAAAAATAATATTCAAGATATTCAAAAAGATATTAAAGAGTACTCTATTTATCCTGAAAAGGTAAAATTTATAGCTGTAACAAAGTATGTGGATACTGAGACTATGAATGAAATTTTAAACTGTGGTGTGAAAGTATTTGGAGAAAATAAAGCTCAAGTTATAAAAGAGAAGTATGAAAAATATAGCTCTGAGGGAAAAGATGATATAGAGTGGCACTTTATAGGAAATCTTCAAAAAAATAAAGTAAAATACATAGCACCTTTTATAAAACTTATACATTCAGTAAATAAACTATCTCTTGCTCAAGAGATAGATAAGAGAGCTCAACAAAATAATCGTACAATAGATGTTTTATTAGAGATTAATATAGCTGGAGAAGAGAGTAAGGAAGGATATGAACTAGAAACTTTATATAATGAATTACCTCAATTAATGGAACTCTCTAATATAAATATTAAAGGTTTGATGACGATGGCTCCCTTTGTAGATGATGAAGAGGTAGTAAGAGGAGTATTCAGAAGATTAAGAGAGATAAAAGATCAATTGAATGATAAGTTTTTTAAAGGAAGATTAACAGAACTTTCTATGGGAATGACAAATGATTACAAAATAGCTCTTGAAGAGGGAGCTACTATAATAAGAGTAGGAAGAAAGATATATCAATAGTTAGGAGGAGTTAAAATGAATAAAAATCCAATAGATAAAATAAAGGTATTATTTGGTTTAGATAATCCAGATGGAGCCGGAACAGATAGTGATATCAATTTTGAAGAGAGTGGAATAACAGATATAGAGATAGAGGAAGATAAGATAGAATCTGAGCCTGTTATACAAAATCATGTGCCTAAACAAAAACAAAAGCAAAAAGCTGTTTCTAGTTTAGAAACTGAAATGGGAGGAAATAGTTATCAAACTATATTCTTAGACCCTAAAACTTATTCAGATTGTAAAAAGATAGTTGATTATATCAGAGCTGATAAAATGGTTACTCTTAATTTAGAGTATTTAGATGAGCAAACAGCAGTTAGACTTATGAACTTTTTATCTGGAGCTATGACTGTAAAGGATGCTAATTATCTAATGATCAGTAAAAAAGTATTTACAGTAGTTCCAAAAAGTATGAAGGTTTATTATGAGGATAAAAAAATAATAAGTCCAAAAATTTTTAAAGGATTTGGAGAAGAGAGGTAGTTGTGAGTAAAAAAAGAAGAGCATTGGCACTATTTTCAGGAGGATTGGATAGTGCTTTAGCAATTAAAGTTATAAAAGATCAAGGTATTGAGGTTATTGCATTGAACTTTGTTTCTCACTTTTTTGGTGGAAAGAATGAAAAGGCAGAAAAGATGGCTGAACAACTTGGAATAAAGGTAGAGTATGTACATTTTGAAAAAAGACATACTGAAGTGGTAAAAAATCCAGTATATGGAAGAGGAAAAAATATGAATCCATGTATAGATTGTCACTCACTTATGTTTAAAGTTGCTGGAGAACTTCTAGAAAAGTATGATGCGGACTTTGTTATTTCAGGAGAGGTACTAGGACAAAGACCTATGTCACAAAATGCTGCTGCTTTAGAAAAAGTAAAAAAATTATCAGGAATGGATGAGTTGATAGTGAGACCACTTTCAGCTAAATTATTACCACCTAGTAAACCAGAGTTAGAGGGATGGATTGATAGAGAAAAACTTTTAGATATTCAAGGCAGAAGTAGACATGTACAGATGGAGCTTATGGATAGATATGGACTAGTTGAGTATCCAAGTCCAGGAGGAGGGTGTCTTTTAACAGACCCAGCCTTTTCAGATAGATTATCTATTCTTGAAAAAGATGGATTTTTAGAAGAAGAGTTTTCATTTCTTTTCCATTTAATTAAAAAAAGTAGATTCTATAGATTAGATAAAGGAAAATATCTATTTGTAGGTAGAGATCAAGAGGGGAATGAGAAGATAGCAAGCTATAAGGCGTTAGGAAGCTTTTATCTATGTGGACATAGAGTTCCAGGACCTCATATGTTAGGATTTGGAGAATTTACAGAGGAAGATATGGATATAATAAAGGAACTATTCTCAAGATATTCTAAGTGCAAAGGGAAAGAGGAGATAGAGGTAAGAATTAATAATCAAATCTCTAAAGTACCAGTTGTTGATGGAAAAAAAGTAGAAGAGTTTATGAAAAAATATCAAATAGTAGGGTAATAAATTACTCTCAAAAAGGTAGTTATGGAGATATAGCTACCTTTTTATATTTATTAAAGTAATTTGTATTGTTTATAATATAAATTTAAAATTACAAGTATTATCTTTTAAATAATAAGAAAATATGTTACTATAGTATTAAACAAGTTTATCAAAAAAGTAATACTGGCAGGTGATTTTTTATGGGATTTTTATCTACAAATGTTGAGAAACGCCGTGAAATGATACTAAATGGGAATATTCTTAACACTTTACTGTTTCTTTCTTTTCCAACTCTTTTAATGGGAATGGTTCAATCACTCATTCCTCTTTCTGATGGATTATTTTTAAACAGAACTTCAGGTTATTTAGTGGCAGCAGCGGTAGGATTTGGTCAACCTATAATAAATATAATAAATGCCCTTTCACAGGGATTAGGAGTAGCATCTATGGCTATAGTAGGTCAGATAAATGGAACTGGAGATCTGGAAGAGGTAAAAAGAGTATCTACTCAAATAATGGTTTTTTCTTTTATTATTGGACTAGTGGTAGCTCCTACTTCTATAATCTTTGCTTCTGTAGTTTCTAAAAGTATAAGTCCAGAGATAGCTTATGATGTATTTCTATATCTGAGTTTATATGCTATAGTGATACCAATGCTATTTATGGCGGCTATTTTTAATGCTATAAAAAATGCTACTGGACAACCAGAGGCTACACTTATTAGAATGATAATTTTACTTCTTTTAAAAATAGTTTTTAATACAATATTTTTAGCAATACTTCATTGGGGAGTTATTGGTGCCGTAATGGCTTCTTTATGTTCATATGTAATTATAGCCATTTGGATGTATTATGACCTATTTGTAAAGGAAAGTATGACAAGATTAGAGCTAAAGGGATTTACATTTAATTCAAAATTATTAAAAAAATTATTAAAGTTAGCTCTACCTACAATGTTAACTTACTCTCTAATAAACTTTGGATTTTTCTTAATAAATATGGAAGTTGAAAAATATGGAGCATATGTTTTAACAGCTCAAACTATAGCAAGTAATATAAATGCTATGTGCTTTAATCTGCCATCTTCAATAGGAACTACGGTAACAACTATGGTAAGTATGAATATAGGGGCTAGAAAACCTAAAAATGCTGGAAAATCATTTTATTATGGGTGTAGAGTAAGTATAGTAATCTCTTTAATTATAATTGCAATATTCCTTCCTACTAGTGATTTTCTAGTTAAATTATTCCAAGATAATGAAACAATAGTAAATATAGCTGATCACTCTTTAAAAATATATACATTTTCTATAATTGGATTTGGAATATATATGGTTTCTCAAGGAGCTTTTATAGGACTAGGTAGAACAAGATTACCACTTCTTATGGGGATTTTAAGAGTTTGGTTGATAAGATATATCTTTATATTAATCACTAAAAGATGGCTAGGAGTGGATTCAGTTTTCTGGGGAAATTTAGTATCTAACTATGTTGCAGGATTTTTATTTTATTATATTGTAACTAAAACACCTTGGAAGTCAGTGTTAAAAAAATAGAATATTTTATAAAAAAAGTAAGAATTGCTTCATATTAATGTTTCAATTCTTACTTTTTAAATATCTATTTATTTAGTAACTTACAGTTATGATATTCATTTTTAGTTGAAGTTTTGTAAGTACAAGTACCAGCAATTTTTTTACATTTGATAGAGATGTATCCATCATAATCTATTCCGATAGAGTTTTCACACTCAAGTACTGGGTACTCTTTTAAATAATTTTCTTTTTCTTCTTTTGTAATTAAATATTTTTCCATCTGTTCTCCTATTATTTTTTATATATTGTTCTACCATCAGCTTGATTGTTACATAAAAGAGTTATCTCTGCAATATGAACATTGTCTGGAAGGTTAGCTATATATGCAACAGTTTCAGCTACATCATCTGGAGTAAGAGGTTCTACTCCTTGATATACTTTTTTAGCTCTTTCCTCATCACCTTTAAATCTTACTAGACTAAAATTAGTTTCAACAAGACCAGGTTTAACATCAGTAACTTTAATCTTTGTATCTACTAAATCTATTCTAAGTCCATCAGATAGTATTTTAACTGCTGCTTTTGAAGCACAGTATACAGCTCCACCAGCGTAGGCAGCATCTCCAGCAACAGATCCAATATTGATAATAGTAGCTGGAACATCTCTTTCTATCATATGTGGAACTATTGCATTAGTAACATAAAGTAATCCTTTTATATTAGTATCAATAACATTTGAGATGTCCTCAGTAGAGTTATGATATAATTTATCTAACCCAGCAGCTAATCCAGCATTATTTATAAGAATATCTATATTTTTCCACTCATTTGAAAGAGAAGATAGTTTATCTTTAACTTCATCAGCATTTTTTACATCTAATTGAATAGCTAGAACTTGAACTGAAAATTTTTCTTCAAGCTCTTTTTTTAATTCAATTAAAAGATTTTCTCTTCTTCCAGTTACAATAAGATTCATTCCAAGTTTTGCTAAAGCTATAGCACAAGATTTCCCTATACCGCTAGTTGCTCCAGTAATTAAAGCAATTTTTCCTTTTACTCTATTTGTACTGAACATAGTACCACTCCCTTTATTTTAACTTTCAATATATGCTTTTTTTATTCTTTCAGCAGTATCATACATATTACTATTACTATCTATTTTAATAATAAAGTCACTAGAAATTTTATAAAGTAATTCTCTTTTTTGATGAAGTTCTTGAATTTTTTCAAATATATTTTCTACATTTAGAAGAGGACGAGTTTTACTATTTTTAACCCTTTCATAGATACACTCTATAGTACAATCAAGATAGACAACGAAAGAAGTTTCTTTTAGATTTTTTATATTTTCATTATCTATAATAACTCCTCCACCAGTAGCTATAACAATATTATTATTAAGAGATTCTTCTTTTACAATATCTCTTTCCAATTTTCTAAAATATTGTTCACCTTTTTCAGAAAAAATTTCAGGAATACTCTTTTTTTCACGAGCAGCGATCATCTTATCTATATCTATAAATTTCATATCCATATATTTAGCTAGTATTCTTCCTATGGTACTTTTACCGCTTCCCATAAACCCAATTAATGCAATGTTATCCTTCATCTATTCCTCCTTAGAAAATATTATAACATGTATAATTACCAAATAAAAGCAGTAAATTATTAAAAAGTTATTTTTTTATATTGATTTTAATTTTAAAATAAAGTATAATAAACATAACTAAAAAAGTTTATTTTGTATAAAATAATCTATATATTTTAAAAATAAAAAAGGAGGAAGGAATGAAAGAGAAAAATGTGAAAAAAAAGAGTTTTGTTAACAAGTTTTTGGATATTATTGAAGTAGGTGGAAATAGATTGCCACATCCAGTGACACTATTTTTTTTATTTTGTGTGGCAATTATAATAATTTCAGGAATAACTTCAAAAATGGGAGTTTCAGTAACATATGAAGCTTTAAATAGAACTACTGGAAATTTTGAAGAAACAACTGTAAAGGTTAGATCATTAATGACTGGAGAGGGATTAAGATATATATTCAACTCTATGATTACAAACTTTACAGGATTTGCACCATTAGGGACAGTTTTAATAGGGGTTATTGGTATAGGAGTATGTGAAGGAAGTGGATTGATGTCAGCTTTAATAAAGAAAATAGTGATGTCAACACCTAAAAGAGCTATTACAGCTGTTGTCGTTTTTGCTGGGGTAATGTCAAATATTGCTTCGGACGCTGGTTATGTTGTGTTAGTACCCCTAGGAGCTGTTATATTTTTATCTTTTGGAAGACATCCATTAGCTGGGCTTGCTGCAGCATTTGCTGGGGTTTCAGGGGGATTTTCAGCTAACCTTTTATTAGGAACTACTGATCCTTTATTAGGAGGGATTACTACAGAAGCTGCTAGACTTTTAGATCATAACTATTTTGTTGATGCTACAGCAAACTATTACTTTATGTTTATTTCAACTTTTTTAATTACAGCTCTAGGGGCTTTTGTTACAGAAAAGATAATAGAGCCAAGATTAGGAAAGTATCATGGTGAAAACGAGATAGATATGACAACTATTTCTACTGAAGAGAGAAAAGGATTAAGAGCCGCTTTAGTTGTAATGATAGTATTTGTAATAATAATGGCAATTTGTACTATTCCAGAGAATGGAGTATTTAGAGAAAATGGTAGCTTAAAAGCTTGGACATCGAGTGGACTTATAGCTTCAATGATGTTATTTTTCCTATTACCAGGTATAGCTTATGGATATGTAGCAGGAACATTAAAAAGTGATAAAGATGTAGCAACATTAATCTCGAAAGCTTTAGCTGGAATGGGAGGATATATGGCTATTGTATTTACAGCTTCTCAATTTATAGCATATTTTGGATATACAAACTTGGGAACTGTAATAGCTGTAACAGGAGCAGATACTCTAAAAACAATAGGATTTACTGGATTACCATTAATAGTAGGATTTGTATTTTTAACAGGATTTATAAATCTATTCATGGGATCAGCGTCAGCTAAATGGGCAATAATGGCTCCAGTATTTGTACCAATGCTTATGCAATTAGGATATACACCAGAATTTACACAACTTGCTTATAGAATAGGAGATTCATCAACAAATATAATATCTCCATTAATGTCATATTTTGCTATGGCAGTAGCATTTATGCAAAAATATAAGAAAGATGGAGGAATGGGAACTTTAATATCTTTAATGTTACCATATTCAATATGTTTCTTAATAGGATGGACAATTTTAATGGTAGTATGGTTTATATTAGGATTACCACTTGGACCTGGAGTAGGAATACATTTATAAGGAAATATCTTTTTTAACCTAACGGGCAAGAAGTCGCCCACCTCTATAGGTGGTGCGATGAATTGCCCTATTGTTTTTTAGAAGACAAAGTGATATAATACAATCAGTAGATATATAAAAATAGGAGT
>NZ_JACSNP010000230.1 GCF_016900045.1 Fusobacterium mortiferum
GTTGCAAGATATGTCATATTACCAATTATATCAATATTGCCACTAACTTCAATCTTTTCTGGTTCAACTCGAACTGATTTTAAAATATAATCATTCGATAAATCAGACATCAAAGTTGGTTTAACATCAATGATTTTCGTATTTAAACCACGTGCTAAAATTATAGAAACATCGACAGTTTTTGGTAAAAGACGTACACCTTCAATTTCTTTATCTTTATCATTTACAGCAATAAGT
>NZ_JACSNP010000231.1 GCF_016900045.1 Fusobacterium mortiferum
GGCTGATGTTAGGTTGGTGTGTAAGCCCTTCGAGCGTGAGGCAGTAAAAAATAAATAAACAAATAAGGTGGCGTGTGCTGGCTTAACAAACATAGAATATGAAAAATAGAAATTTAGATCACAGTAACAATTGGGCTACTCCAAAAGAATTATATAACAAATTAAATGATGAATTTAATTTTGATTTTGATCCTTGTCCGCTAAATGAAAATGAAATAACACCCGATAAGGATGGAT
>NZ_JACSNP010000232.1 GCF_016900045.1 Fusobacterium mortiferum
CCTGATGCGCCGTGAACCGGAGGTGAAGCATAGATTCATCGAGTGTCATAGAAGCCGCATAACGGCTTCAGATGCTAGGCGCGGGCTAAGGTTTTTCGAGCCGTACTCAGAGTACGGTGAGAAAAACCGGCGGGTCCCGCAACAACGCAGATGAGGTCGTTATGCGGCTTCTACGCGAAGAAGCGGCCAACGAGTGCCCCCACGCCTATAGCTATCCCGCCTACGAACACCATGCGC
>NZ_JACSNP010000233.1 GCF_016900045.1 Fusobacterium mortiferum
GGATTAAGTTATACATCATTTTTAATATCTGATATTAATATAAAAAATAAAATTATTAAATTAGGTGATGATATAAAATTATCCTGCAAAATAAAAAATACAGGTTCATTTGCTGGCTCTGAAGTAGTTCAAATTTATTACTATTTTAAAGAAGCTCATGTAATACGTCCTAATAAACAATTAATTGCTTTTCAAAAAATAACACTGAAATCAAATGAATGTAAAATTATATTATTT
>NZ_JACSNP010000234.1 GCF_016900045.1 Fusobacterium mortiferum
ATCTCGGGCCGCGACGATTGACGCCCTGAAGGTCAAGTCCGATGAGCGCAATGCCGCAATTTACAACAAGGCCGCAGACGCAGCACCAGCCGATGGCGATGAGCGTCGACTCCAGAAGTTTAAGGCCGACATCGGCCAGACTGATGCAACAGAAGACCAGTTTCGCACCGTGTTCAAAAACCAGTACAACGAGCGCACCGTTGGCAACTTTGGCGGCGCGGATCGCTATGTTGACCC
>NZ_JACSNP010000235.1 GCF_016900045.1 Fusobacterium mortiferum
GCTTTATCCATGAAGGAAAAAATAATCAATGAGTATTTTCGTATTAAAGAGCTGTTAGATAATAAAAAACTGACAAGAGTAGAGTTATTCACTTATATGGAAGATAGTATTTATCAATACTGTATGAGCCATGCAAAAGAAAATCCGTTTAGGCATTACTTGGATTTCTTGAATGATTTAAACGAGTTATCTGATGATGAAAAAGCACTATATAAAAGTATTGGCAAGGATTTTATC
>NZ_JACSNP010000236.1 GCF_016900045.1 Fusobacterium mortiferum
AGACATATTCCATCATATTTAATAAAAAAATATTTCCAGAGAAGTCTAATTACTGGAAATTGCAGGAATATCTCAGAGATGTATTTATGGAAGGCTATCCAGCAAGAGATACGAAAGAATCAGTCTCACAAATGAAAGAACTAATTCTTGAAACCACATGTATAGATAGTCCTCTTGTAAAGCACTTGAACAGCTCGAACTATTACAACTCAGGAAATAAACAACATGAAATAGCAC
>NZ_JACSNP010000237.1 GCF_016900045.1 Fusobacterium mortiferum
TTCTTGAGGAAGTCCTGCACATCCGCACGCCGTTCCTCGGGCGTCGTGATCAACTGCGGAGCGAGTTGGTCTGTGCCACTGCTCTCATCGTAGGGATGGGAATCGGCAGCAGCCGCGAATAGCGCATCAAACTGCGCCGGTCGTTCCGGTGGCGTATCGTGGAGTGCCGCAAATGGCGATTCGGTCGCCGTGGCGGAATCCTCATGCAGAGCGGCGAATAAGCTCTCGGGCATGGG
>NZ_JACSNP010000238.1 GCF_016900045.1 Fusobacterium mortiferum
GGCCTAGACGACGTGCAGGTCCACCTTGTGGACAGCGTGCCCGCAGCGCAGCAGTTCCTTGCCTGGTTGTCCGATCGCCGGCCGATCCTGGCCGTAGACGTTGAGTCGACGGGACTCAACTGGTGGACCCCGGATTTCACCCGCCTCGTGCAGTTCGGTGACGGCCGCAACGCCTACGCAATCCCGGTGCGGGAATGGCGGGGCGTGATCGAACAGGCCCTGCGCCAGTACCAAGG
>NZ_JACSNP010000239.1 GCF_016900045.1 Fusobacterium mortiferum
TACCACGACAGCTACGGCAAGGGCTTGATGCCGGATACCTTTATCGACTTCAAGAAGCAGCGTTTCCGCTGGGCCTACGGCGCGATCCAGATCATCAAGCGCCACACCGCCAGCCTGTTGCGCGGCAAGGGCACCGAGCTGACCCGTGGCCAGCGCTACCACTTCCTCGCGGGCTGGTTGCCGTGGGTGGCGGATGGCATGAACATCTTCTTCACCGTCGGCGCCCTGTTGTGGTC
>NZ_JACSNP010000023.1 GCF_016900045.1 Fusobacterium mortiferum
GGAGGTTGATAGGTTGGGGGTGTAAGGGCTGCGAGGCCTTTAGCTGACCAATACTAATAAGTCGAAGTTTTAACCTTAAATTTACTATATAGTTTCAAGTGATCCATTAAATAGAAATATAAAAAGTTAATAGTAGTTTGGTGAGAATAGCTATGGGGATACACCCAGTTACATTCCGAACCTGGAAGTTAAGCCCATAAACGCTGAAAGTACTTGGAGGGAAGCCTCCTGGGAGGATAGGAACTTGCCAAACTTAAAATATATATTAATAATGCTTAGTGAAAATAGCTACGGGGGTACACCCAGTTACATTCCGAACCTGGAAGTTAAGCCCGTAAACGCTGAAAGTACTTGGAGGGAAGCCTCCTGGGAGGATAGGAATTCGCTAAGCTTTTTTTATTTTTTGTATTATAAATTTTTACCACAGAGCTAACTAAAAGAGTTAAATATCAAAAAATGATCATATTAAAACGTATTTTTAATCACAAAATATTAAAGAGCTTAGAAAAATCATATAAAATATATCTTGGCTATTTTGTTTAATTTTTATTCAAAAAAAGGTAAAAAATATTGACTTTTTATAATAAAGTGGTAAAATTAGTGTAAAGAATATGTAAGATATGAGGAGGTATAGTATGATATGTAAAGATAATATTGGATTTAAAGAGTTAGAAAATTATATTTCTACATTTGAAGACAAAAAAAGTTCATTAATTATAATACTTCATAGAGCTCAGGAGATATTTGGATATATTCCAGAGGAAGTTCAAGAGTTTATAGCTGAAAAGATAGAGGTTCCAATTTCTAAAGTTTATGGAGTGGTAAGTTTTTATAATTTCTTTTCTATGGTACCAAAGGGGAAATATCCAATCTCTGTATGTACAGGAACTGCTTGCTATGTAAGAGGGGCTGAAAAGATATTAGAGGCACTTCAGAAAGAATTAGGGATAAAATTAGGTGGTGTAACTTCTGATGGGCTTTTTTCATTAGATTCTTTAAGATGTGTTGGAGCATGTGGATTGGCACCTGTAATGCTTATAGGAAAAGATGTTCATGGTAAAGTTAAACTAGAAGATGTAAAAGAGATAATAAAAAAATATAAGGACTTAGAAATAGAGAAATAAGGGTTAAGTAGGAATTAAAGGGTAATTTTAGGAGGACATATGAATAAAAAGATTTTGATATGTGGTGGTACAGGTTGTCTTTCATCAAAAAGTAGGGAAATTAAAGAGAATTTAGAAAAAGAGTTAAAAAATAGAAATATAGATGATGTTGAAGTGGTATTAACAGGATGCTTTGGTTTCTGTGAAAAGGGACCTATAGTTAAAGTAGTTCCTGCAAATAACTTTTACATAGAAGTTAAACCAGAAGATGCTAAGGATATTATTGAAATTGATATTATAGATAGTAAAAAGGTTGAAAGAATTTTATATAAAGATCCTGTAAGTCAAAAAGCAGTGACTGATTATAAAAAAATGAACTTTTACCAAAAACAGGAGAGAAGAGTTTTAAAAAATTGTGGAGCAATAGATCCTGAAAATATTGATGATTTTTTAAAAAATGATGGATATAAAGCTTCTAAGAAAGCAATAAGTGAGATGACAAGAGACTTTGTTATAAAAAATATTATTGATTCTGGTCTTAGAGGGCGTGGAGGAGGAGGATTTCCTACAGGTATAAAATGGGAGATTGCTTCTAAAAACCATGCTGAACAAAAATATATAGTTTGTAATGCTGATGAGGGAGATCCTGGAGCTTTTATGGATAGATCTATCCTTGAAGGAGATCCTCACTCTGTAATAGAGGGAATGATGATAGCTGGATATGCAATTGGAGCTACTAAAGGATTAGTTTATATAAGAGCTGAGTATCCACTAGCTATAGAAAGACTTGAAAAGGCTATAGAGTCTGCAAGAGAAAGAGGTTATTTAGGTAAAAATCTTTTTGGAACAGACTTTGAATTTGATATAGAGATAAAATTTGGAGCAGGAGCATTTGTTTGTGGAGAGGAAACAGCTCTTATACACTCTATGGAAGGGAAAAGAGGAGAACCAACTTCAAAACCTCCATATCCTGCAGAAAAAGGATTTTGGGATATGCCAACTGTCGTTAACAATGTAGAGACATTGGTCAATGTTCCAAGAATAATTTTAAATGGAGTAGAGTGGTTTAGAGAGGTTGGAACTGAAAAATCCCCAGGAACAAAGGTATTTGCTCTGTCTGGAAAGATAAATAATGTAGGACTAGTAGAAGTACCAATGGGAATAAGCTTAAGAGAGATTATTTTTGAAATTGGTGAGGGAATAAAAGATAACAAAAAATTTAAAGCTGTTCAAACAGGAGGACCGTCAGGAGGCTGTCTAAACGAAGAGGATTTAGATACACCTATTGATTTTGATAGTCTTGCAAGTAAAGGAGCTATAATGGGGTCAGGAGGAATGGTTGTAATGGATGAAGATGACTGTATGGTTTCTGTTGCAAAATTCTTCTTAGAATTTACTCTTGATGAGTCATGTGGAAAATGTACTCCATGTAGAATAGGAAATACTAGATTGTATGAGATATTGGATAGAATAACAAAGGGTAAAGGAAAGTTAGAAGATCTAGCTTTATTAAAAGAGTTATCTGAATGTATAAAGGCAACTTCATTATGTGGATTAGGTCAAACTTCTGCAAATCCAGTATTATCAACATTGAATAAATTTTATAATGAATATATAGATCATGTAGTTGAAAAGAGATGTACTGCTAAAGCATGTCAAAAACTAGTAACTTATGTTATAACTGATGCTTGTAGAGGATGTACAGCTTGTACGAGAGTTTGTGCTGTAAAAGCTATTGAGGGAAATATAAAAGAGAAACATTTTATAGATCCTGAAAAATGTGTAAGATGTGGTGCATGTATATCAGCTTGTAGATTTAATGCAATTATAAAATTATAGTGGAATAGGTGAAGACATATGAAGATGATAAGACTTAAGATAGATGGAAAATTAGTAGTAGCTCCAGAGGGAACAACTATACTGAATGCTGCTTTAAAGGCAGGAATATATATACCACATCTCTGTTATATGGAGATGAAGGATATAGGTTATAAAAATGATTGTGCTTCATGTAGAATATGTGTAGTACAAGTTAAAGGAATGAATAGATTAATTCCATCTTGTAGTACGCCAATAAAAGAGGGAATGGAAGTAGTAACAAACTCTTCAGAGGTAATGCATAAAAGAAGAGTGGTATTGGAACTTATGTTATCAGATCATCCAAAGGATTGCTTAATATGTGGAAAAAATGGAAATTGTGAATTACAGAAATTAGCAATATCATTTGGGATAAGAGAGATGAGATTTGCTGGAAAAGAGGGAAAACATGATAAACAACACTCTGTTTCAATTACAAGGGATATAACAAAGTGTATCATGTGTAGAAGATGTGAGACAATGTGTGGAGAGATACAAACTTGTGGTATCTTAACAGGGGTAGATAGAGGATTTGATGTAATAGTAAATACTGCTTTTAATAAAAATTTACTGGAAACTAATTGTACTATGTGTGGGCAATGCGTAGCTGTATGTCCAGTTGGAGCTCTTTATGAAACTGATAATACATTTAGACTGGTAGAGGACTTAATGAATCCTAAGAAGAAAGTTATTGTTCAAGTAGCACCTGCAGTGAGGGTAGCTATAGGAGAACTGTTTGGAATAGCTCCTGGAGTAGATATGACTAAAAAATTGACAACAGCTTTAAAAAGATTAGGATTTGATGGAGTATTTGATACTAACTTTGCTGCTGATGTTACAATAATGGAGGAAGCTACAGAGTTAAAAGAGAGAATATTAGCAAACTTAAAAGGAGAAAAGGATATTAAATTACCACTATTCACCTCTTGTTGTCCAGCATGGGTAAGATTTGTAGAGCTTAATTATCCAGAATTTAAGGATAATCTTTCTTCAACAAAATCTCCTCAACAGATATTTGGAGCCATAGCTAAAGAGTTTTGGGCAAAGGAAAAAGAGATTGATAAAAAAGATCTAGTTTGTGTTTCTATAATGCCATGTACAGCTAAGAAATATGAGGCTTCAAGAGAGGAGTTTACAAGGGATGGAGTTGCTGATGTAGATTACTCTATAACTACGAGAGAGTTAGGAAGATTATTGAAACAGTATAATATTAACTTATTAGAGATGCCAGATGGGGAGTTTGATTTACCTTTAGGAGAATCTACAGGGGCAGCAGATATATTCGGAAGAACAGGTGGAGTATTAGAAGCTGCTGTAAGAACTCTATATGAATGGATAAGTCATGGTAAATTAGAAAACTTAGATTTTGTTCCTTTGAGAGGCTTTGAGGAAGTCAGAACTTCAGAGATTGAAGTAGAGGGAATTAAATTGAGAGTTGCAGTTGCTCATGGATTGGGAGCAGCTAGAAAATTATTAGAAGAGATAAAAGCTGGAAGAGAGTATTTCGATGCTGTTGAGGTAATGGCATGTAAAGGTGGATGTGTAGGTGGAGGGGGACAACCTTATCACCGTGGAGATTTTGATATAGTTAAAAAGAGAGCAGAAGGACTACAGGAGATAGATTATCATAAGGAATTTAGAGAATCACATGAAAATCCATGTGTAATAGATTTATATGAAACTTATCTAGGGGAACCAAATGGAGAACTTGCTCATAGATTACTTCACACACACTATATAAATAGAAAAATAAAAAAATAAAATAATTTGATAAAAGAGAGTGTTTTACTTTATTTGAGGTAAGTAAAGGTTGAAACCCTCTCTTTTTTTATTTGACATTAAAGAAAAATGAAATTTTTTTTAAAAAAATAAAATTTTTTTCAAAAAAATATATATATAAAACTTTATTTCATATAAAAAATATATAATTAATAGAAAAACTATAATTTTTATTGACAGATGATAAATATAGGTGTATAATCATTGAAAATAGATTTAAAAACTTAAGACACGAGTACTAAAAAAACAGTACTCTTTTTAACAAGGTCTTTATAAGTCTAAAATATTAAATACAGAGGGGGAGAATATGAAGAAAATACTTTTAACTTTTTTTATGTTTGTAGTATCATTATTTAGTTTTTCAGCAAATCCTGATTACCATATTGGAGTTGTAAGTGGAACTGTATCACAATCAGAAGACAGTTTACGTGGAGCTGAAGAATTAATTAAGATGTATGGTTCAACTGATAAAGGTGGAATGGTTACTCATGTAACTTATCCAGATAACTTTATGCAAGAGATGGAAACAACTATATCACAAATGGTAGCTCTAGCAGATGATCCAAAAATGAAAGCTATCATAGTAGTAGAAGCTGTACCTGGAACTGTTGAAGCGTTTAGAAGAATAAGAGAAGCAAGACCAGATATATTACTTGTTGCTAACTCACCACATGAAGATCCAGAGATTATAACTGAAGTATCAGATTTAGTAACAAATCCAGATAATGTGGCAAGAGGATATTTAATAGTTAAAGCAGCTAAAAATATGGGAGCAGATAAATTTATGCATATCTCTTTCCCAAGACACTTAAGTTATGAATTATTATCTAGAAGAAGAAATATTATGGCAGAAGCTGCTAAAGATTTAGGAATGGAATTTATTGATGTTTCAGCTCCAGATCCTGTAAGTGATGTTGGAGTAGCAGGAGCTCAACAATATATATTAGAACAAGTTCCAAACTGGCTAAATAAATATGGAAAAAATGTAGCATTCTTTGCAACAAACGATGCTCATACAGAACCTTTATTAAAAAGAATAGCTGAAGATGGTGGATACTTTGTAGAGGCAGATTTACCATCACCTACAATGGGATATCCTGGAGCTTTAGGAATTAAATTTACTGAAGAGGAAAAAGGAAACTGGCCAAAAATTTTAAAGAAAGTAGAGGATACAGTTGTAGCTAAAGGTGCTGCAGGTAGAATGGGAACTTGGGCATATTCATATAACTTTGCTTCAGCAATTGCATTAGGAGATCATGTAAGAAATGTAATTGAGAATGGAGTAGATATTGTGGATTTTGATGCTATAGTAACATCATATAATAAATTTACTCCAGGAGCAGAGTGGAATGGAAGTAACTATGCTGATGTAAATGGAGTAGAAAAAGAAAACTTCTATTTATTATACCAAGATACTTATGTTTTAGGAAAAGGGTACTTACATATGACAGATGAGGAAGTACCAGCTAAATATTTTGAAATAAAATAATAAGGTGAGGGGAACATTTCTCCCCTCATTTTTAATTAAGGGGTGAAACGTTTTGAACGAAATATTATTAAAAATTGAAAATCTTTCTAAATCATTTGGAGAAAATATAGTATTGAAAGATATAAACTTAGATGTAAAACCTGGGGAGATAGTTGGACTAGTAGGAGAAAATGGAGCAGGAAAATCAACACTGATGAAGTGTATATTTGGTATGCCTGTGATATCTGAAACTGGAGGATATGGAGGAAAAATATATTTTGATGGTAAAGAAGTAAATTTTACTTCTCCATTTGATGCCTTAGGTGTAGGTATAGGAATGGTACATCAAGAGTTTTCTTTAATACCAGGATTTAGAGCTTCTGAAAATGTGGTTTTGAATAGAGAGTCAACTTTAAATAGTTTTTTAGAGGGAGTTTTTGGTTCTAGAATAAAAGCCTTAGATAAAAAAGAGATAGACGAACGTGCAAAGGGAGCTCTTTCAAATTTAGGAGTAGATATAAAATCTAATACAGTAATTAGTGAGATGCCTGTTGCTCATAAACAATTTACAGAGATAGCTCGTGAAATTGAAAGAGAGAATACAAAACTTTTGGTGTTAGATGAACCAACAGCTGTACTTACAGAAGAGGAAGCAAAGGTATTGCTAGAGACTATGAGAAAACTTTCTGAAAGAGGAATAGCAATACTATTTATAACTCATAGATTAGATGAGATACTATCTGTATGTGATAAGGTAGTAGTATTAAGAGATGGACTTTTAATCAACTCAGTAGCAACTAAGGATACAAATGTAAATGAGATAACAGAGTGGATGATTGGTAGAAAAATGGAAGGTTCTTCTCAAGATAACAAAGTTAAAGAGGAACCAAAGGAAACAATAATATCTATCAAAAATCTGTGGGTTGATATGCCAGGAGAGGGAGTAAAAAATCTTTCATTAGATATTAAAAAAGGAGAGATTTTAGGTCTTGGAGGAATGGCTGGTCAAGGAAAAATAGGAGTAGCCAATGGAATAATGGGACTTTATGATGCTAGAGGAGAGGTTACTTTTAAAGGTGAGAAGATAAACTTAAATACTCCAGTTGAACCATTAGAGAAAGGGTTATTCTTTGTATCAGAGGATAGAAAAGGAGTAGGGTTATTATTGGATAGTTCTATAGAGGACAATATAGCTTATCCAGCTATGCAAATAAAGAAGATGTTCTTCAAAAAAGCTTTTGGAATTTTCAATATAGCAGATGAAAAAGCTATAAAAGAGAATGCTTTAGAGTATATAAAAAAATTAGAGATTAGATGTATGGGAGAGAAGCAAAAGACTCAAGAGCTAAGTGGAGGAAATCAACAAAAGGTATGCTTAGCAAAGGCATTTACTATGAATCCAGAGGTTTTATTTGTATCAGAACCAACAAGAGGAATAGATGTAGGAGCTAAAAAATTAGTTCTTGATACATTAAAAGAGTATAATAAAGAGAAGGGAACAACTATTATAATCACATCTTCAGAAATAGAAGAGTTAAGAAGTGTATGTGATAGAATAGCGATTATAAATGAAGGAAAAGTAGAGGGAATACTACCACCAACAGCAGATATATTAGAGTTTGGTAAAATGATGGTTGGAGTTAAGAAGGAGGCAGGAAATGAATAGTATAAACAAATTGATAAAAGAGGCAGGGTGGCCAAGAATAATAATAGCACTATTTCTTTTATCTATGTATGTAGTGTCTCCATTCATAGGAATAAATTTAAAATCAGCTTTAGGTGATACTTTAGTAAGATTTGGAATGAATGCTATCTTGGTACTTTCGTTAGTTCCAATGATACAATCAGGGACAGGACTTAACTTTGGTATGCCACTTGGAGTAGAGGCAGGACTTTTAGGAGCAGTAATAAGTATTGAATTAGGACTAAAAGGTGTGCTTGGAGTATTTGGAGCAATAGTCTTTTCTCTTCCTTTTGCTATCTTATTTGGATGGTTATATGGACATATTCTTAATAAAGTAAAAGGTGGAGAGATGATGATAGCAACATATATAGGATTCTCATCAGTTGCATTGATGTGTATAATGTGGTTAATTCTTCCATTCAAGAGTCCAGATATGATATGGGCTTATGGTGGAGAGGGATTACGTACAACTATAAGTGTTGAAAACTATTGGCACAAGGCTTTTGAAAAGTTTTTACATATAAAAAGTGAATTACTACCTGTAGGAGAGATAGCTTTCTTTATAATACTAGCTTTCTTTATATGGATATTCTTTAGAACAAGAAGTGGTTATGCTATGAAGGCAGTTGGTACAAATGATATGTTTGCAAGAGCTACAGGAATAAATATTGATAAAGTAAGAATTCAGTCAGTAATTATGTCAACAGTTCTATCAGCGGTTGGAATAATAATATATCAACAAAGTTTTGGATTTGTACAATTATATTTAGCACCATTTTATATGGCATTTCCAGCAATAGCTGCTATTCTTATAGGTGGAGCTTCAGTTAATAAGGTTACAATAGCTAATGTTATAGTAGGAACATTCCTTTTCCAAGGAATACTTACAATGACTCCAAGTGTTGTAAATGGACTTATTAAGACAGATATGTCGGAGACAATAAGAATAATAGTATCTAATGGTATGATACTATACGCTTTAACAAGAAAGGATGGTGCTGGAAGTGGAAAATAAGATAAAAAAGTTTTTAATAAATAATATGGTACCTATATTTATGATAATTGTAATAGTAGCTTCAATTCCTATATCGGGACTTAGTATGGAGTATATTATACAGGAAATTATCTTGAGATTATCTAGAAACCTATTTTTAGTTTTATCTCTTTTAATACCAATTATAGCTGGAATGGGACTTAACTTTGGTATAGTTTTAGGAGCTATGGCTGGACAGTTAGCTCTTATATTTATAACAGATTGGCAAATAGTAGGATTACAAGGATTTTTTCTAGCAATTATAGTATCTTTACCATTGGGAGCATTAATGGGACTGATAGGTGGAGTAGTTCTAAATAGAGCTAAGGGTAGAGAGATGATAACATCTATGATATTGGGATTTTTTATCAATGGAGTATACCAACTTATTGTTCTTTATGGAATGGGAAAAGTAATACCTATAACTGATACATCAATTCTTTTATCTAGAGGGTATGGAATAAGAAATGCTATAGATTTAAAGAATATAAGAAGAGCTTTAGATGATGGAATAGTTTTACATATTGGAAACTTTTCAATCCCAATATTAACTATGTTAGCTGTTGTTCTTTTCTGCCTATTTATTGTATGGTTTAGAAAAACTAAATTAGGACAAGATATGAGAGCGATAGGACAAGATTTAGAAGTATCTAAATCAGCAGGAATTGCAGCAGATAGAACAAGAGTTATAGCTATAGTTATATCTACAATGTTAGCAGCGATAGGACAAATTATTTTCCTACAAAATATTGGAACGATGAATACTTATAACAGCCATGAGCAAATAGGTATGTTCTCGATAGCAGCTTTACTTATTGGAGGGGCTAGTGTTGCTAAAGCCTCTATACCAAATGCGTTAAGTGGAGTTATACTGTTCCATGCAATGTTTATTTTAGCACCAAGAGCTGGAAAAGAGTTAATTGGTTCTGCACAAATAGGAGAGTATTTCAGAGTATTTGTATCTTATGGAATAATAGCTTTAGTACTTATAATGCACCAATGGAGAAGAGAGAAGGAGAAAGCTGAAGAGAGAAGAAAGGCTTTAGAAATAGCACAAAATAATAGTAAAGGAGAGGATAAATAATGAAGATGGTAAGAAACTGGATAATTCTTATAATAGTAGTTATTGGAATCTCTATAGCACTTTTTATTACTGGAAGATTACATAGTGTATATTTTGAAAATAAGACTAAAGATGGGTATGTAGCAATAAATGATATATCTTATTCATTAAATGGAGAGAAAGCTAAGAAAGTAAGAGTTAACAGAAGAGGAATGGGAGAAGTAAAGGGAAGAACCCATGAATTAGTAGTAACTTTTAAGGATAAGGCAGGAAAAGAGCATGAGATAAAGAAAACGATAACATTGGGAGCTACAGAGAACGTAATTATCTATTTACCAGTATTAGTAGGAAATGGAGAAAATTGGATAGAAGAATTTACAGCAAAATAAGTTTTGGTATCAAAATATTAGTGTAAACAAGTAATTAATATTTTTTAAATTATACTTGACAAAATTTAAAAAATATTATAAACTTTACTTAAGTAAATTAGAAGAAAGAATTTTTAAAACTTTTAGGAGGGATTTGAATGCACGTAATAGATAAAGATACTTGTATCGGATGTGGAGCTTGTGAAGGAACTTGTCCAGTAGGAGCTATATCAGCAACTGACGATGGAAAATTTGAAATCGGAGAAGCTTGTGTAGACTGTGGAGCATGTGCTGGAGGATGTCCAGTATCAGCTATATCTGCTGAGTAATTAAGTTATCGAAAGAGTCCGAATGGACTCTTTTTTTTTACTTTTTAGGAGGACGTATTCATGTATAATGAGATAGATTTACATCATATGAATTTTGATGATGCTCTTAGAGTATTTATTACAAAGTATAACTCCTTGTATAAAAGAGGAGAAAGAAGAGAGATTATGGTAATACATGGGTATGGTTCAAAATTTTTAGATAGTACTCCTGTAATAAGAACTAAAATAAGAGAGTATTTTCAAAGAAATAGAGATTGTGTTAAGATGAGATTGGATATGAATCCAGGAGTTACCTATGTTATGCCATTAAAACCCCTACCTTTACCTAAGAAAAAGAAAAGATAGTACTTTAAAAAAATGGAGTAAAGTTGTATAATTTAAAGAAATGATTAGGAGAACACTATGTATATAAAAACTAAAAAAGATATAGGTGAAAAAGAAAAAAAAGAGATTTTAAATTTTCTTCAAGATAATAAACTTGGAAGTATTATTTTAAAAGAGTGTGATTACTATAAAATAGGAATAATTGGGGACAAAAAAAATGTTGATTTAGATAGATTATTATCCTTTGACGGAGTAGATGAGTTAGTTTCAATAGGAAAGAGCTATAAGTTTGTAAGTAGAGAGTTTAAACCAGAGGATACAGTAATAGATATAAAAGGGAGAAAAATAGGGGGAGGAAACTTCCTTATGATGGCAGGACCATGTGCTATTGAAAGTAGAGAATCTATATTTGAAATAGCTGAAAGAGTTAAAAAATCTGGAGCCCAAGTACTAAGAGGGGGAGCTTTTAAGCCAAGAACTTCTCCATATGATTTCCAAGGACTAGGAGAAGAGGGATTAAGATATATGAGAGAGGCAGCAGATAAATATGATATGTTGGTAGTAACGGAAGTTATGGATGCCAGTGATATCCCTTTAATAAGCAAATATGCTGATATATTCCAAGTTGGAGCAAGAAATATGCAAAACTTTTCTCTTCTAAAAGCTTTAGGAAAGTGTGGGAAACCAATTCTTTTAAAAAGAGGATTAAGTGCAACAATGAGAGAATTACTTATGGCAGCTGAATATATAGTTGCTTATGGGAATAGAGAAGTTATACTTTGTGAAAGAGGGATAAGAACCTTTGAAACTATAACAAGAAATACAGTTGATATAAATGCAATTCCTCTATTAAAGGAGAAATCACATCTCCCTGTAATAATAGACGCTAGTCATGGAACAGGAAGACGTAGTTTAGTTGAGCCTGTAACCCTTGCTGGAACTATAGCTGGAGCAGATGGGGCTATGGTTGAGGTACATGAGAATCCAGAGTGTGCAACATCAGATGGAATGCAGTCTCTGTACTTTAATGAATTTGAAAAATTAATGGGAAATCTTAAAAAAGTTTTAAAATTGAGAGATGAGTTGGAGTAGTTATGTTTTTAGATAAAGATAGGTATGTAGAGTTGAGTGAATGGAAGAGTTTAGGAGTAGCCGCTATATATACCAAAAAAAATTATGGAGATATTAGAGAGTTAGATAAAGAGAAAATTTTATCTGATTTCTCATTAGAAGGAAAATATTTAGTTTCTGGATTTCAGACTCATAGTGATAATATAGCTATAATAGATAGTTTAGAAAAATTATATTTTGAAGATACAGATGGTTTTATAACAGATAGAGATGATGTTGTAATTCTTACTAAATACGCAGATTGCTTACCAATATATTTTTATGATGATAGAAAAGATGTAATAGGAGCAGTACATTCAGGTTGGCAGGGAAGCTACAAAGAGATAGGAAAAAAAGCTATAGAACTTATGATTAAAAGATATGGGTGTGAACTAAAAGATATTAAAATTGCTTTTGGTATTGGAATTTCTCAAAAAAATTATGAAGTGAGTGAAGATTTTTTTGAAAAATTTAGGGCTAAATTTTCTTTAAATATAGTAGATAAAAGTTTTAAAGAGTTAAATGGGAAATTTTATTTTGATAATCAGAGATTTGTTTATGAAAATTTACTAGAGTTGGGTATACCAAAAGAGAATATTATAACAAATGATAGATGTAGTTACGATGAGGAGTTTCATTCTTATAGAAGAGATAGAGAAATATCTGGTAGAAATGGAGCTTTAATATATAAGTTATAAAAATTTTAAACCCCTTAAGAGTTAGATATAATTCTTAAGGGGTTTTTATATTTTATAATTAAATGATTACTCTACTTTTTAGGTTCAAATACGAAATCCTTAGTAAAATAAACCTTAATATTTTTATTTTTGTAATATATTGGATTAAATTTCCATTGTTTTAGAGCTTTTTGAACTTCATCATCAAAACCAAATTTTTTATGAGATTTAGTGATTTCAATTTTCTCGATTTCTCCATTTAATCCAACTAAGAATCTAGCTGAAACAACAACTTTATTTCTATATTTTATTCTTTCAGCTTGAATAGGATAACTAGGATCAATCTGTTTTGCTATTTGATAGTAAATTCCTTCAGATGAACCAGCAGTCCAAACTCCATCAGTTCCAATTGAAAAATTTCCGTTAGTAGCTAGATTTTCATCTACATTAGCACTATCTACTGTATTAGCTACATTTTCTACTGGAGGAGTAATTGGTTGCTTTAAAGGAATTTGCTTTTCTATATTCTCTTTTGGTTTCTTTTTCTCTTTTTTCTTCTTATCTTTTATTTTACTTTTTACTTCTGGTTTAATTATCTCTTTTTTAGGTATCTCTTTTACTTCAGGTTTGCTCTCTTCAATTTTTGGTTGCGGTGGAAGTGGAGCAGGATTAACTTTTGGGGCTTTAATTGTTCTTACTTGAACAGATACTGGCCCTATTGGGCCAGGAGTACCCTGAATTAAAGGAGTATCTCCTTTAACTTGTGAAGTTTTAACTATAAATAGTGCAAGATGTATAAGGATAGCAATAATAAAGAAATAAATAATATTGATTTCGCCTTTTTTTCTATTACTCATAGAAATTTATTCCTAAATTTTCTACACCGCAATTTTTTACTTTTGCTACAGTATCAATGATAATCTGATATTTAAGATCTTTATCACCAGATATTGTAACTTCCTTAACTCCGTTTAAGATATTTGGAAGATTATTTATATCAATAGGCTCACTTTTACCATTGATATTTATAAAATAGTTCTCATTTTTATCTATGATAATCTCGATACTTTTATTATCTTCAGACTTTGTAGTAACATTGGCACTAGGAAGATCAATATCAATTCTTCCATATTTATCAAAAGTAGTTGATACCATAAAGAATATAATAAGTAAAAATACTATATCAATAAACGGGGTCATATCCATAGGAGTAACTCCTCTTTTTTTTCTGAATCTTCCCATAGTATCACCTATTTTTTACCTGTAAAAATATTTATAATTATAGTAGTTATTTTATCAATATCTCCCTCAGCATTCTCTATTTTTTTAGAAAATATATTATAAGCAAATACTGTAGGAATAGCAATAAATAATCCACTAGCAGTAGTAATAAGAGCCTCTGATATCCCACCAGCGACGATAGTAGGGTCTCCAGCTCCAAATGTAGCTAGATTTTTAAAAGCTTTTATCATACCAGTAACTGTCCCTAGCAATCCAACCATAGTAGCAGTGTTACCAATAAGTCCTAATAGATGTAATCTTTTTTCAAGAGCACTAATCTCATCGAAAGCAATCTCTTTTAAAAGTTGATCATAGTAGTGGAAATCTCTATTTTTTTCACAACGACTTAAAAATCCTTTAACTACATATCCAACAGAGTTTTTTTCTTTATCACATATAGAGATAGCTTTGTCAATATCTCCATTTTGAACTTCTCTGATTACATCTCTTTCAAAGTTTTTATTATGGTTTCTCTCTCTTTTGAAAAAGAAAAAGGCTCTATCTAAGATAATAGTTAAAGCAGTAATAGACATCAGTAAAAGAAGCCACATTAATGGACCTCCAGCATTCATATAGTACATCATAATAAGTTATCCTCCTTAAAATCTCTTATATCTAAAATTTAGTTTTACAAAATAATTTTAAAAAAATTAGGATACTTATTTTATAAGTATCCTAAAAGATAATACTATTATTTTACAAAAAAGTCAAGTTCAAAAAATTTTTTGATTATATATTTTGCTAAACAAACTAAAATAGATATCCTAAATATAGTTCAAACAGAGGAGAAGAGGTATCTATATTATTTGAAACCATAAATGACATAGGACCTAAGAAGGTATCCCAACCAATTCCTCCACCATATCCGTACTCTTTATCTTTCCAAAGTTCTGTTTTTCTTTGAAAAGATAGGTCTGCATTAGAATAGGTTAAAACATTATAAGTAGCTAATAGGTAGAGTGTATTTGTAAGATTATATTTCATACCAATAGATCCAATATAAAACTCATCACTATATCTTCCCATAATTGGTAATCCGGTGAAAGAGTAACTTATTTCAGAGTTTTTACTTCCCCCTATTCTAAAAAGTTTTGTATTTTCAAGAGAGTCACTTGAAATTTTTCCTAAGCTTCCACCTAAAGATAGAGAGAGTTTGTTTGTCATAGGAAAATTAAATGAGAAAACTCCAGAAAAACCGTTATAGTTACTTTCTTTCTTAATCTCTTCACTTGTAAAAGCTTGGATCAGGAAGGTACTTCCGCTAGAAGGAAAAGCCTTGTTATCTAAGGTATCAAAATAGATAAAAGGTTTTAAATATGCAAACTGATTATTTCCTTTAAAATCTGAGTAGCTTTGATCCCCTTCATAATATCTAGTAGAGTAATTTTCATATCCTAATTTAAGTCCCATTGCTGTACTATTAGAAAATGTACTACCTAAAGCAAATTCAGTAGTAAAGATTTCACTTTTATAAGTAGATACTTTATCTCCATCTTTGAATATAAAAAGAGGAAAGTTTTTATATCCAATATCAAAAGAGCCTAAAATCTTAAAATCTCCTATTTCGTAGAAATAAACATTATTTAAAAATACTTTTGGATATTTTGAAAGTTCTGCAGTAAGAGTATAGTTTTGTGTCCAAACACCAAAGTTTGGAATAGTTGTAGCTATTTTTACAGAGGCACCATATTCAGAAATATAGTTTAGAGAGGTTCCAATGTTGATACTATCCTTCTCTTTTATAGTAAAAAGAATATTCTCACCATCTACCTCATAGTAAACCTTTTCTACATAGGGAATAGAGTATATTTTTTTAGTCCAAAGTTCTAAATCCTCTTTTGTATAAGTTTTATTGCTGACATTTGGTGAGAGATTTTTTACTTTTCTCTCTGTCAAAATTGAGTTTCCAGAAAGAGTTACTTCTGATATTTTAAATTTTTTCTCTTTTAAAGCTCTCTCCTTTTGATTTTCAAACTCTTTATCAAAAGTTAGATTTTTAAGAAGATAATCAAATTGATGAGTAGCAATAATTCCCTCATCGACTAAAGAGGAAAGGTTAGAAAAATCAATCGTATTATGCTCTTTTACATTTGGTACTATTAAAATATCAGCTATTTTCTTTTGAAATTCAGTATTTTTGGTACCATTATAGGTAGATATTTTATCAAGTACAGCTATAACACTGGAATTACTTCCAATTTTAGAAGAATCTGCTCCAATATCTACGGCAATAACTATATCTGCTCCCATATCTAAAGCGACATCAACAGGAAGATTACTTGTTACTCCTCCATCAACATAGTAATTTTCACCATCTTGGACTGGTTCTAAAAAACTTGGAATGGCCATACTTTTAAAAGTAGCAAGGGCAAGATCACCACTACCTACCACAACCTCTTCACCACTATTTAAATTAGTTGTAATAGCTCTATAGGGAATAGGAAATTCATCAAAGTTTTTAATTTTTTCAGCCCGACTAAATATACTTTTTAGTTGTAGGTATATATACTCACCATTTAAAAATCCCATAGGAAGGGATAGATTCATATCTTTATCAATGCTTACCTTAAATGGATATTTTTCATTTATAAATTTATCTTCAATATTTCTTAAATTTCTATCTTTGTTATTATTCATCAATGAGAAAAAATTCATATCTAGTATAGTTTTTTCGATTTCCTCTGGAGAGTAACCTATGGAATACATAGCTCCAATAATACTTCCAGCACTTGTACCAACAACAAAGTCTATAGGAATTTTATACTCCTCTAATACTTTTAGAACTCCAATATGAGCAGCTCCCTTTGCACCACCACCACTTAAAACAAGAGCAATCTTCGGACGTGTATTAGATTTGCCAGTAGTAATTTCTTCTGAGTTAATTTTTGATATTTTTTCTTTTAAATTTTCTAAAGCATATTTTTTCTCCATAAGAATTTCAATCTCTTTATCTATTGCAGATATTCGTTCATTTTTACTTTGATATCCATCTGCAAAAATAGAGATAGAGATAAAAAGAAAAAATAATAGTTTATACAACATATAACCTCCTGAAAATATATAGCTAAATAATAATAAATATGTTAACATTATATCATGAAAAGGAGGAGCTAAATAATTTTAATTTAAGAAAAATATCTAAAAAGGAGAGGGATATGAGATTGAAAAGTTTGATAATACTTTTTTCTATACTTGTATTAGGGTGTAGTAATAATCAAGTAAAAGAAGAAAAACTCGTTACAATACAAGAGGAAAGAGAGTATTTGAAAAAGTATGGAGAAACACTTTCATTAGAAGAGATCTTAGAAATAGCGAAAGAGAGAAATCTAGATCTAAGAATAAAGGGGTTAGAAAGAGAGATAGCCACTTTGGACAAAAAAATAGCTTTTGGAAACTTTTTACCTACTATTACTTTAGGAGGGAGTTATACAAGATTAAATGACGAAATCGACATTGAGATGGATCTTAATATGCCAGCAATTTCAATACCTGGATTAGGATCATTATCTTTACCATCAAGTCTTCAAACTAAGCTGATAGATAAAAGTTTTTATACAACTGGTGTAGCTGCTCAGATACCAATATTTGTGCCATCTACTTGGTATCTATATAGTGCTATGAAAAAAGGAGAAAATATCAGCCAGTTAGCAGAGAGCTTAGCCAATAAGATGTTACAACTTCAAGTTATGAGTGAATATTTTTATATACTAGCTTTAGAATCTGAGAGTGAAACACTTAATAATAGTTTAAAGTCTACCTTGGAATTGGAGAAAAAGGTGGAGACATCTTTAAAGGTTGATGGGGTATTGGAGTGGGAACTTCAAAAGGTACAGGCCTTTGTAGAAAGTCAAAGGATAGCTTTAAATAAGAATCAAAGGGATTTAAGAATAGCAAAGATGGCTCTTAAAAGAACTCTTAATTTAAATTTACAAGAGGATATAGAGATTGAGAAAATAGAAGTAGATGAGGTATTACTGCCACCATTAGAGGATTGTGTATATAAAGCTCTCAATGGAAATGAGATTTTACAAATAACAGAAAAGGGAAAAGAGATAAGTGAGGATTTAAAGAAGATAGCTATTACCAATTTTTTACCTAAGATAGTACTAGGAGGAGGTTATATTAATAATAGTAACCAAACTCTTGTAGATCCAGATTTTTTATATGGAAACGTAACTGGAGTAATAAGTATTTTCAATGGATTTAAAAATATAAATGAGTATAAGAAAGCTGTGAGAAGAGAGAAAATTGGAGAATTAACTTTAGAGAAACAGTTTATGACCACTGTATTAGAAGTGACAAAAGCCTATGAAAATGTAAAAACTTCAGGTGAGTTATTGAGAATGGCAAAATTAAATTATGAAGCTGAAAAGGGAAAATTAAATCAAAGAAAAGTGGAAAGAAAAGTAGAGATGATAGGAGATGAAGAGTACTATCAAGCTCTAGCTGAGTATAATGAAGCTTTGAGTTTAAAAGAAAAGGCACAGTATCAGTATGAGATGGCTCTAGGAGCTTTGAGTATAGCTATGGGTGAATCACCATTTAGAGGAGGAAACTAGGAATATGAAATTTAAAGTAATAGTAACTATTTTAGCAGTTATGATGTTAGGATGTGAAAAAGAGAGTAAGGAGATGATTAGACCTGTTCAAACAGCAGAAGTAATATCTCTTCCACAAAAGTTAAGTTTAGAGTATCCGGCTATTGTAATATCAGAACATGAAACATTGCTAGCCTTTAGGGTTGCAGGAGCTATTGAAAAAATGGAGGTAGAAGTTGGAAGCTTCGTTAAAAAAGGTGATGTGATAGCTCAAATGGATAGAAGGGATTATGAGGTTCAATTAAAAGCCTTTGAAAGTAAGAGTAAGGTAGCAAAAAATGCCTATGAATCAGCTAAGGCTGTGGCTGAAAATGCTAGAAAACAGTATCAAAGGGTAGAGGTTTTATATAAAGAAAAAGCAATTCCAAAGAAGAGTTATGATGAAGCTCTGGCAGGAGTAAAGGCAGCAAGTGCTGGAGAGTTAGCTATGTTATCTCAATATCAAGAAGCTTTACAGGGAGTAGAGAATTGTAAAAATCAATTAAAAGATACAGAGTTAAGAGCTCCTTATGATGGATATATTAGTAAAAAATTTATGGGAGAGGGTGGAGTTGTAGGGGCTGGAATACCAGTTGTAGCAATCTCCTCTGAAAATAGTAAACAAGTGAGAATAAATGTATCTGAAAGAGATATAAAGGGAATTGAAAGCGGAACGGGAGAGTTTATTTTTAATGGTAAGCACTATAAATTAAGTATAGCAGAGATAGGAAAAGTAAAGGGTATTGGAAAAATGACTTACCCAGTAACATTTAATTTTTTAGAGAAAAATAATGGACTTTTAATAGATACAGTTGGAATGGTAAAACTTGAAAGTGATACTCAAGGAAGAAACGAGGTAACTATACCAGTAGAAGCGATCTTTGAAAGAGATGGAAAAAGTAGGGTATGGGTATATTCAAATGGTAAGGTAACAAGTAAAGAGGTGGAGATGATAGCTCCATATGATAATGGAAAGATAATTGTATCTGGAGTAGAGGTTGGAGATAAGGTTGTGACTAGAGGGGTACATGAGTTAAGTGAGGAGCAAAAAGTAAATGAGTTACCACCATTTACTGACACAAATATTGGACAAGTATTATAGGGGGAGAATATGAAATTTATAGATTACTCAATAAAAAATACAGTAGTTGTAAGATTCTTAGTTTTCCTCTTAGTGATAGGAGGAATATTTTCCTACAACAGATTAGGTAAATTAGAGGATCCAGAATTTAAGATAAAAGAAGCTCTAGTAATAACACTATATCCAGAGGCAGATGCACATACTGTAGAGTTACAGGTAACAGATAAGATAGAGGAGGCAGTAAATAAACTTCCAAATATAGATTATATTCAATCTGTATCTAAGCCGGGATATTCTGAAGTTAAGATAAAATTAGATGAGGGGTTATCAGCAAAAGAGGTAGATCAATATTGGGATAATTTAAGGAAGAAGGTAAATGATGCCAAGTTATCACTTCCATTGGGAACAATATCCCCTATTGTTTTAGATGATTATGGTTCTGTCTATGGAATGTTTTTAGCTGTAACTAGTGATGGCTATACACACTCAGAACTACAAAAGTATACAGAATATATTACTAAAGAGTTGAACTCTTTATCAGGTATCAATCAAGTAGCTATTTTTGGAAAAACAAGTGATGCTATAAATGTGATAATAGATAGAGAGAAGATTAGTTCAATGGGACTAAATACTAAGATAATAGCTACTACTCTACTTAGTGAAAACTTAATCTCTGGTGGTGGAGTAATTGATTATGGAGATTTGAGAGTACCAATAAGGTTTAATAATGATATAAAGAATTTAGATGATTTAGGAGAATTAATAGTTTTTTCAAAAAAATTTCCTGATGGTAGCAATCAAATAGTAAGACTAAGAGATATAGCAACATTAGAAGAGGGATATGTAGAGCCAATTAGTCAAAAAATGTATTTTAATAATAAGATGGCTATGGGAATATCATTATCTCCAGAGAAGGGAACAAATGTTGTAAAAACTGGTGAGAAAATAGATAAAAAAATAGAAGAGATCAAAGAGAAATTACCAGTTGGGATAAACGTAGAGAAAGTGTATTATCAACCAGAATTGGTAACAACAGCAATTAATAACTTTGTAGTAAATCTTATTTTATCAGTTGTTACAGTGGTTGGAGTTTTACTTTTTACTATGGGAATGAGAAGTGGATTAATAATAGGAAGTGGATTAGTACTGTCTATTCTAGGAACTTTAGTATTTATGTATGGTATGAATATAGATATGCAGAGAGTTTCATTAGGTTCATTTATTATAGCTATGGGAATGTTAGTAGATAACTCGATTGTTATAGTTGATGGAGTACTTGTAAGAAGAAGTAAGGGAATGGGTATGGAGGAAGCGTTGAAGGAGTCAACTTATAAGCCAGCTATTCCACTACTTGGAGCAACTCTTATAGCGGCAATTGCATTTTTACCAGGAGCAACTATGCCAACATATGTGGGTGAGTATGTAAGCTCATCTTTCTGGGTTATTGGTATATCATTACTACTAAGTTGGGTACTATGTCTTACTCAGACTCCTGTATACTGTAAGCTTTATCTTGAAGGAGGAAAGGTTACAACAGAAAGTGAGAGAGAGAAGAGATTTTATAAAAAGGCTAAAAGTTTTCTGATTTTACTTTTGAATAAAAGAAAGTTAGTGTTATCAATACTTTTAGGTGTTTTTATAGGAAGCTGTTTACTATTTATAGCTATTCCTAAAACTTTCTTCCCTGACTCAGATAAGAGAGGATTTACTATAAATATGTGGGCACCTGAGGGAAGTAAAATAGAGGTAATAGAGGAAGCTAGTGAGAAATTAAGAGATTATCTTTTACAAGATGAGGAAGTAGTTAATATAACTAGTACTATAGGGGCTTCACCATCTAGATACTATACAGCAACTATACCAGAGATGCCAAATACATCTTTTGCTCAACTTATACTAAACGTAAAAAAGGTAAAAGATGTAGAGAGAGTAGGAGCAAAGGCAGTAGAGTTTGCAAATAAAAATATAGCTGGAGTAACAGTAAGTGTGAAGAAATATCCGAATGGAGTACCAGCACAATATCCAATAGAAGTTGCATTTTCTGGACCAGATCCACAAATACTAAGAGACTTAGCTCAAGAGGCTACAGAGATAATGAAAACATCTCCGAGAGCTTTAAATGTAAAAAATAACTGGAGAAATAAATTACTAGCTTGGGAAGCTGATTACTCTCAAGTTAAAGGAAGAAGAGCTGATATATCCCCAATAGATCTAGGAACAGGAGTTATGAGAAGTGGAGAGGGAATGCCAATAGGTAAGATAAAACAGGATAGTAAGCAGGTTACAGTTTTATTAAAAGAGAGAGGAAAAGAGGGAAAAAATCAGTTAACTAATATAGAGCAGACTCCGATCTGGGGATTGAGTTTAGAATCACAACCGCTATCAGCTGTAACAAATGGAGGAAAATTTGTATTTGAAGAGGGACAAGTTTGGAGAAGGGATAGAGTTAGAACTATAACTGTTCAGTGTGATGTTCCAGTAGGAGTGGCTGCAGAAGATGTTAGAAAAGAGTTTAAATCTAAGATAGAGGAGATAAAACTTCCAAAGGGATATAAGATGTTTTGGTTAGGAGAAGCTCATGAACAGGAGAAAAATAATATGGCGATAGCTATGGCAACTCCAATACCAGCAATGCTTATGTTTATAATATGTGTACTTCTTTTTGGAAATATAAAGACTCCTATTTTAATAAGTATAACACTTCCTCTTGCTATAATCGGAATAGCTCCAGGGTTATTTCTAACAGGTAAGAGTTTTGGGTTTATGTCAATAATAGGTGCTCTTTCTCTAACTGGAATGATGATTAAGAATATGATAGTTATGATGGATGAAATTAACTATGAGATGGATGTATTGAAAAAAGATAAGTTCTTAGCTTTAGTTGATTCAGCTGTAAGTAGAATAAGGTCAGTAGGACTTGCTGCACTTACAACTATATTTGGAATGATTCCACTACTTTGGGATCCACTATATGGAGATATGGCAGCTACAATAATTTTTGGATTATTTGCCTCTACAATGCTTACTTTATTTATTTTCCCAGTAATATATGGAACAATAAATAAGATCTATCCTAAAGAAACAATCAATGAGTAAGAAATTTATCAGTAAGTATATAAAAGTATGATATAATAGATAGGATAACAAAAATTTATTGAAAGGATAGTTAGAGATGGCACTTTTACAAGTTAATGATTTATATATGGGATTTTCTGGAGAAACACTATTTAAAAATGTTAGTTTCTCTGTAGATGAAAAGGATAAGATAGGGATAATTGGAGTAAATGGGGCTGGAAAGTCAACTTTAATAAAGATACTTATAGGACTTGAGTATGATGAGGTAGACCCTGCTACAAATCAAAGAGGAACAATAGCAAAGAAAGGTGGCTTAAAAATAGGCTACCTTTCTCAAAATCCAAATTTAAATAAAGAGAATACTGTATTTGAAGAGTTGATGACTGTATTTGATAATCTTAGACAGGATTATCACAGAATTCAAGAGCTGAATATAATATTAGCTGAAAATTTAGATGATTTTGATAAAACTATGGAAGAGCTAGGAAAAATAACAGCTAGATATGAGCAAAATGAAGGATATGCTGTTGAATACAAAGTAAAGCAGATTTTAAATGGACTGAGTTTATCAGAAAACTTATGGAATAGTAAGGTTGGAGATCTGTCTGGAGGGCAGATGTCAAGGGTAGCTCTAGGAAAGATACTACTTGAAGAGCCAGAGCTTTTAATACTAGACGAGCCTACAAACCACTTAGATTTAAATGCAATAGAGTGGCTTGAAAAGATGTTGAAGGATTATAAAAAAGCTGTAATGGTAATTTCACATGATGTGTATTTTTTAGATAATGTAGTAAACAGAGTATTTGAAATGGAAGGAAAAACATTAAAAACTTATAATGGAAACTATACAGATTATACTATTCAAAAGGAAGCTTATATTACTGGTGCTGTAAAAGCTTTTGATAAAGAGCAGGATAAGATAAGAAAAATGGAAGAGTTTATCAGAAGATATAAGGCAGGGGTAAAATCTAAACAGGCTAGAGGAAGAGAAAAAATTTTAAATAGAATGGAAAAGATGGAAAACCCTGTAATCAGTAGAAAGAATATGAAGTTGAAGTTTGAAACTGATTTAACTAGTGTAGACTTAGTATTAAGAATAAAAGATATGTCAAAATCTTTTGAAGGAAAAAAAATATTCTCTAATATAAATCTAGATGTATATAGAGGAGATAGAGTAGGAATAATAGGAAAAAATGGTGTAGGAAAATCAACGTTACTTAAGATAGTAAACTCACTTGAAACAGCTTCTAGTGGAGAGTTTAAAATTGGAGATAGAGTAAAGATTGGTTACTATGATCAAAACCACCAAGGGTTAAATCTAAACAGAACTATTATAGAGGAGTTAATGTATAATTTCACACTGAGTGAGGAACAAGCAAGAAATATATGTGGCGGTTTTTTATTTAGTGAAGATGATGTATATAAAGAGATAAAAAGCTTAAGTGGTGGAGAGAAGGCAAGGGTTGCTTTTATGAAACTGATGTTAGAAAAGCCAAACTTCTTAATATTAGACGAGCCTACTAACCACTTAGATATATATTCAAGAGAGATATTAGAGGAAGCTTTAGAGGATTATACAGGAACAATATTAGTGGTATCTCACGATAGAAACTTCCTAGATTGTGTTGTAAATAGTATATATGAGATAAAAAAAGATGGAGCTGTTATGTTTAAAGGAGATTATAATAGCTATCTACAACAGAGAGATGGAGTAAAGGAAAAGGATGAGAGTAAGGATAAGGCAGTGCTTAGCTATGAAGAGCAAAAAAGAAATAAAAATAGAATCTCATCTCTTGAGAAAAAAATAGTTAAAGCTGAAGAAACACTAGCCAAGCTTGAAGAGAAAAAAGCTTTAAAAGAGGAAGAGTATAATGAAGCTGGAAGGGTAAATGATTTGGATAAGCTTCTTACTATTCAAAAAGAATTGGAAGATTTTGATATGGAAATAATGACAGTTATGGAAGAGTGGGAAAGTCTAGAAGAGGAATTAAAATCTCTAAGAGGAGAAGCTTAGAAAAATAAAGGAAAATTAAAAAAACTCTTTATAATTTTTAAAAATTATGATATAATAAGAAGGATTTATAAAATGTAGCTATATTTTTATTGACTTTTTGGTAATAAACCATTATAATATTCAAGTTATAATAATTAAAATAATATAAAAAAATTAGGAAGGAGGGTAAAATGCCTACTTTAAGTCAATTAGTAAAAAATGGTAGAGACACTCTATCAGAAAAGAAAAAATCACCAGCATTACAAGGAAACCCACAAAGAAGAGGAGTTTGTGTAAGAGTTTATACTACTACACCTAAGAAACCTAACTCAGCTTTAAGAAAGGTTGCCAGAGTAAAATTAACTAACGGAATCGAAGTTACTTGTTACATTCCTGGAGAGGGACACAACTTACAAGAGCACTCAATCGTACTTGTAAGAGGAGGAAGAACAAAAGACTTACCAGGGGTTAGATATAAAGTTATAAGAGGAGCTTTAGATACAGCTGGAGTTGCTAAGAGAAAACAATCAAGATCTAAATATGGAGCTAAAAAAGCGTAATTATAGGGAGGTGAACAGTTAAAAATGTCAAGAAGAAGAGCAGCAGTAAAAAGAGATGTACTACCTGATTCTAGATATTCTGATAAGGTGGTAACTAAAGTTATCAACTCAATCATGTTAGATGGTAAAAAAGCAATAGCAGAAGGAATATTCTATTCAGCTATGGATTTAATAAAAGAGAAAACTGGTCAAGAGGGGTACGATGTATTTAAACAAGCTTTAGAAAACATCAAACCACAAATCGAAGTTAGATCAAGAAGAATCGGAGGAGCTACTTACCAAGTACCAGTAGAAGTTAAAGCAGATAGACAACAAACTTTAGCTATCAGATGGTTAACTCTTTATACAAGACAAAGAAAAGAGTATGGTATGATCGAGAAGTTAGCAGCAGAATTAATCGCAGCAGCTAACAACGAAGGAGCTACTATTAAGAAGAAAGAAGATACATATAAAATGGCAGAAGCTAACAGAGCTTTCGCACACTATAAAATCTAATTATTCTGTATAGGACGTTAATCCGTTTTAAAAAATTCGAGGAGGAAATTTTAATGGCTAGGAAAGTTTCATTAGATATGACTAGAAACGTTGGAATCATGGCTCATATCGACGCAGGAAAAACTACTACTACTGAAAGAATCCTATTCTATACAGGAGTAGAACATAAATTAGGAGAGGTTCACGAAGGTGGAGCTACAATGGACTGGATGGAACAAGAGCAAGAAAGAGGTATCACAATTACTTCAGCTGCTACAACTTGTTTCTGGAGAGGTCATAGAATAAATATAATAGACACACCAGGACACGTGGACTTTACAGTAGAGGTTGAAAGATCTCTAAGAGTTCTAGACGGTGCGGTTGCAGTTTTCTCAGCAGTTGACGGGGTACAACCTCAATCAGAAACTGTATGGAGACAAGCTGACAAATATAAAGTACCAAGAATCGCATTCTTCAACAAAATGGATAGAATTGGTGCTGACTTTAATATGTGTGTAAACGATATTAAAGAAAAATTAGGAGCAAATCCTGTACCTATTCAATTACCAATCGGAGCAGAAGATAACTTCGAAGGAGTAGTTGACTTAATAAAAATGCACGAAGTAGTATGGCCAGTTGACTCAGACAACGGACAAAACTTCGAAATAAGAGAAATCAGAGCAGAATTAAAAGATCAAGCTGAAGAATTAAGACAACACATGTTAGAATCAATCGTTGAAACTAGCGACGAGTTAATGGAAAAATTCTTTGGTGGAGAAGAAATTTCTGAAGAAGAAATCAGATCTGCTTTAAGAGTTGCTACAATAGAAAACGTAATCGTTCCAGTAACTTGTGGAACTGCGTTCAAAAATAAAGGAGTTCAAGCATTACTTGACGCTATCGTTGATTACATGCCAGCTCCAACAGACGTTGCAATGGTAAAAGGAACAGATATGAAAGATCCATCTATCGAAATAGATAGAGAAATGTCTGACGAAGCTCCATTCGCAGCTCTAGCATTCAAAGTTATGACTGACCCATTTGTTGGAAAGTTAACATTCTTTAGAGTATATGCTGGAATAGTAGAGAAAGGATCATATGTTCTAAACTCTACAAAAGGTAAAAAAGAAAGAATGGGAAGAATTCTTCAAATGCACGCTAACAAAAGAGAAGAAATCGATGCAGTTTACTGTGGAGATATCGCTGCAGCAGTAGGATTAAAAGAAACTACTACTGGAGATACTTTATGTGCTGAAGATGCACCAATTGTTCTTGAGAAAATGGAATTCCCAGAACCAGTTATCTCTGTTGCTGTTGAGCCAAAAACAAAAGCAGACCAAGAGAAAATGGGAATCGCTTTATCAAAACTTGCTGAGGAAGACCCTACATTCAAAGTTAAAACTGATGAAGAAACTGGACAAACTATCATTTCAGGAATGGGAGAACTTCACCTTGAAATCATCGTAGATAGAATGAAGAGAGAATTCAAAGTTGAATCTACAGTAGGTAAACCACAAGTTGCTTATAGAGAAACAATACTTGGAACAACTGACCAAGAAGTTAAATATGCAAAACAATCTGGAGGAAGAGGACAATACGGACACGTTAAAATTATCCTTGAGCCAAACCCAGGAAAAGAATTTGAATTTGTTAACAAAATTACTGGAGGAGTTATCCCTAGAGAATATATTCCTGCAGTTGAAAAAGGATGTAGAGAAGCTCTTGAAAGTGGAGTTGTTGCAGGATATCCAATTGTTGACGTAAAAGTAACATTATATGATGGATCATACCACGAAGTTGACTCGTCAGAAATGGCGTTCAAAGTTGCTGGATCAATGGCTGTTAAACAAGCTGCAGCAAAATCTAACCCAATCATCCTTGAACCAGTATTCAAAGTAGAAGTAACTACTCCAGAAGAGTACATGGGAGATATCATCGGAGACTTAAACTCAAGAAGAGGAATGATCGGTGGAATGATCGATAGAAATGGTGCTAAGATCATAACTGCTAAAGTACCTTTATCAGAAATGTTCGGATATGCAACTGACTTAAGATCTAAATCTCAAGGAAGAGCTAACTACTCAATGGAATTTGCTGAGTATACACAAGTGCCAGCTTCAATCCAAAAAGCTATTCAAGAACAAAGAGGAAAGTAATAATCTTTGTTGATTATAAAATAAAAATAAATAAGGTTGGTGCCTAGCACCAACCACAACTAATAATAAATTTAAAAAACCTTAGGAGGAGAATTTAAATGGCTAAAGAAAAATTCGAAAGAAGCAAACCGCACGTTAACATCGGAACAATCGGACACGTTGACCACGGAAAAA
>NZ_JACSNP010000240.1 GCF_016900045.1 Fusobacterium mortiferum
GACCAAAACAATCCACTTAGCGAACTTACACATAAACGTCGTTTATCCGCACTTGGTCCTGGTGGTCTTAGCCGTGAACGTGCAGGGTTCGAAGTACGTGACGTACACAACTCTCACTACGGTCGTATGTGTCCTATTGAAACACCAGAAGGTCCAAACATCGGTCTTATCGGTTCACTTGCAACTTATGCTCGTATCAATGAATTTGGCTTTATGGAAACTCCATATCGTAAAGT
>NZ_JACSNP010000241.1 GCF_016900045.1 Fusobacterium mortiferum
TTGCAGTAGCAAATGCAAATAGCTCTAAATAGTCTCCTGCATTCAAAGATACTTTAATTTCGTTGAAAATAGTGTACGGATCAGTATAGCCAGTGTAACTTCATACATTATAGGCTTCCTCTGTTCCAGATATGTATGAACCTCAATTTTTCTTTACCTTCATTTGAGTCTGAACGCCTGCTCAAGAAAATAAGTCATCTGTCCGCTTCCATGAGAATGAGTAGTATCATGTTGAT
>NZ_JACSNP010000242.1 GCF_016900045.1 Fusobacterium mortiferum
GCTACCCTATTGGTTGGATAACGGTGGCGGCTTCCTATCGTTCGTGGCTTGCGGTGCGCTGGGATTTGTCGGCACAGCACCGCTGTTCAAGAGCCATCAGAGAGACATTCACTTCGGTTCTGCGATTGTATGCTTTGCATCTGCTTATTTGTGGTTGTTTCTCAACGACCTGACATTGGCTGTAATTTCAGTCGCTGTGTTGGGGCTGTTCGCATTTGCAAAGAAGAGGACGTTCT
>NZ_JACSNP010000243.1 GCF_016900045.1 Fusobacterium mortiferum
TGGCTAGAAATATCATTGCTCCGATAAACTCCATAAATCTTGAGCATCCTATAATGAATGACCTCTATGAAGAACTCAATCCGATGTTAATCCGCTTAGAAAATCAAAATGAACAAATTAGGCAACAGATGAAAACCTTAAAAAATCAACAGCGTGAATTCACTACTATAATCAATAATATTGAAGAAGGTTTAATTCTCGTCAATCATGCTTATAAAATTCTTTCTGTCAACCAT
>NZ_JACSNP010000244.1 GCF_016900045.1 Fusobacterium mortiferum
GGCCGTATCTTATATGAAAAAAACCCTGATAAAAAATTAATGCCAGCAAGTACAACTAAAATGATGACTTGTATATTAGGCTTAGAAAATTCCAATGATGATGATACTGTCGACATTGATAAACGTGCTGTAGGCGTTGATGGTTCTGCTATTTATCTCAATGAAGGCGACCAAATAAAAATGTCAGAACTCCTTCAAGCAACAATGTTAGCTTCTGGCAATGATGGTGCTACTG
>NZ_JACSNP010000245.1 GCF_016900045.1 Fusobacterium mortiferum
GCGTAAAGTTTCTTCTGTCAAGCCGTCTTTCATGAGTGCAAGTTCTGTATCTGTGATATTTTTAATCTTACGTAAGAACCATTTATCTATTTTAGTGATGGCATTTACTTCATCAATTGTAGCGATACCACGACGGAAAGCTTCTGCAATGATGAATAAACGTTCATCATTGATACGGGAAAGATGAGCTTTAACTTCTTCATCGCTCCAGTTATCAACTTTATCAAGATGCAAG
>NZ_JACSNP010000246.1 GCF_016900045.1 Fusobacterium mortiferum
GAGTGTAGTCATCCAGAACGCTTTTTTGAATCCTTGCAGGATGCGCTCTTTCTTTCCGGCTCCGTAGTTTTGGGCGGTGAAGGTAGAAAAGGCATTGCCGAAATCCTGTACGGGCATGTAAGCAAAGGAATCAATTTTAACGGCGGCGGTGAAGGCAGCCATGACGGAGGTACCGAAACTGTTGACCAGTCCCTGTACCATCAGAATGCCAAAGTTCATGACCGATTGTTGTATG
>NZ_JACSNP010000247.1 GCF_016900045.1 Fusobacterium mortiferum
ATCAGGGTCAAAGTCGACCATCGGGATCATCATGTCACCTCTGCCAACAAGGCGAGCTTTCTTTGTGCCATCAGTCTTGATGCTGAAGAGCCACATCATAGGCACGAGATGCTGGTCAGTGTAGGGGACAACGTGAAGGCAAGAATACTACTCGAATTTCTTGAGCTCTGTGTCTATCGCTGCGGCCCACTCCGGAATGGCCATGGCCTTCCAATAGGACTTGGGAATCATGGGG
>NZ_JACSNP010000248.1 GCF_016900045.1 Fusobacterium mortiferum
TATTTAAATCGCATAAATGGGTCAATAAATTTACATCCATGTTACTAGCAGAAATTCGTCCCTCTAATGTTTCATTAATTAAATCAACACTACCAATTGCTGCTACTTTACCCTCGCCTTGTTCTCCATAAAAACGATTAATCTTAGCAACATTATTTTCTAATTGGGCATCGATTTCAATATTATTGAGTGGATAATCCTTCAGCTTTCCTTCTGGCATATTACCCTTTAAATC
>NZ_JACSNP010000249.1 GCF_016900045.1 Fusobacterium mortiferum
GGTCAGACGCTAGGTGGCGGCACCGACAACGGTCACGGACTGCCGTGGGCCTGTGGACGAAAGCCGTCGGTGGCGCCACCTGTGGACGACCCTAGCCGAACACGTGTTCGACCTCGAGGACCGGCGCGCGACACGCCGGGCGTGTCTACCGTCGTGGCGCCGGCACACCCCACATCGCCGCGACGTGCCGGGCGTCGGTGCCGCAGCAGCCGCCGACGACGCGCAGACCCGGGAG
>NZ_JACSNP010000024.1 GCF_016900045.1 Fusobacterium mortiferum
TACTGATTATTTATTACACCAATTTATTGTTGTGTTTGCATTTATTGTCTTTCTCTATTCTGTTGCTAATGTCCTTATTTATTCATCTGTGCCGCTCTCTCGCGGACATAAATTATAATATCATAATTTTTAAATTCCGTCAACACTTTTTTTTAAAAAATTTTAAAATTTTTAAAAAAAAGTGGGCTATCTGATTTTTCTAAACTTCAGATAGCCCTATATATCAATTTCTATACTATTTATCAGTAATCCCTCCTCTGTTTTATTCTAATAAAAAATACTCTATATTATCAAATTAATCTCCTTCAAATGTATATTCTCAATATCTTATGATTATAACATTAACTTAAAATAGTACTCCTACCATCTCCTAATGATAATAACTCATCTATATATTTTTAGAATATACAACTACCCAAGTAGTCAATCATATTGGAATATCTCTCTGAAAATAGGAAATTGTTCTCTACAAAGATACAAACCATAATATAGAATAGATACTACTTCAATATATATCCTACTTTTAATTCAGGTAACTAAAGCTTTATCCTTCTAATAACATAATATTTTTTATCTTTTTAAACACAGCCTCTTGAAAAATTATCTAGCTATTAACCTTCAAATTTTTCATAAAATCTATCCCATTGGACTCTACCTCCTACAGTGATTTTATTGTCTAGACTACTATTATCCTGTTAATACTTATATACCCCATAAATTTTATTCTGTCAATAGAACTTACAAAAAAATTTTGTAAAATTGTAAAAAAGAGGAGAAAAACTATTTTACTTAAAGAAATTTTCAATCTTTTTAATAAAATTAAGTTTTTTCTCCTCATAAATTTCTAAAAAATTTTATAATTTTTTATTATTTTACAACTATATTTACTATCTTATCTGGAATAACAATCAATTTTACTAATGATTTTCCTTCCATATGTTTTTTTACATTCTCTAATTCTAGAGCTAACTTCTCAACAGTTTCTTTATCAGTTCCTCTCTCTACTTCAACTGTTCCTCTAACTTTTCCATTTACTTGAACAGCTATTACAACATCTGAAGAAACAGTTAATTTCTCATCGTATGAAGGCCATTTTTCATTGAAAAGATATCCTGTATTTCCCATCTCTTCCCATAACTCATCACAGAAATGTGGTGTGAATGGTGATAACATAACTAAGATATTTTTTATAACTTCAGCAAATATCTTCTTAGACTCAGAAGTTACTTTTCCAGCTTCTAAAATATTTGTTTTATAGTCTTGAGTCTCATTTATTAACTCCATTGTTGCTGCAATAGAAGTGTTAAAATGGTAGTCATCTTCAATAGATTCTGTCACTTTCTTTATAGTTTGGTTTAGCTTTATTAATAGAGCTTTATCCTCTCTACTTACTTTAGATAGATCTATCTCTCCAAACTCAAGATTTTCTTTATGTTCCATTACTAGTCTCCAGATTTTGCTTAAGAATCTGTAAGCACCTGCAAGTCCATTTTCATTCCACTCTAACTCTTTTTCTGGTGGAGCAGCAAACATTATAAATAATCTTGTTGTATCTGCACCATATTTTGTTATCATCTCTTCTGGGTCTACACCATTATTTTTTGATTTAGACATTTTTTCTACTTTTATTGTTAACTCTTCTCCAGTTGCTTTAGAGAAAGCTTTCTCTCCTTTTAACTCAACTTCACTTGGGAAAAGGAATTTATTTTCATTAGCTGAATAGTATGATGGTCCTAATACCATTCCTTGTGTAAGTAGTCTTTTGAACGGCTCATTTGCTGAAACTAGTCCTAAATCTCTCAATATTTTTTGGAAGAATCTAGCATACAGAAGGTGCATTACCGCATGTTCTATTCCACCAATATATTGGTCTACTCCCATCCAAGAATCTACAACTTCCTTATCAAATGGAAGTTTATCATTTTTAGGATCACAATATCTTAAGAAATACCATGACGAATCTACAAATGTATCCATAGTATCTGTATCTCTTCTAGCTGGTCCTCCACAAATTGGACAAACTGCATGTTTAAAGCTTTCTGATGTTTCTAATGGATTTCCTATTCCGTTGAAAGATACATCCTCAGGAAGTCTTACTGGTAAATTTTCATCCTTTTCCATTACAGTTCCACACTTATCACAGTATAATGCTGGAATAGGTGTTCCCCAGTATCTTTGTCTTGATACTCCCCAATCTTTTAATCTATATTTTACAGTTCTCTTACCATAGTTATTTGCCTCTACAAATTCAGCTATTTTTGTTAAAGCCTCTTTAGAAGAGATTCCATTAAACTCTCCTGAATTTGTCATAACTCCTACTTCTGTGAAAGCTTGTGTCATCTCATCTGCTTTTAATTCAACAACCTCTTTTGTCTCTTTATTTACTGGGTTGATTACCACTTTAAATGGTAAGTTATATTTCTTAGCAAAGGCGAAGTCTCTCTCATCATGACATGGAACTGCCATTACTGCTCCTGTTCCATAGTTCATTAATACGTAATCTGCTACCCATAATTGAACCTTCTCTTTTGTCACAGGATTGATTACATGCCATCCTGTAAATACTCCGTTTTTCTCTCTTCCTTCTGCTGATCTTTCTATTAAATCAGTATTTTTCATTGCTTCAACACTTGCTTTAATCTCTGGATTTACTTTTACAATCTCATCTACTATTGGATGTTCAGGAGCTACAACACAGTAAGATACTCCATATACAGTATCAATTCTTGTTGTGAACATTGGTAGATCTTCTCCAGTTTCAGCAACTTTAAATACTATCTCAGTTCCATATGATTTTCCTATCCAGTTTTTTTGCATTGTTAAAACTTTTTCTGGCCAACCATCTTTTAACTCTTTATGTCCCTCTAATAATTCATCAGCATAATCAGTTATTTTAAAGAACCATTGCTCTAACTCTTTTTGAATAACTGAAGTTTTGCTGTGTCTCCAACACTTTCCATCTTCAACTTGTTCATTTGCAAGAACTGTATTACAATCTGGACACCAGTTTACTAGAGATTTTTTCTTATATATTAATCCCTTTTCATAGAATCTCTTGAACATCCATTGATTCCATTTATAGTATTCTGGAGTATATGAAGCTATCTCTCTATCCCAATCATATGAGAATCCTAATAGCTTTAATTGTCTTTTCATATTCTCTATATTAGATTTTGTCCATATTGCTGGGTGAGCACCATTTTGAATAGCTGCATTTTCAGCTGGAAGTCCAAAAGAGTCCCATCCCATAGGGTTTAATACATTATACCCTTTCATTCTCTTATATCTTGCTATAACATCTCCAATTGTATAGTTTCTAGCATGTCCAACATGTAATTTTCCAGAAGGATATGGTAACATCACTAGTACATAGTAGTTATCTTTCCCTTCAACTTTATTTTCAGTTTTAAAAATGTGTCCATTTTCCCATTTCTCTTGCCACTTGGCTTCTACTTCTTTAAAATTATACTCTTTCAAGAATATCACCTCATAAATAATTCTTTCTCACATTCAAATATACCATATATTTTAACCATTTAATAGTTATTTATTTTATTTTTAATAAGTACTTAACCATAATTCACTTTTTCTTTTTATTCTTTGAAAACTATTATCTATAACCTTTGGAGTTTTTTCTAACTCCTCAGCTATCTCTTTATAGGAGAAACCCTTGATCATATAGTTGAATACCTGTCTTTCAAAAGGACTAAAGTTATGCTCTACAAAGTCTTGAAACTCCATAATTTTCTCCTTAGAAAGAAAGATTGCTTCTGGATTGTATCTTATTGTTGAATACAACTCTTTTGAGTAGTCTTCATGTCCATCATCAGTCTCTAAATTATTACCACTAGCCTCATTTAAAACACTATTTTTCTGTGCTGTAGAGCTTCTAACAGCGGTTAATATCTGTCTTCTGATACAAAGAATGGCAAAAGTTTTAAAAGATGATTTTCCCTTTACATAACCTTTTATAGCTTTTAAAAGACCGATTGTTCCCTCCTGTAGTAGATCATCTTGATCCGCTCCAACTATGAAATAATTTCTAACATTCATATATATCAGTTTTTTATACTCTTTTAGTATTAAATCTAATGCCTCTTGATCTCCATCTTGAGCCAATTTTACTATCTCATCATTTATTAAGTTTTCACTCATATAATTCTTTCCCTTCCCACTATTTTTATTCTATTTTCCCTCTATATTCTAAAACGATTTAACTATTTCAGAAAGAATTATTCCCCCTGCAACTGAAACATTTAGAGAGTTTATCTTTCCATACATAGGTATTTTTATTAAAACATCACAGCTCTCTTTTACTTTTTTTCTGATTCCATTTCCTTCACTACCTAATACTAATGCAGTTCTGCTTGGATATTTCTCTTGAGAGTAATCTTTACTTCCCTCTCCCTCTGCTCCATATACCCAGTAATCCAATTTCTTTAATTTGCTAATAGCATCAGATATATTAGTAACCTTTACTATATCTACATACTCAATTGCACCAGTTGAAGTTTTTACAACTGTTTCATTTATTCTTACAGCATTTCTTTCTGGTATAATTATTCCCTTTACTCCAAAAACTTCAGCACTTCTTATTAAAGCCCCGAAGTTTCTTGGGTCTTGGATCTCATCTAAAATCAATACAATAGCTTTCTCCAAAGGAGCAATTTTCTCTAGGAAAGCTCCGAAGTCTACATAGTAATCATAATCACTTACATATACTACAACACCTTGCGAGTTCTCTCTCTTTTTATCTGTATAGAATATCTTGATATTTCTTTCAGAAGCTAATCTCTTTATCTTATTTATCTTATCATCCTTTGCTCCCTTAAAAATCTCAAGCTTCTCTATTGTTTTCTCTTTATTTTGTAATACTTCTATTACTGGATTTACTCCAATTATCTTCTCCATTATACCTCCGTTATACTTCTACTTTTATTCTTTCAATATTAGCACCAGTATTTTTTAATCTTAATTCTAAGTTTTCATATCCTCTATCTACATGATAAATTCTATTTACTATGCTCTCTCCCTCAGCCTTTAATGCAGCAAGTATCAGTGAAGCTCCAGCTCTTAAATCACTTGCCATTACCTCAGCTGATGAGAAGTTTTCTATTCCTTTTATAGTTGCTATATTCCCATTTATATCTATTTTAGCTCCCATTCTATTTAATTCAGGAACATGCATAAATCTATTTTCAAATATAGTCTCTTTTATCTCACTACTTCCCTTAGCTAAACACATAAGTGTCATAATAGGTGATTGTAAGTCAGTTGGGAATCCAGGATGTGGCATAGTAGTTACCTTTACTCCTTGAAGATCTGAAAGTTTTGACACCACTGTTAACTCATCTCCATCTATTATATATTTTACTCCCATCTCCTCTAATTTCATTAGAAAAGCTTCTAGATGCTCCTTAACTACTCCCTTTACTTTTACCTTTCCATCAAACATAACAGCGGCAATAGTAAATGTTCCTGCAACAATTCTATCTGGAATTATTGTATGTTCACATGGATAAAGTTTATCTACTCCCTCAATAGTAAGTGTTCCTGTTCCAACTCCACTTATCTTAGCTCCCATCTTATTTAAAAAGTCACAAAGATCTATTATCTCTGGCTCTCTTGCAGCATTTTCTAAAATAGTAACTCCCTTAGCTTTAACAGCTGCCATCACAATATTTTCAGTTGCTCCTACGCTTGGAAAGTCTAAAATAATTTTAGTTCCTACTAACTCCTCAGCTTCAGCCTCAACATACCCATGATCTATAGTTATTTTTGTTCCTAGAGCTTCAAAACCTTTAAGATGTAGATCTACTGGTCTAGCTCCAATAGCACACCCTCCTGGAAGTGATACAGTTGCTTTTTTACAGTGAGCTAACATAGGTCCCATAACTAGAAAAGATGCTCTCATCTTTTTTACAAGCTCATAACCAGCTACTAAGTTAGTTAAACCTCTGTTCTCTATCTTGTATGTATTTTCATCTAACTTTTCTATTATAAGTCCTAGACTTTCTAATAACTTAACTAATGTTCTTATATCCATTAAATTTGGAACATTTCTTAGGATATACGTTCCCTTTTCTACTAGAGTAGCTATCATAATTGGAAGAGCTGCATTTTTTGACCCTTCTACCGTTAGTACTCCCTCTATCTCTTTTCCTCCAGTAACTTTAAAAGCTTCTACCATCTCTCATTTTTCTCCTTTTCAATCCTGCATATAGGACAACTTTCTCCAAAAAATTGGTTAAATATTGTCAATTTTTTAAATTTCTTTTCATATCCTGGTAATTTTTTTTCTACCATAGAGTAGTGTTTCTCACATATTTTCTTTCCAAAATATTTTACATATTCTGGATATAACCCTACCTCTTTAAATTTCTCTCTCATATCCTTTACTACTATCGCTCTCTCATTGTCATCAAAGGCTTCCTTTACAACTATAACTAATCCAATATTTCCCAGTAAATTTAGACTATCAATAAGCGTATATCTAACTTTTGAATTTTCTGCCTCAACTATGTAAGGTTTTAAATACTTTAACTCTATATCTCTTTTCATTTTTATATAGGCTACATCATCTTTTTTCATTCTCTCTATTATCTCTGGGTATACCACTTCTGATCTAAGTTGCTCCTCTGTGAGTGCTAGAGCTATATTTTCCTTAAATTCATCTAGGTAATAAGCTCTTTCAGCTTGTGTTTTTAAAAAATTTAACTTTCCCTGACTCTCTTTATCTATTAAATTTTCACTCATAATTTCCCACCTTTAATACAAAGTATTGCATTAGATTATATCATAATATTGTACCATTTTACAGTGATATTTAAAAGGTTTTTATGAAACTATTTTTTAAAAAAATCTCTTCTTTTTTAATAAAAAGTGTTATAATATGTTCAAACTATTTTTCTTCAGGAGGTCATTCTATGAGAAGAGCTTTTTTCGCCTTCCTCTTTATAAATTTATTTTTTATTACATTTTCTAAGAATATAACTTTCGATTTTAATATGCCAACTGGTAAAGTTGAGTATTTTAAAGCTGGAGATATAAATACACAATCTAATTACTTTTACGATGGAACCCTAACCTTAGATTTAGAAGAGAAGGAGTACTATTTTTTATTAACTAGCACAGACTTTCCTCCTATCCAAAAAATCATTGATGTTAAAACAATAAAAAAACCTATTCAAATATCTTTCACTAAAGATAATTATGTTTGTATTGAGGGAAAGGTAACTAGTGATTACTCAAATATAGGAAATGTAATAGTCTCTTTTATTAACTCTGAAAATAAAAGTTTTAATTTTACAACCGATATTTTTGGAAAATTTACTGCCTTTGTCCCAGTTGGTAACTACTCAGTTGAAGCTGATAGATTTGGATATACTTTAAATAAAAAAAATAAAATTATATATAATTTTACCTCTACAACTAAGCCTTACTCTATAGAACTTAATTTAGTTGAGCTTCCTTGTTTTATACAAGGAAAAGTTGTAGATGAAGAGGGGCATACAATTCCATACCCAAAACTTTTTATAAAAAATGGTGAAAATATTATTCAGGGTGAAGGAGATGAATTTGGAATGTTTAAATTTCCAGTAGATAGTGGAATTGTAACTATCCTAGCTCAAAAATATAGTTTTATCCAAAATGGAGTTGTAAGGAAAATTGATAAAAACTCATCTATCACTAATATTGAAATTGCTTTATCAAAAGTAAAATATAATATAAGTGGAACAATAGTAAATGGTATCAAAGCTCTTCCCGGAATGGAACTTCAACTAGTCAATGAGGATAATAGTAAAATAACTACTATTTTTAGTGATGAAAATGGAAGTTTTGAATTTTATAAAATTCCCGGAAATAGAAAGGTATTTATCCTAGTAATTAAAGATGGAAAAATTTTAAAAAAAAGTGAGCTTATTACCTTAGACAATGATATTAAAAATTTTAATATCATTCTAAATTAATAATTCAAAATACTTCCTCATATTTTCATCACAAATTTATAGTAGAATTGAGATTATATTTTTATGGTGATTTAAATGTTTAAAAAAAATATCAATGATGTTAGGCAGAGTGTAATTAAGTTTCTTAATTTAACTTATCCTGAAAACAACATTAATGAGAGTAACTTAATGCTTCTCAACGAAGGAAAATTTGCAAATGCAACTGTATTCCATTATCTAGATTCTAATTTAAATTTAACAATTAAAGATTTTTCTGGTTCTCCTTGGATTATAAGAAAAACTTTTGGAAAACTTTTCATAAATATGGAATATAACACTTTAATTAAACTTTCTAATAATCCTTCAGTTGCTAAAGATGCTAAAAAGCTCTCTCCTTATACTCTCGCCTTTAACTTTATTGAAGGTGAAGCTTTGAAAACTTTACCTAAAAACTCTATTGACAAAGATTTTTTCTTAGAATTAGAAAAAAATGTAAGAGCTATGCATAGAAAAGATATTGTTCATCTAGATTTAAGAAATTTAGGAAATATTTTAAAAGGGAATGATGGTTATCCATATATTATTGATTTTCAATCAGCTATTTCAACTAAATACTTAGGTAAATGGTTAACTCAACTTTTAAAAATTTCTGATTTAACTGGTGTTTACAAATGTTGGAACAATAGATGCACTGAACCTTTAAACAGTAAAAGAAATAATATTTTAGAAGAGTTCAATAAAATTAGGAAAGTTTGGATTTTTAAAGGTTATCCTATCAGTAGAGCCATAAAAAAATTTAAAGAATTCATCACACAAAAAAAATTAGGGTAAAGCTAACCCTAATTTTTTTATAACTAATCATTTAACTCTCTCTTATATTTAGAAAAATTAAACTCCTTCTACTTCTAATTTGATAAATTCAAATTTTTTCACATCAAATAACCCTCTATCACTTATCTTTATCTCTGGTATAACTATTAAAGACATAAAACAAAGAGTCATTATCGGCTCAATCTCTGTTGATATACTCAATTTTTCAGTAGCAATTTTATGTAGAGTTTCCAACTTATTATCTACCCACACTCCATCTTTATCACTCATAATTCCAGCTATTGGCATAGGCATACTTTCTAAAACCTCTCCATTTTCTACTAGTACTATTCCTCCACCTTGTTCAATAAGTTTATTTACTGCAGTACTTATCTCTTCATTGCTAATTCCTACAGCTATTATATTATGTGAATCATGGGCTATTGATAAGGCTACGGCACCTCTTTTAATACCGTATCCTCTTAAAAGGGCAGTAGCTACATTTCCTGTATTTTTATGTCTTTCTATCACAGCTATCTTTACAATATCTTTGTCACTTTCAAATATAAAATCTCCATCTTTATCTAATTTTACTTCTGCTATTCCCTTTTTAGTCAGAACTCCCCCTGGCTGGATATCAATTGTATAAACCTTATTAGATTTCAATTTCATCTTTAATTTATCTATATTGAAATCTTTGACCTGCATACTAGATCTTACACTTTCAATACTATGCTTTTTTATCTCCAGTAGATATTCACCATCCCTAGCAACCTCTTTCCCTTCAATAAAAACATTTTTTACTTTGAATTTTTCTAAATCTTCCAATAAAACTATATCAGCACGCAAACCTGGAGCTATTGCTCCCCTATCTCTCATTCCATAACACTCTGCAGCATTTATTGTCGCCATCTGTATAGCTGTAATAGGATCTAAGCCCTCCTCTACACAAATTTGAAGATGATTATCTATATGCCCTAACTCTAATATTGTTCTTGGTTGTCTATCATCTGAGCACAATAAACAACGTCTACTATTCTCCTTTGTTACCCCTTTAATCAGATTTCTTAAATCTTTGCAAGCTGATCCCTCTCTTAAAAGAACATACACTCCTCTAGATATTCTACTATTCATCTCCTCTACAGTAGAACACTCATGGTCAGTTCTTATTCCAATTGCTGTATAGGCATTTAAAAGATGATTAGCTATTCCAGGGCTATGTCCATCTATAAATTTCCCACTTTCCTTTGCTACCATTACCTTATCTAAAATCTCATTATCCGCTGCTACAACTCCAGGAAAATTCATAAACTCTCCCAGTCCAAGCACCTCTTTTCTTGTTATTGGTTCTCTCATTTTTGAGGCATCAATAATAGCTCCAGAATTCTCAAAAGGGGTACATGGGACACATGATGGAATCATATACTTTATGTCTAAAGCTGTATTTTTAGCAGCTTCAATCATATAATTTAATCCCTCTATACCACAGACATTGACTATTTCGTGTGGATCTGCTACTATACATGTTCCCCCATGTGGAACTATAAGTTTTCCTAACTCTTCTGGTGATAAATATGAAGATTCAATATGAATATGACTATCTATAAAACCTGGTGCTGCATATTTTCCCTCTGCATCCAATGTAATTTTTCCCTTGTAGTCACCTATTCCAGCTATCCACTTATCTGAAATAGCTATATTTCCCTCTATTATCTTTCCTGAATAAACATCTATTATTTTGCAATTCTCTATAACTATATCAGCCAATTCTCTTCCAGCTGAAATATCTATCAATTTCTTTAACTCTTCTTTCTTCATTTCTTCCTCCATGCTATCCAATCTATTATAAAAAAAATACTATCCTGCATTCTAGTTCTCCTATATTTGTGGCTAGTATTTTTAAATTTTCAAGTATTTTTATTAGTATAACATAGCTTAAATTTTAAGTCAATATAATCTTGACTTAATTACTCAGAATTTTAAAGTAATTATTTTCTATTAATTTGATTAATCATCAATCACATTTAAAGTTGCTACTCCATTTAAGTCTAAATCAGCAAAACAACTTTTTCCATCTTTACAGTTAATCAATTTGTAATAAGCAGCTTCAGCTATCATAGCAGCATTGTCAGTACAAAGCTTCATTGATGGATATAAAACCTCTATGCCAAGTTTTTTAGCTTCCTCTGTTAATTGACTTCTAAGTAGTGAGTTGGCAGCTACTCCTCCAGCTAATATTATTGTTTTTACCTTTTTATCCACAGCAGCTTTTAATGTTTTCTTGCAAAGTATATCTACAACTTTTCCTAAAAATGAAGCAGCTAAATCCTCATTAGAAAACTCTTCTCCCTTCATTCTCATCTTATTGACAAAGTTTATAACCGCTGTTTTTATTCCAGAGAAACTGAAATCATACTCTCCTACTCTTGGCTCTGGGATCTCTAAGAAATCTCTATTTCCTTGATAATACATTCTATCTATTACAGGTCCTCCTGGATATCCAATCCCTAGAACTCTTGCTACCTTATCACAACTCTCTCCTACAGCATCATCTAAAGTTCCACCTAAATTTACAAAGTTATGATTCTCGTCCATATATAGTATATTGGTATGTCCTCCAGATACAACTAATGATATACATGGTAGTTTTACATCATGCTCTAAGAAGTTAGCATACATATGCCCCTTTATATGATGAACTGGTATTATTGGAATGTTATGAGTATAAGCTAATCCCTTTGCAAATGAGATTCCAACTAAAAGAGCCCCTATAAGTCCTGGAGCATATGTAACTGCTATATAGTCCACATCCTCCATAGTTATACCTGCCTCTTCTAAAGCTTCATCTAATATAGTTGCTATATTCTTTATATGTTGTCTTGAAGCTATCTCTGGAACAACCCCTCCATACTCTTTATGTATCTCTATCTGTGAAGAGATTTTATTAGATAAAATCTCCTTTCCATCTTTTAATACAGCTATGGAAGTTTCATCACAAGAACTCTCTATTCCTAAAATTATCATAAAAAACCTCCTATCTCTTATTCAATGACATTTTTCTCTATTATATCATCTTTTAAGAAAAAAAGCATTTTTTTTAATGGACAGATAGGTTGTATCTTTTAAATAGTTCAACTATTTCTAGTTTTCTCTCATAACTCAAGTCTTCTACCCCCTCAAGAGGATATGACATTCCTAACTCCTTATACTTAAATACCCCTAATGTATGGTATGGAAGTATCTCTACCATCTCTACATTTTCGAACTTTGATATAAATTGAGCCGTCTTTTCTAAAAGTTCATTATTATCAGTTATTCCAGGTACCACAACATGTCTTATCCAAGTGGGCTTTCCTATCTCCTTTAGGTATTCAAGAAATTTTATGCTGTTATCCATCTCCACAGAGGTTAATTCCCTATGTATCTCCCTATCTAGAGCCTTAATATCTAGAAGTACTAGATCTGTATATTTTAATACCTCTTTTACCCTCTCGTTAAAAATATACCCAGAGGTGTCTAAAGCTGTATGTATTCCCTCCTCTTTGCACAACTTAAAAAGTTCTAATACATACTCACTTTGAACCAAAGGTTCTCCTCCAGTTACTGTTACCCCTCCCTTTTTTCCGAAGTAATTTTTATATCTTTTTATCTTCTTTAGAGTATCTTCAGCACTCTCCTGTATCTTCTTTTCTCCAATATTCCAAGTATCTGGATTATGACAAAATTTACATCTCAATGGACACCCTTGTAAAAAAACTACAAATCTTATTCCTGGTCCATCTACAGTTCCCATACTCTCATAAGAGTGAATATTTCCTAAAACCATTTTAACACCTCTCACATATTATTAAAGAGAGGGCGTACCCTCTCTTTTTATTACATCTTTCCACTAATAGTTCTTGATAATACGTCTAACTGTTGCTCTCTTGTAAGTCTTACAAAGTTAACTGCATATCCAGAAACTCTTATTGTAAGTTGAGGGTACTTATCTGGGTTTGCCATAGCATCCTCTAATAACTCTCTATCAAATACATTGACATTTAAATGTTGCCCCCCTTGTGGAGTGAAGTATCCATCCATCAATGTTACTAAATTCTCAACTCTATCCTCTCTAGTTTTTCCTAAAGCAGCTGGAGAGATAGCAAATGTATAAGAGATTCCATCTTCAGAATGGTGGAATGGTAGTTTTGCAACTGAAGCAAGTGAAGCTACTGCCCCTCTAGTATCTCTTCCATTCATTGGGTTTGCTCCCGGTGCAAAAGGTGTTCCTCCCCTTCTTCCATCTGGAGTATTTCCAGTTTTCTTTCCATATACAACATTTGATGTTATTGTTAAAATTGATTGAGTAGCCTTAGAGTTTCTATATGTTCCATGAGTTCTTAAATAGTTCATAAATTTCTCAACTATTTGAACTGCTAATTCATCTGTTGAATCCTCATCATTTCCAAACGGGATATAATCTCCCTCTCTTTCAAAATCTACTACTAAACCATCTTCATTTCTTATAACTTTAACCTTAGCATCTCTTATAGCTACCAATGAGTCTACAACTATTGAAAGTCCAGCTATTCCACTAGCCTGTGTTCTTTCAACATTTAGATCATGTAATCCCATAGCAAAGGCTTCATAAGAGTATTTATCATGCATATAGTGAATTATCTTTAGAGCGTTTACATAAGTTCCAGCTAACCATTTCATCATCTGGTCAAACTTTTCCATTACATCATTGTACTCTAAATATTCTCCAGTAACTGGAGCAAATTTAGGTGCTACCTGTGCTCCACTCTTCTCATCTCTTCCACCATTGATAGCATAAAGTAGTGCTTTAACTAGATTTGCTCTAGCTCCAAAGAACTCCATTCCCTTTCCTATCTTCATAGGTGATACACAACAAGCTATTCCATAATCATCTCCAAGTTCTGGTCTCATTAAATCATCATTTTCATATTGAATAGATGATGTATCAATAGAAACCTTTGAACAATATTTTTTCCAATTTTCTGGAGAGTTTACTGACCATAGAACTGTTAAGTTTGGTTCAGGTGCAGGTCCTAAGTTATAAAGTGTATGTAAGTATCTAAAAGATGTCTTAGTTACTAAAGTTCTTCCATCTACCCCTTGTCCACCTATTGATTCTGTTACCCAAGTAGGATCTCCTGAGAATAAGTCATTATACTCTGGTGTTCTTAAAAATCTGATTATTCTTAATTTTATTATAAATTGATCTATTAACTCTTGAGCCTCTTCCTCTGTTATTACTCCAGCTTTTAAATCTCTCTCTATATAGATATCTAAGAAAGTTGAAGTTCTTCCTAATGACATTGCGGCTCCATCTTGATCCTTTGTAGCTGCAAGGTATGCAAAATATAGAAACTGAACAGCTTCTTTAGCATCCTTAGCTGGTCTTGTTACATCAAAACCATATGAGCTACACATCTTAACAAACTCTTTAAGTGCCCCAATCTGTTCTGAAACTTCCTCTCTTCTTCTAATGATATCCTCATTGAAATCTCCAACTTCAAGTTGCTTTAACTGATCTTTTTTATCCTCTATTAATCTATCTACACCATATAGAGCTACTCTTCTATAATCTCCTATTATTCTTCCTCTTCCATAAGCATCTGGAAGTCCAGTTATTATTCCACTCTTTCTAGCTGCTCTAATATCATCAGTATAAGCTGAGAACACTCCCTCATTATGAGTTTTTCTATACTTTGTAAAAATCTCCTCTGTAACCGGATCAATCTGATAACCATAAGCTTCTAAAGCATTTTTTACCATTCTTAATCCACCTTTTGGGAATATCCCTCTTTTTAAAGGGGCATCAGTTTGAAGTCCCACAATAACCTCTGAATCTTTATCAATATATCCAGGTCCATATGTAGTGATGCTTTGTGGCATCTTAGTCTCTGTATCATAGATACCTTTTTCTCTCTCTACCTTGAACATCTCTGTCAACTTATTCCAAACTTTTTTAGTTTTCTCTGTAGGTCCAACTAAAAATGATTCATCTCCAGAATAGGGAGTATAGTTCTCCTGAATAAAATCCCTTACATTTATCTCTCTTTGCCATAATTGACCTTTAAATCCATTCCAAAACTCCATTTTTGCCTCCTTTAAAAATCTTTTATTTATAAAAATTAAAAATTTTTGTCATCTTGTTAATATATATCTAACAGTTTTTATTTATACTTTATAATAACATTCTTTATCCAAAAAGTCAACTTTTTATTTCGTCTAAAATATATTATTATATTCAAAGTATTTGCTATGTTCAGATATTTTTTATAGCAATAAAAAAACCGACACTCTAGGCAGTAATCGCCCAGACGGCCGGCTCAAGATCAAAGTTATATTCCCATGTGGTTATCCACTTCTCCGTCAGTTATATAACTGGTATATTTTATCATTTTTTTATTTCTTTATCAACTAATTATTTTATCTTTCTATAGTTATTTTCAATAATCTCCCTTACTGTTGTACTCAAATCTTTAAGCTCCTCCTTAGAAAGTGAAGATACATAAATCGGTTCATCTACCACTACAGTTACCAACTGATTTCTTTTCATCTTCCACTCTCCTCTTTTTTGAATATCAAAGGTTCCCTTTAAAGTAAGGGGAATAATTATTCCATTTGTCTCAGTTGCTAATTTAAAACTCCCTTTTTTAAATCTAAGCATCTCTCCATCTAAGGTTCTCTCTCCCTCTGGAAAAATAACTATAGGATATCCCTCTTTTATTACCTTTACAGCTTCCTTTATATCCTTTATTCCCTCTCTTGGATTCTCTCTGTTAAGAAATACACATTTACTCTTTCTCATCCAGATATTAAAAAAAGGCCAACTCTTCATCTCTTTCTTTGCGACAAAACCAACATCCATATGTAATGCACTTACAATAACTGGTATATCCAAATTACTTTGATGATTACATACATAGATTATTCCTTTTTCTCTCTCTAGTTGATTTATATTTTTTCTATTTTTATAAACCACTCTCAATCTTACTCCTAAACTTTTTAGGACAAGTTTTGAAAGCCATTTTAATTTCTCTCTTGCCAATTTTACAGCTGTTTTCTCATCTTTCAATGCTATTATAGGAAGATAGAGTATAGATATGTATATAAAAATTATTAATCCTGTTAATGTTGCTAAAATCATCCCTAACATGTTCCTCTTCTCCTCCTAGTAACCTAGTTACTCTAAATCTTTTATTACCTTTTGAATATCACTATATCCAAATCCCTTTCTCATTAAAGATAGTATCTTCTTATCCTTATCTTTATTACCCAATCTCTCCCATTGTTTTCTTATCTCCTCTAGTTCTTGAGAGTTATGATCAGCTAATAATTCTTTTATTACACTACCTTTGATACCTTTTTGTATCAACATAAACTCCAATTTTTTCTTACTATAATTGTGGGAGTTTATGTAACTTTCAGCATAGTCATAATCATTTAGATAACCTAACTCAATAAATTTTTCTATTACAAATTTTATGATATCCTTTTCCCTATATTTAGAGAGGAGCTTTAAATATAGCTCCTTCTCTGAATAATCTCTTTTATTTAGCAAAAAATATCCCATACTTTCTGCTCTTCTTCTCACAAGCTCTCTATACTCTTCTAAAGTTATCTCCTCTCTATCTTTCAGATTAAACTCCTGTATAGTTTGCTTATTTAAATCTAAATAGAAAAACTCATCAAAGTATACCTTATTTCCCTTTAGACTATACCTCATCAAAATTTAATGCTCCCTCTTGAACACCCTCTAAACTCTCTTCTCCATCATCTTCCTTAGCAGAGTGTGGCTTCATAACCTTCATCACTTCTGCCTCTATTGCTGATAGTAATTCTGGTTCACTCTCAAGTCTAGCTTTTACATTCTCTTTTCCTTGTCCTAGTCTGATATCTCCAAAACTAAACCAAGCTCCAGATTTTGCAACTATATCGTACTCAAGAGCCATATCTAAAATCTCTCCAACTCTAGATATTCCCTTACCATACATAATTTGGAAAGTAGCTTCTTTGAATGGAGGAGCTATCTTATTTTTAGTAATTTTTACAACAGTTTCATTTCCTATTGCTTCATCACCCTGTTTTACACTTCCCACTCTCTTTACTTCCATTCTTACTGAAGCATAGAATTTTAGAGCTTTTCCTCCAGTAGTAGTAGTTTGAGGTCCAAATCCAAATCCACCAATCTTATCTCTTATTTGGTTGATGAATATCATAGTAGTTTTAGATTTATTCAGTGTAGCTGTAAGTTTTCTTAGAGCCTTTGACATAAGTCTTGCCTGTAATCCCATCTGTTGATCTGACATCTCTCCATCTATCTCTGCCTTTGGTACAAGTGCAGCTACTGAGTCAACTACAACAAGGTCAACTGCTCCAGAACGAACAAGCATGTCAGCTATCTCTAAAGCTTGCTCCCCATAATCTGGTTGAGAGATTAAAAGCTCATCTACATCCACACCTAAAGCCTTTGCATAAACTGGATCTAAAGCGTGCTCAGCATCTATAAAGGCAACTATTCCACCCATTTTTTGGGCCTCTGCTGCTATATGAAGAGCTATTGTTGTCTTTCCTGAACTTTCAGCTCCATATATCTCTACTATTCTTCCTCTTGGTACCCCACCTTGACCTAAAGCTAAATCAAGATTAATACTTCCTGTAGATATAGTTTCTACTGCCATACTTTGGTTAGAACCAAGCTTCATAATAGATCCTTCACCAAAGTCCTTTTTTATCTGTTTCATTGCCATTTCCAATGCTTTTTCTCTGTCATTAACTTCATCTTTTGCTTTTGCCATCTTATTCCTCCCAATTTATTTTTTTATCTATACTCTCCAAAACATTTTCTGCTGTTATGCTTTCCATACATTTAAAATCTCCCTTTGGACACTTCTTATCCCCATGTAAACTACAAGGTGAACACTTCACCCCAGCATAGATAAGAGTATCATCTTTGCCAAAGTCAAACATTCCCGGACTTGTAGGTCCAAATATTACGAAGGTTTTACATTTTACCCCTCTTGCTATATGAAAAGGTCCTGAATCATTAGTTACTAAGAATTTTGCTCTAGATAAAAGTGCTCCACTCTCTTTTAATGAAAGTTTCCCAGCTAATATTATACAACTATTCTCACTTATTCTATTGATCTCCTCACATCTTGGAATATCTCCCTTACCTCCTATTAGTATACTCTTTAGACCATACTTTTCAAAGATAAGTTTTGCTAATTTTCCAAAACCTTCAGCTGTCCACTCCTTTGTATTTTTAGATGCTCTAGGTGCTAGTACTGGTAATCCCACATACTCATCTAATTCAGCCTTAGGTGTAGTTGCAAAATCAAGGTCTTCACCTATATATTCCAATCCAAAATCTTTAAAAGCCCCAAAATAATTTTTTATAATAGTATCATCTACCTTGTACTTTATCAATCTCAATTTTACCAATAAAGTTTTCCACCAAGCTCTTTTTTTATAGGTAAATGTCTTTACTCCCAATCTCTTTGCTATTATCTTAGATCTAAATTTTGAATGAAGGTCAAATACAAAATCATATCCATTCCCCTTCAATCTATCAGCAAACTTTTTTATATTTGCCACTCCATCATCTCTTTTTTTATCAAAGGTGATTATATTATCTATATAATCTAGTCCAGATATAGCATCCTTAAACTGCTCCATCACAATAAAGTCTATCTGTGAATTTGGATATTTTCTCTTAAAGGCTTTTAATACAGGAGTTGTAAGAATTATATCTCCTATTGAGCTCATTCGTATCACTAATATTTTCACTTCTTACCTCTCAATCTCTTTTTAAATTTAGCAAACCATATTAGATATCTCTTTAACGTGATAGCTCCTTTATAGTATATACTCTCTCTGTCATACTCAATATCCCTATCACAACTCTCCTCTAAGTATATAAACTCAAATACCTCTCCAAATTTTCCATATCTATTCCTCATCAGTTTAGTATCTATAAGGTATACACTCTCTCCATCTATTAAGAAGTTCATAACCTGTGAATCTCCATGAAGATAACCTTTAGAGTGGATCTTTCTAAGCTCCTTAGATATCAAATCTATATCCTTAGTTGTTCCCTCCTCTCCCTTTATATAGGAGTAGATAAGGTATGAATCTACCACACATGGTCCACATTTTTTCTCCATTGCCAAATATGGTGTAGCACCATTGAAGCCTAGTTCATTTATCCTTTGAATATTTTCAAACTCTCTTCTACTTTCACTTCCTCTAAATATAGATAGAAATCTCTGCCACTTTCTTCTATTTTTTTCAAGAGGTCTTTTTAGAACATATTTTTCTCCATCTATCTCTATCAATGCTACATAGCTTCTTTTATCATTTTTGAAGACTCTCTCTATATTATAACAGGTGTTTTTTATTTTGTCATATAGTTTTAGATATTTTTCATCATTGTAATATAAAATATCCTTTCCATATCTCACTTTTTTCATATATTTTCACTCTCTAAAATACTCTCTATTCTCTCTAAAACCATCTCCGGTTTTATATCTAACATGCATTTAAAATGCTTTTTAGGACAAGAGTCTCCCCCATGAATTGAGCATGGTCTACACTCCAATCCCTCCACTTGAAATACCTCACTATTCTTTGACCAAGGAAAGAATCCAAATTTTTCTACTGTTGGACCAAATAGTGCTAATATTCTTACATTTGGAAAGGCTGAAGCTATATGAATAGGAGATGAATCATTTGTTAGAACTATATCTGCTCTTCTTATAACCTCTGCTAACTCAAGTAGTGTTGTCTTTCCTCTCAAATCTATAGTGGTATTAGCTAGTGGCATATTGAAGAACATCTCCTCTTTTCCACCTACAACTACTACAGTTGTATCCTCCCTCTTCTCAAGTTCCTTTATAACCCTATTGAAGTACTCTAGTGGCCATTTTTTAGTAAACCATTTACTTCCCGGAGCGACTACTACCACTTTTTCTCTTCTCTTTTCTAGTAACTTATCTACCTTCTCCACCTCTAATTCAGTTGGAAAAATCTCTATCTCATATCTTTTACCCTCATCCTTTGGAACGAAGGATAGAAGTTTCTCTACCTCATGCTTACTTTTATCATAGTGAACTCTCTCATTATATAGAAAAGATGCTGCTGCACTATCATACCCTCTTCTTATTGGAGCTCCAGTTAGAAAAGTTAAAAATGTACTTCTCAAATATCTATGTGGAGTTATTACTAGATTATAGGCTTCCATCTTCAATTTTTTAGCTATTGCCCAAAACCCTTTTATCCCCTTATGCTCTCCCCTTTTATCATACTCTATTATATGATTTAAGTGAGGATTGTTTCTCAATATAGATGCTCCCACTGGGGTTGTTAAATATGTTATCTCAGCCTTTGGATATGTATCTCTCAACTTCTTGATAAGTGGTGTCGATAATACTATATCCCCTATAAATGCTGTGTGAATAATCAAAATTCTAATTTTTTTCACCCTCTTCCAATAAAAAACTTTCCTCTATGTATCCTAGAAGTTCCTCTTCCATACCCTTGTTATAGGTATCAAAGTATGGATTTTTATAATCTTCCTTTGGATTATCTCTATCAGGAACTAAGTATTTTACCTTACTATTTCCAAAAACTCCCCATCTCAATGTGCTTTGAGTTGCCTTAGCTGGATAAATTCCAACTATTCTTTTTTGAAGAGCTCCAGCTATGTGAGTAGGTCCAGTTGAGGCTCCTAGATATACAGTAGCCCTATCTATTATAGCAGCTATATTTAAAAGGTCTCCCCCATTAGCATATAGATACACTCTATCTCTATCTATTCCCTCTACCAGCTTCAATCCTCTCTCTTCCTCTGAGATATGACAGATTATAACTACATTCTTATCTGGATTTTCATCTCTAAATCTTTGAAGTAAAGAGATATACTCCTCATCTCTTATATTTTTAGCTGAACCACCTATAAATGGATTTACAACTAGAGTTTCTCCCACTACATTATATGTAGAGAAAAAAGTATCTGCTGCCTTTATGTTCTCTTTTCCCAAATATATTCTGGTATTTACTTCAAATACTTCATTATATCTTTTTTCATCTGCCTTTTTTATCAGGTCTAAATTGTATTCAGCCTCATTTTTTATAGATTTAGATCTCTTCTGCCAAACTCCCTTATTAAAGGTAAAAAATGAGTACAACTTAGATAGAGGTCCTATCTTTATAGGTGCCTTACTTGCCTTAGCTAGCTGTGAAACAAATCTATCATTGTATAGGGCTATAAATATATCAGCTTTAAAATATGGTATCTTCTCTAAAAGTTCATTCTGAGTGTAATCATCTATCTTTATAATTCTATCTACATATGGAAGATTTTTCACTATCTCATAGTTATATCTTCTCACTAAAACTACCAGCTCAGCTTGAGGATACATCTTTTTTATCATAAAAAAACTAGGAACTGAAAGTATCAAGTCCCCTATCTTATCAGTTCTTGAAACTATTACTCTTTTAATATCCATAATCCTTCCTTTTATCTCTTAATATAACTTCCATTTTTAGTTATCTCATACAGTTTATAATATTTTACCATAGTGTAAAGAGAACTTGTACAAGCTAGTAAAAATCCTTCTTTTCCATCTAAAAATCCAAGTCTTAATAGATACATTCTCAAGAACTTAAATATAGGATTAAAAGCTAGTTGGAAAATATTGCATCTCTTTCCTCTTTTATAGTACTCTATTGCTCCCTCTGTAGTATAACGATTAAACTTTGTAAAATAATCTCCTAAGGTAGAGTAACTATGATGATATATCTCCTCTTTCAATGTATATATCTTTTCCTTTGTTTCAAAAGATTCGTGAACAGTATTACTATTGAATCTTCCAGCACTCTTTCTAAAAAGCCTTATATGGTAACTATTACTCCACCCTCCATGTCTTATCTTCTTTCCAAAACAAACCGAGGTGAAGTTAATATTGAAAACACTACCACTATCCTTTGAATTTTTTATCTCTAAAATTCTCTTTTGAAGCTCTGGGGATATCTCCTCATCTGCATCAATATTTAGTATCCACTCTCCACTTGCCTTATCTATTGCAGAGTTTCTCTGTGGTCCATAACCTTTCCAGCTCTCTACATAGAATTTTGCTCTATATTTTTTAGCAATCTCCTCTGTTCTATCTGTAGAACCACTATCCACTATAACTATCTCATCGGCTATATCTTTAACTGACTCTAAGGTCTTTTCTAAAATTCTTTCTTCATTCATTGTTATCATTGCAACTGATAATCTCATATCTCTCTCCTATGACACCCAACCATATATTTTTCCTAAGATATAATTTCTTGCTATAAAAAGATTTAGCTTAAATTTTTCTGGAGTAAATTTTCTAAGTTCAATTCTTCTTATCATTTCAAAGTTAGGAACTCTTCCATTTGTTCCCTTCTTAGTAGTAACAAACCCCTTTACTCCCTCTTTTTTTAACATCTCTACAACCTTTTTATTTCTATGCCCCCAAGGCCAACAAAAATACTCTACCTTAACTCCTAAATTTTCTTCAATCATTTTCTGATTTAGCAGGTATTCCTCTCTCACTCTTTTTAGGAACTCCTCTTCACTCTCATAATGAAAATACTTATTTTTATTATTGTCTATATACATTTGAGCTAGCTTTAATTTTTCCTCTTTACTTTTTCCCTCTAACTCTCTGTCATAATACTTTTTAAATTTTTTAAAGAACTCCTTATCAATAATTATCCCCTGAGAAGAGTACTCTCCTCTCTTTCTAAATTTAGGGTATCCTCTCTCTATTTTTCCATAGAGATAGATATCAGTAATATCCTCCTCATCTCCATTGAAAAATCCCTCTATCTTATCACTTACAAAGACAGCTGTATGCTTATGTGAGTGAGCTTGAAAATCCACCAATCCACTCTGATACATCTCCCTTATCTCTTCCCAAGTAAGATATTGGTCAGTAGTTCCATCTCCGCTCTCCACATATTTTTTCATAGCTTCATAGTTAGCTTTTCCATTGAGTAAAATCTCTGTACTCCCAACTCTCTTCTCTTTAATATATAGAGTATTTAAAAATATTGTAGCTTTCATATTATATCTCTTTAGAAGTGGAAATACCTTTGAATAGTTATCATAATAACCATCATCTAAAGTTATCAATGCTGTATTTTTTCCTATTTCCCCATCTCCATACTCTTTCAAAGTAACAGTTTCTATCTCTTTCTCTTTTAAAATCTGAAGATGTTTTTCAAATAGCTCTGGAGTTACACTGGCTTTCTCATTTACTTGATGATATAAAAATATAGGTACTCCTTTATCTCTATAGTATATTAACAATAATATGATAATTATTCCTATCCACATAATTAGCTCCTTTTTTTCTCTTTTAGAATATTATATCAAATCTCTGTAGAAAATACAAAAAAAGAAAAAAGATGAACCAACTGTTCATCTTTTTCCTTAAAAATATTTAGGGTTAGACTACAACATATGAATCTAAAAAGTGGGGTTTAAAAAAATTATTTGGAATATGGTGCCTAGAAATGGATTCGAACCATCGACCGTACGGGTATGAACCGTATGCTCTAGCCAACTGAGCTATCTAGGCATATGTTTAACATCATTACTCTAATATAATACACTACTCTACAAAAATTGTCAAGTTTTTTTTAAAAAAAATTTAAAAAAAGAACACGTTCAAAAACGTGTCCTTTTAAAAAACATTTTTCATTACTCTACTGGTTCGAATTCGTCTTTTCCAACACCGCAAAGTGGGCATAACCAATCTTCTGGTACATCTTCCCAAGCAGTTCCTGGTTGTACTCCGTTATCTACATCTCCAACTTCTGGATCATATTCATATCCACATACTACACATACGTACTTTTTCATAATTATTTCCTCCTATGTCTAAATTATATTTATTCTTAATTTCTATTTGCTTGACCACAATCCATGAATATTACAATACTCCCTTGCCACAATATCCTTTCCTTTTGGTACTTCAAAGAAAACTTCTGGCTCTTGTCCTGGTTTTAAGTATTTTCTATACAATAAATCTTCATCTATTTCTAATTCTATAAACTCGATAAAATGAGCTTCTTGCATTGGATGCTTTGTTTCTTTTCCTACTTTCACCAAATAACCATTCTCTTTTTCTTCAATATATGGAACGTGCTTTTCTGTAGTTGCATCTTGAGTCTTAGGTGTCACTAATTCAAATCCACTTGGTAAAGTTTCACAACAACTCTCTTTGTTAGTTACTAATTGAACTAAAGCACCACATCCTAATTTTATAAATGTATTTTTTTTCATGTACATCCCTCCTAAATAAAATCTCTCTTATTTATTATTCGCACACTCTTTACAAATTCCTTTAAAATAATAATGTTGCTCATTAATTTGAAAATCTTTTAAATCTCTTTCATTAAAAGCTCTATTATCAACTTCAATATCAAATATTCTTCCACACTCTTCACATTTGAAGTGTCCATGAACATCCATGATACTATCATATCTAGTCTCATTTTCCTCAATCACAATAACATTTACTATCTTTTTCTCAATAAATAGATTTAAAGTGTTGTAAACAGTTGTTTTCGATAGAGTAGGTATCTCTGTACACAATGCTTTGTATATCATATCTACTGTAGGATGATTTTTCTTTTCAACTAGATATTGAAATATTTTCATTCTCTGATAAGATGGCTTTATATCATGAGATTTTAGGTACTCTCCTATATTTTCAATTTGAAACTCCATCCCTACACCTCCTATCCGATTTCAACTCAATTTTGTAACTATTCTATATTTATATGGTACACTATTTTATATTCAATGTCAAGTATTTTCACTTAAATTATGACTTTTTTCATCAAGTATCTATGAACCCCTTTTCCGTACTCATTTTCCTGATATTCTACTATACTATATCCCAAATCCTTATACAGTTTTAAAGCGTACTCATTATTTGGATCCACTGTTAAAGCTATCTCTTTGTAATTAAGTTTTCTTAGATACTCCTCACTATTTAACATAATCTTTTTTGCATATCCACGATTTCTATACTTTTTTCTTGTTGATATCCCGTATAGAAACAAACTATCCTTTTGAAACTCCTGCATATACTCAACTATAGATATTATCTCTCCAGCTTCCTCTAATATAAAAACTTTACCATATCTTATTAAAGCTTTTAATATCCATAGGTCTACATTTCCATTTCCTTCAAAAGCTTCCTCTTCTATTTCAACTATCTTATTCAATGTGTCTAAATCCACTTCTTTTAACTCTTTAAACTCCATTTTTCCTCCTAGTAGTTTACTTGAGATAGATATAAGCCATTTGGCTCTGCAACCTTCTTTAAATGCTTTTTATCAGGATTTTTTAGCATACTCTCCATATAATCCTCTGGTAAATTACCAAAATATATATTCAAAGCTGTTCCTATTATTATCCTTATCTGAGATTTTAAGAAGGAGCTTCCCATAATCTCTACCTGTATTCTAAACTCAGATATTTTTTTTACCTCTATACTATATATCTCTCTTACAGAAGTCTTACTTCCACAATCACTCATTCTAAAATTATTAAAATCATGTATCCCTACTAATACAGATAAAATTTTTTGAAATCTCTCCTCATCTATCTCCTTATTGACATATGTTTCATATCTACTTTTGAAAGGATCTCTCTCCCATGAAATAATATAGCTATAACCTCTGCTTTTAGCATCAAATCTAGAGTTAAAACTCTCCTCTACCTCTTCTATCTCTAAAAGCTCTATATCCAATGGTAACCCTCTTGTAAGAACATACTTTAATTTGTCTAATGGAATCGTTGAATTAGTATGAAAGTTTGAAACTTGAATTAAAGCATGAACCCCTCTATCTGTTCTTCCTGAAGATATCATATCTATCTTATCTTTTAATACTACATCTAAAAGCTTTTCAACCTCTCCTTGAACTGTTCTTTTCTCTGGCTGTCTTTGAAATCCATAAAACATACTTCCATCATATCTATACACTATCTTTATATTTCTCATCTTTTCCTCATTTGTATAAGTTAGAATAAAATAAAAAAAAAGAGATTCTTTAGAATCTCTTACTAGCTACATGGTGCGAAGAGAGAGACTTGAACTCTCACGTCTGGGACACTAGATCCTAAGTCTAGCGCGTCTGCCAATTCCGCCATCCTCGCACGAATGGTGCGTCATACAGGATTTGAACCTGTGGCAACACGATTAAAAGTCGTGTGCTCTACCAGCTGAGCTAATGACGCATCTTATTAAGTTTTTAATGGGGTGACCGACGAGGCTCGAACTCGCGACAACCAGTGCCACAAACTGGCGCTCTACCAACTGAACTACGGTCACCATATCTATTTGTTTTGTCTGTATTAGTGGCGTGTCTGAAGAGATTCGAACTCCTGACCCACGCCTTAGAAGGGCGTTGCTCTATCCAGCTGAGCTACAGACAC
>NZ_JACSNP010000250.1 GCF_016900045.1 Fusobacterium mortiferum
ATACAATAGAGCTGATAGAAAACACACAAAAGAAGGCTTTGATGTATGTGCTACTACAGATTGCCAAGTCTACAGCGGTATATCCGTTGAAACAACCTCCAGTGATAACGCTATAAAAGCCACTCGCGGTCAAATTTTAACGTATTCAAATGAACCTATTTGCAGTGTATTTCATGCTGCTTCTGGTGGATTTACTGAAAACAGCGAAGATGTCTGGAAAGTAACTGTTCCATAT
>NZ_JACSNP010000251.1 GCF_016900045.1 Fusobacterium mortiferum
GGGTAATCAGGGGCAAAACCTTCTTCCACTGGCGCGGGCCAATGACTTCGGAGTTCGCCAATTTTACGGCGCTGGTGGGCGAAATAAGCGATAGGTCATACATTTGATCGACCTTCAAGCGCAGGCTTTTCAGGAAGTTCTCGGCATCGGTTGGGTCAGCCCAATTGCGGTTGCCCATCTTGCCCTTGACCATCTTCCACCCGGCGATGGCCTTGCCTGCCAGCAGTTCCTTTTC
>NZ_JACSNP010000252.1 GCF_016900045.1 Fusobacterium mortiferum
GAACTTAAGATTTTGAAAATGATGAACTGGAAAAGCCGATTAGGGATTTACACAGACCGATTAACGGCAAGGACGATGTAAAATCAGTGGTGCGGAAAATGGCTTTTTTGCAGATTGAAGCAATAGAGGAAACAAAGAATGAAATAAATTATAAACAGCTTGAAAGAGTAGCCGATATGATGAATGCGGCTGGTCAGATAGTGTTTTTTGGATTTGACCTAAATTATTATATAT
>NZ_JACSNP010000253.1 GCF_016900045.1 Fusobacterium mortiferum
CATCAGTGTCATCACTTGTCCAACCTTGCGGAGCATAATATAAAATGCCTGGGTCGAAGCGAGCGCCACCACTAGCACAAGATTCAAATAAAATACGAGGATACTTCGTTGTTAAGCGTTCATAAAGGCTATACACGCCGAGAATATATCTATGAAAAACTTCACCTTGTCTATCAGCTGGAAGTTTTACGCTGTAACATTCTGTAATATAGCGGTTCATATCCCATTTAATAT
>NZ_JACSNP010000254.1 GCF_016900045.1 Fusobacterium mortiferum
AATTAAGGAAACCTTAGAAACATTGAAGATATTTTCTGAGACAACAAATGGCGTAACGAGGTTACCTTTTACAAAGGAAGCTAAGTTAGCTGTGAATTTTTTAAAACAGAAAATGGAAGAAGCAGGACTTGAAGTATTTATTGATGCCTCTGGAGCTGTTCATGGTATTAGACCGGGCATTTCTTCACGAAAAATAATAATTGGTTCACATTATGATTCAGTAAAATCTGGTGG
>NZ_JACSNP010000255.1 GCF_016900045.1 Fusobacterium mortiferum
GGACCAGATCGTCTGCGCCCGCAACGGCTCGCCGCTCGTGGTGGCCTCCACGGAGTCCGGCGCCTACGCGGCCTCCGACGTGACGCCGCTCGCAAGCGTCACCTCGCACGTCATCCAGCTCGAGAACGGCCAGATCGCCCGCCTGGAGGCCTCCGGCCGCGTGAGCGTCTTCGACGAGGACGGCGCGCCCGTGGAGCACCCCACGACGCTCGACATCGACTGGGACGCCTCGGC
>NZ_JACSNP010000256.1 GCF_016900045.1 Fusobacterium mortiferum
GTGCTGTAAAAGGTGCTAGAGCTGCATATATCGGTGGTTGCGCTGGAACTGCTTGCACACTTACAGATGAACTTTACGGCGTTCCTGCTGGCGGCACTATGGCACATGCTTGGGTTCAAATGTTTGATAGTGAATATGAAGCATTTAAAGCATATTGTGAAATTTATCCACACAATGCTGTATTGCTCGTTGATACGTATAATACTTTAAAAAGCGGTGTACCAAATGCTATC
>NZ_JACSNP010000257.1 GCF_016900045.1 Fusobacterium mortiferum
TTATTCACATTATTGATGCTAAAATTGTTAGCATCCATGTCACCTAGTAATGGTCTTGATCCGTCTAAGGTATACAAGCCGTCATGAGCAGTCTCGTGACCTGCCTTAGTTACATCTGAAGAAACCACATTGCCAGCTTGTGTAATAAATGGCAAATCAGCCCCAGCTAATCGCGTTGCAAATCGAATATCCGTTGTATCAACAGAAATTCTAAAAAGGTCTGCGCCAACAAC
>NZ_JACSNP010000258.1 GCF_016900045.1 Fusobacterium mortiferum
ATGCAAGCCATAGCCAACATTTCCTACAGATGCCAGTGCCATCATTGGAAATAAAATACCTGTAAGTGCAAGTCCAATTATTGTCCAACCAACTTGTTCACCTGATGCTAAACCAATAATCGGCGGAAAAATCAAATTGCCTGAGCCAAAAAATATGGCAAACATGGCAAAACCCATAACCAAAATATCTTTTTTCATATTTTTTTTCATCTAATAAATCACTCCTAATACAC
>NZ_JACSNP010000259.1 GCF_016900045.1 Fusobacterium mortiferum
GATGATTTTCTCGGCACTGATGAAGCTAGCCTTGTTCGTCGTACTGGTCGTGCTGTAAAACTAGTCATGGGTTCTTATGATAATATTAAAGTTACGACTCCAACTGACTTATTGATGGCAGAAATGCTATTTAGTCATAAAACTGCTAAGCATGTCAAGTTTAAGATATCTTCATTATTCAGCGAAATTCTCGGTACAGTTCAAAAATAAAAATTTAATCTAAAATATTAATT
>NZ_JACSNP010000025.1 GCF_016900045.1 Fusobacterium mortiferum
AATCTATTGGATTTCCTAAATTCAAATCTAAGAAAAATCCTGTACAAAGCTATACAACCAATAATCAAAATGGAACTGTAAATATTTTTGAAAATTGGTTAAAAGTTCCAAAGCTTAAAGAATTACCAAAAACTAATTCATCAGTAGGAATTGACTTAGGTATTAAAGATATGGCTATTTTATCTACTGGAGAAAAAATTGAAAATCTCAAATTTAGAAAACAATTAGAAGATAAACTAAAAAGAGAACAGAGAAAACTTTCTAAAAGACTTCTAATTGCTAAAAAAGAAAATAGAAAATTAAGCGAAGCTAAAAATTATCAAAAACAATAAGCTTGAGTATAAGGCTAAATGGTATGGAAAAGAGATAATAAAAATAGATAGACTATATCCCTCAAGCCAAATATGCTCTGTATGTGGTTATATAGATGGAAAGAAAGCTCTAAATATAAGAGAGTGGACTTGTCCAATTTGTAATACATACCATGATAGAGATATAAATGCAAGTAAAAATATATTGACTGAAGGTCTAAGAATAAAACAAGCAGTCTAAAAATAAAAAGAACCGTAGGAACTACGGGGTTAGCTTGGTAAATATAGTTGGTTAACAAAAGCAACTACTTCCCAAGAAGAAGCTCCCACTTCAAAAATTACAAAGTAATCAAAAATTACAAAGTAATTTTAAGTGAGAGAGGTTCACAAAGGAGTGAGGTTTAATATGAAAAGATATTTGGATTGTACAGCTAGTGATCTAGAGAAGATGAGTAAAGAGGAGTTTTTAAAAGCAATAGCAGCGAGTGAAGGAAGATTAATTGTTTGTGAGACTATAGGTAAAGTTCAACCTATGTTGGGAGATATCAGCAATGCTGAATTTGTTGCAGCTATGGGAGCTGATATGATAATTTTGAATGTATTTGACGTAAATAATCCAGAAGTAAATGGGCTACCAAAGGTTGAAAAATCGGAAATAATTAGAGAGATAAAAAAATTAACAGGAAGAAAAGTTGGAATAAATTTAGAGCCGCTAGAAGTTGGAGTAGAGAGTAGTGTGGCAACAGATGAAACTTGGCAACTTTCATCAGGACGTAAGGCAACATTAGAGAATGCAATAAAAGCTGTGGAAATGGGAGTAGATTTTATAGTCTTGACTGGAAATCCTGGAATAGGTGTAACAAATAAGGCTATTGTAGATACTTTGAAGATATATAAGGAAAATATAGGAGATAAGGTTGTTTTAGTAGCTGGAAAGATGCATGCAGCTGGAATTTTAAGTGAAGCAGGAGAAAATATTATTACTAAAAAAGATATTGATGAGTTTATTATAGCAGGAGCTGATATTGTTCTAATGCCTGCTCCAGGAACAGTTCCAGGAATAACAATGGAATATATAAGAGAGTTAGTAGTTCATACACATAAGGCTGGAAAATTAACTTTGACAGCTATTGGAACTTCTCAAGAAGGGGCAGATACAGCTACAATAAAGCAGATAGCTCTTATGTGTAAAATGTCAGGAACTGACTTACACCATTTAGGTGATGCTGGATATATAGGAATGTCTTTACCAGAAAATATTCTTGAATATGGAAAAACAATTAGAGGAGTAAGACACACTTATCGTAGAATGGCAATGTCAATAAAAAGATAAAAAATATACAAAAACCTCTTGAAAAATGAAAAATAAAGTACTATAACTAAAGTATAGGGAAGTATTAAAATATGTAGGGAGGAAAAGAAAATGGGAGTAGCAAGATATATATTAAATGAAACAAGTTATTTTGGAATAGGAAGTAGAGAAAATTTAGTAACTGAGGTAAAAGCCAGAGGATATAGAAAAGCTTTGCTTGTAAGTGATAAAGTTCTTGAAAGTTGTGGAGTACTAGACAAAGTAAAAAAAGTTCTAGATGAAGCAAACATACCTTATGATATATATGTGGATATAAAACAAAATCCAACAGTAAAAAATTGTAAAGATGGATTGATAGCCTTTAATAAGGCAGAAGCAGATTTTATTGTAGCAGTAGGTGGAGGATCTGTAATAGATACAGCTAAAGCTATAGCTATAACTAAAAATAATCCTGAATTTGAGGATATAAAATCACTAGAAGGTGTAGCCCCTACCCATACAAAATGTGTTCCTATAATTGCTTTACCTACAACTTGTGGAACAGCTGCAGAAGTAACAATAAACTATGTAATAACATTGGAAGATGAGAATAGAAAAATAGTGTGTGTAGATCCGAAAGATATTCCACTAGTAGCTATTGTTGATGCAGAACTTATGCTAACTATGCCTAATAGAACAATAGCAGCAACAGGAATGGATGCATTAACTCATGCAATAGAAGGATATATAACTAAAGGAGCTCACATAATTTCAGATATGTTTGAGTTAAAGGCTGTAGAATTAATAGCTAAACATTTAAGAGGAGCAGTAGCTAATAAAAATTTGGAAGATATGGAAGGAATGAGTATAGCTCAATATATAGCAGGAATGGGATTTTCTAATGTAGGACTTGGAATAGTTCACTCAATGGCTCACCCTTTAGGAGCTGTATATGATATTCCTCATGGAGTAGCAAATGCATTACTTTTACCAACAGTAATGGAGTTTAATATGTCAGCATGTTTAGATAAGTATGGAGATATAGCAAAAGCTATGGGAGTAGATACAACTGGAATGAGTAAAGAAAGAGCAGCACAAGCAGCAGTAGATGCAGTAAAAAAACTTGCTATTGATGTTGGAATTCCTCAAACTTTGAGGGAATTAAATATCCCAAAAGAGGGATTACCTAAACTATCTAAAGATGCATTAGCTGATGTATGCACAGGAGGAAATCCAAAAGCTGTAACTTTAGAAGATATAGAAAAATTATATAATAAAGTTTATTAATTTAATAATTAAGAGGGTAAGTTTTTTACTTATCCTCTTTTTCCATATTAGGAATGAAAAAATCTTGTATTTTATTGATTTTTTTCAAAAATTATTATATAGTTTAAGGAAGGTATGATAAATTTTATCATACCTTTTATTAAATATTAATGGGAGGAAGATAGTGGATATTAGCAGAATTTTGAATTTACAGTGTATATTATTTATACTAATAGCAATAGGAACTATTACAAGTAAACGTGGAATAATTAAACCAGAAAATAAAGGTGTATTAACAGATTTATTAATCTATATTTTTTTACCAGCCAATATTATAAGTTCATTTAATATGAAATTTAATTTAGAAATATTTATAAAATTTTTACTTGTACTTCATTTTGCTTGTTTAGCTCAAGTAATATGTCTATTTTATAGTAAGAAACTATATAATAATGTAGAGGAAAGAAAGAAAAAAGTTTTACAATATGCTACTGTTTGTTCAAATGCTGCTTTTTTAGGATTACCAATAATAGAGAGCATATATGGAGTAGAGGGTGTAATGTATGCGTCTGTAGCTATGATACCTCAAAGAATAGTTATTTGGTCAGCTGGAATATCTTGTTTTACTAAGGCAGAGAGCCCAATGAAAGTTTTTAAAAGAGTTGCCTTACATCCATGTATTATAGCTGTGTATATAGGATTGATATATATGGTTTTACCTATAAAATTTCCAACTCCTATTGAGTATACTATAAAGACTATTGGAAATTGTACTTTAAGTGTATCGATGATATTGATAGGAACTATGTTAGGAGAGATCGATAATTTAAGTTCAATTTTTTCTTGGTTATTAGTAAAATATACAATGATTAGACTATTTCTTATTCCTTTAAGTGCTTTAGTAGTTTGCTATATATTTGGTTTGGATTATATGAGTACAGGAATAGTTGTGTTATTAAGTGGAATGCCAGCAGGAAGTACAACGGCTATACTTGCTGCAAAATTTGATGGTGATTATATTTTTGCTAGTAAAGTAGTTGTTTTCAGTACTGTTATGTCAGTTATATCAATATCTATATGGAGTCTATTTCTACCATATCTGTTTTAACTATCCAATTCGTTGGATAGTTTTTTTGTCTATATATGATAATGCTAAAAATAGTGGGGTTCGACAATGAAGGAAAATATAGAAAAAATAGGAGTTTATCCAAAATAAATAAAAAATAAATAGAAAAGTTAAATAAAAAAATTAGGGATAGACAAAATTAAGTAGATAATGTATTATAAAATAAAGGATAAATAGAAAACTAAAGGATAAATAGAAAACTAAAGGATAAATAGAAAACGTCTTTATATTTAATCAGAGTGGAATGTAAATGCCATTGCTATTACTGAGGCTATCGACCCCGCTATTCTTTTATATTTAATCAAAGTGGAATTATGAGTATCATATTTCCCAAAAAGTAAAGTAAAATAAGTATTGACAAATCAAATTAATAAGCTTATACTTAAATTAGAATAATAAAATATATATCTTCAGGGCAGGGTGAGTGAGAGCAATTCCCGACCGGTGGTAATAGTCCACGAGAATTTTTATAATTCTGATTTGGTGAAATTCCAAAACCGACAGTAAAGTCTGGATGGAAGAAGAAAAGATGTCTGCAAAGAAATCTTATACTTTTTTAATATGCCCAGAGAGAATCTGGGCTTTTTATTTGTCCTGATAAATTAAGGAGGAAGAAAATGAAAGTATTACAAGGAAATTTTACAGGTAGAGGATTAAGAGTAGGTATAGTAGCAGCTAGATTTAACGAGTTTATTACTTCTAAACTTATCGGAGGAGCAGAAGATGCACTATTAAGACACGAAGTAGAAGCTGATAATATAGATTTAGCTTGGGTACCAGGAGCTTTTGAAATTCCACTTGTAGCAAAAAGAATGGCAGAATCTGGAAAGTATGATGCAATTATTACTTTAGGAGCAGTAATAAAAGGATCAACACCACACTTTGACTATGTATGTGCAGAAGTTTCAAAAGGAGTGGCAACAGTTAGCTTAAATAGCAATATACCTGTAATATTTGGAGTATTAACAACAAATAGTATAGAAGAAGCTATTGAAAGAGCAGGAACTAAAGCTGGAAATAAAGGTTTTGATGCAGCAGTTACAGCTTTAGAAATGGTAAACTTACTAAAGGGGATGTAATTATGGATAAAAAGTACATGGCAAGAGCTTTAGAATTAGCTGCTCTTGGAGAGGGAGCTGTAAATCCAAATCCTTTGGTAGGAGCGGTAGTAGTGAAGAATAATAAGGTTATCGGTGAAGGATACCATAAGAAATATGGTGGACCTCATGCAGAGGTATTTGCTTTAGAGATGGCAGGAGAAGAAGCAAGAGGGGCAGATATCTATGTAACTTTAGAGCCATGTTCACACTATGGAAAGACTCCACCATGTGCTAAGAAGATAATAGAAATGGGTATCAAGAGATGTATCATCGCCTCTCTTGATCCCAATCCTTTAGTATCAGGAAGAGGAATAAAGATGCTCCAAGAAGCTGGAATAGAAGTTATCACTGGAGTAATGGATAAAGAAGCAAAAGAACTTAATAGAGTTTTTATGAAGTATATATCAGAAAAAACATCTTATCTTTTCTTAAAGTGTGGAATAACACTAGATGGAAAGATAGCTACAAAAACAGGAAATTCTAAGTGGATTACAAACGAACTAGCTAGAGAAAAAGTTCAAAAATTGAGGAATAAATATATGGGAATAATGGTAGGAATAAACACTGTTATAAAGGATGATCCGAGTTTAACTGCAAGGATAGAGAATGCTAGAGATCCATATAGAATAGTAATAGATCCAAATTTAGATATACCTTTAGAGAGTAAATTTGTAAATTTTCAAGATGGGAAAAGCATAGTCATAACTTCTGAGAATAATAGAGAAAAGGAAAAAGTATCGGAATTAGAAGAAAGAAAAGTAAAGCTTGTTTATTTAGAGGGAACTGATTTTAAAATTTCAGATATTTTAAAGAAAACAGGTGAATTAGGAATAGATGGAATACTTTTAGAGGGTGGAAGTTATCTTATTTCAAAAGCTTTTGAAGAAAAAGCAATAGATGGTGGAGAGATATTCATAGCTCCAAAAATATTGGGAGATGAGAAAGCTATATCTTTTGTAAAGGGATTTTCTGTAGAAAATATAGCAGATGGATTTGAGCTGGAAAATGTAAAGATAAATAGCTACGGAAATAATGTATCTATGGAGTTTTACAGATAGAGAGGAGTGAGTGCTATTTTTACAGGATTAGTAGAAGAGATGGGAGAGGTTTTAGCTATTGAAAATGGTGAAAAATCTATAAAACTTAAAATAAAGTGTAAAAAAGTTTTAGAGGGAGCCAAACTAGGAGATAGTATAGCGACAAACGGAACATGTCTTACAGCCACAGAGTTAGGAAGTAATTTTTTTACTGCAGATTGTATGTATGAGACAGTAAAAAGAACTAACCTTAAAAGATTAAAGGTTGGGGATAAAGTAAATCTAGAAAAGTCAATAACTTTAGCTACTCCATTAGGTGGACATTTAGTAACTGGAGATGTAGATTGTGAAGGAAAAGTAGTATCAATAACTCCAGAAGGGATAGCTAAGATATATGAGATAGAGATAGAGAGAAAATATATGAAGTATATAGTTGAAAAGGGAAGAGTTACCCTTGATGGAGCAAGTCTGACTGTTATGAAATTAGGAGATACAACTTTTGGAGTTTCTTTGATACCTCATACACAGGAGATGATAACTCTAGGGAAGAGAAGAGTTGGAGACTATATAAATGTAGAGACAGATTTAATAGGAAAATATATAGAGAGATTTATGAAATTTCAAGATGAACCTTCTGAGAAAAAAGAGGGAATTACTATGGAGTTTCTACTAAAAAATGGTTTTTAGAGGAGTGAATAATAATGTTAGATAGAATAGAAGAGGCTCTTGAAGAGTTAAGAGCAGGTAAGGTTATTATTGTAGTAGATGATGAAGATAGAGAAAATGAAGGGGACTTCATCTGTGCTGGAGAGTTTGCTACTCCAGAAAATATCAATCTTATGGCAACAGTAGGAAAGGGATTAATATGTATGCCTATGACTGAGGAGTATGCTAAAAAATTAGCTTTACCTCCAATGTGTTATGATAATACTGATAATCACAGTACAGCTTTTACTGTATCAATAGATCATATAGATACAACAACAGGAATATCAGCTTATGAGCGTTCATTAACAGCATTAAAAGCTTTAGATGATAATGTTAAACCTTATGAGTTTAGAAGACCTGGACATATGTTCCCACTAGTAGCTAAAAAAGGTGGAGTAATAGTTAGAAACGGACATACAGAGGCTACTGTTGATTTAATGAGATTAGCTGGATTAAAAGAGATGGGACTTTGTTGTGAAATCATGAAAGAAGATGGAACAATGGCTAGATTTGATGATCTACAAATCCTAGCAAAAGAGTTAAATATGAAGATGATATCTATTGCTGACTTACAAAAATATATTAAAATGAATGAACAATTAATGAAAGTAAATGTAAGAGCTAAGATGCCTACTGGATCTGGAGAGTTTGAAATTGTAGGATTTGAAAATAATCTTGATGGAAAAGAGCATATTGCTTTAGTAAAAGGAGATGTAGCAGGAAAAGAGAATGTTTTAGTAAGATTACACTCTGAATGTTTTACTGGAGATATTTTAGGTTCTTTAAGATGTGATTGTGGTTCTCAATTAAAAAGAGCTATGAAAAGAGTAGATGAAGAGGGAGAAGGAGTTGTTCTTTATCTAAGACAAGAGGGAAGAGGTATAGGACTTTTAAATAAATTAAAAGCTTACACACTTCAAGATGAAGGAGCTGATACAGTAGAGGCAAATGTGGCTTTAGGATTTGCTCCAGATATGAGAGATTATGCAGTAGCTGTTCAAATGTTAAAAGCTCTAGGAGTTAAATCTGTTAGAGTGATGACAAATAATCCAGCTAAAATAGAGGCTCTAGAAGATTATGGAATGAAAGTAACAGGAAGAGAAGCTATTGAAACTGGATTTAATGAAACTAATGAAAAATATATGAGAACTAAAAAAGATAAGATGAGACATATGTTAACAAAAATTTAATAAAGATTGCTAAAAAACTTTAAATATTATATACTCTAGATAAGATAAAAAATGAGGGGGAGATAATATGAACCTAAATGAATTAAAAGATACTATAGATATAGATATTCAAGGTAGCTTAGCAAGATTTGGAAATATGGAAAGTTTCTATATCAAGTTTTTAAAAAAATTTATAGATGATAAAAGTTTCACAAATTTAAAAGAAGCATTAGAAAATAATGATATTGATAAAGTTGGAGTAGAAGCTCATACATTGAAGGGCGTATCTGGAAATTTAGGACTTAATAAAATTTTTCAATATTCATTAGAGATCATGAAGCTGGCTAAAGAGAGAAAAATTGAAGAGATAAAAGCTTTAGAAGGTAAGTTAGAAGAAGAGATGCAACTTGTAGTAGAAGCTTTAAAAAAGCTTGATTAGGTAAATTTTTATAGCTACATAGTATTTGATAGGGAGTTATTGCAAAGTTTATTGCTATACTCCCTTCTTTTAATTTTCTAATTGACGAAAGATAATAGGTAAGTTATACTTTTATTAAAAGATAAAAAAGGAGAGAAGATGATATATATTTCGGTAGCTTTAGGAGTAGAAGCTAAACCTATAATTAAGTATTTTAATTTAAAAAGAGATAATGAGATAAAAAAATTACAAGTTTTTAAAAATGAGAGAATTACTTTAATTGTAACAGGAACTGGAGTCTTAAAAAGTGCTATAGCTTTAACTCACATACTTTCCCAAAGTGTGATAGATGAAGATGATATATTCTTGAATATTGGAATTTGTGGAGCTAAGAGTAGAAAATATCAAATAGGTGATATAGTATTATGTAATAGAATAATAAATTCTGAATTATCTAGAAATTATTACCCAGATATGGTATTTGAACATCCTTTTAAAGAGGGAAGTTTAGAAAGTTTTAATTCTCCTGTTTATAGTGAAGAGAATGTTATAGGAGAGTTAGTTGATATGGAGGGAGCTGGATTATTTGAGGCAATCACATATTTTTTTGAAAGTTATCAATTGAGCTTTTTTAAGATAGTATCTGATTATTTAGATGGAAAAGTAACTGAAAAAGATGTGGAAACTCTAATTACCTCAGCTCTTCCAGAAGTAGATGGGTGGTTAAGAAAAAGAGAAGAGTTTAAGGTAGAGAGAGAGATTCAATTTTCATTAGAGGAGATTGAAGAGATAGAGAGAGTGAAAAGTAGGGGAAGATTTACAGTTACAATGGAGAATGAACTGGATAACCTATTGATTTACTATAAATTAAGAGGAGAAAATATATTAAATATTTTAAAAAAATATAGAGATATAGAGATAAAGGATAAGAGAGAGAGTAAAAGAATTTTAGAGGAGATTAGAGAGAGAATATGAGAGAGAATAATGAATTTGAAATAATAGATACAGCTGGATTTGATGCTATAGAGAATAGATTTAAGAAACTTTATCCAAAACAAGATGAACTTCATTTCCATACACAACTTTCATCTAGATTGGGTGGAGATGATCCATTAGATGGAATAAGTATCTTTAGAGGTGATGGATATTATCACTTTGTTACTTTTGGATTTAGTGAACTTTATGAAAAAGAAAGTGATGATATGGAGTATAGTGGTTATGGCTTTGAACTTACTTTTAAATTAAAGATGACTGAAGAGCAAAAAAAGAGAAAGAAAAAGGATTTAGATGCAAAGGATAAAGAGTTAAAAAATATCTGTTCTATTTTTCAAGAATTAGCAAGATATGTATTTGAAACAGGAGAGATATTCCAAGCAAATGAGTACATTTGGACTGGGCAGAAAGAGGGAATAGATGCCAATAAAAAATCTAAGATAACAGGTTTTATAACTACTATGGATATAGCTGGAGAGATATCTACACCAAATGGAAAGGTTCAATTTATAGAGCTAGTAGGAGCTACTGATAAAGAGTTAAAAAGTATTGATAATGGTAAATTAAAAGTAGAAGAACTATTGAAAAAATTAAAAACTGATGTTACAGATTACAACAGAAAAGAGATAGTATAGAAAGGAAAATTTTAATAGATAGATTTATTAAATAGAAGTTTCTCTCATATATATATTGAAAGAGAAGCGAAAAAGTATCTTGAGAGTAAGCAGATAATAGAAAAATTTCCAAAGGCTCAAATAGTTGAAATTGAAGATTATAAAGAAGTTTTTTCTAGAAATAATCAAAATTTTTCATTACAGAAAAAGACACCTAAATTGATATTGGCAGTAAAGAAAGAGAATTATCTCTATGAAGGAGCAAAGGTGTGTGAAAGTTTTGGAAATGAGAATTTTTATTACTCTTCATCTATTTTAAACTGTATCTATGATTGTGAATACTGTTATCTTCAGGGGGTATATTCATCTGGAAACATAGTTATATTTGTAAATCTTGAGGATATGTTCCAAGAGATAGAAGAGATATTAAAGAGTAAATCTATGTATATATGTATCTCCTATGATACAGATTTGATGGCTCTTGAAGAGATAACAGGGTTTGTGAAAAGATGGTATGAGTTTGTAGATAAACATAAAAATTTGAAGATAGAGCTTCGTACAAAAAGTGCTAGTATAAAGGTATTTCAGAACTTGAAACCAACTCCTAATTTTATAATAGCTTGGACTATATCTCCTAAAGAGTTTGCTCAAAAACATGAAAGAGGAGCTGTATCTTTTGATATGAGAATAAAGGCAGCTAAGAGTTTAATAGAGAGTGGTTGGAATATAAGGGTATGCTTTGACCCTATGATAAAAATAGAAAATTTTAATCAAATATATGGAGAGATGGTAAGAGATACATTCAAAGAGATTGATAGTTCAAAAGTGTTAGATGTAAGTATTGGAACTTTTAGAATATCTAAAGAGTATATGAAAAGAATGAAAAATAATAGAAAGAACTCGATTATTTTAAATTATCCATTCCAATGTCAAGAGGGAGTGTATACTTACTCGGCAGAGGAAAATGAAAAAATGCTAAATTTTATGAAAAACTTGATATTGGAGTATGTAGAGGAGAAAAAAATATTTATATAGAGGAGAAGAGATGAAAAGAGTATTGATAACAGGGGCTACCTCAGGGATAGGATTGGCTATATCAAAAAAGTTACTATCAATGGGATATATTGTTTATGGAGTGGGAAGAGATTTCAGTAAAGTTGATATAGAGGACAATAATTTTTATCCAATAGTATGTGATCTTGTAAAGTATCAAAATATAGAAGAGATGGTAAAAAAATTAAAAAAAGAAGTTGAGATAGATATACTAATTAATTGTGCTGGGATTGGTTATTTTGGACCTCATGAAGAGATTAATCCAACAAAGCTCCATAAAATGATAGCTCTTAATTTAGAAGCTCCTTTAATATTAACTCAACTTTTATTGAGAGATTTGAAAAAAAGAGAGGGAGTTATTATAAACATATCCTCTATTACAGCTACTAAATCTAGTACATATGGATGTGCATATTCAGCTACTAAGGCTGGACTAGTTCATTTTTCAAAGGGATTATTTGATGAGGTAAGAAAAACGGGAGTTCAGGTCATATCAATCTTACCAGATATAACTAAAACCCCTTTTTATGATGAGTTAAACTTTAGAGAGGGAGAAGAGGAAGAAAGCTATATTCTACCAGAGTGTGTAGCTGATGCTGTAGAAAATATCCTTTCTCAAAGAAGAGGAACAGTAATTACTGAGGTAATTATTCAACCTCAAAAACATATTATAAGAAGAAAATAATATGAAAAATAATTTAAAAAAAACTTGACAAAAAAGGTAATATATAGTATATTATTATTGTGGTAAAAATGAAATGATTACAAAAAGTAATTAAATATAGAAGTTAAAATTTTTATATGAGATTTAAGGAGGAATTAAAATGGCAAAATGGAGATGTAAAGTTTGTGGAGAAATTATAACTGATGAGACTATAACTCAATGTCCTGTATGTAAAGCTGGAAAAGATAAATGGGAAGAAGTAGTAGAAGGAGCTGGAAGAGTTTGGGCTACTGAGCACAAAATCGGAGAAGGATTAGCTTGTGGAGATGCTGAAATAATCGCTGGATTAAGAGCAAACTTCGAAGGAGAGTGTACAGAAGTTGGAATGTACCTAGCAATGTCAAGAGTAGCTGACAGAGAAGGATATCCAGAAGTAGCAGAAGCTTACAAAAGAATAGCTTTCGAAGAAGCTGAGCACGCAGCTAAATTCGCAGAATTATTAGGAGAATGTGTAACTGCTTCTACTGAAGAAAACTTATCAAGAAGAGTTGAAGCTGAGTATGGAGCAACTTCAGGAAAATTCGATATCGCTAAGAGAGCAAAACAATTAGGATTTGATGCTATCCACGATACAGTTCATGAAATGGCTAAAGACGAAGCTAGACACGGAAGAGCTTTCGCAGGATTATTAGAAAGATATTTCGGAAAAAAATTCTAATTAATTCATAAGTAATAAAGAAAAACTAGGTAGGATTCCTATCTAGTTTTTTTATTTTCTAGTAAAAATATATTGATAAAATTAATGAGATAAAGTATAATTATAAAGTCTTAAATTAAAAAGGGAGGTAGAAATGAAGAAAAAATTTAATATGCCAGATACGTATGTAATAATATTTTTTGTTGTAATTTTTGCAGCAATACTGACACATACTGTACCTGTTGGTAAATTCCAAATGGAAAAAGTAACTTACATCACTGAAACAGGAGCAGAAAAAACAAGAGTTGTTCCAGTAGCAGGAAGTTTTGCATATGAATTAAATGAACAAGGGGAACCGTTAGTAAAAGGTGTTAAATTTTTTGAGCCAGGTGGAAACGTTGGTGTAGCTAACTATGTGTTTGAAGGAATAACAAGTGGAGATAAATGGGGAACTGCTGTAGGAGTAATAGCTTTTATTCTAATAACAGGAGGAGCTTTTGGTATAATACTAAGAACTAAGGCAGTAGAAGCTGGACTATTTTCTTTAATTAAGAAAACAAAAGGATCTGAGTATCTTCTATTACCAATAGTATTTTTCTTTTTCTCACTAGGAGGAGCAGTTTTTGGAATGGGAGAGGAAGCTATTCCATTTGCAATGGTACTAATTCCAATAGTTATTGGAATGGGATATGATGCTATAACTGGAATTTTAATAACTTATGTTTCAACTCAAATAGGATTTGCAACTTCATGGATGAATCCTTTTAGTGTAGCTATAGCTCAAGGAGTTGCAGGAGTTCCAGTGTTATCAGGAGCAGGATTCAGAATTGCTATGTGGATATTTTTTACGGGATTAGGTATAGCATTTACTTTAAGATATGCAAAAAGAGTAAAAGAGAATCCAGAGTCATCAATCTCTTACGAAACAGATGCGTATTATAGAAGTGAATTCAGTATTGAAGAGCATCAAGATATGGAGTTTAAGCTAGGACATAAATTAGTATTAGCAATCGTAGTTTTAGGAATGGCATGGATAATTTATGGAGTTGTAAAATTTGGATATTTCTTACCAGAAATAGCAACTCAATTTGTAATAATGGGAGTAGCATCTGGAATTGTTGGTGTTATATTTAAACTTGATGATATGAGAATCAATGATATAGCTTCATCTTTTAGAAAAGGAGCAGAGGATTTAATAGGAGCAGCTATAGTTGTTGGAATGGCAAAAGGAATTGTATTAGTATTAGGTGGAGCAGAAGCAGGAGAGCCAAGTGTTTTAAATACAGTTCTAAATTGGGTAGCAACAGGATTAAGTGGATTACCATCAGCAATATGTGCTTGGGTGATGTATATTTTCCAATCTATATTTAATTTCTTTGTAGTTTCTGGATCTGGACAAGCAGCTCTTACTATGCCAATAATGGCACCATTATCAGATTTAGTTGGAGTTCCAAGACAAGTTGCCGTACTTGCCTTCCAATTAGGGGATGGATTTACTAATCTAATAGTTCCAACTTCAGGTATATTAATTGCAATATTAGGAATAGCAAAATTAGATTGGATAGTTTGGGCTAAATTTCAATTAAAATTTCAAGCTGTTTTATTTTTCTTTGGTTCATTATTTGTTATAGCTGGAGTATTAATGAATTTACAATAATATATGAGTAAAGGTTATAGATTAAATTAATATCTATAGCCTTTTTTTATTATATTTTTTTATAATCTGATTTACATTTAAAAAAATGTTATAATATATCTATATGTATACTAAATTAAGATGATATATTTGAAAAAGGGAATATGGTAGGGAAGGGGAAAATTATGTGTATTCAAGATTATGAAAAAATAATAAAGAGATATTTAAAGAAAAAAATAGGATTTTCTTTAGCAATAATGATAAGTTTTCTCGTAACTGGAGAGATAATATATGGCTCTGGAGAATATAAGAATAAAGAGAAGAATACCCAATTCTTTTTTAATTTGTTTTTAAATAATTAATAAAAAGAAGAAAATTTTACTAAAGTAAGCATCAGCTATTAACAAAGTAAAACTTTCTTCTTTTTTATCTATAATTTTTTTAGGGTTATGAAATTTTTTATTTTATCTAACATCATTAATAACTTTTAAAACTTTTCCTATTACTTTGAACTCATCTTGAGGATAAACATAGATAGGTTGATAATTAGGATTATCACTTAAAAGGGCAAAGAAATTTTTAGTAACTTTTATTCTTTTGACAAATGACTCACCATTTACTAAAAATGCACCAACTTCTCCATCTCTTAATTCATTGCCTTGTCTACAAAGAATGATTGATTGATTTTTGATCGTAGGCTCCATTGAATCACCTTTTACATTTATAGCAAAAATATTTTCAGAATTTTTGATACCAGGTAAAGAGATATAATCTATTGGTTCTTCGTCAGTAATCATACCTATTCCAGCACTTATTCTTGAAAATAGAGGAATAAGTACATTATTATTTGAAATATCTTTAATTACTTTTCTTTTAGAAAGTTCTTTTTCATCAGATAATCTTTTTATTTCATTTAAAATAATAGCAGGAGTTCTTTCAATAGCTGCAAGATATTTTAATTTGTCACCCTCAGAAGGAGTAAGAAGTAATATTTTTACAAACTTATCTAGTATCTCTTCGCTAGGAGGATTTTTTACCTCTCCTCTTTCAATTCCATTATAGTATGATTGGGTAATACCAGCCATTTTTGCAAATTTATTTTGACTAAATCCAAGAGCTTCTCTTCTAGTTTTTAAATAAGTTTTAAAATCCATATCATTACCTCCTATTTATATATAATTAATTATAATATATTTTTTAAAAAATAGCAACAAAAAACTTTATAAAATAAAGGGTTGACAAACTTAAAAAATAGATATAATATATATTTATAAATATAGTTATCTATTTGTAAATATAATATTTGGTGATTGGAGGTTATTTATGAAAATATTAATAAGAAATAAAAAATGGGAAACTTCTTTTGAGAAGGTTAAATTAATATGTGAAGTAACTGGTAAAAATAATATATTTAGCATAAAATTTTCTTATAACGGAAATGAAGTAACTATACAAACAAATAATTTGGATAATACATTTAAATATCTTGAAAATATTTTTAATAGTAGTTTAGAGAATGATTCATATTTAAAAGAAAAAATGGTAATATAATTATCAAAAAAGTAAAAATTATTTTGCATTTATTTTGATAATGGACTATAATAAAATATAAAATAATATAATTGTATAAAAAAGAGAGGGAATTCCATGAAAAAGAAAGTATTGGGATATTTAGATGAAAATTATAATTCTTTCAGTAAAAGTTTTAAAAAAATAGCTGAATATATAAAATATAATCAGAGTATAATATCTTTTATTTCAATAAATGAATTAGCAAAGGAAACAAAGACAAGTCCAGCTACAATAACAAGATTTTCTAAAAATTTAGGATTTAAAGGTTATCCAGATTTTCAAAAAATATTTCAAAAAGAAGTAGAACAACAAACATCTTATATGAAAGGGCTAAAAAGTAGTATTACAGAGAGAGAAGATAGTAGTTCTGTATTGCAAGAGATGATAAACACTAATATAGAACTTTTACAAGAGATGGATGTTTTAGAGATAGAGAAAAGCTTAGATCAGGCTGTAGAATGGATAAAAAATAGTAGAAAACTATATATATTAGGAGCAAGAGGATCATATGCTTTAGCATATTATCTATATTTTATGCTCAAAGAATTTAGAGAAGGTGTAGAATTGATGATATCTGGAGCTTCAGATTTTACAGACAAATTACTATATACTCAACCAGAAGACTTATTATTTACAATTTCATTCCATCCATACACTAATTTTACATATCAAGTTACGGAATTTTTCAAAGAACATGGAAATAAAGTTATAACAGTTACAGATAAAAAGGATTCAACTTTAGGAAATATTTCTGACTTAGTTTTAACTACTAAAAATGGAGAGAAAGCCTATACTTTTGTACCTGGAACTGTAATAATAAATGCTTTACTTGTAAAGTTAGGGATAGAAGATAAAGAAAATACTGTTAAAAAGTTAGATAAATTAAAAGAGATCACAGATAGATTTAATATTTATTTAGATAAATAGTTAGGAGTTGATTATGAAGTTAGGATTTATAGGTTGTGGAAATATGGGAGAAGCCTTTTTAAAAGGAATTATAAATTCGGAAGAGGTAGAGACAAAAAATATATATGTATATGACAAATTAAGAGGAAAAGAAGTAGCTGATAGATATAGTGTAACTCTTTTATCTAATGAATTAGCTATAGTAGAAGAGTGTGATATCATATTTTTAGCAGTGAAACCCAATGTGTATTTTGATGTAATAGATAAAATTAAGGATAGTGTTAATAGTAGTAAAATTATTGTTGCTATGGCTCCTGGTATAACTATGGAGAATATTTTAGACGAGATAGATAATAGAAATAGCAAGATAATAAGAACTATGCCAAATCTTCCACTTATGGTTCAAGAGGGCTGTATAGCATATGCTTTTAATGAAAATATAGAAGAGGAAGAGAAAAAATTCTTCAAAAATTTATTTGAAAAAATTGGAGTAGCTATAGAGACAAAAGAAGAGTTATTTGATGCGGTTATAGGAGCATCTGGATCATCTCCTGCTTTTATGTTTATGTTTATAGAGGCTCTTGCAGATGCAGCTGTTTATGAAGGATTACCAAGAAGTGATGCTTATAAGTTAGTAGGACAAACTTTAGTAGGTTGTGGAAAATTGTTTTTAGAAAGTGGAAAACATCCAGGAGAATTAAAAGATAGTGTTTGTTCTCCAGGGGGTACAACAATAGTTGGAGTTAGATATCTTGAAGAAGCCGGATTCAGAGGTGCTGTAATAAAAGCTGTTACTGAAACTATAAAAAAATCTAAAGAGATGAGTCAAAATAGCAATAATAATTAAAAAAATATTTGACAAAAATATAAAATTATGATATTATCTTATGTGCTTGGAAGGTTATCCTAATTGGTAAGGAACCGGTCTTGAAAACCGGCGCCGCAAGGCTTCAGAGTTCGAATCTCTGATCTTCCGCCATAAACGGTGAAGTGGCAGAGTGGCCTAATGCACTCCCCTGCTAAGGGAGAGTACCTATAAACGGTACCGAGAGTTCAAATCTCTCCTTCACCGCCATTTGAATGAAACGGGTAGTAAGACTACCCTTTTTTTATAAAAATGCGTTCGTAGCTCAATTGGATAGAGCGTCTGACTACGGATCAGAAGGTTAGGGGTTCGATTCCTCTCGAGCGCGCCACCTATGATTAAAATAATGTTAGAGAGTTTATACTCTCTTTTTTTATTAAAAATATAAATTGATTAATATATCATAAAAATAGTAAAAGATAGGAGAGGTTATGTTTGGAATATTAAATTATCAAGTTTTTATTACATCTTGTATTATACTAGCATTGATTCCTGGAAGTGATACTATGTTTATATTGGGGCAATCAATAATGAATAGTAGAAAATCAGGAGTATATTCAGCTTTAGGTATATGTTCGGGAATACTTGTACACACTTTTTTAGCAGCTTTTGGTTTATCATTAATTTTAAAAAATTCATTGACAGCATTTAATGTTGTAAAATTTTTGGGAGCTATGTATCTTGTTTATATGGGAATAAAGAGTATAAAATCAAAAGAGAGTTTATTGGTGACAGAGGGAGCCACTCCAAAAGAAAACTTAAAAAAATCATTTTTTCAAGGAATGATAACTAATATATTAAATCCAAAGGTAGCATTATTTTTCTTAGCTTTTTTACCTCAATTTGTAGATACTACAAATAGTTATGGGGCTCTTCCTTTTGCTATTTTAGGATTAACATCCTTTGTAATATCTGGAATATGGTGTGTATCACTTTCAATTTTTGCTTCATTTATAGCAGTTTTTCTTAAAAAAAATCAAAACTTTGGAAAAGTAATAAACAAAATTTCTGGGACAATATTTATTGTATTGGGAATAAATTTGCTTAGAGCAAAGATAAATAGCTAACTTGAAAGAAATAAATAAAATACTTGACTTTTTGTAGTAAATTTAATATAATTATAAAGGTAATTAAATAAATATTGAAGAAGAAACTACCTGTTTCTCACCTTATGGGCTAGAGGCTTACACAAGGTCAAAACTTTTAAAATGAGAATTAACATTTGTTTATTATAAAGGTTGAGACACAGGGCATAGTTTGTCCTGTTTTTTATTTATAATTAAAAATGGAGGTGCTTACTATTACTGATAAAATTAGAATCAATGAAAAAATCAAAGGAAAAGAATTTAGAATAATCTCATCTTCTGGGGAACAATTAGGAGTTATGAGTGCAAATGCAGCACTTGAATTAGCTAGACAAGAGGGATTAGACTTAGTTGAAATAGCAGCTACTGCAAAGCCACCTGTATGTAAAATAATGGATTTTGGAAAATACAGATATGAGCAAACAAGAAAAGCTAAAGAAGCTAAGAAAAATCAAAAGCAAACAGTTGTAAAAGAGGTAAAAGTAACAGCTAGAATAGATAGTCATGATTTAGAAACTAAGATGTCTCAAATTAGAAAATTCTTAGAAAAAGAAAATAAAGTTAAAGTAACTTTAGTTTTATTTGGAAGAGAAAAGATGCATGCAACATTAGGTGTAGATACACTTGATGATATAGCTGAAAAATTTGCTGATATAGCTGAAGCTGATAAGAAATATAGTGATAAGCAAAAACATATAATCTTATCACCAAAAAAATAATAAAAAAACAGATTTAGATATTTGAGAGGAGGACATTATTATGCCAAAAATGAAGACTCATAAAGGAGCTAAAAAAAGAATTAAAGTTACAGGAACAGGTAAATTCGTAGTTAAACACTCAGGAAAAAGCCACATCTTAACTAAGAAAGATAGAAAAAGAAAGAACAACTTAAAGAAAGATTTCGTAGTAACTGAAACTTTAACAAGACACATGAAAGCTTTATTACCATATGGAGCAGGAAGATAATTAGTTTATCATAAAATCATATTTTTGTGAAATAATTAGGAGGAAATGTAATGAGAGTTAAAACTGGTATAGTTAGAAGAAGAAAACATAAAAAAGTTTTAAAAGCAGCTAAAGGATTTAGAGGTGCTTCTGGTGACGTTATAAAACAAGCTAAACAAGCTACAATGAGAGCAGCAGCTTACTCTACAAGAGATAGAAAAGTAACTAAGAGAAGAATGAGACAATTATGGATCATCAGAATAAATACTGCAGCTAGATTAAATGGATTAACTTATTCTACTTTAATGAACGGACTTAAGAAAGCTGGAATCGTTTTAGATAGAAAAGTTTTAGCTGATATCGCTTTAAACAACGCAGCTGAATTTGCTAAATTAGCAGAAACTGCAAAAGCAGCTCTATAATTTAGATTAAATAGAAAATTAAGAGAGTTCTTACGAGGCTCTCTTTTTTATTTTATTAAAAAATATTAATATTTATAAAAAAATGAAAAGTTATTGACAATATAAAAATATTGTGATAAGATTATTTCAAATCAAGGCAAAGGAGGAAAGAAAAATGTTAAAGACAACATTATTAAGGAATAGGAAATATAATACAACTATATATAGTTTCTTTTGTAATGAGTCTGTTAATATTTTTTGTGATTCTTCCAAAGGAGATATTTTTTAGTATCTAGGTGTATGATATTTCTAATAAATTTTAGAGGGATAATATACTTAGTATTGAAAGATATTAAGATATAGAGTCATATATTTTTTGTTATCAACAGATTAACATTCAAAAGATGTTAGTCTGTTTTTTTATTTATATTAAAACATTTTAGGAGGAGATTTTTATGAAAAAACTATTTTTAAAGGCTATTTTACTTTCAATGTTTGTATCTGGAGTAAGTTTTGGGGCAGATAAACTTTATGTGGGAACAAATGCTGAGTTTGAGCCATTTGAATATCTACAAAATGGAGAAATAGTAGGATTTAATGTAGACTTAATGGAGGAGATTGCTAAATCTATGAGGAAGGAGATAGAGTGGAAAAATATATCTTTTGATGGATTATTGCCAGCTCTTCAAGCTAAAAAATTAGATGTAATTATAGCTGGAATGACAGCTACAGAGGAAAGAAAGAAATTTGTAAATTTTTCACAAACATATTATGAATCTAATCAGATGATGTTAGTTCATAAAAAAAATCCTGTTGTGAAATCTTTTGATGAATTAAAAGGGCATGATGTTGGGGTTGTACTTGGTTATACAGGAGATATAGCTGTAAGTGAGATAGAAGGAGTAAAAGTTCACAGATATAATGCTACTTCAGAAGCTATTATGGCTCTTAAGGCACAAAAAGTAGATGTAGTAGTACTTGATTCAGAACCAGCTAAAAACTATGCAAAACAAAATCCTGAATTAGTATTAATAGATACGGATGTAGCAAAGGAGGAGTATGCAATAGCAGTTGGTAAAGATGATAAAGCCTTAGTTGAAAATATAGATAAAGCTTTAACAGAGCTAAAAGAGAACGGAACTTATGATAAATTGATAAAAAATATTTTTCTGAAAAATAGATAAGAGTATGAGGAGTGGTGTTTATATGAAAGAGAAGGTAGTATTAGCTTATTCAGGAGGATTAGATACCTCTGTAATTGTACCGTGGTTAAAAGAGAATTATAATAATATAGAGGTAATAGCTGTATCTGTAGATGTAGGACAGAAAGATGATTTTGTAGAGGTGGAGAAGAGAGCTCTAGCAATAGGAGCTTCAAAGTTTTATGTAGTGGATAAAAAAGAGGAGTTAGTAAATGATTTTATATTTCCAATGCTAAAATCAGGGGCTAAATATGAGAATGAATATCTATTGGGAACATCAATAGCTAGACCTGTAATAGCTAAAGCATTAGTGGAGATTGCTCAAAAAGAAGGAGCTACATATATAGCTCATGGAGCAACTGGAAAGGGAAATGATCAAGTAAGATTTGAGTTAGGAGTAAAAGCTTTAGCTCCGAATATGAAGATTATAGCTCCTTGGAGAATTTGGGATATAAAGTCTCGTAAACAGGAGATAGAATATTTAAAATCCCATAATATTAATCTTCCATTTAAAGAGGGAGTAACATATAGTAGAGATGAAAATCTTTTCCATATAAGTCATGAAGGGCAGGAGCTAGAATCACCAAGTAATTCACCAAAATATGAAGATGTACTTCAATGGGTAGTACCTTTAGAGAAAGCAAGTGATACACCTGAATATATCTCTATTGAATTCGTGAAAGGAATACCTACAAAATTGAATGGAAAAAAATTAGATGGAGTAACTTTAATAGATAAACTAAATGAGATTGGAGCAAAACATGGAATAGGGGTAATAGATTTGGTAGAAAATCGTCTTGTAGGAATGAAGTCAAGAGGTGTATATGAAACACCAGGAGGAACAATACTATATTTTGCTCATGAAGAATTAGAAAGATTGTGTTTAGATAGAGATACACTTCAAGCTAAGATGAAATTATCTTATGATATGGCTAAGCTTATTTATAATGGACAGTGGTTTACTAAGTATAGAAAAGCATTATCTGCCTTTGTAGAAGAGACTCAAGAGTATATAACAGGAGTTGTACATTTAAAATTATATAAAGGAAATATAGTTTTAAATGGTATGGAGTCTGAATATTCCTTATATTCCCAAGACTTTTCAACTTTTGATGAAGATAATGTGTATAATCAAAAAGATGCTGAAGGATTTATAAATCTATTTGGATTACCTATTAAGATAGAAAGCCTATTGAGAAAATAGTAGAGTATTTGAAAAAGAACTAAAAATATTTTAAATAGGGAGTGATTTTGTAATTAAAAACCACTCCCTATTATTTTTTAAAAAATTAGCACTCAACTATTGACGTAGCTAATAAAAAGGAGTATAATTAAATTATAAAAGGAAGAAGGTATTAAAGCTATATGAAACTTAAAAAATTAGATATTATTAAATATTAAGGAGATGGTTTATATGTTAATGCCTAGTATTTTTAGAAAAGGATTTATGAATGATATTTTTGAAGATGATTTCTTTAAAGATAATTTTAGAAATCAAAATTTAGTTGGAAAAACAGATATTAAAGAGTTAAAAGATAGGTATCTTTTAGAGGTTGAATTACCTGGATTCAATAAAGAGGATATTAAAGCTGAAGTAAATAATGGATATCTAATTATTACAGCAGCTCATGATGAAAACAAAGATGAAAAAGATAAAGATGGAAAATATATTAGAAAAGAGAGATATACAGGACAATGTACAAGAAGTTTCTATGTAGGAGATAATGTCTCTCAAGAAGATATCAAAGGAAAATTTGAAAATGGACTTTTAAAATTAGAAGTTCCTAAAAAAGAGCCTAAAGAGAAAATAGAAAATAAAAAATATATACAAATAGAAGGATAAAATATTCAAATTAAATAATTAAATTAAGGTAAATAAAAAACTCAAGGATGTATATGAGTAAGGAAGTAAAGGGCAGTTTTAGAATAAACTTTCGTAACTACTCAGCTATGAGTTTTTACAAAAAATAAAAATAGCCAAATAGAGGGAGTTTTCAACATTTTTGTTGAAGGCTCCCTTTCTATTCAA
>NZ_JACSNP010000260.1 GCF_016900045.1 Fusobacterium mortiferum
TATTATGAGGTCTCGTTCATATAGAAACGCTACTTTCTATACAGTTCTCTTATGAACTTCCGTTACTTTCATAACGGCACAGACTATATCTTATCCCTCAGCTTTACCTGTTAGAGTCTGTCCACTTCCTCAGTCAATAGCTTACTGAGTACTTCCCTCAAGAGGAATAGTCGTTGAACGTTCTCCTATTCGGAGCTTCGCTGCTGATTGTCCATTTTTCAACACTTAGGAT
>NZ_JACSNP010000261.1 GCF_016900045.1 Fusobacterium mortiferum
GTTTATTGGCGGCTTACAGGGTGCCAAAGCCTGGGTTGAACACGATCAGATCCAGCTGGCGACCAAAGCCTGCCACGGTCTGTTTCCTAAACGCCTGCTGCTTGAGGCGGTCTGCCTGCTGGCGCAGCACTTTGGTGTAAGCCAGATACTCGCGGTCAGTAACGAGACACATATCTACCGTAGCTGGCGCTATGCGAAGAAGAAAAAGGATAAACTGCACGCCGATTATGAC
>NZ_JACSNP010000262.1 GCF_016900045.1 Fusobacterium mortiferum
AAGCAGTGTGACTTCCTTCAAATCGGTATTATTACGGCAGAAATAGTACTGTACGGAAAATTTCAGTCATAAAAATGGCAACATCTCGCTGAGACGGGTCCCAGCGATAGAATTAATTACAGGGAGATTAGCTTAAAATGATTGTCATCAGAGATAACAATGATGTATTATTCAATCAAATAATCTCCCTGAAACTGATCTCACCGAGATGTCATCAAACAATAAAATAATC
>NZ_JACSNP010000263.1 GCF_016900045.1 Fusobacterium mortiferum
GGCAGCGGGTGGCGATCAAGGTCCTCACCGTGTCCGACCATGACGAGCGCCGGGACGAAGCTCGCGAGCGCTTCTTGCGCGAGGGGCGCGCTACCGCTCAGCTGGTCTCCGATCACGTCGTGCGCGTGTACGACGTGGGCACTCTGGAGCACGGCGCGCCGTTCATGGTCATGGAGCTGCTGCGCGGTCAGGACCTCGCGCACACCTTGCAGCAGCATGGTCCGCTGAGCAT
>NZ_JACSNP010000264.1 GCF_016900045.1 Fusobacterium mortiferum
GTCTGTGATGACAACTTCTTGACATGGTGCTTTTTTTACGTATTTAGGGAAGTTTATAGCTCTTTTTGCAGTAGGAATGATATGCAGTAAATCCATTTTGTGTTGCAAAGAGATATACGGTAATTTTAAAATTTCTCTGAGTTCATTAGGGATTTCTTCAATATCATCAACGCCAAAAGCAAGTGCTAAACGTTCTTTACTGCCAAAAGCGTTCATAAGAACAGGCATATCA
>NZ_JACSNP010000265.1 GCF_016900045.1 Fusobacterium mortiferum
TGTGATGGTGGATTTATATTACACGGTGAAACCTACTTTAAATATAATTGATGGTATAAGTGGCATGGAAGGTCAAGGACCGATGAGCGGAGATATCGTAAATCCTAAGTTAGTAATAGTGAGTGAAGATGGATTTGCCGCTGACCTTGTAATGGCAGATAAAATGGGCTTTAATGCTGAAAATATGCCAATCGCAGCTGCAGCTATTGAAGAACAACGCTCTGTGCATTTG
>NZ_JACSNP010000266.1 GCF_016900045.1 Fusobacterium mortiferum
TTCCACTATTCAATGGTTCGACAATAAACCTTTATTTGGTAAAAATATCTTAATCACACGCGCTCGTTCTCAAGCTTCTAAACTCACAACAGCTTTAGAAGAACTCGGTGCTAATTGCATTGAAGCACCTGCAATAAAAATCGCTCCACCTGATGATAATTATGTAAGCTTAGATAATGCCATTACTAAAATTCACGATTACGATTGGATTATCTTCACTAGCACTAATGG
>NZ_JACSNP010000267.1 GCF_016900045.1 Fusobacterium mortiferum
ACATCCACTTTCCGCTTAAAGCCCAGGTCGAAGTTCAACTGCGCATCACTTTGCAGGTATTCAAACTGAAGTTCGATGTCGTATTTCTTTCCGGCTTCTACCTGCAGCGTACAAGACTGCTTGTTGCCTCCGTGCACATTATGATACTTCATCACCTCCTTCCGGTTGACCAGCAATCTGCCCTTGCCATAACTATACACATCCAGCACAATCTCTCCTGATGCCTTGGGC
>NZ_JACSNP010000268.1 GCF_016900045.1 Fusobacterium mortiferum
ATATAAACGGACAAATATATTAAATATTTTATCAAAAATCAAATAAAATAATAGAAAGGAAGATTTCTCATGAACGGTATAATGCTCGTTGGCTCTGCTATCATAATTTTTTTCTTAGCATATCGTTTATACGGTCGCTGGCTTTTAAAAACTTGGGGATTTGACCCTAATGCCAAAACGCCTGCCTATAAATATGAAGATGGGCAAGATTTTACGCCAGCCTCTAAATTC
>NZ_JACSNP010000269.1 GCF_016900045.1 Fusobacterium mortiferum
GGTGTAAACACCCCTTATGGGCATGTTGTTTTGAGTGCTGGTGACGTGGTTCTAAACACCGGGCAAGGCTGCAACAGTATCGCTAACGGCATCGTCAGAAAAGCGATTTTCAACAACATTGACAGCGTGTATTACAAACGCGCTTTCGTGACTGCGAACCCACAAAAGAACGAAGTATGGATTTGCTTTCCGGTCAACTCTGCAACCTGCAACCGGGCGGCGGTGTGGAAC
>NZ_JACSNP010000026.1 GCF_016900045.1 Fusobacterium mortiferum
ACTCCTATTTTTATATATCTATTGATTGTATTATATCACTTTGTCTTCTAAAAAACAATAGGGCAATTCATCGCACCACCTATAGAGGTGGGTGACTTCTTGCCCGTTAGGTTAAAAGAGCAAGGATACTCTATAACTTTTAGTAACTTGCTCTCTTTTTATTTTTTATTTCACTTCAAAGTTCATAATACTAACTTCTTGAAGATTTTCATTTAAAGCTGCTGTAGAAAATATTAATACTGAATTCCAATAAATTGTGTGCTCATTTGTTGTCCATTCATATCCTGAGTCAACATAATCTCTAGCATTGAATTTAGATAGTTCCGCACCTTGAAATTGGTTTGGTCCTCCTGCAAAATATCCCTTTGGAATCTCTAATATCCCATCATAATTATATATGTTGCTATATGTATGACTTAAACAATTTTCTCCATATCCTGAAACATAACTAAATGCTAATGGATTTACTCCTAAGAAATAGTTCATATTAGTTCTCATCATAGCTATAGTTCTATCATTATCCTTTCCTAGAACCTTATTTCCTAAATATAGATCCATCAATGTAGTTCCTATAACTGAGTTACTTCCCCATACATAGTCATTTTCTCCTAACACAGTTTTCCATGGGTTATTTACAGTTTTTTCAAATACATCATCTGACCATGATGTAAACTTCTCTTTAAACCATTCTTTTACTCCAGAAGCAGGATTTTTAGAGCTTAAGTATGCATAAAAAGCAACTTTTTCCATATTTCCCCAACCATGTCCATTTTTTTCAGCTTCAAAACTTTCTTCAAAATTTCTATAGTTATTTAAGAAATATTCGTCGTATTTTTTTTCTCCAGTGGCTCTATATAATTCTGCTGCTGCCCATAATCTATTATCAGTATCATTTCCATCATAATATGGTTCATTCGGCATAGAGATTATTAAATTTGAATTTTTTTCTAAGTATTGGTATCCAAATTTTGCTGCTTTAAGTAATTTTTCAGCATATTCTTTATCTATATTTTTAAATACTGTATAACCATGAGCTAAAGCAGCAACAACATCTGCTGTATGAGTTGTTGGTTTTACATTAGTCATTGTTCCATTTTTATCCTGGATATATCTATCCATTGTTAAAGCTATATCTGGTGTACCATCATAGTTTTGTGCCCATACATGAGAATATACTCCTCCTGTATCTTTATCTTGCATTTTTAATAAGAAATCTAATTCCCATCTAATTTCATCTAATAAATCTGAAACTCCATTTCCACTTTCTGGTATAAAATCTTTTTTATCTCTAAATTGATTTGGAAACATTTCATATGCCCATAAAAGTTCTGTTACCGCAGTAGCTCCAGCATTTGTGTATTTTCCATAATCTCCAGCATCATACCATCCACCAGAAACATCATATCTTTTTGAGCTCTCTCTTTGAGAATTTAGAGGAACACTTCTATCTTGTGGTAGTCCTTCTCCTCTTGCAAATAGTTTTCCAACATATTTTTCTTCAATTATTTCATTTCCTCTTTGAAGATAATAATATTTAGTTATATCTTCCAATAAAGGTTTATATATGTTATCTCCTATTGTAAATTTCTGAGATTTTCCTACACCTTCAACCTCTAAAAAATACGTTCCTGGAACTTTAATATCACTGAAGTCAGCTTTTAGTATTCTATCTCCTGATACAACTGAATCATCATCACAAATCAGCGACAATTTTCCTGTATAAATCACTTTATCTTTAGTATCTTTTACTCTAAAAATTGTTCCTACTGGAGTTGTGAATTTATGTGCAAATCCACTTATTAAAGCATATTTATCTGCATTTAAATGATATCCTACTTGATTTACTTTCACAGGATTTTGTGAAGTTTCATCATTTGAAGTTATTATTCTTACATCATTTATCCATACTTCAACAGGTTTTTCTGTTACCCCATTATCAACTTCCTTAAAAATAAGCTGTCTAAAAGATCTTAAATCTGCTTCTCCTGATAAATTCATCACATCCTTTAATGGAATAGAAATATGTTGCCATTCTTTAGTTATTTCAAACTGCGTGTCTGTTCTAAAAGAGACTATATCAATATCTCCTTTTCCATCTGTTCTCTTTCCACCAAAAGAGAGTTCAAATACTTCTCCCCCTTTTGCTCCTTTTATATTAAACTCTAATGTTCCATTGGCAACATATGGTTCTAAATTCATAGCATTCCAACCTTTTGGTACTATTGAACATAACCATTGATTTTCATTTATTGAAGTCTTTATGTGTAATGAAGGTAAAGAGTTATATGTCATATTTTTATCTACAGGTAAAAACCCTCTTTCATCTAACTCTTGTCCTCCTTCCATTGACCATCCACCTAAAACTTCATTAGTAAAAAGAATTAAATCATTTTGTTGATATTTTTTATCTATTGAAAGTTTAGCTGTTTCTACTTCCTTTGTTCCCTCTTTAGTATTCACATCTCCACAACTTGTTGCAAGTAAAGTAATAGCTAATAAAAACATAATTTTACCTTTAGCTTTTTTTTTCATTCTAATCCCTTCTCAAATATTTTATAATTTTTCTCCATTAGTTTCTATAACTTCCTTATACCAATAAAAACTATCTTTTTTATATCTAGATAATGAACCTGTTTCTTCATTTCTATCTACATACACAAATCCATATCTCTTTTGATATCCATTTAACCAACTTAATAAGTCTGTAAATGACCATGTACAATAAGCTAAGACTTCACATCCTTCATCTATTGCTTGAGATAAAGCTTTTAAATGCTCTCTTATGTACTCTATTCTATATATATCGTGAATTTTATTCTCTGATTCTAATTTATCAAATGCTCCCAACCCATTTTCTGAAATTATAATTGGTAATCTATATCTACTTGTTATTTCTCTACACAAATATGTTAATCCTAACGGATCTATTGTCCAATCCCAATCTGTTGTCTTTAAATATTGATTCTGTGGATTTTTATATAATCCAGGCACTCCTGTTACTTGAGCTGAACCTTTTTTCCCTGTTGTATTCATTGTTCCATATGGTGTCACGCCATCTAGTGGATTATACTCACACACACAACTTTGATAATAGTTTACTCCCATAAAATTTATCTCTTTTGCTGCCTTTTTCAGAATCTCTTTATCCTCTTGGCTTACAACTGGGGCTACTCCTTTCTTCTCAAGATACTTCATAGCTGCTATTGGATACTCTCCATAAGCATAAACATCTAGCCACCAATAATTTTTTAAATCATCATAATTCATTTTTGACATTGCATTTATTGGATTACAATCTAAGGCATAACTTGGTGTATAAGCAAAACTTGCTCCTATCATTCCATCAAATCCCATCTCACGATACGCTAATACTGCCTTTGCATGAGCCAAAAATGCATGATGATTTACTTGATAAAACATTTTTTGATCATCAAATTTTCCAGGTGGATGTTGTGCTGTCAGCCATCCTAATGATGTAAAGATATTTTGTTCATTTAGTGTTATCCAATATTTTACACTCTTTCCAAATACCTTAAATAAAGTTTTTGCATAGTTTACAAAATCATCTACTATTTTCTCACTTTCAAATCCATTATATTGATCTACTAATGCTTGTGGTAAATCCCAGTGGAATATTGTTACCATTGGTTCTATTCCATATTTTAAACATTCATCTATTATATTTTGATAGAACTCTATCCCTTTTTGGTTTATCTCTCCATTTCCTGTAGGAAATATTCTTGTCCACGCTATTGAAAATCTGTAAGTTTTCAATCCCATCTCTGCCATCAAAGCAATATCTTCTTTATATCTATGATAATGATCTACTGCTATATCACCTGTTGTTCCCTTAAAAGTTTTTCCTGGTATTCTCACAAAATGATCCCAGTTAGACATACCTTTTCCATCAACGTTATAAGCCCCTTCTATTTGATAAGCTGCTGATGCACTTCCCCATAAAAAATCCTTTGGAAATTTGTACATATTTTCCTCCTAAATCTTGATTTAATTTTTACTCTTGATAACTTTTTTCATCTTCTAAAATCTTATTATCGAAAGCTTTGAAAAATGGTAAATATATTATCATTCCTATAGCAATTAAAATGATCTGTAAAATAACATATCTAAATGAACCAATTGAAGCTAAGTATCCACTTATTAAAGGTGGTGTTGTCCAAGGTATCGAAATTCCTGGTAACTTAGGTAAAATTCCCATAGCTATACTAAAATAGCCTATAAGCCCTGTTAAAATAGGAGTTATGAAAAACGGAATTATTAAATACGGATTCATAACAATAGGTAATCCAAATATAATAGGTTCATTTATATTAAAACATGCTGCTCCTACAGATATTCTTCCAACCTCTTTAAGTTGTTTACTTTTAGAGGCAAATGCTAGTAAAAAAGCTAAAGCAAATGTTCCTCCTCCTCCGCCAAGACTAATGAATAAATCGAAAAATGGTCCTCCTAATACATTTGGAATCTCTTTTCCAGCTTCATAAGCAAGTCTATTTTGATCACCTAATAACCCTAACACTGGTCCTATTGTTCCTAATATAATCGTTGATCCATGTAATCCTGCTATCCAGAATAATTGGATAATAGCAACAATAATAGCCAATCCCCACCAACTACCTACTAATATTTTTAAAGGTGTTGTTAATACTACTTTTAATAACTCATGAACATTTTGAAAATCAGTACTTTCTAATAATAAACGTATTATTAATGTTCCTATCATTAATGCTAAAGTTGGAATTAATGCTACAAATGATCTTGCAACTGCTGGTGGTACATTTTCTGGCATTTTTATTACTATATTTTTTCTTATAAACCAAGTATAAATTTCAACCGAAATTAAAGAAGATATTATAGCTCCGAACAATCCTGCACTTCCAGTATAAATTAATGGAATTGCTTCTACTGTTGTACTCATAAACGATACTTTATATGGTGTCAATATCATAAACGTCATTAAAGCAAGTGCTACAGCTGATAAGCAATCTATTTTATTTTTTTCAGCTAATCTATAAGCTATTCCTATACACCCAAATATAGACATAATATCAAAAGTAGCTCTTACAGGATATAATACTTTTCCCATCCAAGCTTCTCCAAATATACCTGTCATAAACTCATAGTATCCAGGTACAGGTAAAAAAGCTAATATCATAAAGATAGATCCTGCAATTGTTAAAGGCATAGATAAAATAAGACCATCTCTTATTGCCTGCAAATGCTTTTGTCCTCCTATTTTAGCAGCTACAGGCATAAATTTTTCTTCTAAAAATACATTAAATTTATCAAATAAACTCATATTTTCCTCCTAATTTTTTCTTTCTTTTTGCATTAAAATAAAATGATATACTGCTCCTATTTTGCCAGAATCATTTAAAAATTTACATCTTTCCAATTTAGGCATTTCTAATGGACATACATCTTTTTTTATTATCTCCACTTTTTTTTCTAAAATCTCTATAAAATCTGATCTTTTTGTTATTTCTCCACCTATAAGAATTTTTTCTGGATTTAAACTAACAGCTAAATTATATATTGAATAAGCTAACGAAGTATAAAATTCATCTATTACTTTAGTAGCTATTTCATCTCCATTGTGAGAAAGTTCAAATATTTCCTCTCCAGTTAAGCATTCCCAGTTTATATTTTTTCTCTTAGCATAAGCTTTTAATAATCCTCCCCTTACACTCCCAGACATACTTAAACTAGCTTCTTCATAATCTTCTCTTCTATCTGTTATCATAAATCCAAATTCACCAGCTGCAAAATTAGCCCCACGTAACATCTCTCCATTCACGAAGATAGCTCCACCTACTCCTGTTCCAACAGTTAGGCATAGAAAATTATTCAAATCTTTTGCATTTCCTAACCATTTTTCTGCAAGTGCTACACAGTTTACATCATTTTCTAATTCCACAGGAATACCTATATATTTTTCCAATTCACTTTTAAAAGGAAAATCATATAAATCGTATAAAGCTCCTCCAGTAATCATATGTCCTCTTTTAACATCTATTACTCCTGGCATACTGAAAGCTAAGCCTTCTATTTTATTCCCTTCATTTTGAAATTTTTTAACAACCTCTTTTATTCTTCCAAAAATTATATCTCTATTGTCTTGAGTAACTATACTGCCACTTTTTAAAATTTCTCCATTTTTATTTATTAAAGAATATTTTGTGTTTGTTCCTCCAACATCAAAACTTAAGTACATCTTTTTTCTCCTTTTTGGAAAGCGGTTTCTTTTTTTCCGAAAATGAAAGAGAAACCTATGTTTCTCTTTCATAAATTTTTAACTCTCCATTGTAAATATTTTCTTTTATTTTTTTACCTTCTATTAATCTTAAAATAGCTTCAACAGCTTTTTCAGCCATTTTATCCAAATTATATCCTATCGTAGTAACTCTAGGTCTATACAATCTAGAAATTTGGTTATTATCAAAACCTATCAACCTTACTCTCTTATGACTTACTCCATTTTCTGCTAAAGCTTCTAAGCAACCAATTGCCATCTCATCATTAGCACAAAATATTCCCTCTGGTATATCCCCAGTTTTAATCATATGAGTAAATATTGTTTTAGCTATCTCTAATTGAAACTCTCCTTTTAAGACCTTGCAAACTATTCCACGACCCTCTAATTCATCTAAGAACCCTTCTTCTCTTTCCAGTCCAGCTAGCTTATTTTCTTGTCCAGCAAAGTGATATACTGTCTTCAAGCCTTTTTCTAATAAGTATTTAGCTGCTAGTTTCCCACCATTGTAATTATTTGAATTTATTAAAAAGACATTTTTTAATTTAGTTTCTGTTTTATAATCAAAGATAACTAAATTATATCCACTTTCTATTATATTCTCTAATTCTGGCTCTTCCAGAGTAGCTCCTATGACAATTGCTCCTTGAATAGTTCCATTATCTATTAATTGCTTTATCTTTATTTTCTCTTCACTTGTTTTAATCAGTGAAATTAATACTTTGACATTTTTTTCTTCTGCCTTTTCTACTATTAATGCAATCGTGTACTGAAAGAAATAACTTCCCAGTCCACCTTTATCTAATATAAATATTCCTATTACTTTATCTTTTTTTCCTGCTAAGTTTCTAGCTTGAATATTTGGCTCAAAACCATATTTTTTTACAACTTGCATTATTTTTTCTCTTGTTGTTTCTGATATCCCAGGATAATTGTTTATTACCTTTGATACAGTTGCTTTAGAATATCCAGCTAGTCTTGCTATATCATCAATTTTTATAGAACTCACCTCATATCTTGTGTCTTCTATTATTGATGATAAACGTTTTTTTCCTTCTTGTCAAGTATTTTACCACCAAGCTGAAATTTGGAAACCTGTAATTACATCTTCTACAGTTGACCTTGTCGTTACGCCATTTTCTGTGCTTTTTGTTTTATCTCCTATATAAGTAACAAATAATCTCAATGATGTTTCAGCACTTCCCACATAATACTTTAATTGAGGTCCTGCTGAAATCTTATATAATAAATGATCTTCAGTACCTCCATCATATCTTTCAGTATCCTTACGAGCTATACCAGCCTCCATCCATAAATCTAAGTTCTGATTTATATAGTAGATTGGTCTTAAAACTAGAGCGTCAGTTTCTAAGTTTTTTGCTCTCCAAGAACCTTTTATTGGTTCATTATGAGCTCCTTCATATTTACCGTCAGAACCCCACCAAGCATAAGATACACTATTTCTAGCCTCTATATCTTGAGCACGTAAACTTCTGTAGCTTACTAACATATGAGTTCTATTTCCAAGTCTTACTGTTCCTCCCAATCCTAATTGATAAGTTACAGCATCATTAGCAGCTCTTTTATTAGCATCTGTTTCGATCTTTCCTATTCCTTCACCTGCTAATATTCCAGTAGCATATTGTAAATAGTGCTGTCCTTTTCCTTCTAATCCAAAGAAATTATCTGGTTGATAGTAAAGTCCAGCATAGAATCCATCATCTGCTGCATCTCTATTCCATTTATTAAAAACTTCATGTCCATTACTGATTATAGCTTCAGAATAATTTTTTATTCTATCATTATCAGTTGCATGGGCATACATTACCTCTCCAGAGATATCTCCATGTGTATATTTTGCTTTATATGCTCTTACATCTTCAGCTTTCTTTCCCTTAATATTTGAAAGTTCTCCATCTTTAAAATCATTTGATATATATGTTAAATTTAAAGATCCATTCCAAAGCCTTATTCCTTCTAATCCTAGTCCAGTTCCTTTTACATCTTGATAGTAATAATCTAAGATTTCAACCTGTTGTGCATCCCATTTTTTCTTACCGGCAACTATTTTAGCATCTTTAAATGCTCCTGTAAACATTGGAACATTTCCCATTTCTATATATAATTCTGTAAGATCAATTTTATAATCTCCTACATTATTATCATAGTTATCACTCCAGTTCTCTAATTGAACAACTAATTTTGTCCAAGCCCCGTTACTTTGAGTAAATTTTTTCGAAAAATTTATATTAAAATTTGTATCGAATTCATTTCCCCATCTTCCAACATATTGTTTATCTCGGCTATATGTATTTTTATTTCCACGCTTCATATTTCCTTCAGCACCAGTTCTTAAATACCCATGAAATTGTAATTCTCCATCTGCATCTTTAGGTTTTTCTTGAGTTGCTAGACTTAATTTTTTTTCATTCTTTTTAATATTTATTTTTTGCTTTTTAAGCTCTTTATTTTGCTCTTCAATGATTTTTTCTAATTTTTCAATTCTTTGTTCCAAAGTCAATTCTTCATTTTCAGTAAATGTAGGTATTGCTAAGCTACACAGTAAACTAACTAAAAGAAATTTTTTCATTATTTAGTATCCCCCTTTATTCCTAAATCATAAACTTTTATAGATTCTACTTCCATTGTTTGTGGGAAAACTTCAGAATCTACACCTTGTTGTCCTCCCCATGCTCCTCCAACAGCGATATTTAAGATTAGATAGAATTTTTGATCGAAAGGCCAAGCATCTTTTCCAGAATTTTCATTTTGGTAAGTGAAATATAGTGTATTGTCAAAATATACTTTTATAACTTTTGGAGTCCACTCTAATGAATAAGTATGGAAAGTGTCTGAAACTTTATCTCCATCTATCTGAGCACTCTTTTGGTTTGAGTTTTTCCAATAATATTTTTCAGTATGAACAGTTCCATGGATTCTATCTTGGTCAAATCCAACGTGTTCCATAATATCAATCTCTCCACTTTTTGGCCAATCTCCATATAAAGAATCAGTTGGCATCATCCAGATAGCTGGCCAAGTTCCTTTTCCTTTTGGAAGTTTAGCTTTAACCTCTATTCTACCGTATTTAAAATCTTTCTTTCCTCTAGTTACAAGTCTAGCAGAAGTGTATTCATTTTTTCCGTAAGCTTCATTCCAAGCTGTAATTATTAATTTTCCATTTTCTACATAGGCATTGTCTGGATTTTTTTCTGTATAGTATTGAAGTTCAGCATTTCCCCAACCTTCTCCACCAACATCATATCCCCAGTCCTCTTCTTTAGGTAATCCTTCATAGTTGAACTCTTCCTCCCAAACTAGATTTCCGAAGTATTTTTCAATTCTAAAATCTTTTATATTTTGCTTATTTCCAACTTTTTTTATAGTTATCTTTCCATCTTTAGTAGATTCTCCAGTATTTTTCAATAAACACTCTCTATTATTTTTATCTAACTCAAAAGTTTTTCCATTTTGAATTGTAACTATATATTTTTCACCATCAGCTAACTTTCCATCAACTTTTACTAAGTAATCTGAATCCTCTTCAAGTACCATTGTTTTAACAAATTCTTTTCCATTGCTTAATTTTTTAATAGCTTGGATATCATTAGAAGTTAGAATGTTTTCATTAATTCCTGTAACTGTGTATTTGTGTTGTACTTGGAATTTTGCTAAATTTATCATTCTATTTACATCTATCGTTCCAATTTTTTCTAAACTTACTTCATTTATTTTTACTTGTTCATCAGTTTCTGTAAACCAAAATTCAAATCTTGCTTTTTCATCAGCTTCTGCTAGCATTTCAAAATCAAATACATATTCTTTTTGTTTTGGAGACACAGTAATATCTTTTTGCCAATATCCATAATATCCTCTCTCTCCATCAGCCCCTATTTTAATTGTAAATTTAGTTTCTTTATCAACATCTGTTTTAAATTTTAATTGATAAATCCCTCCAGCATCTAATTTTAATGGTGCTTGAATAACTTGTAATCCATGAGTTGGAGCTTTTTTATTTTCAGTTATTGCTACTAAATCACCTTTTATGATTTCAACTTTTCCTTTTCCACCTGAGTTTTCATATTTTATCCACGAATTCTCTGTATTCACTATTCCAATATTATTTGGAATAGCTGTTGATAACGGCTTTTCAAATGATGAATTTTGTAATATATTAGCTCCAAAAAGCATTTGTGAAAAAATTATAGATGATACTATTAAGATTTTTCCTCTTTTCATAAATTAACCCCTTTTCTAACTCTACTCTTTTTTAATTTAAAATAACCTATTATTAACGAAACCGATTTCTCAGTTTTAATTATATCATAAAACGTTCTAATGTCAATCATAATATTTTTTAATTGCTTAAAAACATTATAAAATAGAGCTTTTTAATAAAAAAATAAAAATTCAACAAAAAAATATTGACTTTTTTTATATTTTGTTTTATTATTTATTTAAAATTAACATGACTGTAATAAAACATTAAAATTGTTTTATAAACATTTTTTAGAGGGTGATAATTATGAAAAAAATATTACTATGTTGTTCTGCTGGAATGTCTACTAGTTTACTAGTTACTAAAATGAAAAAAGCGGCTGAAGAAAAAGGTATAGATGTAGAAATTAATGCTGTGGCATTAGAGCTTTTTGATGAAAATTTATTAAAATATGATGTATTTTTATTAGGTCCACAAGTAAAATTTAAGAAAAACGATTTCCAGAAAAAAGCTGATGAATACAATAAAAAAGTAGAAGTCATTAATATGGTTGACTACGGAACTATGAATGGAGCAAAAGTTTTAGATTTTGCTTTAAATTTAATAAAATAATTTTGGAGGAGATCTTAAATGAATAATACAGAAATAATACCAGAAGAAATTTTGGAGAAAATTATGACTGGAGTTGCTGTTGCTGGAACAGCAAAATCTCTAGGAAAAGAAGCTATTGTAAAGGCTAATGAAGGAAATTTTGAAGAAGCTAGAAATTTATTTCTTGAAGCAAAAAAACAATTTGTTGAAGTTCATGATTGTCATTTTGATTTTATTCAAAAAGAGGCTTCTGGAGAAAGAGTTGATCTTTGTTTACTTTTAATCCATATGGAAGATCATATTATGACAACTTCTTTATTCCTAGATACTCTTGAAGATCAAATAAATTTAATTGAAAGAATTCATAAAATAGAAGCAAAAATATTTTAAACAAATTAATTTTTTTATAATTCTATCCTAAAAAAAGGGAGAATATTAAATTCTCCCTTTCTCCCTATAACTGACTCATACTATGTAACTTATAATAAAATCCTTTATTATCTAAAAGTTCTTGGTGAGTTCCTCTCTCCTCTATACCACTATCAGTAAGAACTATTATCTCATCTGCAGCTTGAATTGTAGATAATCTATGAGCTACTACAATTGTAGTTCTTCCCTTACATAGATCCTCTAAAGATTCTTGAATTAATCTTTCTGTAATATTATCAAGTGCCGAAGTTGCTTCGTCAAGAATTAGAATAGGAGGATTTTTTAAGAATATTCTAGCTATCGCTATTCTTTGTTTTTGTCCTCCAGAAAGTTTAGTTCCTCTTTCTCCTACATTAGTATCATATCCATCTGGCATCTGCATAATTAGGTCATGAATATTAGCCTTTTTAGCTGCTTCAATAACCTCTTCATCAGTAGCATCTGTCTTTCCTATTAATATATTCTCTTTTATAGTTCCAGTGAATAGGAATACATCTTGCTGAACTATTCCAATATTTTTTCTTAAAGACTCAACTTTTACATCATAGATACTCTTACCATCTATCTTAATATCTCCACTATCTACATTATAGAATCTTGGAATTAGATTACATAGAGTAGTTTTTCCTCCACCTGAAGGTCCAACTAAAGCTAACATCTTTCCTTTTTCTATTGTTAAAGATATATTATCTAGAACTTTTTTACTCTCGTGGCTAAAGCTTACATTTTCAAATTTAATCTCTCCTTCAACCTTACCAATATCTTGAGCTCCCTCTTTGTCCATCTCTTTATCTACTTCAATTAGTTCCATAAATCTCTTGAATCCACTCATACCATTTTGATACTGTTCTACAAAGGCAATAAGTCTTTTAATAGGTTGAGTAAATATCTTTATATATAGTAAATATGCTAAAAAATCTCCAATATTTATCTTTCCATAATAAGTAAATATTGCCCCAACTATAAGGACAGAGTAATCTAATAGATCTGTAAAAAATCCAACTCCAGCAGTGTACTCTGCCATTACCTTATATGAGTATGCTTTAGCTTTAACAAATTGTTGATTTCCCTCTTCAAATCTTTCTTTCTCATCTTCATCAATAACAAAGGCTTTAGATACTCTTATTCCTGATATACTATTTTGTAATCTAGCATTTATGTCCCCAGTCTTTTCTCTCGTTTTTACTGATGAATCTAAAAGTTTTTTTCTTTTATACATACTATACCAAATTATTATTGGTAGTATACAAAACACTATTACAGTTAGTAAAGCATTTATTCTTAATAGAACTATAAATGAACCTACTATCATAAAAAATGATATAAATAAATCTTCTGGTCCATGGTGTGCAAGTTCAGATATATCTTGTAAATCATTTACTATTCTTGACATTATATTTCCCGTTTGATTATTATCAAAATACTTAACAGGTAATTTTTGTAGATGCTCATAGACATCTCTTCTCATATCAGCTTGCATTCCTACTCCAACTAAATGCCCCCAATATTGCATCCAGTAAGCACATAGCATTTTTATTACATATATTACTAATAGAACTACTGCAAATACCACTAAAAATCTAAATTCTCTATTAGGTATTACCTTATTTACAACATTTCTAGTAATCATAGGATAAACTAGATCACATAAAGCTGATATTGTAGCTACCAATAGATCCATAAAAAATAGTTTTTTGTACGGTCTATAGTATGTTACAAATTTTCTTAACATTCCTTTTTCCATTTTTACATTACTCACTTTTTACTCTCCACTCCTTAATTTTTCTCTTCTACATATCCCATCTCTTTTAAGAAAGGTTTTTTCTTTCTCCAATCATCTTTTACTTTTACCCAAAGTGTTAGGAAAATAGGCTCTCCTATTAACTCCTCTATTTCACGTCTAGCCTCTTCTCCTATCTGTTTTAACATTTTTCCACCTTTACCTATGATGATACCTTTTTGCGAATCTCTTTCAACATAGATATTGATATCGAATTTATCTTTACCATTCTCTCTTCTCTCAACATTTAATATCTCAATAGCAACTGAGTGAGGAATTTCATCTCTTGTTTTTAGTAGTATTTTCTCTCTTACAATCTCAGTTATTATCTTATATACAGATATATCAGTGTACATATCATCAGGATAATATTGTATTCCCTCTTCTAAGAATGGATCAATTTTTTCTAAAAGTTTTGGAAGTCCAATAGCATACTGTCCTGAAATTTCAACAATTCCATCAAACTCTCCTAGCTTTTCCTCTATTTCAGCTCTTTTAGCCTTAAGTTGTTCATCATTTAATTTATCTATCTTGTTTACCACTAGTATTCTTGGAGTTTTCTTAGCCTCTTTTACCTTCTCCATTACGAACTGATCTCCAGTACTTATCTCTTGAGAACCATCTAATACAAATAGTATTACATCTACATCTTTTAAAACTCTAATAGCTGAGTTAGTCATATACTCCCCGAGTAGATGCTTTGCTTTGTGTATTCCAGGTGTATCAATAAATATATACTGGTTATCATTAAAGTTTAAAATTCCCTTTATATTATCTCTTGTTGTCCCTGCTTTATCTGATACTATGGCTACTTTCTCAGATACTAATTTATTTATTAAAGTAGATTTTCCAACATTTGGTCTACCTACTACAGCTATAAATCCAGCCTTCATCTAATCATCTCCTATTCCTATTCTCATATACTGTTCTCTTATCTTATCAATTAAAGAGACTCCATCTTCATCTCTGATTTTTTCCTCTGTTACTATCTTTTTTATCATATTTGGAGAGATATCTCTCTCTAGCTCCGCTTTTTTACCATAACCTATGAACCTTACTCTAAATCCCTCTCTAGTCAACTCCTGAAAAAGTTTATTTCTGTTCGTATACATATTTGGAAGTAATCTCTCTGAAAAGAATTTTAACTCCTTAGACAAACTTTCGCTTATCTTCTGATTTAATATTTTTGAAGCAGAACGAATATTTATTATTTTATATTCATACCTTGATAACTCATCTTTTTCTAAACTCAAAATATCCCCTATCTTAAATCCAGTTTCATAAAGAAGCTTTATCACTAAGGAATCTCTCTTCCCTTCATAAGTTTCATCACACACATCTAATATTCTTTTCAATTCCCATTTTTCTAATGGTTCAGTTACTTTTTTTACCCTGTTTGGCAGTTCTATATCCTTTGTTGGATTAACATCTATTATCTTCGCTTTTAAAAGATATCTATAGAAACTTTTTAGAGAGCTCATCTTTCTATATATAGACATATCACTATATTTTTTCTTTAGCTCCTCTATATAGTTTACTAAATCTTGAGTTTCAACATCTATCAGATCTTTTCCAATAATAAATCCATCAAAATCCTCTATATCTTTTCTATATATCTCCAAAGTTGAAGAGTTTATTCTGCCATTAGCCTTAGAATCTACCAAAAACTCATTTATAAAATCCATACTATCTACTCTCTTTCAAAAGTTCCTCAGCATGTTGTAATACTGCCTCACTTATATTCTCTCCAGCCAGCATTCTAGCTATCTCCTCTACTCTTCCTCTCTCATCTAATCTTGTTACAGTAGTAGAAGTCTTATTATCTATTGTCTGCTTTTTAATATAGAACTGTTGGTGAGCCTTTGCTGCAATAGCTGGTGAATGAGTTATAGATACAACTTGAGCATGCTCTCCTATCTCACGAAGTTTATCAGCTATCTTTCTTACTGTTTCTCCACCTACTCCTGTATCTATCTCATCAAATATCAAAATAGGTACATTATCTACACGAGAAAATATCACTTTTAAAGCTAACATTATTCTACTTACCTCTCCCCCTGAAGCAATTTTCCAAAGAGGTTTCATATCTTGACCGATATTTGTAGATATTAATATCTCTACTGTATCAGCTCCATTAGCTCCCATTGTTTTACTCTCTTCAACAACTACATGGATTTGAGCATCTCCCATTTTTAAGAATTTTAGTTCATCTTTTAAATTTCTCTCTATTTGAATAGCCTTCTCTTTTCTTAATCTTCTCAGTTGATGAGCATTTTCCCAGTATTTCTCGTCAATCTCTACTTTCTCCTTTTGAAGTTTCTGTACCTCAAAGCTATCCTCTTCTAAAAGATTTATCTTCTGAGCTATACTTTCCTTAAATTCAAGTATCTCCTCAATTGTAGCCCCATACTTTATCTTCATCTTATTGATTACATCTAATCTTTCTACTACCTCTTGTAATCTTCTATCATCAATATCAATATCATCATTTAAAGTATCCATTATATCTACACAATCTTCTAGTTCATAGTATACCTTTTCAAGTTTATCTAAAAGTTCATTAAATTCCTCTCCATACTTACATAGGCTCTCTATATTTTTTCTAGAATTATAGATAAAATGAAGAGCATTCATCTCCCCATCTCTTAGAAAAAGAGAGGAATTCTCTATTTTTTCCTTAATTTTTCCAGCATTAAAAAGTTTTTTATACTCATCTTCCAAAAGAGTATCCTCATTTTTTTTAGGATTTATTTTCTCTATTTCAGCTAATTGGAACTCATAAAATTCCTTTTTCTCTATAGCCTCTCTTCTATTTTTTTCAATACTCTCTATCTGATTATCTATCTCTTTAAATCTATTGTAAAGAGTATTACTTTTTTTCAGAAGTTCTTTTCCCTCATCTCCTAAAAATTTATCTAAAAGCTTTATATGATTACTCTTATTAAGTAACATCTGATGTGAATGTTGTCCCACTATATCTACGAGTGTTCCCATTATCTCTTTCAGATTAGTTAGAGAAACCCTAACACCATTTACAAAAACTTTTCCTTTTCCATTTAAGTCTAAAGTTCTTCTTACTATTACCTCATTATCCTCTGCATCTATCTCAAATCTGTGTAATAGCTCCTCTCTCTGCTCATCATTTATCTCAAAAACCCCTTGAGCAGATAGAGTCTTTTCTCCTGTTCTTATCATATCAGTAGTTGCTTTCTCTCCAATAAGTAGATTTATTCCACTCAATATTATGGATTTTCCTGCCCCTGTCTCTCCTGTTAGTACAATAAAACCATCTTCAAACTCCAAATCAAGTTCATCTATTATAGCTAGATTTTCTATTTTAAGTTCTCTTAACACAGATTATCTCCCCATTTCAATTTTTCTCTTAATACACTGTAATAATTTCTATCTCTTGGGATTACAAGATTAAGAGTATATTTAGAATACTCTACCCTTATATTCTCCTCACTAGTTATTCTCTTATTAGTTTGACCATCAATTATTACCTGTCCTACTCTTTTTTCATCCTCTATTCTCATCTCAATTCTCTCATCTCCTCCAATTACTATTGGACGAGTATTCAGATTATGTGGTGCTATTGGAGTTACTACAATAGCTTTCATATCTGATTTAAGAATAGGACCTCCTGCTGACATAGAGTATGCTGTAGAACCAGTTGGAGTAGCTACTATTACTCCATCTCCCTTATAGGTACACATATACTCTCCATTTGTCTTAAAATTCACTCTTAAAACTCTAGATGTTATTCCCGCTTTAGAAAGTACAACTTCATTGAGAGCATAGTAAATCTTTCCATCTACTTCAACCTCTAAAATATGTCTTTTTTCATACTTATATTCCCCATTTAAAAAATTTTCATACTCTGCTAACATATTCTCTTTTTTTATCTCTGTAACAAAACCAAGACTTCCAGCATTGATAGCTATAACATGTAGATTTTTTTTGAAGATAAAGCTTTTAAAAGCACGAAGTAAAGTTCCATCTCCTCCTATTACAACTCCAAAATCAGCTTTTCCAACTTTATCAACAATCTCTATTCCCTTACTTTCAAAATATTCCACACTTTTCCTATATAGTTCCTGAGCTAATAGTTTATCTTTATTATACATTATAAAAACTTTTTTCATTTTTTTATCACCCTATTTAAACATCGGAACAGGGTCAATAGGCTTAAGATTAAATCTCAATTCATAATAAAGGTTTGGTTTCCCCTCTACAGATAGTCCTAAAACACCAATCTCTGCCCCTTGCTGTATCTGTTGATTCAATTTTACCTTAGTAGCTATTAAGTTTCCATATACTCCTATCATATTGTATCCATAATCTACCATTACCACTTTTCCCAATCCTTGGAATACATCAGAGTATATTACCTTTCCCTTTGCAGAAGATTTTATTTTAGCTCCCATTTTAGCTTGAATCTCTATTCCATTACTAGTAACCTCTTGTTGTTTTTTCTGATTAAATTTTACAACTACTGCTCCTTCTACAGGTTTAATTACCTTTCCTAATTTTGAATAAGCTTGAGATTGGTTTACTATCTTTTTATCCATTTGGGTTCTAGCTACAATTATCTCTTTTATCTTCTTTTCTATTCTCTCTTTTTCCTTTTGAAGAGCACTTATACTCTGTACATGCCCTGTTTTTTCCTTATTTAACTGAGCAATCAAACTATTTTGTTGAGCTTTTTTACTATCCATCTGTTTTAAGTTTAAAGCAAGTTTATTTCTTAAACCTGATAATTTTTGCTTTTCACTCTCTATATTAGCCTTTACTTTTTGAATATCACTTTGAACATTTTTTATATATTCCATCTTTTGTAGATCTCCATATAAAAGATTCTTAAAGTTTTTTCTCAAAATAGCATCAGTTATTATATCATCTTCTCTCTCTTTTGAGTATCTATTCCAAGCTATAATTTTAGCTTTAAACTCCAATTTTTTTCTATCCATCTCTTTAGAAGTAATATTTAAGTTTTGTCCACCATACTCAATATTTTTTGATACAGTTTTTATATCATCTAAAATTTTCTCTCTCTCTTTAGCTATCTCTAAGATATCTCTCTCTATCTCAAGTATCTGTTTCTCCAACTTTTGAGTTTCAGCATCTATATTTTTTATTCTTGAGTTTTTCTCGGCAATCTGTTTCTCTATATTCTTTATTTTTTGCTCCATATCAGATACAGCATCGGCCATACTTAGAGTTGTCAATATTATTAAAAGAATTATTGTTTTCCATCTTCTACCCACTTGAACACTCCTATCTTTATAGGTTTTAACCATATCAAAAGATTAATTATAAATATTATTCCAAATTGTATAAATACTATCTCTTTTAAACTAAGTACTAGATATCTATTACTTATTAAAAGTAACTGATGTCTTAAATAAATATATATATTAAAAAATATTAGAGTTCCTATTATTGAACCTGCTGTAAATGGAAGTAAATTTACACTCTTAGCTCTCTCTCTATTTGTTTTATCATCCTTTACTAATCCAACATTATTTATATAGTCTATTGAAACAGCACTATAAAACACATAATATATAAGTGCTAAAATTGGAGCTATACATCCAACTACAAGTCCTACAGATATCATCTTATAAAATCTTAGCTCTCTCTCTTTATAATTAATATACTCTCCATCTACAAAAACTTCTTTGATATTCTCATCATTATCTAGCTTGACTTGAATTTTTTCTATATTTGATGGTTTATCAAAAAATATTACCAAGCTATCAGAAAGTGGATTCTCTGCCTTAGGTATAGCTACATCTAATTGATATTGTAATTTTTGGAAAGCTTCCTCTTTAGATATATATCTTACTCTTTTTACCCCTTCTAATTTCAATATTTCTATTTCTAATTTTTCTTTTTTCTCATCAGATACATTTTTCTGAAAATCTGCTGTAAAAAAATACTCTGCTTCAGCTTTCTTCTTTACAGAATCTACATTGATAAAAAAAGCTAAGAAAAAATTTAAAATGATAAAGGACAAAATTGTAAGTATAAAAGTAGTCTTTTTTATCTGTACCTTATTTTTTGTTGTATTTTTTTCCATTTGCATTAAATTAATATTATTCATAGTCACCTCATCATCTAAAATTTTCCCTCAGTATAAAGATGAGGACTGACCTAAAGGAGTTTTAGTGCCAGTCCTCCCATAAAATTACTACATATTTTCCTTAACCATTGCCACTAATTTAGCTGCTGTTAATTCATATTTCTCTAAAAGCTCATTTGCTTTTCCACTTTGTCCAAACTTATCATAAATTCCTAATTTCTTTACTTTTGTTGGATGTACTTCTGATAAAAATTCTGATACTGCTGATCCTAATCCTCCTATTACTGAGTGCTCTTCAGCTGTTATTATGAATTTTGTCTCTTGAGCTGCTTTTAATATTGTTTCTCCATCTAGTGGTTTGATTGTTCCTACGTTGATTACTCTTACAGATATTCCCTCTTGAGCTAATATATCTGCCGCCTTTAATGCTTCAGCTGTCATTAATCCTGTTGCTGCTATTGTTACATCTTTTCCATCTCTTAATGTATTTGCTATTCCTATTTGGAAATCATATGTAGCTTCATCAAATATTGTATCTACATCTAATCTTCCCATTCTTATATATACTGGTCCATTGTATTCTGCTGCTGCAAATACCATTTTCTTAGTTTCTACTGCATCTGCTGGTGATAATACTACCATTCCTGGTATTGATCTCATTAATGCTATATCCTCTACTGATTGGTGAGATCCTCCATCTTCTCCTACTGATATTCCTGCATGAGTTGGAGCTATCTTTACATTTAATTTTGGATAAGCTACTGTATTTCTTATTTGTTCAAATCCTCTTCCTGCTGCAAACATTGCGAATGTAGATGCAAAAGCTACCTTTCCACATGTTGCTAATCCTGCTGCTGTTCCTATTAAGTCAGCTTCAGCTATTCCTACGTTAAAGTGTCTTTCTGGAAATTTTTCTTGGAATAGATTTGTTTTTGTTGATTTTGTAAGGTCAGCATCTAACACTACTACATCTTTATTTATTTGTCCTAACTCTACTAATGCCTCTCCATAAGCCTGTCTTGTAGATTTTTTACTCATTAATTGTTCCCTCCTAATTCTGCTAATGCTTTTTCAGTTTCCTCTTTTGTTGGAGCTACCCCATGGAATCCACATACATTTTCCATAAACGATACTCCTTTACCTTTTACAGTTTTAGCAATGATAATAGTTGGTTTTCCTTTTACTTTTTTAGCTTCATCTAAAGCATTTAATATCTCTTCAAAGTTGTGTCCATCAATTTTTATTACATTCCAACCAAATGCTTCCCATTTAGCATCTACAGGTTCTACACCCATAACTTTATCTACATTTCCATCTATTTGAAGATTGTTAAAGTCTAAGAAAGCACATACGTTATCAAGTTTGTAGTGAGCAGCAGTCATAGCAGCTTCCCAAACTTGTCCCTCTTGTAATTCTCCATCTCCTAGGATTATGTAAGTTCTATATGAAAGTCCAGAAATTCTAGCATTTAATGCCATTCCATTAGCAACTGATAATCCTTGTCCTAATGAACCTGTTGAAATTTCAACACCTGGAACTTTTTTCATATCTGGGTGACCTTGGAATATAGACCCGTATTGTCTAAGAGTCATTAATCCCTCTTTATCAAAATATCCTCTTTCAGCTAAAGTAGCATAAAGAGCAGGAGCTGCATGTCCCTTAGAAAGAACAAATCTATCTCTATTTTCCATTTTAGGATTAGCTGGATCTATGTTCATTTCAGAAAAATATAGAGCTGTTAAAATATCTGCAGCAGATAATGATCCTCCTGGATGTCCTGATTTAGCTTCACAAATCATTTTTACAATAGATTTTCTTATATTTGTTGCTTTTAATTCTAGATTTTTAATATCTCTCATCTGTTTATTTTATTCTCCTTTCAAAATTTATATTCTCTTTAAATTATATTATTTTATCTCTAGTATTGTCAAGAAAAGCTATGATTTTACTCAAAAAAACATAGATATTTTATCACTTACATAAAAAACACTATCTCTCAAATAGAAAAATAGCTCCTTATATTTTACACAACCAATTATTAATCCAAAAACTACAAAAGATAGTAGTGGTCTGAATAATTTTTCCTCTTTACCAGTATCTTTTAATATAGTTACTATACCTAAAACTCCAATATAATAGAACTCCATTAATTTTTTAGTATAACATATAGCTACAAGAATACTTATTGCAATTGAGAAAAAAAGTATTAGTTTGCTCATTTTGGGATTACAACTTATTTTTAAAATAGGTATTTTTATTAAAGCTCCTCCTCCCCATCCTCTAGGATATAGATCATAGATGAAATGAAGAGCTAAGGCTAATGAAAATCCTATTAAAAAATATCTAAAATTATCACTTTTATCCTGTTCATATACTCTGATAAAAATCAAAAGAATAAGAGGGCTATGGGTTAAGATGCTTCTATGCTTTAACCTCATTTTAAAATCCCAATCTGGAAACTTAATCCCTAAAAAAAATGCTGCAAAAGAGATAAAGATTCCCATTAAAGGAACTTCATCTAAAAATTTCATTAAAAACTCCATGTCCTCTCCTTCAAATCCTTTTAAAAAAAAGGAGAGCAGGTATCTGCTCCCCTTCAAAATACCCTCTCAGGTAATTTACTATTTTATGATTTCAGCAACTACTCCTGATGCTACTGTTCTTCCACCTTCTCTGATAGCGAATCTTAATCCT
>NZ_JACSNP010000270.1 GCF_016900045.1 Fusobacterium mortiferum
GACCACCACCATCGGCAAGATCGGCCATCAGCTGCGCTCACAGCGGAAAAAGGTCCTCTTCTGCGCCGCCGACACCTTCCGGGCCGCCGCCGCCGAGCAGCTGACCGTCTGGGCCGACCGGGCGGGGGCGGACATCATCAAGCAGCACGAGGGGGCCGACCCCGCCGCGGTGGTCTTCGACGCCCTGTCCGCCGCCCGCGCCCGGAACGCCGACGTGGTGCTGGTGGACAC
>NZ_JACSNP010000271.1 GCF_016900045.1 Fusobacterium mortiferum
CACTGCGACGCATGCTTCTTAAAACTGCATTATGTGCATGTTGAAGCGGTAAATCTACATAATTGCAGATTTTTTCTTAATTTGCTATTAAATCAATTAATTCATCAGTAAAAGTATGTGGATAAGCGTATTGAATGCGCAACCATTTTACTTTATCAATCTTAACAAGTTCTTTTAAAAGTTCGACAAGTGATGGTTTGCCATAGATATCTTGACCGTAATACGTAGTAT
>NZ_JACSNP010000272.1 GCF_016900045.1 Fusobacterium mortiferum
CATATGGACGGCGCGCAAAAAGTACAGGCGCAGATGTGGCTCGACACCTCGGACGCGCTCGACAAACTGGACGAATGGAAGCAGAAATATACGGCCAGTACGCGTCAGGCACAGGATTTGGTGCAAGCGGCACAGCTCAGCGGCAACGATGAAATGCTGGCAAAGGCAAATACATTACTTCAACAGCGAAAAGCTGATGAAATAGCAGCGGAAAAATATATAGTTCAGGAA
>NZ_JACSNP010000273.1 GCF_016900045.1 Fusobacterium mortiferum
GAAGATGTGCTGCTAAAAGTCAATGAAGCTCTTACTAAAAACAGGATAGCTAGTGTTGTTATACCGGAAATTGCTTCAATGGTTGATGTAACCAATCTCAAAGGGAACACGGAACATCTTGTAACGGTCAATGTTCAGATAAAATTGATTGACAGCGAAAGCGGAGAAAGTGTGGATTTTTTCGGAATTAGCAGCGGGCAGGATGCAGGAGATAAAGCCGTGATGAAAGC
>NZ_JACSNP010000274.1 GCF_016900045.1 Fusobacterium mortiferum
CTTAATTAATATGTCCAATATTTTGGGTGCATATCAGAATACGTTTCTTCGAGTTTTATTTTAGAACATTTTAAAATAATTTATGCGAATATAGTGTTTAGTAAATTTTGTTTTAAGACAAATAAATATCAAAGAAATATAAGCAAAAAGCTCACAGAATTCTTCGAGATTTTGGTTATATGGTGCTAAATACGTTATCAATCCACGGTCGAATACACATTGGCTTAAGA
>NZ_JACSNP010000275.1 GCF_016900045.1 Fusobacterium mortiferum
CCCTGCACCAGCGACCGCAGGCCACTGTTCGACGCCTCCCCCGTGCTGATGAGGATCGAGTCGAAAGCACCACCGAGGCGCTCAAGGTCGCCCTTGAGGTTGTCCGTCAGCGCGGCGGCCTGCTCGGAAGCGCCGCCGAACTTGGTGACCTCGGTCTCCATCGCCCGGTACCCGGCCGCGCCCGCCTCGGCGGCGATGGACGCGGCCCGGATAGCGTCGGACCCGAAGAT
>NZ_JACSNP010000276.1 GCF_016900045.1 Fusobacterium mortiferum
GAACTTGACCGTGTAATGAAAATTACTGATGAAGTTTTAAAACATATGATCGTTAGAGAAGACGAAGAATAATTATAAAATTTGTCAGGGAGGAAATTGCTATGAACAGAGTAATATTAGCAGGTCGTCTTGTGCGTGACCCAGAAGTACGCTACACGCAGACGGGAAAAGCGGTGGCAAGCTTCACTTTAGCAGTAAATCGTAGATTTGTTCGCAATGCGGATCAGCAA
>NZ_JACSNP010000277.1 GCF_016900045.1 Fusobacterium mortiferum
ATGGTTGTACTATCCGTTATCAATATGGCTTGTTCGAACAAAAAATTATAAATAATCAGCAGGTAGAAATTCCAGATAATTGGCTTAAAAATGGTTTTGCTTGGGAATATAGAAAAGCAGACAAAGAAGTTAGAGTAAACTTTGGCGGTAATGCTTACATGGCAGAACAAGAAGATGGTTCTTTGAAACTCGTACATGAAGGTTATGATACAGTTTCAGCTGTTCCATAT
>NZ_JACSNP010000278.1 GCF_016900045.1 Fusobacterium mortiferum
GAATTACCTATGATAATAAATATTGGTATATATCTGTTGGAGTAGAAGTTGAGAAAAAACAAGAAGAACTGACAGATATTTCATTAGGAATAGATTTAGGATTAAAAGATTTAGCTATTTGTTCAGATGGACAAGTTTTTAAAAATATCAACAAAACCAAAAAAGTTAAAAAATTAGAAAAAAGATTAAAACAGAAACAAAAACAAATTAGTAGAAAATATGAGATGAA
>NZ_JACSNP010000279.1 GCF_016900045.1 Fusobacterium mortiferum
GTCAATATTCCCTTTACGTATAAGTTTTTCAGCATCATCAGGATTTGTCGTCCCTGGAACTTTTCCTTTTAAAATTTTCTGACGCATGATATTAACCGCTTCTTTATATTGGTCACTAGGAACTTCCAATTGCATAGGATTACCATTTGTATCTAAATAACGATATTTACCATTGCGAAAAGCTGCTTCTACTGTCATATTTGCTGATTGACAATATTTACTTTGAATT
>NZ_JACSNP010000027.1 GCF_016900045.1 Fusobacterium mortiferum
TAGAAAAGAATTAACTCAACTAAAAAAATCTGAGCTAATTTGGTTAAATGAAGTATCAAATAATGTAACTAAACAAGTAGTAAAAGATGCGTGTAATTCTTATAAAAGATTTAGCTGTTTGTTCAGATGGACAAGTTTTTAAAAATATCAACAAAACCAAAAAAGTTAAAAAATTAGAAAAAAGATTAAAACAGAAACAAATTAGTAGAAAATATGAGATGAATAAAATAAAAAAAGAGGGAGGTATGAGATGAAGATTTTCTATATTTATCATAGTGGATTTGCAGTAGAAACTGAGAAGTATAAATTGATTTTTGATTATTATATGGAGCCCAAAAAAGATAGTGGAGAATTTAGAGTAAAGGAATTTATAGTGGGAGAGAAGGAAGTATTTGTTTTTTCATCTCACAGCCATAGAGATCACTTTAGAAAGGAAATTTTAGAGTGGCAGAAAATAAATTCAAATATAAAATATATTTTAAGTGACGATATAAAGGAAGAGGTAGATGCTTACTTTGTAAAAGAGGGAGATAAATTAGAAGTTGATGGAGTGGAGGTAAAGGTTTTTGGTTCTACAGATTTGGGAGTATCATTTTTTGTAAAATGTGATGGGAAAACTTTTTTCCATGCAGGGGATCTGAATTGGTGGGCTTGGTCTGATGATACTTTAGAGGAAGAGACATATATGAGAGAACTGTATTATAGCAAGATGGACTATATAGAGGAAGTTTTAAAGGAGGAGTCCATAGATTACCTATTCTATCCAGTTGATCCAAGATTAGAGAAAAATAGTTTTTTAGGAATTGAGTATTTTATAGAAAAGGTTAAAGTAAAAAATATAGTTCCTATGCATATGTGGGATAACTATGAAATCATAAAAGAGTTAAAAAAGAGAGTAGCTAAAAATATAATAGAGTTTGAAAAAAATTGTGAGAAAATATTAGAGATATGTTAAAGAGTTAAATAAAATAAGAAGTTATTAAAGCTATGAAAGAAATAAGATATTGATAAAATCCGTATTTTTTGATATAATATACTCTGAATAAAATTAGAAATAGGTAAGGGTAGAAAGGGTATGAGCTTGAAAAAGAGAGATGATGTACTAGAAAATATATATTTTATGCTAAAAATAGATGAAAGAGGGGTATATGTTCTTCCAGTTGATAAAAATGGAGAGATGCTAGAGAGTATAGATGTAGATGAAGAGGCAGAGGATACTACTAGCCAAATTTTGACATATATAAAGGGAATTAAAGAGGATAGCTTTTTTATAGATTGGGAGAATGAATATGAGGAGGCTTATCTAAATGAGCATCCAGATTTAATAGAGTATCTAATAGATAATCCAAAACTTGTAAATGAGAGTATGGAACCATTAAAATGGGTTAAGAGAGAGAATACCTTAGCTCTTATTATAAAAGAGAAGGAAAATGGGGCAACAGCTCTAACTACAGAACTTCTATTAAATGGTTCAATAAATGATTTTTTAATTATAAATGAGGATTTAATTTTAGCTGATAATGTTTTCTATATCATAGATATGGAGAGTAACGATTTTCATACTTTGAAGGAGTTAGTAGGAACAATTGATGAATCAGGACTAGAGAACTTTTTAACTCTTACTATAAAATATTTTAAGAATATAGAGATAGAATACAAGGATTATAAAGTGGTACAGGGTGAGAAATGTGTGCCAAGTCCACAAATAGTTATAGAGAAAATATCACATGATAATAGCTTATATCTACAAATTACTCTGATGGTTTCAGGAATGCACTACGATTTCCTAAAGGAACATGAGATAGATAAGGTGGCTATTGTAAATAACCTAGAGAAAAAAATATCTATATGTGATGTAGATATAAGTAGAATATCTGAAGCTGTTGAAGATGTGATAAAGCTTCTTGTAAAAAACCAAAAAAATCTTAAGGTAAGGGCAAGTTACTATTTAGATGAGAGTAATCTTATCATTATGCAAGAGAAGCTAGCAAAAGAGTTTATTATGCAAGATCTATTACAATTAGCTTCAAAATATAGAGTAGTTGGAACTGATAAGCTTAGAAAGTATAATATAAAAGCAGTAAAACCAAAGGTTATTGGAAAATTTAGTCATTCAATAGACTTTTTAGAAGGGGAGATAGAACTTGAGATTGAAGGAGAAAAATTCTCAATATTAGATGTGCTATCATCTTATAAAAAAGATTCATATATAATGTTGAGTGATGGAACAAGTGCTTTAATAAATAAAAAGTATATAGAGAAGTTAGAGAGATTATTTAAGGATAATGATAAGAAAAAAGTAAAGCTTTCCTTCTTTGATCTACCTCTTGTAGAGGAGTTAATCGAAGATAAAATATTCTCGGAAGAGATGAACAGAACAAGAGATTTCTTTAAAGGAATTAATAATATAAAAGATTATAATATAGAACCACCAAAGGTTAAGGCAAAGTTAAGAGAGTATCAAGAGTATGGATATAAATGGTTATCATATCTAATAGATAATAATTTAGGTGGATGTCTAGCAGATGATATGGGACTTGGAAAGACATTACAAGCTATATCTGTATTGACTAGATTACATGAGAAGAAGGGGACAAAGAGTCTTGTAATTATGCCGAAATCCCTGATATATAACTGGGAAAGTGAGATAAAGAAGTTCAGTCCAAAGTTAAAGGTTGGAATTTACTATGGAAACTTTAGAAATAGAGATATTATAAAAAAGAGTGGTGTAATTCTAACGACATATGGAACAATTAGAAATGATATCGAGATAATTAGAGATTATGATTTTGATGTTGTAATATTAGATGAATCTCAAAATATAAAAAATGTAAATGCTCAGACAACTAAGGCTATAATGTTACTGAATGCAAAACATAGAATAGCATTGAGTGGAACACCGATTGAAAATAACTTGAGTGAATTGTACTCATTATTTAGATTCCTGAATCCATCTATGTTTGGTACTATGGAGGAGTTTAATAACTTCTATGCTATACCAATTCAGAAGGAGAATGACCAAGAGGCTATAGAGGAGTTAAAGAAAAAGGTATATCCATTTATCTTAAGAAGAATAAAGAAAGAGGTTCTAAAGGATCTACCAGATAAGATAGAGAAAACTATGTATATAGAGATGAATCCAGAGCAGAAAAAACTATATGAGGAGAGAAGAAACTACTACTACAATATGGTACACTCTCAGATAAAAGAGAATGGAATAGGAAAGACACAATTTTTTATTCTTCAAGCACTAAATGAATTGAGACAGATTACAAGTTGTCCAGAGGCTAAGAGTGTTGGAGTAACTTCAAGTAAGAGAGAGGTGCTTATAAACAATATTTTAGATGCAGTAGAGAATGGACATAAGGTACTAGTATTTACCAACTATATCAACTCTATAAAAAATATCTGTGAAGATTTAGATAAATATGGAGTAAAATATCTATCTATGAGTGGAAGTACAAAGGATAGACAGTTACTTGTGGATAAATTCCAAAAGGATAGTAAATATAAGGTATTTGTAATGACACTAAAAACAGGAGGGGTTGGACTAAATCTAACCGCTGCAGATACGATATTTATATATGATCCATGGTGGAATAAGACAGTGGAAAACCAAGCTATAGATAGAGCATATAGATTGGGACAAGACAGAACAGTATTTTCATACAAGTTAATACTGAAAGATACTATTGAAGAGAAGATACTTCAATTACAAGAATCTAAAATAAAACTTTTAGATAATCTAATATCTGAAGATAGTTCAACATTAAAAACACTTTCTGAAAAGGATATTGAGTTTATTCTAGGAGAATAAAAAGGTTAAGGAGAAGAGATGGCAATAAGTAAAGATAGATTTAGAGAGGCAGTAAATGAGTTTTACTCCAAAGAAATTTTGTTTAAACTTTATACTAAATATTTTTTAGACTGGATAGCAGAGGGCTATATAGGGAGTAATTTAGGACTTTTTGAAATCTCTTTAATTAGTGAAAATAGCAATAAACAAACTTTTTTAGATTTATTGGAGCAGTTTTACTCTAAGGAAAATATATTTTGTACCATCTTTGAGAGATTAGATCAACAGGTAAAAGAGGTATTTGAAGAGGTTGCATGGAATGGAAAGTTCTTTATTACTGATAAGGAGAGATTTTTTAAATTAGAAAACCACTATGATATAAATAAGGATTTGAAAGATGAGTTTCTTTTCTTTAAAGTGGATAAGGATATGAAAAAAGGGGAGTATCTATACTTAGATTATGATATTCTTAGAGTAATAAGAAGATTTATGAAAAAACCAGCTGAGTATAAGATTATACCTCAAAAAAAGGTAAAGGCAAACCTTGTAAATAGCAATGAGAAAGAGTTAATAGAAAACTTTAAGATGTATTTTGAGTTTTATTCTCAAGGTGGGATAAAGCTTTCAAATAGTGCTAAGATACTGAAAGAGTCTAAGTTGAATATGAAGAAATATTGTAATATCACAGAGTATTACGAGGATTCAAAGGATTTAGATTATCTAAAAACTGAAACAATAGCTCTTTTCTTCTTCTTGGTAAAGGATAAGTATATTGATGAAAATTACTTTAAAGTTTCAAATATAAAGAATATAGTTAAGGATTTTATGAGTGGGGAGCTTGTAAAAGAGGAAAACTACCACTATACATCTCTTTATTTAAATTATTTAAAGGGAGTAAAGAATATCTGGAAATCCAAAGAGGAGATAAAAAGAGGGCTGGCAACTATCAAAAATATAATAGATGAGTTTCCAGATGATAAGCCTATCAGTGTAGAAAATGTCATCAAAGCTATACTGTATAGAGATGAATTCATAGAGATAATAGATGTAAAAGATGCCTATGATTATATCTATATAAACGAGGCAAACTATGAGAGAACTAAGATATTAAACTATGAAAAATATCAGATGTATGTAGTTATCCCATTTATAAAGTCGGTTCTATTTATTCTAGGGGTATTAGGAGTTTTTGAGATATACTATGATTATCCATCTATTAATAACTCTCTGTATCTAAAAAATGGATATTTGAGTAAATTTGATGGAATCAAATATGTTAAATTTACAGAGCTTGGAAGATACTGCTTTGATAGAGTAGATGAGTATGATTTTAAAAATGCTAAAGAGGATGGAGAGGTACTATTAGATGAGGATAGATTGATAGCTACTGTTATGGGAGATACTCCAGTTAAAACTATGTTCTTAGAGAGAGTGGCTCAAAGAATAGCTACTAATAAATATAAATTTAGTAGAGAGAATTTCTTAAGAGGGGTTAGTAGCTCTAAGGAGATAGAGGAGAGAATAAATGAGTTTTATAATAAGATAACTCCTGAACCAAACCAACTTTGGAAAGAGTTTTTTAATGATATTCTAGAGAAGAGTAGTGTTATAAAAGCTGAGAGTCAATTTGTAGTACTGAAGCTAAAAAATGATAAAGAGCTTATAAAAACTATAACAAAAGATGAGAGATTTAAACCTTTGATGCTTAAGGGTGAAGATTTCCATCTATTAGTTAAAAGTGAGAATATAAGTGAAGTGATAAGCTTATTTAAAGAGCATGGATACTATGTAAACTTTTAATATGATGAAAATAACGAGCATGTCTAATTAGCCATACTCGTTATTTTTATTAAATATTATTTTATACCCATATGAGAAGCAATAATTACCTTTTGAATCTCAGAAGTTCCCTCATATATCTCAGTAACTTTAGCATCTCTCATCATTCTTTCAACAGGGAATTTTTTAGAGTACCCATTTCCACCAAATAACTGAACAGCTTTAGTAGTAACCTCCATAGCTATTTCAGAAGCAAAAAGCTTTGCCATAGATGCCATATATCCATAATCTTCTCCTAAATCTTTCATATTAGCAGCTCTATAAGTCATAAGTCTTGCAGCATCTATCTTAGTTTGAAGGTCAGCTATGACAAATTGTGTATTTTGATGGTGTGATATAGGCTTACCAAGTTGCATTCTATTTTTTACATAGTTTATAGCCGCATCTAAAGCTCCTTGAGCTATTCCAACAGATTGGGCAGCCACTCCGATTCTTCCACCATTAAGAGTAGCCATAGCAATTTTAAATCCTCCACTTAAATTTCCTAGTAGATTTTCCTCTGGAATAATACAGTTATCAAAGAAAAGTTCAGCAGTTGAAGAACCTCTTACCCCCATCTTATCTTCAGCCTCTCCAATAGCAAATCCTTTAGTTCCTTTCTCTACTATAAAGGCAGAAAGAGAGCCAGTTTCAGGGTTTGTTTTAGCAAATATGATAAAGATATCAGCTTCATGCGAATTTGTGATTAAGACTTTTTTACCATTAATAATATACTTATCTCCCTCTTTTACAGCAGTTGTTTTAGTTCCAGCTTCAGCTTCAGTCCAACCAAAAGCCCCTAATTTTTCTCCACTAACTAGAGGAGTTAGATATTTAGTTTTTTGCTCTTCAGTACCATATGTAGCTATTGGCCAACAGCAAAGAGATGTATGTGCTGACATAATTACTCCAGTAGAAGCACAAGCTTTTGAAAGCTCTTCAACAGCAGCTGCATAAGTTAGATTGTCCATCTCAAGCCCACCATATTTTTTTTCAAAAGGGATTCCCATTATACCATTTTCTCCAAGTGCTTTGATACTATTGATTGGGAATGAAGCCTCTCTATCTATCTCAGCAGCAATAGGTGCTACATATTCCTTAGTTAATTCTCTAACCTTTGATAAAAATACCTCTTGTTCATTTGAAAATTTAAAATTCATATTAGCCCTCCTAAAAATATTATTTTTTTATTTATATATTGATTTTATCATAAAAAAAATATAAAATAAAATTATATATTTTTATCAAAATATAATAAAAAATTATAACTTAAGGGAGAAGAGAGATGTTAGATTTTAGAGTAGATACATTTATAGAGTTATGTAGAACTAAAAATTATACTAAAACAGCAGAAGCACTTCATATGACCCAACCAGCAGTAAGTCAACACATTAAATATTTAGAGGAATTTTATGGCTGTAAATTATTCAATTATAACAAGAAAATACTAACCTTGACACCACAGGGAGAGGCTCTTTATAAATATCTATTGACAATGAGGTCAGATGCTAATAAAATTCAATCAGAGATAAAAGAGATGGATCCAAATAGAAAAAATTTACATTTTGGAGCCACATTTACAATAGGAGAGTATATTATTCCAAAAATTATCTCAGAAATATCAAATAGATATCCAGATATAAATATCTCTTTTATAATCAGAGATACAAGTGAACTATTGGAGGAGTTAAGAAAAGGGAATATAGATTTTGCCTTCATAGAGGGATTTTTTGAAAAAACTGAGTATGAATACTATCTTTTTTCTAAGGAGAAATTTGTAGGGATATGTGCAGCTAATAATCCTATAGCAACAGAGATCACAAAATTTGATGATATAGTAAAGGAGAGAATAATTCTAAGAGAAAAGGGATCAGGAACAAGAGATATCTTTGAAAAGATACTCTATGATAATAACCTATCTTTAAACAATTTTACTAGAAAATACGAGATAGAGAATATAAATATGATAAAAGAGCTTGTAAAAGAAAATAAGGGAATCTCTTTCATATATGAGAGAGCTGTGGAAAAAGAGATTCTTATGAGAAAATTAGCCCCAATAAATTTAGAAAATTTTTATGAAGAGAGAGAGTTCAACTTTGTATTTTTAAAAGATAGCATACATCGAGAAGAGTATCAAGAGTGGTATAATTTTATGAAAGATATATATAATTTATAAAGGAGGGAAAATGGAGTACAAACTTTTAACAGGAGGAATTTTACTTTTTATCAGTCTTTTTTCAATCAGATTATCTAAGAAGGTACAGGTTCCATTGTTGATAATGTTCCTATTTATAGGGATATTGGCAGGATCAGAGGGAATAGGTGGAATATATTTTGATGATGCTGAATTAACACAACAAATTGGAAACTTTGCACTTCTTTTTATTCTCTTTTCTAGTGCCCTTGAAACTAAGAAAGAGGATGCTTTATCTGCACTATATCCAAGTGGGATATTAGCAACTTTAGGAGTATTTTTAACAACTATATTTGCAGCATTTTTTACCTTTATACTTACAGATTTTTCATTTAAAGAGGCATTACTGTTTGGTGCAATAGTTTCATCTACAGATGCAGCAGCAGTGGTCTCTGTCCTTGGAGATTCCAAACTGAAAAAGAGAGTAAAAACAGTGATAGAGATAGAATCTGGAAGTAATGACCCAATGGCTTATGCCCTTATACTATTTATAATCTCGATGTTTAAAGCTGATGGCTTATCTGTTGCTGGGGGAATTTTCTTTTTGATAAAACAATTAGTTATCGGTGGAGTATTAGGAATAGCTTTTGGAAAGGCAACAATACCTATAGGGAAGTTTTTGAGAATAGAGAGAGCGGAGTTCTTAACTATTCATTTGATGGCTTTTCTATTTATCTGTTTTTCTCTTACAAATATTTTAGGTGGAAATGGATTCCTAGCTATATACTTAATGGGAATATTAGTTGGAAATGAGAGATTTGAATTTAAGATGAATAGCTTTAGAAATATGAGAGTATTATCATGGTTAATGCAGATAATAATGTTCGTTTTACTAGGTCTATTAGTTTTCCCAAGCCAACTAGGAAAAGTTGTAATTAGTGGAAGTATCTTAGCTATTCTAATAACATTAGTTTCAAGAACAGCGGTTGTATTTTTACTTTTAGAAAAGTTCAATTACAATTTAAAAGAGAAGTTTTTCATCTCTTGGGCAGGACTTAAAGGGGCAGTGCCAATCATTTTCTCAACTATGGCTATAACAGAGGGAATAAGAAAATCACAATCTATTTTCAATATGGTATTCTATATTGTAGTTTTCTCTGTAATCATTCAAGGAATGACTTTAAAACCATTAGCTAAATTCTTAAATCTATTTGAAGAGGGAGAAGATGACGAGACAACAGAGATAGATTTAGAAGAACTAGAAGAATTATCTATAAAGAAACTATATATAGATAAAAATTCAGAGTATGTAGATAAAGCAATAAAAGATCTATCACTTCCAAGAAGTATGCATATTATCTCTATTAGAAGAGGAAATCAAGACATAATCCCAAGAGGAGATGTGGTATTAAGAGCAGGAGATAGACTTTTATTGAGCAGAGTTTAACCTTTTGAAAAAATATTTTTAATTTTTGAAAAATAATTATTGATTTTTCAAAAAATTATGATATAATCTTTTATATAATTTTTTTAAAAAAACATATAAAGAAAAATATTTTTCAATAGGGGAGAGTGAAAAATGAGCAAAAAAATTAATCTAACAACAAAAATTTTTATAGCATTAATATTAGGTATAACTACAGGGTTAGTTTTACATCCAATAAAGGATAATCCCTTTGTAAGTAAGTATATTATAGATTTTGTATTTAATCTACTTGGAAATGGATTTATTAGAGCTATAAGAATGGTAGTTGTACCATTAGTTTTATGTTCATTAGTTGTAGGTTCAGCTGGAATAGAAGATGTTGCAAAATTAGGGAGAATAGGGATAAAAACTTTAGTATTTTATCTATCTACAACAGCTTTTGCAGTAGTATTAGCTCTAGTCGGTGGAAATATAATAAATCCGGGTAAAGGGGTAAATATAGGAGAGATTGCAGTTTCTAAAGTAACTGTATCTGAAACAAAGCCCTTTGTAGATATACTACTAGATATGATACCTATTAATCCAGTAGAGGCTATGGCTACAGGAAATATGTTACAAATTATAGTTTTTGCTATTTTAGTTGGGGTAGCTTTATCCCTTTTAGGAGATAAGGCTAGTAATATAAAGAGAATATTTGAAGAGGGAAATAATCTAAGTTTAAAACTTGTTGAGATGATAATGGTAATTGCACCTTTTGGTGTTTATGGACTTATATCGAAGACTTTTACTACTTTAGGTTATGCGGCACTTTTACCACTATTCAAGTACTTTATAGGTGTTGTAATAATACTATTCATTCACTGTTTAGTTACTTATCAAGGTATTTTAGTGGTATTTGGAAAGTATAATCCAATAAAGTTTTTTAAGAATTTTGCTCCTACAATGATGGTAGGTTTCTCTACTGCTTCTAGTAGTGCTAGCTTACCATCTTCATTAAAAGCTATGCAAGAAACATTTGGAGTATCAAAGGCGATTTCATCATTTACAATTCCATTAGGAAATACAATAAATATGGATGGAACAGCAGTTATGCAAGGGGTTGCAACTATATTTATAGCTCAAATATATGGGATAGATCTAACAATGGGGAACTATATAACAATAATAGTTACAGCTACTTTAGCCTCAATAGGAACAGCAGGTGTTCCAGGTGTAGGGGTTATAATGTTAGGAATGGTACTTGTACAAGTAGGACTTCCTCTTGAAGGAATAGGACTTGTAATGGGAATAGATAGATTTGTAGATATGTTTAGAACAATGATAAACATTACAGGAGATGCAGTTTGTACTTTAGTGATTGCTAAGACTGAAGGGGAACAATTAAAAGAAGCTATATAAAACTCAAAATAGACTCAAAAATGAGGGTGTTACTTAAGTGTAACACCCTCAAAACTTTTCTATTTATCAATTTGGTAGATATTTTTTATTTCAAATTCTAAAAACTGTTCAGCTATTTTTTTAAAAAGTTTTTTGTCCCCAGTTACAAAAAATTCAACTTTTCCTATCTTTGAAGAAGTATTCAAAAGATCATTTAATCTAAGTAGAGAATATAATTCTAAAGCTGTTTCTCTAGCAGGATCAACTATATTTCCAGAAAAAAATCTCTCGATATCATTTTTGATAATAGGATAGTGAGTACAACCTAATATCAATGTATCAGCCTCTTGAGAGAGATGTGATATATGAGATTTTAAAATATCATATCTATCTGGATGAGTTTCCCAACCAATCTCTATCATAGGACAGAACTCTGGGCAACCTTCTTGAGTTATTTTAAAGCTTTTAAAATGCTTTCTCAACTCCTTTATATAAGCATTAGAATCTACAGTAAAGGGAGTAGCTAAAATATTTATTCTATTATTTTTGGTTACCTTTAAAGCCCCTTTTACTCCAGCTGAAATAACTCCAATTATCGGAATGGAGTATGTATTTTTTAATTTATCTAAGGCAGCAGCAGTAGCTGTATTACAAGCTACTACCACAGCTTTACAATTATTTGCTATGAAAAAATCTAAAATTCTACAACATAATTTTTGAATTTCCTCTGTACTTTTTTGCCCATATGGAGCATTTCCACTATCTCCATAATAAAGAATATTTTCATGGGGCAGAACTTTTAATATCTCTTTTAGGACAGTAGTTCCTCCTACTCCTGAATCAAAAACCCCTATATTAGAATTGTTATTCATGAGAATATGTTCTCCCCCTTTCTATACTTATCTCAATATAATTTTATCCAAACATATTCATAAAGAAAGTGATTACTGTTGCATTTGTAAAATCTATAAATAGTGCAGCAACAAGTGGTAATACGAAGAAAGCCTTTGGAGAAGGTCCATTTTCTTTTGTAAAAACCTCCATATTAGCCATTGCATTTGGACTTGCTCCCAATCCAAAACCACAGTGTCCAGTCGCCATAACTGCCGCATCATAATCTTTTCCGTTAACGTTAAATGTAATAAAGTATGCATAAAGTGCCATAATAATAGTTTGAATTAATAAAATAGAAACTATTGGTATAGCAAGATCTGCCAGTTCCCATAATTTTAAAGTCATAAGTGCCATTGCTAAGAATAGAGAAAGAGCTATATTTCCAGTGATAGCTATCTCAGGCATAGGTAAAGTTTTTCCAGTGGCATCATAGATATTTCTAATAATAGCAGCCATAAACATAGGACCTATATATACTGGAATAACAACTCCATATTGTTTTAAGAATGGAGCTATCCAAGAACCTAATCCCATTGCTAAAGCAATTATAACCACTGCATCAAAAAGTGTAGATTCAGAAACACCAATTCCTTCCTCTTCAGCCTCTTCAATAACCTTAATTTCGTCATCTAAATTAGGTTTTAAATTGTATTTTTCCTTAAGTTTTTTAGCAACAGGTCCTCCAATTAAACATCCAGCTATCAATCCATAAGTAGCTGCAGCTATAGAAACAGAAAGAGCACCGTTAACCCCTAACTCCTCCAATACAGGACCAAAAGCTCCAGAAGTTCCATGTCCTCCAGTTAAAGGAATAGAACCAACAGCAAGTCCTAGTAGAGGATGAAGTCCAAATACCTTAGCTAATCCAACTCCAACTATATCTTGGGCGATAACAAGTACAGTAGCAGTTATTAAGAAGATTAAAACTCCTATTCCACCCTTTTTCAATAACTTTGCACTGGCAGTAAAACCTATTGTAGTAAAGAAAATTAACATTAAAAAGCTTTGTAATACACCATCAAATTGGAAAGAAAAAGCTTTACTAGAGTGTCCTATTAAAAGTAATATAGAGAAGATAACTCCTCCAACTACCGGAGCTGGAATGAAGAATCTTTGCAGAAAATGAATTCTTTTTCTAACTTCTCTTCCAATTAAAAGTACAACAATAGCTACAGCTAACGTTTCCGCCATGTTAAAAGAATAACTAAACATAAAAAATACCTCCTCAAAATATATTGTAATAAAAATCTCATATTATGAATATACTCTATATAATAGTTAAAAGTCAATAATTAATAATATATATAATTAATATTAAGATCATTAAAATTCAATATGGTATTTTTTTAAAAATAAATTTAATTTAAACATAAAGTGAAAAAAATAATTTGTTTTTCTTTTAACAAACAAAAGTAAAAAAATATGTTTTAAATCTAGACTGTTACTATCTTCTATATAAAATAAAAAAATAATAATAATCTATAATATATATAATATTTTACTATAAAAGTTCAAAAAATAAAAGTATGTCGTAAAAAAAGACTCGTTTTAAAAAAATGAGCCTTTTTTAAGCTTAGTATATCATTTTAAGTCCATTTTCAATACAAGAGATATGTATAGGTGATGTAGGACCAACCTCTCCATCAATGTCACTTTCAAGGGAAGAATCACTGTATTCTACAGTAAAATCTGAAGTTGTAAAGTGAATAATATCCTTTGGCTTCTCAAGATGTTCTAATTTCAGAAAAGCAAGAAGTGAAGACAGAGTTGAACGAATATTCTCTCCCTTAACTATGATTACATCTAATAATCCATCATTTATCTCACTTTTATAAGATATATTTATATTTCCAGCAGTCCTTCCATTAAATGTGAAAAAAATAAGAGCATTTCCCTCGTAAAAAAATTCATCAGAGGTAACTTTGATATCTAATTTTTTAAAAGAAGGTAACTCTTTTATTCCATTTAGATAGTAAGCTAGCTTCCCAATAGTATTTTTTAAATGGGTAGGTGTCTTATGAGAAACATCAGTAAATAATCCAAAACTAAAAACATTGATAAAATATTTATCATTAGCTTTTCCTAAATCTATCTCTTGAATCTTTCCAGCTAATATTTTATCACAAGCACTTCCAATATCAGCAGGCATTCCAATATATTTTGCAAAATCATTAGCTGTACCTACAGGAAGTATTGCTAAAGGTATATCTAAATTCTTTTTTTTCATAATATTTATAATCTGGTTGATAGTTCCATCTCCACCAGCTCCTAAGATGTGATGGTAGGAGCTATCTATATCTAAAAAGGCATCTTCTAAACTCTGTTCAGTAGAGATTCTAAAAGGTACTATGGTATATCCTTTAGCTTGATATTTTCCAATTATTGTGTCTAAATTTTTAGTAATCACTGCCTCTCCAGAGAAAGGATTGTATATAAATTTAACCTTTTTCATACTGCACCTCATTGTTTTATTTATTGCTACTTCTCATTGTATATAATATCATATAAAGTAAAAAATATGGTATAAAATTTGAGGAAAATTTGATATAATTTAGAATGAAAAATATATTTTAAAAATCTTAAAAATAATAGAATTTAGGAAAGGAAATCTATGATTAGAAAAATAAATGCTTCATTTCAAAATTTTTTGAGAAAACAAAAAGTAAAGATAGCTAGAGTGTTATGGGATAAAAAAGAGAAAGTAAATATATCAGGAGAGAAATTAATAGAAAAAAACTCTATAAATTCTATTTTATTATTAAGAGATGATGGAAAAATAGGGGATATGGTTGTAAGTAGCTTTGTATATAGAGAGATAAAGAAACAGTATCCCAATATGAAAATTGGAGTTGTAACAAGAAAAGGAGCAATAGATATTATAAAAAATAATATCTATGTAGATAAAATTTACGAATACAAAAAGAGTAGTGGTTATTTAAAAAAATTAGCAAAAGAGATAGCTGAAGAAAAATATGATTTATTAATTGATACTTCTACAATTTTGAGAGAGAAGCAGATAATGTTTATTAATAAGTGTAAATGTAGAATAAACTTAGGTGTTGAAAAAGATGATTGGGGATTGTTTGATGTTAGTATTAGTGAAGATAGTAATGCACATATAACAAGGAGATTTGTAAAAATTTTAGAAAAATTAGGAATAAAAAATATAAAGAGTAATTATGATATTCAAATTTCAGATGAAACAGTAAATAGAGTAATAGAGAAAATAAAAAAAGAGGAAGCTATACAAGAAATAGAGAATAAAAAAAGAACTATATTAAATCCATATGCTGCAAGTAAACACAGAAGTTTTAATAGAGAAAATATAGAAAAAATTATTAAACTTCTCTTAAAGAAAACTAATGATGAAATATATATATTAGGACATGGAGAAAATAAAAAAGAGGTAGTAGATATAAAAAATAAAATAAATAATGGAAGAGTCCATTATTTAGATTTAAAAGGTATAGAAGATGTTATAGCATTAGTACAAAATAGTGAATTGGTTATTTCACCAGATACCTCTATAGTCCATATAGGAGTAGGATTAGATAAAAAAGTAATAGCAATTTATAGAGAGGATATAGTAGGAAACAATAGTGTATTGTGGGGACCTAACTCTGATAAAGCTATTCAGATTTTTTCAAAAGAGAATAAAGATGATGATATAAATAATTTTGATATAAACGAGATAGAAAAAGTAATTGTTTAAGGAAGAGGTAGATGAGTATAAGAGGTTTTTTTATAAGATTACTTGGAAATAAAAAGCAAGAAGAGTTTAAAGTTGAAACTATTAAGAATGTATTGATAGATGGTGGAAGAATTGGAGATTTAGTAACTACAACTCCTTTAATAAAAGCATTAGCTGAAATGGATGAAAATATTAGAATTGATGTTAGAGTAAAAAAAGGTTGTGATTCTTTATTATGGAATCATCCGAGAGTAAATAAAATATGGATTTTAGATAACGATAGAAAAGTTAGAGCTTTAAAAATTTTTAAAACTTTACAAAGTTGTTTTGAGATAAGAAAAAAAGGAATCAAATATGATTTGTATTTTGATTTTGCTGATAATATTCATTTACATCATTTATTAGGAATTAGAATTTTAAATCCAAGATATGTAATTGGAAACTATAGAATGGAAAAGTTTGGAATAAAAAAGGGAGAGCTGACACTTTTTGATAAATATATTAAAGAGTATGAAAATGATCATATAGTAGATTTGCATATGAGGGCTTTAGATGGATTTGGTATTGATAATTCAAATAGAAAATATGAGTTATATTTAGGCGAGTTAGAAGAAAAATATAAGGATTATTTTAATAAAGGTAAAATAAATATAGCTTTAAATTTTTTAGGAAGCTCACCAAGTAAAAGTTTAAGAATTGAGGATATGGAGTATTTTTGTAGGGAAATTTCTAAAATAAGTGAAAAAATAGAACTTCATATTTTAACCACTCCAAATATTTATGAACAAATAAAATTAAAACTAGAAAATTTAAATTTAAAAAATATAAAATTATTGCCTAAAACAAAAAATATTTTAGAAGCGGCAGCAATTATCAAATATGCAGATATGTTATTTAGTGTTGATACAGGAGTTATCCATATAGCTTCAGTGTATAATATACCAATAGTAGCTCTTTATCCAGATGATAAAGATGCTTTAGTAGTATTTGCTCCAAAATCGGAAATAGTATCAATAATAAAAGGGAAAAAGGAAAGTTTTTTAAAAATATTTAATAAGGAAGAAGTATTAATAAGACTAAAAGAAGTATTAAAAAAGATGGAGAATATAAATGAAAAATATAGAATATAAGGGGTACAAAGGATATTTTTATGAAGAAAAATATGAAGAAGTACTAAAAAAAATAATTGATAAAAATTATAAAATAGAAAAGATACTAAAAGATACAGTAAGAAACTATGTGGCAATAGTAAGCTTTGATAATAAAAAATATATATTAAAATCTCCAAAGGCAGAAAATATAATTCCTCAAAGAAAACTTCTTACATTTTTTAAAAAGGGAGAAGCTTTGAATACATTAATAAATATTAATAAAGCTAGAAATAAAGGAATAGTAGAGTTTGTAGAAGTATATGGGGCTATTGTAAAAAGAAAAAATAATTTAATAGTAGAAAGTTATATTCTAATGGAATATATTGATGGAAAAGCTTTACAAACTCTTGAAGAAATAGCAAAAGTTATGGAATTAACTAAAAAAATACACAGTCATAGAATTTATCATGGGGATTTAAACACTTCAAATTTTATTAAAGCTAAAGATGGAATAATTAGAATTTTAGATTCACAAGCGAAAGAAGAGAAATATATATATTTTAAGCGTTGGTATGATATTTTTACATTTAAAGAGGACATTTTAACAATTGAAAAAGGATTTGATGTTGAAAAAAATTATAATTATAAATCTAATAAAATATCTTATTTTTTAGCTAAAAGCTTGAAAAAAATAAAAAGAAACAAATTTGTAGAAAAATTTAAGAAAAAGAAAAAGGAGCTAAGAAAAAGAGGATGGAAAATATAAAGATAAGTGTAATAGTACCTGTATATAATGTGGAAAAATATATAAGACAATGTTTAGAATCAATAGTGAATCAAACATACAGAAACTTAGAGATAATAGTAGTAAATGATGGAACTAAAGATAACTCAATGCAAATTGTAAAGGAGTTTTTATCAGACACTAGAATAAAGATAATAAATAAAGAGAATGGAGGATTATCATCAGCAAGAAATAGAGGGATGGAAGAAGCAACTGGAGATTATATTTCATTTGTAGATAGTGATGATTGGATAGAATTAAATACATACGAAGAGTTAGTTAAAAATCTAAATGAAGAAGATGTAATAATTTTTAATTATTCAAGAATTGAGGATAGTACAGGAGAAAAAATAGAAGAGTATCATATAAAAGATAGTGAAATGATTGATTTAGAAAAAGATTATAGTTATTTATATGCTAAAATAGCTCATAGTTGTTGGAATAAGTTATATAAAAAAGATTATCTGAAAAAAAATGATTTTAAATTTTTAGAAATATTGTATGAAGATGTATTTTGGAATATTCAAGTTATTTATTCAACTACTGATATAAAAATTTTAAATAAATCTTTCTATAATTATAGAATAAATAGAAAAGGAAGCATTATGCAAAGTAGAAAAAGTAATGATGCAGAGTACTTAAAAAAACAAAATAAAGCATATAAAGTAATTTTAGAAAATATAGAAAAATATATAGAGAAAAATAAAAAAAATTATTCTGCTGGAAAAATGGTATATATACTTGCTGAAAGAGAGAATTGGAGAGCTAAATTAGAAGGAGAATTAAAATTTGAAGAAATTGACAATTACTTAAAAGAGTATTTATTAAAAGAAAAGAAAAATGAGATAGCTAATAAAATTTTAATAAAAAAATTAAATGAAACATTAAAAAGTAAAAATGTTATAAAAATATCTGGTTTAAATTTATTTGATAAACTTTATTGGAGAAATGGAGTTATTAATTTTAATTTAATTAGAAATAGAATAAAGAAAAAATTTAAAAACTTATCAAAATAATTTTGGAGAAAAGAGAAGTATGAATAGAGATATAAAGATAAGTGTAATAGTACCAGTATATAATGTAGAAAAATATATAAAACAATGTTTAGAATCGATAGTGAATCAAACATATAGAAATTTAGAAGTAATAGTAGTAAATGATGGAACTAAAGATAATTCAATGGAAATTGTAGAGGAGTTTTTGTCAGATAAGAGAATAAAAGTAATAAATAAGGAAAATGGGGGCTTATCATCAGCAAGAAATAGAGGAATAGAAGAAGCGACTGGAGATTATATTTCATTTGTAGATAGTGATGATTATTTGAAATTAAATATGTATGAAATATTGATAAATAATTTGAATAATGAAGATATATTAGTTTTTAATTATACTAGAGTAGATAATAGAACTAATAACATTCAAAAAGAAAAGTATTTGGATACAAGATATTTGTGTAATTTATCTTCGAATGAAAGCTATTTATATTCTGAATTAGAAAATGTATGTTGGAATAAACTTTATAAGATAGAATATATAAAGAAAAATAAATTTAGCTTTTTAGAAATATTGTATGAAGATGCTTTTTGGAAAGTTGAAACAATATTCTCAACATCGAAAATAAAATTAATAGATGAAGCACTTTACTACTATAGAATAAATAGAAAAGATAGTATAATGGAATTAGGAAAAAATTTTAATAAAGGTTTTTATGAAAAACAGCTTAAATCATATCAATTGATTTTAAAAAAAATAGATAATTTTATAAAAAAAAATAAAAATAATCTTAATCAAAATAAATTGATATATCTTATAATAGAAAGAGAAAGTTGGAGAGCCAAGCTTGAGGGAAAGGTTAATTTTATAGAATTAAACAGATTTTTAGAGTTTTATCTTTCTGTTCAAAAAGAAATAAATTTAGATGAAAAGATTATTTTACTAAAAAAATTAAATAAATTATTAAAAAGTAGTGATGTTATAGAAATTAAAAACTTAAATTATTTTAGAATAATATATTGGCGAAATAGAATACTTGATCTAAATTTTATTAGAAAGAGGATGAAGTTATATATAAAAAGAAGAATATTTAGTATATTGAGTAAAGAATAGAAAGAACTAAAGATAATAATTGATAATGGAGTTTTTATGAAAGGAATATATGTTAAAAGCAAGTATACTTTACTTTTAGCTTTAATTTTGATGAAATGTGAAAAAAAAATTATTTATTTTCTCAATGAAGAATTGAAAAAAGAGATATATTTTGATGAGAGTAAGGTAATATGGATAAAAGAGTATAAAGAGTTTAATTATTTAATTAGAAAATATAAGCAGTGGAGATTGAATAATAAATTGATAAATTTATTAGAAAATATAGAAATGATTTATTTACAAGATCATATTTCATATAGTCAGTTTTTTTTAAATAATTTTAATAAAAATATATATCTTTTAGAAGATGGAACTATGAATTATAATAGAAAAATATTAGAAGAAGAGAATAATAGAGAGATAAAAAAAATAAGAATAAATCATTTTATAAAAAAAGTTATAATTGAAAAAAGAAAAAAAGATTATAAAAGATTTGGATTATCTGAAAAAATAAAAAAGGTATATTTAACAGGATTATTTTCTACTCCAGATTTAATAAAGAATAAAGTCGAGATTATCAATCTGAGTGAAAAATGGGAAGCTTTAACAAGAAATGAACAAAATGAGATATTAGAGGTATTTAATATAAGTACAGAAAAATTAGAGAAGTTAAGATTAGAAAAAGGAAAAGTTTTATTATTAACACAACCATTATCAGAAGATGGGATTGTAACAGAAGAAGAAAAGATAGAGATATATAGAGAAATTATTATGAAACAGAGTAAAAAAAATATTTATATTAAAGCTCATCCAAGAGAAAAAACTAATTATAAAGAAGTTTTTAAAGAGTTTAATATAAAGACTATAGAAAATTCATTTCCAATAGAAATATGTTTATTATTAGATATAAAATTTGAAAAAGTTATAACTTTATTTTCAACAGGAGCTTTAAATTTTAAAGGAAAGTCTGAGATAGAATTTATAGGAACTAAAAGTTATCCTAAAATATATGAACAATTTGGAGATATAATAGGGGAGTAGTAAAAAAATTGGAAGAAAGAATAAAAATATCAGTAGTAATACCAATGTATAATGTAGAAACTTATGTGAGAAAATGTATAGAGTCAGTATTAAATCAAACTTATAAGAATTTAGAGGTAATAGTAGTAAATGATGGAAGTAAAGATAATTCATTAAAAATAGTAAAGGAGTATATTTTTGATAAAAGATTAAAAATAATAGATAAGGAAAATATGGGTGTATCTTCAGCAAGAAATAGAGGAATAGAAGAAGCAAGTGGTGATTATATTACTTTTGTTGATAGTGATGATTATTTAGATAAAAATATATACAAAAATATAGTAAAAAAGCTAAAAGATGAAGATATAGTAATATTTAATTTTGAATATTTTAATAATAATGGTCAAAAAAGAAAAGGAATACATTTAGCTGAAGAATACAGTTACATAAATAAAGGAGAAAAATTTTTAAAAAAAATATCAAATGTTTGTTGGAATAAATTATATAAATATGAATATATAAAGAATAAAAGATTTATATCAGGAATAATATTTGAAGATATTTTTTGGTCAATAGATACATTACTTTTCTGTGAAAATGTTAAATTTATAAATGAGATAGGATATTATTATCGTGAAGAAAGAAAAGGAAGTATAGCTACTTCTAACAAAATAAAAACAAAACAAGCAATAGAGGCCTATGAAAAGATAGAAAAGCATATAATAGATTTAAAAGTAAGAAATTATATTAACTTAACTATAAGTCAAAAGCTAAGATTAGAAATAGAAAAAATTAGAATGTTAAGAATGCTAGAAAAAGAAGTTGATATAAAGGACTTAACTAAGGAACTAAAAGAATATGTAAATTGTTTTCAAAATGAAGATAAGGAATTTTTTCAAAAACAGATTCGGGAAATATTAAGATATTCAAAAACAAAAAATATAAAATTATTGGATAAAGTATATTGGAAATATAAGATTTATGATTTTAAAGTGGTAAAAAGAATATTAAAAAATAAAATATTAAATTATTTGAATGCTAGATAAAAGGAGTATAAAACTATGAAAGGGATAATATTAGCAGGAGGAAGTGGTACAAGGTTATATCCAATGACCAAGAGTATATCAAAACAGATATTGCCAATATATGATAAACCAATGATATATTATCCTCTTTCTGTACTCATGTTAGCAGGGATAAGAGAGGTGCTTATAATCTCTACTCCAAGGGATTTAAGATGTTTTGAAGAGCTTTTACAAGATGGAAAAGAACTAGGCATGAGCATAACATATAAAGTTCAAGAGAAGCCAAATGGCTTAGCTGAAGCATTTATAATAGGAGAAGAATTTATAGGTAAGGATAGTGTAGCTTTAGTATTAGGAGATAATATCTTTTTTGGACAAGCCTTTTCACCTATTTTAAAAGAAGCAGCAAAATTAAAAAAGGGAGCAGAGATATTTGGTTATCT
>NZ_JACSNP010000280.1 GCF_016900045.1 Fusobacterium mortiferum
GTAAATTAACAAAACATACAAAAGGCACTTTATATGCTGTATTTGCTTATTGTTTTGGTAGCTGTTTAATGTACATCATCGGACTTAGTTCTGCCATTCATTTTAATACAACTGATATCTGCGATATTTTTGCCTTATCTGGTTTAGGTATTATCGCACTGCTTGTAATTTTATTATCAACGATTACTACAAATTTTATAGCTATAAATTCTGCTACACTTTGTTTCAC
>NZ_JACSNP010000281.1 GCF_016900045.1 Fusobacterium mortiferum
TGCCAAGACACTCGGGAAGGCCCTAAACGTTGGGAAAGAAGTACCAGCGTAAAGATCCCGCTTAAAGGAAGGTTGGGGGTTAAGCGTGAAAAAAGAACGGGGGCATGACTATTAAAATGTAGCAGAGCCCTCTTTTTTTCTTTTTGATTGTAGTTTGGTTACTTTCGTTAAACAAAAACGCCTATGGCATTGATACCCGTAATTACAGTAACTTTCTCAAGTATTCAAG
>NZ_JACSNP010000282.1 GCF_016900045.1 Fusobacterium mortiferum
AGTGAATGCTGATACATTTTTTATATTGAATGAAGTCAAAAAAGCATGGAATTTATTTAAAATTTCACAAGCTTTATCAATTCCTTCGGGCGTCATGATGCCATCTTGTACGTAAGAAGCAAGTCCAACAGTGTATTTTCTTTTATGTACGAGTTCTAATTTATTTTGCGAAATTTGATAGATAGCCATGCGCATAGTAGTTGAACCGATATCGATAACAGCATATAAC
>NZ_JACSNP010000283.1 GCF_016900045.1 Fusobacterium mortiferum
GATTAGGGTTAAGGTTCAACTTCGTTTCTCTCTCACTGTCGGTGCTACAGTCTATATCATGTCACAGATAATTACAACAATCACGATGGAGAACTTTTCCGTATCGAATTGCAGCAGTAATTCCTTCAGTCATGGTAATTTTTTCACCTATCGATGTCCACTCCGTGATTCATGGCAAGATGTAATAAGATCCTCCCTGCCTTGCCTTTCACCTCCACCTTCTTCTTAT
>NZ_JACSNP010000284.1 GCF_016900045.1 Fusobacterium mortiferum
AGGAGGGGTATGACTGTTATAAAAAATATATAATTTAATATAAAATTCTATAGATAATTTATAGATTGCGGTATAATACTATTGAGGTGAGAAAATGAAATATTACTCAATAGGAGAATTTGTAGATAAAAGTAGGAAAAAGAGCGAATAAGGCTAAAAAAATGATTAAGGAGTTAATGGAAGATGATTCTAGCGAAAAAAGTTAGACTT
>NZ_JACSNP010000028.1 GCF_016900045.1 Fusobacterium mortiferum
AAGGTATTAAAGACAGATATAGAGAATATAAACTATGATTTAATAACTTATGTACAGGATAGATTAGGACATGATGCAAGATATGCAATAGATCCAACAAAGATAGCAACAGAGTTAGGATGGTACCCAGAGACACCATTTGATAAAGGTATAGAAAAGACAATTAGATGGTATTTAGATAATCAAGAGTGGGTAAAAAAGTTATGAAGCAAAAATCGTTATTAAAAAATACATTTTATTATTTAGTTTATAATATTCTTAATTTATTATTTCCATTGATTTCTGGAATTTATGCTGCAAGAGTTCTTTCACCTCAAAGTATAGGTGAAGTAGGCTATTCACAAAATATAGTTCAATATTTTGTAATTCTTTCTTTTCTTGGAATACCAACTTATGGTGTTAGAGAGATAGCAAATATCAGAGAGAATAAAAAAGAATTAAACAGAGTATATTCAGAATTATTTTTTATAAATTTTTTATCTACCATATTTTTTTTAACGATTTATTTTATTTTGATCTTAAATATTGATATACTTAGAGAAAATTTAAAGTTATATTTAATAATGGGAATATTATTATTTTTTAATATTTTTAATATTAATTGGCTCTATGAAGGTCTCGAAGAGTTTAAATTTATTTCATTAAGAAATATTGTTTTTAAAATACTATCTTTGATACTATTAATTTTATTTGTAAGAAAAGATTCAGATTATTTAAAATTTGCACTAATAACTATTATAGGAACTCTTGGGAATTATTTAATAAATATTATATATTCAAAAAAATATGTAACTCTTATTTTTAAAGATTTAAGTTTTAAAAGACATATAAAATCTATATTATATCTTGTAACTGTAAATATAGCAATAGAAGTATATACATTGGTAGATGTCAGTATGTTAGGATTTTTTTGTGCCAAAGAAGTAGTGGCTTATTATATTTATGGTAATAGAATTTACAAGGTATTATTACAAATAATGAATACTTTTACAATGGTTGTAGTACCAAGACTTTCATGGTTATACATTGAAAAAAAATTTAACGATTTTAATTCAATGCTATCAAAGACAGTAAAATTAATCTTGATATTAGGTATACCAATGATAATAGGAATACAATACACCACTAATGACATTGTAGTGTTAATATATGGAGAGAAATATATGGCTACAGCCAATATTATAAAATTAATGTCTATATTATTAGTTTTAACTCCATTGGGATATTTATTAGGATCTAGAATTTTACTTATAACAAAGAATGAAAATAAGATGATATTGGCTGTTTTTATGGGAGCAGTTTCAAATACTATAGGAAATTTTATATTAATAAGATATTATTCGGAAATGGGAGCAGCATTATCTACAACAATAAGTGAAATTATCGTAACAATAATTTATATTTACTTAGGGAGAAAATACTATAAAATAAATCTAGAGTTAAAAGAATTAATTAAAATTTTAATAGCTAATTTAAGTTTATATATTTTTTTAATATTAACAAAAAATATAGAAGGAATAAAAATTATAAAAATTATAATTCAAATTTTTGGCGGAACTGTAACTTATTTTTTTACTTTAATTTTTTTAAAAGAAAAATTGGTATATGAAAAATATATAGAAAAGAGGTGTTTAAAATTATGGAAGGGAAAGAATTAACTTTAAGAGAGATACAACTTGGTAGCTTAGAAGTATTAAAAAAAATAAAAGAAATTTGCGAAAAAGAGAATATAAAATATTTTTTAGGATATGGAACATTGTTGGGAGCAGTTAGGCATCAAGGTTTTATTCCTTGGGATGATGATATAGATATAATGATGCCGAGAGAGGATTATGAAAAATTTATAAAATACTGTATCAAAAATGAAAAGAAGTTAGGATATTTTTCTTTAAAACATTATAGAACCTGTAAGGAATATATATATCCAATAGCAAGATTTTGTGATACGAGATATAGAGTAGAATATAAAAATACAAAAGAATATGGATTAGGATTATTTGTTGATATTTATCCTATAGATGGAATTAATTTAAAAAATAAAAATTACTTAAGAACTCTTAGAATTCAACAGTTTCTTATTTTATTAGCAGGAAATAAAAAATACATAAAGTCATCATCAATTATAAAAACAATTTTAAAATATCCTTTATTTTATATTAGCCAATATTTAAATTTAAATGATTTATTAAAAAAAATAGATAAAAAAAGTCAAAAATATAAATTTATGAATTCGGAATATGCGGAGTGTGTTGTGTGGGGAATGAAATATTATAAAATTCCAAAGGAGTCATATTTGAAATTAAAGAAGGAAAAGTTTGAAGATGAATTTTTTCCTATTCCTGAAAAATATGATATTTTTTTAAAAGAATATTATGGAGATTATATGAAATTACCATCTTTAGAAAAACAAATACCTCATCATTTTTATAAAGTATATAAAATTTAATGAATATTTATCAAAAAGATAATAGAAAAGATATAAATAGGAAAAATCGTGATTAAATAGTTTAGCTAAAGTGATTTTAAATAAATATATATTTAGTTTATTTTTTGAGAAATATAATTTCAAAAAGTGATTGAATTATTGAATACAAGTACAAATAATAATGTATTAAAAGAAGTATTAGTAAAGGAGTTATTGTAATAAATTATACATAAAAATTTTTAATTAAGTTAATATAAGTTCTTAATCGATTAAAATATTAAATTTAAGTATTTTATAATTTTTTATATAGTTTGAGAGTATTAGACTGATGAGTATAGGTATTCTTTTTATATTCTTATTTTTTAATGATTAATTTTATCTTTTATTTTTACTATGAAGATAAGGTTTTTAGAAAAATTCAGAATAAATTATTTAGTTAACTATATTCAAATAACTATTTTAAAAAAATATAAAATTAAAGGTCAATTTTATTATTTTTTGTTTTAAAGATTATGAGTAGTTTGTATAAGGTTAAATTAAAAGAAAGTTTGTGAAAGGAGTCGATTTTTTTGGGAAAAGTATTAGTTTTATCTCATCAAGAAATTTTACACTTAAAGTTATCATTAAGAAGTATAGTAGAAAATATAAAAAAGGGATTAAAAAAACATAGTTTAGGAGAAAGTTATTTAAAACCTAAAGTATCTTTAGTTCCTAGAGAAGGAGTTTTTTATACAGCTATGCCAGGAGGATTGAAAAATGAAGTTTTGGGTTTAAAGTTAATAGAGCGTTTTGAAAATAAAAACTATCCAAGTATATTTGGAACAATGTTTTTAAATGATGAAAAAACGGGTAAACTTTTAAGTATAATGGATGCAACTTGGTTAACTTCTATTAGAACAGGAGCAATAGCAACTATTTCTATTGAAATGTTTGCTAATCCAGAAATAGAAGAAATATCTATAATTGGATTAGGAAATACAGCAATAGCAACTTTAAAATGTATAGAGGAATATTTACCCCATATAAAAAAAGTAAATTTATTTTCGTATAAAGATACTCATTTAAAATTTATTGAGAAGTTTAAAAAGAGTCAATTTAAATTTGAAATAATTGAAGACTTAGAAACTTTTGTAAAAACAGGAAAAATTATTATTTCTGCAATCACGTATGCTTCAAAGCCTTTTATAAAAAAAGAATGGCTACAAGAAAATGTTTTAATTTTACCTATTCACAGTAGAGGATGGCAGGAATGTGATGAGGTATTTGATAAAATTTATACAGATGATTATGAACATACAAAACATTTTATAAAAAATTTAACTGGAGAATTAGGAGAGGTTTTGTTAGGAAAAATTAAAGGAAGAGAAAAGGGAAAAAGTGAGAAAATAATTGCGTATAATATAGGAATTGCAATCGATGATATTATAGTGGCTAAATTGATATATGATGAAGCTAGAAAACAAAAAATTGGTTTAGAAATAGAGTTAGATAATTATGAAAATAAAATAATTTTTTAAAAAGAGGTATTATATGAAAGCAATTATATTAGCAGCTGGAATGGGAAGTAGATTAAAGAATATAACAAAAGATAAAACTAAGTGTATGGTCGAAGTAAATGGAGAAAGTTTAATAAAAAGATTGTTGAAACAATTAGAGAAATATACTTTAGAAGAAATAGTAATAGTAACAGGTTACAAAGAAGAGATATTAAAAAATTATATAAATAATTTAGATATTAGAATCAAAATAAAATTTTATAATAACGATATTTATGATAAAACTAACAATATTTATTCTTTAGGATTAGTTGAAGAAGAATTACTAAATAACGATATTTTATTAATAGAATCTGATTTAATATTTGAGGATAAATTATTAGAAAATATTATAAATAGTTCATATAAAAATTTAGCAGTAGTTTCAGAATATGAATCTTGGATGGATGGAACTTGCGTTAGGTTAGATGATGAGAATAATGTAGTTGACTTTATTTCTTCCCAAAGATTTAGTTTTAATGAAGTAGAGAATTTATATAAAACAGTAAATATTTATAAATTAAGTAAAGAGTTTAACCAAAAATACTATATTCCATTTTTAAAAGCATATATTTCTTCTAAAGGTACAAATCAATATTATGAATCAGTTTTTGAAACTTTAATAAAAATTATTCCAAATGAATTAAAAGGATTAAAAATAGAAGGCTTAAAATGGTACGAAATAGATGATAAGCAGGATTTGGATATAGCTGAAAGTTTATTTGCAAAGGAAGATAAACTATCTAAATTTCAGGTAAGATACGGAGGATATTGGAGATATCCAAAATTATTAGATTACTGTTACCTAGTTAACCCATATTTTCCACCTAAAAAGATGATAGATGAGTTAAAGATGAACTTTCAAGAATTACTTACTCAATATCCGTCTGGACTAAAGGTAAATAATTTACTTGCTAGTAAATATTTTAATATAGATGAAAGATATATAGTAGTAGGGAACGGAGCAGCAGAGTTAATAAAAGGGTTATTGAATATTTTAGAAGGATCTTTAGGAGTAATTAGACCAACTTTTGAAGAGTATCCAAATAGATATTCAGAAGATAGCTTAGTTATTTTTAATGTTGAAAATAATGAATATAGATATTCTAGTAGTAATATTATTGAATACTTTGATGATAAGAAAATAGAAAATTTAATATTAATTAATCCAGATAATCCATCCGGAAATTATATTTCTAAAATTGAAGTATTAAACTTATTAGAATGGGGAAAAAAGAAAAATATTAAATTGATAATAGACGAATCCTTTGTAGACTTTGCTATTGAAGAAAACTCTAGTTTACTAACAGATGATATTTTAAATAAATTTTCAAACTTAATTGTAGTGAAAAGTATTTCTAAATCATATGGAGTACCAGGTTTAAGATTAGGAGTAATAGCTACTAGTGATATTTCTATAATAAATAAATTAAAAAAAGAAGTTTCTATTTGGAATATAAATTCATTTGCCGAGTATTATATGCAAATTTATAATAAATATGAGAAATTATATAAAAAGTCTTTGGATAAAATAAAAATTTCAAGAAAAAACTTTATAAGAGGGCTTAAAGAGATAGAAGAATTAGCTGTACTTGATTCAGAGGCTAACTATGTAATGGTAAAAATATTGGAAAAGTATACTTCTAAAGACTTAGCAGAAATACTTTTAAATAAATATGATATTTTAATAAAAGATTTAAAAGGAAAAAAAGGAATAAATGATAATTATATTAGATTAGCAATAAGAGATGAAAAAGATAATAATTATTGTTTAAGGGCTATAAAAGAAATATTTAAAGCGAGGGGCTAAAATGGAATTTGAAAAATTAAAATCTGCTTATATAAATATTAGTGGAAATTTTTATCCCAATGATTATATAAATTTAACAAGAATTATAGATGATAAAATTAATTTTGATGAAAAAACATTATTTTTAGATGAAACTATAAAAAAAAGTTTGAATAATGATGAGATAAAAAAACTAGAAGATATAGTTATAATTTTTAACTTAGAAGGAAGTTGGGGAATTTTATGTAATACTCCAATTAAATATTATCAAGAAAAAAAGGTTTTATGTCATGAATTAGTGTTAGCAGATGTTATTCAGAGAATGTTAAATAATTTTCATTTTTATAATACTGAAGCTAATCCAGTAATTTTAACTCATAATAAAAAATTATTTTTAGAAGAATTTACGAAAGAAAATTTACCTTGTTATAAACTAGAAGATTCAAAAATAAAGTTATTTGTATATTCTAATAAAGAAGCTGAAGAAATTTTGAAAATGTTAGAAGATATAGAGTATTTTTATATAGCAGATGGTCATCATAGATTATATTCGACATCATTATTTAAAAAGAAAAAAACAGTAATGAGTTGTATTTATGAAATAGATGAAATGAAAATAGAAGCAATTCCAAGAAAGATAAAAAATATATCAAAAGATAAATTTAATGAAATAAAAGGAAAAATAAAAAAGAAATTTATACTGATTTCAAATGATAAAAAGTTAGAAAAAGGAGAAGTAAGATTAAGATATCAAAATGAAATAGTCTCTTTTAAACTATTAGAGAGTGAAGAAGATTTGTTTGCTAATAATGATATTTATAGAATAAATACACAATTAATTTCTGATATATTTAGAATTTTTAAAGATGAAGATATAGAATTTTTATCTTTAAGTGAACTAGAAAAAGAAATTAGTAGTCAAACAAAAGAAATTGTATATTTAGAAATAAGCTCTATGCTGAAGAAAGAATTTATAGAAACTATAAATCAAGGAAATATAATGCCACCAAAATCAACATATTTTAGACCCAAGTTTCCGTCATTTTTAGTTTTTAATAAATTTGAAAAGTAAAATAGGAGAATATAAATTATGAAAGTAACTAAAGCAGTTATACCAGCAGCAGGATTTGGGACTAGAGTGTTACCTGTAACTAAGGCACAACCTAAAGAGATGTTAGTAATAGTTGATAAGCCATCACTACAATATATAGTAGAGGAATTAGTTGAATCTGGGATAAAGGATATAATTATAGTTACTGGAAGAAATAAGAATAGTATAGAGGATCATTTTGACCATTTATATGAGTTAGAGGATACTCTTAAAAAGAATAATAAAAACACTCTTTTAGAAAAGGTAGAAGATATCTCATCTATGGCTAATATCTGTTATATAAGACAGAATCATCCAAAAGGATTAGGACATGCTATCTTAAAAGCTAAATCCTTTGTAGGAGATGAGCCTGTAATAGCACTAGGTGATGATATAGTATACAATGATGTTCCAGTAGCTAAGCAACTAATAGATAGTTACTCTAAATATGGTTCTAGTATAGTAGGATGTCAAGAGGTAAAAGAGTCTGATGTATCATGGAATAGTAAAACCATTACTATCATTAGATGAAAAGACTGTAGAGATGGAAAACTTTATAGAAAAACCATCTATAGAGGAAGCACCATCAAAGTTAGCATGTTTAGGAAGATATTTACTTACTCCAAAAATATTTGATTATTTAGAAAAAACAGAACCTGGAAAAGGTGGAGAGATACAATTAACAGATGCTATAGTAGCTATGATGAAGGATGGAGAAAAGGTATTAGCCTATAATTTTGAAGGAAAAAGATATGATATAGGTAATAAGTTTGGACTTCTTAAAGCTAATATAGAGTTTGGTCTTAGAAATGAGGAGACAAGAGTGGAATTATTAGAGTACCTTAAAAGTATTTAGGAGAGAGAACTTAGATGAAAAGAGAAGAAAATTTAGATTTATTGAAAATAATTGCATGTTTGATGGTAATTACAATACATGTATCTGCATATTATATTAATGGTTATGAAAAAATCGGAGGAAGTTATTTTACAATAGGAAATATATGGGATTCTTTTGCAAGACCAGCAGTACCTATTTTTGTATTATTATCAGGAAAATATGCACTTTCTAACGAAAAAAATATAAAAATTAGTTATTATTATAGAAAAATTTTAAAAAATATATACATTTCAACTTTTATTTATAGTATTTTATATTTTATATATTCTTATTTTTTAATAGTAGTAAAATATATTTTAAACCTTGAAATTGAAGATAGATATTCTCCAGTAAAACAATTAATAATAGGTGCTCCTTTTTATCATATGTGGTATCTTTATATGGCAATAGGACTTTATTTATTGGTTCCATTTTTGATAAGATTAAGAATGAAAAAAGGAGAAAAAATGTTCAGAAATATTGGTATATTTTTTCTTATTTTAGGATTAACAGTCTTATTCTTTCAAAAATATTTAGAACAGATTAATTTCTATAATAGAGAGGATATACTGAAATATTTAAAATATTTTTGGCTATTTAATCAATTTAAATTTATTAGTTATTTAGGATATTTTATATTAGGTTATTCATTGAAAGATAAAAAAATAAATTTTAAATTAGGAGTAATAGTAGCTTTTATTATTTTATTGATTATGTTTTTTATTGTTGAAATTACAAAAAGTCAATTCTACTATTCTAATAATTTTTTATTTGTAATGTTAGCATCACTATTATTATATTTATCATTTTCAAATTTAAAAATAAATAAAAATATTTTTTGGATTGAAAGAGTTACAAGCAAAACTTTTAGTATATATTTATTACACGCAGGAATATTAAGTGTAATACAAGCATTTTTCAGGTATATATTAAAATATGAAATAAATCCATTATATGGAATCCCTATATTAATTATAATTGTTTTTGTAACATCATATATTTTAGCAAATATAATAGAAAAATTTAAGCTAAAATATATAGGAGTAATTTATGTTTAAAATTAGTCAAAATATCTACAACAAAATAGGAGAGTTGGGTGTATATATCTATACCCTTTCTCTATTTATCTCAAAGTCTGGAATAAGTATAGGGCTAGGATTTTTGATTCTAGCCTTTTTACTATACCTTTGGGATAAGAGAAAAATAAGTTTAACTGTGGAGGAAAAATATACACTAGCTATTTTAATTCTATTACCACTATTTAGTTTATTATCAGTAGGGAGAAGTTACTCTTTTCAAAGAGCTTTAGAGAAAACATATAAATATCTACCTATCTTCTTTATTCCACTTTTTATTAAAAGAGAAAAAGTAACAAAAATAGCACTATCACTTTTCTCTCTAAGTATAGTTATTAGCTTTATAAATGGAATATTTTTCTATAAAAAACTTAAGTGGAATTTTAATGCTAGACTTGTTAGTTTCTCTAGTCATCCATTAGATGAGGCACATATCTTAGCTATGGGAAGTTTACTTCTATTAGCAGTAGTAGTATACGCTATAGCTTATAGCAAGATAAAAGAGGGAGCTATATATTTATTATCCTTTATTCTAGCTATAATAGCTCTGGTAATGACACAGGGAAGAGGAGCATGGTTAGGTTTTCTAGCTGGACTATTTATAGTTTTATTTCTCTTTATAAAGAATAAGAAGCTATTTATAGTAGGAGTAGTTTTAGTGGGAGTATTAGGAATAGGGCTAGTAACTAGTAAAGGGTTAGAGAATAATAGATACATTAAGAGATTTGAAAGTATCAATAACTTAGAAGATGTGTCAAATAAGATAAGGCTCTTTATGTGGGAGAGTTCAGTAGATATGTTTAAGAACAATCTTCCATTTGGAGTAGGAAGAGATAATGCTAGTAAGTTTGCTTTAGAGTATATGGAAAAGAATAAAAAGTATGATGAGATGAAGTGGCAAGGAGCTAAGAATCATCTGAAAGATATAGCTGGTTCTGGAAATCTTCATAGTATGTATTTTACCAGTTTAGCAGAGGAAGGTATACTATTCTTTCCTTTTATAGGAATGTTCCTATTTATCCTATATAGACAGATAAGATACTGTATAGGAAGAGAAAGGGATATGAATTACTACATAGTAGTAGGTACAATAGGTATGTTAGTAGCATTCTTAGTAGGAGGACTAACAGAGAATGTATGGAGAGAGATCTGGAAATCTAATATGTTAGTATTCTGTTTAGGGCTATATCTATCTAGAGTAAAGAGTAATGAATAGAATAATATATACTACATCTAAAATCTTAGACAACTAAGATGGAGGGTGTAGTTTTTTATTGAAGATAAAATAAAATAGGGATTTTTTTTCCAATATGGTATAATAAATATTATATATCTAGGAAAAGGAGAGGAGTATAGCTATGAAAAAAATACCTATTGCAATAGAGGATTTTAGGGAAGTTAGAGAGCAAGATTGTTATTATGTAGATAAGACAAAGTTTATAGAGGATATATTAAATGATGGATCAGAAGTAAAACTATTTTGCCGTCCTAGAAGATTTGGAAAAACTCTTAATATGTCTATGCTCAAATATTTCTTTAATATAGAAAATCAAGATGAAAATAGAAAACTATTTAATGGCTTATATATAGAAAACTCTCCTATGATGAAAGAACAAGGAAAATATCCAGTTATATTTATTAGTTTGAAAGGTATAAGTGGCTCAAATTTTGAAGAGGCTTTAAGTAAAATCAGAAATAAAATATCAACTCTTTATGATGAATATAAAGATATATTACCTTACTTAGATGAATTTGATTCTTTAAAATTTAAAAAATATTTAATCGAGCAAGTGGACAAAAGTAGTTTAGAAAGTTCACTACTATTTTTAACTAAGATTCTATATAAATACTATAATCAAAAGGTAATTGTACTAATAGATGAATATGACTCTCCTATAATCTCGGCTTATGAAAAGAGATATTACAATGAGATGAGAGATTTTTTAAGAGCTTTTTATGGAGATGTACTTAAAACTAATAATTATTTAAAGATGGGAATACTTACAGGGATAATAAGAGTAGCTCAAGCAGGAATATTTTCTGATTTAAATAACTTTACAAACTATACAATACTAAATAATGAATATAGCGATTGTTTTGGGTTAGTTGAAAGTGAAGTAAAAGCTATGCTTGACTATTACAACATTGGTTATGAGATGCCAGAGGTAAAATCTTGGTATAATGGGTATAGCTTTGGAGAAAATGAGATATATAATCCTTGGAGTATATTAAAATATGTACAGTTTAAAAAAGTAAAATCATATTGGGTAAACACCTCAGGAAATGCTCTGATTTTAAATATGTTATTAGCTTCAAATTCAACTGTTTTTGATAATCTAAATGACTTAATAAATGGTAAGGATATAATGGTATATATCAATGAAAGTATAAGAATGGGCGATAATTTATCACCTAACAATATTTGGGAGATAATGCTATTTTCTGGATATTTAACGGTAAAAGAAACACTTAGTGAAACAATGTTTGTTTTGAGAATTCCCAATAAAGAGATACAAAGTCTATTTAAAGGGTTATTCGTAGATGCTATTTTCAGAGAGAGTAGCAATGTTGGAAGTTTAGTCCAAGCTTTGATTACCAAAAATATCTCTCAAGTAATAAAGAGTTTAGAGGATGTAGTTATTAATGCGATTAGTTTCTATGATATAAGTAGAAAGTATGAGAATCCTTATCAAGCATTATTAGGAGGATTTTTATATGCCTTAGATGATTACTATATAATGGAGCCAAATATGGAAAGCGGTTATGGAAGGGCAGACATAATACTTATTCCAAGAAATAAATCTTGGGCAGGGTATATTTTGGAGTTAAAAAGAGCAAATACCAATGATATAGAAAAAGAGGTAGAAAGAGCCTTTAATCAAATAGAGGATAAAAAGTATGAAGCACTACTAAAGAAAAATGGAGTAAAGGATATAGTAAAAATTGGTATAGTTTTTGATGGAAAGAAAGCTATGGCTTATTATTAAAAATTAGAAAATAAATTAATGGAGGAGAAAAATGACAGCTAAAGAAATAGTAGATAATAAAGTTCGAGAAATTGAAAAAGATTTTGGAAAAAATATTGGTATTTTTTTAGAAACAAAAGATAAAAGAAAATTTTTAGTAATACTAGATTTTTTTGTATCTATACCAATGGGACAAATGATGAAGTATGTTTCTTTTTTATGTAGTTTAGAAGAAGAGTATCAAATAAAAACAGTTCATTGTTTACCAGAATTTCATAAAAATATGATTATTTGGGTAGGAGAAACAGATAGAGAAGATTTAATAAATGAATAAAACATATTTTTATTAAAAATTTATGTATACAAGGAGGGATACAAAAGATGTCAATTTGTAAAATCCCTCTCTCTTTTTTTACAAAAAAATAGTTCGTAAATTTTTATAAAATATGATACAATAAGGGGTAAAGAATAAAGGATTAGGTGATATTATGTTTTTACCTACTACAATGGAAGAGGTAAGAAAATTAGGTTGGGAAGAGTTAGATATAATTTTAGTATCTGGAGATACATATATAGATAGTTCATACAATGGTAGTGCTGTTATAGGAAAATGGCTATTAAAACATGGGTTCAAAGTAGGAATAATAGCTCAACCAGATATAAATAGTGATGAGGATATAAGAAGATTGGGAGTTCCCAAATTATATTGGGCAATATCTGGTGGGTGTGTAGACTCTATGGTAGCTAACTATACAGCTACAAAAAAGAAGAGAAAACAGGATGATTTCACTCCTGGAGGAGAGAATAATAGAAGACCAGATAGAGCTGTAATAGCATATACAAACTTGATAAAAAGATATTTTAAAAACTATGATATTCCAATAGTAATAAGTGGAATAGAATCAAGTTTGAGAAGAATTACACACTATGACTACTGGAGTAACTCTCTAAGAAGACCAATAATTTTTGATGCTAAGGCAGATATCCTATCTTATGGAATGGGAGAAAAATCTATGCTAGCACTAGCTAGAGCCTTAAAAGGTGGAAGAGAGTGGAGAGGTATAAGAGGGCTATGCTATATAGCTAAGGATAAGAATGAGAGCTATGTGGAGTTACCATCATATGAGGAGTGTGTAGCTGATAAGTTTAAGTTTATAGATGCTTTCAATAGTTTCTATTTAAACTGTGATCCAATAACTGCTAAGGGGCTATGCCAAAAATGTGGAGATAGATATCTTATACAAAATCCTCCAAGTGAAAATTTTACATCTGATGAGTTAGATGAGATATATTCAATGGATTTTGAAAGAGAGGTACATCCATATTATAGAAGTATGGGTGAGGTAAGAGCACTGGATACAATAAGAAACTCTGTAACAACACATAGAGGGTGTTATGGGGAGTGTAACTTCTGTGCTATAGCTATCCATCAAGGGCGTACTGTGGTATCTAGAAGTGAGGATTCAATCGTAGAGGAGATAAAAGAGATAGCATCAGCTCCAAAATTCAAGGGGTATATATCAGATGTTGGTGGACCGACTGCCAATATGTATCAAGTGGAGTGTACTAAAAAGTTAAAATTAGGAGCTTGCCCAGATAGAAGATGTCTATATCCAAAGAAGTGTCCAGCATTGAAGATAGACCATAGTAGACAGATAGAACTTCTAAGAAGATTGAAAAAAATAGATAAAATTAAAAAAATATTTATTGCATCTGGAATAAGATATGATATGATTTTAGATGATAGTAAGTGTGGACAACTTTATCTTGAAGAGCTGGTAAAGGATCATGTATCTGGACAGATGAAGATAGCACCAGAGCATACTGAAGATAAGGTTCTATCACTTATGGGAAAAGATGGAAAAGCACCACTTAAGGAGTTCAAAGATAGATTTTATAAGGTAAATGAGAAATATGGATTGAAGCAATTTTTAACATACTACCTTATAGCTGCTCATCCTGGGTGTGATGAAAAAGATATGCTAGATCTGAAAAGATTTGCTTCTGCTGAATTAAAAGTTAATCCAGAGCAGGTACAGATATTTACTCCGACACCATCTACATATTCTACTCTTATGTACTATACAGAGATAAATCCATTTACTAGAAAGAAGATGTTTGTAGAAAAAGACAATGGAAGAAAGCAAAGGCAAAAAGATATAGTTATACCACAGGAGAAGAGTGTAAAAACTAAGAGTGAGAGTAAGAGTAAAACTAGTGATAAACCAAATAGTAAAAAAACAAATTTTAAACAGGTAAAGAAAAACTTTAATAATAAAGAAAAAAAGAGATAGGGAGGTAAAAGATGAAGCCTATTGTTGCAATAGTTGGAAGACCAAACGTAGGAAAATCAACGCTATTTAATAACCTAGTAGGAGATAGAGTGGCAATCGTTGATGACATGCCAGGGGTTACAAGAGATAGACTTTATAGAGAGACTGAGTGGAATGGAACTGAGTTCGTAGTAGTAGATACTGGAGGACTAGAACCAAGAAACAATGACTTTATGATGACAAAGATTAAACAACAAGCAGAGGTTGCTATGAATGAAGCAGACGTAATCCTATTTGTTGTTGATGGAAAGTGTGGAGTAAATCCGTTAGATGAAGAGATATCATATATTTTAAGAAAGAAGAACAAACCAATCATACTTTGTGTAAACAAGATAGATAACTTCTTAGAGCAACAAGATGATATATATGATTTCTGGGCATTAGGATTTGAACACCTAATACCAATATCTGGAGGACACAAGGTAAACCTTGGGGATATGCTAGATATGGTAACTGATATGATAAAGAAGATAGATATTCCTGAAGAGGAAGAGGACGTATTAAAACTTGCTATCATAGGTAAGCCAAATGCTGGAAAATCTTCTCTTGTAAATAGACTTGCTGGAGAAGAGAGAACAATAGTAAGTGATATAGCTGGTACTACAAGAGATGCTATAGATACTATTGTAGAGTATGATGAGAAAAAATATATGATAATAGATACTGCTGGTATCAGAAGAAAATCAAAGGTAGAGGAGAGCTTAGAATACTATTCAGTACTTAGAGCGATTAAAACTATCAAAAGAGCAGATGTATGTTTACTTATGTTAGATGGTAAAGAGGGGCTAAGTGAACAAGATAAGAGAATAGCTGGAATAGCTGCTGAAGAGTTAAAGCCTATAATTGTGGTAGTTAACAAATGGGACTTAGTAGATAAACAATCTAATACTACGGAGAAGATGAGAGAGAAACTTTATGCAGAGTTACCATTCCTATCTTATGCTCCAATAGAGTTCGTATCAGCTCTTACTGGACAAAGAACAACAAAACTTTTAGAGATAGCAGATCAGATATTTGAAGAGTACAACAAGAGAATATCTACTGGTATCCTAAATACAGTACTTAAGGAAGCTGTACTTATGAATAACCCACCTACAAGAAAAGGTAGAGTTGTAAAAATTAACTATGCTACACAAGTATCTGTTGCACCACCAAGATTTGCTCTGTTCTGTAACTATCCAGAGCTAATTCACTTCTCATATGCAAGATATATTGAGAATAAATTTAGAGAAGCCTTTGGATTTGATGGTTCTCCAATCTTAATTAGCTTCGAAAAGAAAAATGGAGAAGAGTAGGAAAAATTTATAATTAATCTGTAACAAGTTTGTCATAATTATATGATACTATTAATACATAATAAATCTTTCCCCAAAATATTTTATATATTAGATAACAAACAACAAGGAGCCACTAGCTAGTCTAGTGGTTTTTTGTTATATTGATATTTTTTCTTTTAAAAATATATGATATAATAATGGAGAAAGTAATAGATAGAGGATATATAGATGAAAAAATTTGAGATAGAAGAGATAGTTTTTAAGGATATAAAATTAATAAAACCTAAAGTATTTGAAGATGAGAGAGGTTTTTTTCTAGAGGTTTTCAATACTGAAGAGTTTAAAAAACTTGGGATAGATGAATTCTTTGTACAAGATAATCACTCTAAGTCAAAAAGAGGAGTGTTAAGAGGATTACATTTTCAAACTAAACACTCTCAAGGAAAATTGGTAAGAGTTATTAAGGGAGCCATATATGATGTAGTAGTTGATATTAGAAAGAATAGTAGCACCTATGGAGAATGGTATGGGGTAGAATTAGATTCTAAAGATAGAAAAATGTTATACATACCTAAAGGTTTTGCTCATGGCTTTTTGACATTAGAGGATGAGACAGAGATTGAGTATAAGTGTACAGATATATATGCACCACAATATGATAGTGGAATAATGTATAATGATAGTGATTTGAATATTGATTGGAAATTAAAGGAGTATGGAATAGAGGAGCTTACTCTATCTGAAAAAGATAGAAAGCACCAATCGTTCAGAGAGTATACAGAGAGTTATCAAGGAGATTATGTACTACTTACAGGAGCTAATGGACAAGTGGGACAGGATTTTCAAAAACTATTTGATAGACTAGGAGTAAAATATGTAGCTACCGATTATCAAAAATTAGATATTACTAATAAAGAAAAGACAAGAGAATATATAGAGAATAGTAACTTTACAGTAGTTATTAACTGTGCAGCATATAATGATGTGGACAGAGCAGAGGATGAAATAGAAAAATGTTATGCTCTAAATAGCTATGCGGTTAAAAATCTAACAGAGATATGCAAAGAAAAGAATATTATATTTGCAACTTACTCAACAGATTTTGTATTTGATGGAGAGAAGGAGATACCATATACAGAGGAAGATATAGCTAATCCATTATCAGTATACTCAAAGTCAAAATTAGAAGGAGAGAAATATTCATTAGAGTATGAAAAAACTTTTCTAATAAGAACCTCTTGGGTATTTGGAATGGGAAATAATAACTTCTGTAAACAGGTAATAAATTGGTCAAAGGATAGAGATACACTGAAAATAGTAGATGACCAAGTATCAAGTCCAACATACTCAAAGGATCTAGCAGAATTCTCATGGGATCTGATACAAACTGATAAGTATGGACTTTATCACTTTTCAAATAGTGGAGAGGCATCTAAGTATGAGCAAGCAGAATATATTCTTAAAAAGATAGATTGGAATGGAAAATTAGAGAGAGCTAAGACAGATGATTTTCCATTGAAAGCCAAAAGAGCTAAATATTCAAAATTAGATAGTAGGAAGATAGAAAAGATAGTAGATAAAAAGATACCTCATTGGAAAGAGGGAATAGACAGATTTCTAATTGAATATGACTTTGACTATAATGATTCAACTAAGTAAACTATTAAAATTTGTATTTTTATATTTTTTATGGTATAATATATGCAGAATATGTGAAGTAGACTTTAATAGTACTTGAATTGTGAGGTCTTTGATGCCTTGGTAGTAAAGATTCAAACTTTTCATTAAGAGGAAATTTTAGTTGAAAAACAATTATAGAACTGGGGTTTATTCAGGGTCTAAAAAGGCAATGAATTATGCTACTAATGGTGGTATAAAGTGAGTCAATATGGCGAAGCTTAAACACTCTAACTCTATTACCTAAATTTTATTTTAGGTAGTGGAGCTAGGGTGTTTTTTATTTATGAATTTAAGGAGGAATATATGAAAATAAAAAAACCTATTTTTGAGGTCAATAAACTCAAACATAAAACAAAAAAACTACATGAGAGGAATTTTAATAGACTTGGATTTGATTTACATCCAAGTGTTTCACTCATATCAGCAATTTTAATTTTAATATTTATAGGGATTACTCTTTTCAATCCCACGGCAACTAATGCCTATCTAATTGGACTACAGAGAAAGATTACTGGTAACCTCAACTGGTTCTTTGTAATCTCAGTAAACATATTTCTACTCTTTCCAATATTTTTGATGATAAGTAAATTTGGAGAGATTAGATTAGGTGGACCAAAGGCTAAGCCAGAGTATTCAAATTTTGCTTGGTACTCTATGTTAATCAGTGCTGGAATGGGAATAGGACTTGTCTTCTTTGGAGTGGCAGAACCACTTTTCCATGTTAATACAATACTTCCACATAACAACTCAACTTCACAGGTACAGGCATTAGCTACTACCTTTCTACACTGGGGATTACACCCTTGGGGGATATATAGTTTGATATCATTAGCACTTGCTTTCTTTGCTTACAACAGAGGATTGCCTCTATCTCTTAGGTCTGTTTTTTATCCTATACTAAAAGATAGAGTCTTTGGAAAGATAGGAGACATTATAGATATCACAGCTGTTATATCTTGTCTATTTGGACTAGCTACCTCACTTGGATATGGAGCACAGCAGATAAACTCTGGACTTAACTATCTTTTTGGAATACCTCAGGGAACAAAAATTCAAGTATTCATAATAGTAATTATAACCCTTATAGCTACTCTTTCAGTTGTTTCTGGAATAGGTAAAGGAGTTAGGATACTCTCTGAGTTAAATATCAAGATGGCTGGAATATTTCTAATAGTAATCTTAATCTTAGGTCCAACACTATTTATATTTAGAAGCTTTGGTAACAGTATCGGTTATTATTTAAATAATTTCTTTGAGCTGAGTTTTTTCAGTGAAAATGGAAGTGGTTGGCAAGGTTCTTGGACTATTTTCTACTGGACTTGGTGGATATCGTGGTCACCATTTGTAGGAATGTTTATAGCTAGGGTATCTAAGGGAAGAACTATTAGAGAGTTTATATTTGCTATTCTAATAATCCCTGTACTTTTAAGTTTTATCTGGTTTACAACTTTTGGAGCTACCGCTTTTTATCAAAATGCTATAACTGGAGGAGAACTTCTAAAAGCTGTCAATACTGATACATCTACGGCTCTTTTTGCTATGATACAGGGAATGGATATATCTAATATCTTAAAAACTATAATCTCTATAATAGGAACTTTCTTAGTTATATCTTTCTTTGTTACATCCGCTGACTCAGGTTCGTTAGTTGTAGATAACCTAACATCAGGAGGTAAATTAAACTCACCTATTCTTCAGAGAATATTCTGGGCTCTTACAGAAGGAGCTATCGCTATCTCTTTACTTATATCTGGAGGAAACGAAGCTCTAAATGCTCTTCAAACTGGAGTAATTCTTTCTGGACTTCCATTTACTATCATTCTTTTAATTATGATGTACAGTCTTTATCTCGGATTAAAAACTGACTTACATAAGCTAAAAGAGTATAGAGAGGAAAGTTTGATATTTGATATAATCACTACTCATATAGATGTAAATAATCCTTAATTAGCATTTGTTTTTTACTTTGGAAAATGTTAAAATATGAGCTGAAAAGAGATATTCTAACAACAGAGGAGGAGTAGAATGAAAACATATTTAGTCACAGGGGCAGCAGGATTTATAGGAGTAAACTTTGTAAAGTATATGCTTGAGAAGTATGGTGAGGATATACAGATAATAGTACTAGATAAACTTACTTATGCTGGGAATAAAGAGAGTTTAAAAGATGAGAT
>NZ_JACSNP010000029.1 GCF_016900045.1 Fusobacterium mortiferum
TTGAATAGAAAGGGAGCCTTCAACAAAAATGTTGAAAACTCCCTCTATTTGGCTATTTTTATTTTTTGTAAAAACTCATAGCTGAGTAGTTACAATAAAGTTTTCTTCTTTTTCATTTGTTGGAGTTGTTTTTATACTTTGGAATGTTCTTTTAAAAGCTCTAGTGTAATCATAGTTGTAGCAACACAAGTTATAAGTGGAGCGATAAAAATTCCAACTACTGGTATAAAAAATAGTAATGTGAAAATTCCACCACAAAGTGCTGCATAAACTCTTTGTTTTTTTAAGAAATCGAGACTTTCCTTTGGTGAAAGATTGTATCTTTCAAGAGTGTAGTCCATAAATGAAAATCCAGTAAAATATCCTTGAATAATAAAAATAAGTAATGGAATAGAGAGATTTATTGGAAAAATAAATCCTAATAACATAACTACACATGTTCCAACCATCTGTTTAAAAAAGCTTTTAAGTCCAATATCAATTCCTCTTATTAAAAATCTTAAGTTATCCTTAAATGTAAAGTCAAACTTTTTTCCAGTGAGATGAGTTTCAACTCTTTCAGAAACATAACCCAATATAGGAGATATAATTACTAGAAGTAAAGATTTATACACAAGATAATAGAAAAATACAGTGCATATCCAAACTAATATTTTAATAAAAATATATAAAATTGATCCATACTCTTGTAATTTAAAAAAGTTTTCTAGAGCAGAGGCTAAATTGAGAGATAGATACTCTCCTAGATATATGAAACCACCAAAAAGAAACATACTAATGATTCCAGGAAGAAAGTAAAATTTTCTTAAGCCAGCATCTTTAATAACTTTAAAAGAATCTGAAAAAGAGTTAAAAACTAAAGTAATAGCTTTCATAATTAATTCATTCCTTCCAGATGAGAGATATCAGAGAAAACCTCAACACTATAATTGCCATCTTCATAATTAACAATAGACAGACTAGTATTCTTAGGTACTTCAATTTTGCCTAACTCTTCTAAATTAATATTTTTTATAACTTTAAAAATTCCCTTTAAAGTCATTCCGTGGGTAACAACAATAACTGTATCATCTTTGTGGTGTCTATCAACTATTTTTTTTAAACCTCTTTCAACTCTCTCTATAAGTTGTATAAAACTCTCTCCGTTATAAGGTGTAGGATCATACTCTTTAGGATTATGGAAGAAATTATAGAACTGTTTAGGGTATTCACCTTCAAATTTTTCTCTAGGGACTCCTTCCATATCACCAACTGAAATCTCTTTAAACTCCTCTATATACTCAATATTTATATCTCTATCCCCAATTATCAACTCAGATGTTTCAATAGTTCTACCAAGAGGAGAGGAATAGAATTTAGTAAATTTAGTATCTTTTAGCTTTTCTCCTAATCTTTTAGCTTGCTCTCTTCCTGTTTCAGTAAGTGGAGAATTAGAAGAGCCTTGAAAAATTCTTAAAGTATTCCAAACTGTTTCACCATGTCTAACAAAATAAATTTTCATATTTTTTTCCTTTCTATTTTAATATTAAAAGATATTTGGTATAATTATACCATATATTGTACTTGATTTTAAGGAGGATGTAAAATGAAATTTTTAGGAGTAATACCATCAAGATATGCATCAACAAGATTAGAGGGAAAACCACTAAAGGATATTTGTGGACACACTATGATAGAGTGGGTATATAAGAGAGCAAAACTTTCTAAATTAGATGAGGTAGTAGTAGCAACAGATGATATGAGAATTTATGAAGAGGTAGAAAGATTTGGAGGAAAGGTTGTACTTACTAGTAAAGAGCATGAGAATGGAACTAGTAGAATAGCAGAAGTTTGTGAAAAATATGGAGATTATGATGTAATAATAAATATTCAAGGGGATGAACCACTTATAGAGCCAGAAATGATAAACTCTTTAATAGATTCTTTTAAAGATGAAACTATAGCTATGAGTACTTTAAAGTATAAGATAGATAGTATGGAGGAGATTGAAAATCCAAATTATGTTAAAGTAATTACTGATAAGAGAGGATATGCAATATATTTCTCAAGAAGTATAATTCCATATCCAAGAAAATTGGATATACAAAATTATTATAAACATGTAGGAATATATGGTTATAAAAGAGAGTTTGTAATAGAGTATGCTAAAATGGAACCTACACCATTGGAGTTATCAGAGTCATTAGAACAGTTAAGAGCTTTAGAAAATGGATATAGAATAAAGGTTATAGAAACACCTTATAAGATAATAGGGGTTGATACTCAAGAGGAGCTTGAGAAAGTAAGAGAGTATATAACGAATAATGGAATAATTTTAGATTAATTTGAAAGGAAGATATATGAAAATTTTAAAACAATTATCAGCTACAATAGTTATTGGGATAGCTTTGGCAGGTTGTAGTTCTACTGAAACTTATCGTGAGGTAGGTGGAGTACCTTATAAGGTTGAGAAGAGTAGAGTAGAGAGTGGAGATTATACGTTAGATAGTAGCTTTTTTAAGAAAAGAGGTTTACCAATTCCAAATAGTTTTAAAGGAAAGAGTGTAGATTATCTTATAGCTAGAAATGATACTTTAAAAAAACATGGATATGATTTTTTTGAGGGAGTAGAGGAGAAAAAAGCTTTAAAGTTTTATAAGGATTTGGATGTAAGAGGATATGGAGATAACTCTCCATATTGGAGATGGAAAACAGGATTAGATAAAGATGAGTTTTTTAATGCTATAAAAAATAATTTACCATCAGTTTATAGAGGAAGACCAGCTGAAGTTTTGACTTTATCTAATGGACAGTGGCAATCTTTGAAGATAACAGAGAGTAGTGTTGGAAAGATAGTAAATGTAGAGGTAGCAGGAAGAGGAAAATCAGGAGTAGTAACTTATCTACTTGTAACAACAAACAGTAACAAATATTTAGTAGCAAAAGAATTAAATATTAGAAAGCTATTCTCTCTTACAAAGACTACAACAAAGAGTAGTGGCGATATAGTAATGTATGGAGCTAGAGGGGGAAATAGAAAGTATCAGGATGCTCCAGTGAGTAGAAATATTTCTCTTTTACCATCAGGATATTTTGCAATTGAATATACAGGTGGAAGAGCAAATATCTATGGTGGAGGATATGGACATGGAGTAGGGATGGGACAGTATACAGCTTTTGATCTATCTAAGAACCATGGATATACATATAAGGAGATACTATCAAGACACTATCCCAACTCTCAATTAAAGGATATGTATTCTATTAAAGGTGTCGAAAAAACAATAAATGTAGGAATAACTACCAATAACTCTTTAGATCATAGTAAAATTACACTTTATAGTAATAATAAGATAAGAATAGATGGAGCTGGATTTAAAATAGATGTACCAGCTAAACAAAAAATTGTAATAGTAAATAATGGAGATAGACTTTGGGTAAGTGTCGATGGAAAACACAGAGTAAAAACAGTAAATCCTTTGGAAATAACAGCTCATGGGTATTATATAACTTTAGAAGGGCTTAAAAAGGGACATACAACTACACCTAGATACAGAGGAGATATGATTATTAAGCCATCAACGACTAATTCAAAAAAAATAAGAGTTATAAACAAGGTAAAGATAGAGGATTACTTAAAACAAGTTGTTCCTAGTGAGATGCCAGAGAGTTTTGGTATAGAAGCACTAAAAGCACAGGCTGTAGCAGCTAGAACTTATGCACTAAGTGATTATTTAAAAAATAAATATAAAAAAGATGGATTTCATGTAAAAGATACAACTGAAAGTCAGGTATATAATAATGCCAAGGAGAACAAGAGTTCTATAAAAGCTATAGAAGCAACTTCAGGAAAAGTTTTATTGAGAGATGGAAAGCCAATAGATGCTAAATATTTCTCAACTTCATCTGGATTTACAGAGGCAGCTAATTACATTTGGTAGGTAGGAAGTAACTGTTTAGCCATTAAAAAAGTGGCTAAGCAGTTACTAAATTTTTATTTTAAATTAGTTACATCTTTAGTATCAATGATAAGAGTTACTGGACCATCATTTAAAAGCTCAACTTTCATATCTGCTCCAAATATTCCAGCTTCTGTTTTTATTCCAAAATTTCTACATTTTTCTAAAAACTTCTCATATAATGGTTTAGCTAAATCTGGTTTAGCAGCATCAACAAATCCAGGACGACGTCCTTTGATACAATCACCATATAGAGTGAACTGAGATATAATAAGAAGTTCCCCATTAATCTCTTCTAGTCCAAGATTCATTTTTCCATCTTGATCTTCAAAAATTCTTAAATCCTTTATTTTTTTAGCTAGCCAATTAATCTCTTTTTCACTATCTGTATGAGTTACTCCTAGTAGAACTAAAAGTCCTTTATCTATTTTTCCAACGATTTCTCCATTTACTGTAACACTTGAATATTTAACTCTTTGTACAACTGCTCTCATAATTTCACCTCTAAAAATATTTTTACTTAGAATATGATAACATTATTTTTTTGAAAAAAGAAGATGTTTTGTAGTAAAAAAAGAAAAATAATGCTATAATTATATGGATATATCAATATGAGGTATGAGGAGTGGAAGAAATGAATAAATCAAGAGTACTAACAGATTTTGCTAGAGTTATTAATTCAGATAGATATCAGTACACAGAGAGCGACATCTTTTTAATGGAAAATATGCAAGAGAGAATAGCAGTATTTGATGTATATTTTAGAAAGACGCAAGATGGAGGTTTTGCTGTTGTAGCAGGAGTACAAGAGGTAATTAATTTAATTGAAATTTTAAATAGTACATCTGAAGAAGAGAAAAGAATGTATTTTTCTGAAATCTTAGAGGAAGAACATCTAGTTGAATATCTTTCAAAATTAAAGTTTACTGGGGATATATTAGCTATGAGAGATGGAGAGATAGCATATCCCAATGAGCCAGTTCTTACTGTAAAAGCTCCATTAATTCAAGCTAAAATATTAGAGACACCAATATTGAATATAATTAATATGCAAATGGCAATAGCAACAAAAGCATCAAGAGTTACAAGAGCTGCTTATCCAATAGCTGTATCATCTTTTGGAAGTAGAAGAGCTCATGGATTTGATAGTGCTGTAGCTGGAAATAAAGCAGCAGTAATAGGTGGATGTGTAAATCACTCTAATCTTATGACTGAATATAAATATAGTATACCTAGTGTAGGAACTATGGCACATTCATATGTACAAACTTTTGGAGTAGGAAGTAATGCAGAAAGAACAGCTTTTGAAACTTTTATAAAACATAGAAAAAATCGTGGAAAAAATAGTCTTATTTTATTAATAGATACATACAATACATTAGGAATGGGGATAAAAAATGCTATAGAAGCATTTAAAAATTGTGGAATAGATGATTCCTATGAGGGAATGTATGGAGTGAGAATAGATTCTGGAGACTTAGCATATCTATCGAAGAAATGTAGAGTACTATTAGATGAGGTAGGTTTAAAAAAAGCTAAAATTGTTTTAACTAACTCTTTAAATGAGGAGCTTATTCGTTCTTTAAGAGAGCAGGGGGCATGTGCAGATCTTTATGGAGTGGGAGATGAGATAGCTGTAAGTAAATCTAATCCTTGTTTTGGAGGGGTTTATAAAATTGTTCAAATAGATGAAAATCCAGTAATCAAACTTTCAGAAGATATCGTAAAAATATCTAATCCGGGATTTAAAGAAGTATATAGAATTTATGATAAAAATGAGCTTGCTTATGCTGATTTAATAACTCTTGTAAATAACGATATGGATAAAGAGCTATTAATAAAAGGAGAAACTCTCACTATAAGAGATGAAAAATACGAGTTTAAATCAAGTACCTTAAAAAAGGGCGAGTATACTGTAAAGAAATTGACAAGAGATTATGTTATAAATGGAGAGATTGTAATGACAGAGTACGAAAAATTATTTGATATAATGTCATCACAAAGATATTATTTAGATAGTCTTGAGAAGGTATCTGTTGAAAGAAAAAGACTAGAAAATCCACATAATTATAAGGTAGATCTATCATCTGACTTAATAGAATTAAAGTATAATTTAATAAAAGGAATAAAAGCTGAAATAGAAAAATAAGAGTAACAGAACTGTTACTCTTATATAAATTACTTCAATTTTAAAGCTGAAACCAATAATTCAGCAGTAGATTGATTAGTTGCAATAGGAATTTTATGAACATCAGCAAGTCTGATAAGAGCTGATATATCTGGTTCATGAGGTTGGGCAGTAAGTGGATCTCTAAAGAAAAATACTGCTTCAATCTCATTCATAGCGATATCTGCTCCGATTTGTTGATCCCCACCAATTGGACCAGATTGGTATCTGTGAATTTCTAATCCAGTTGCCTCAGCAATCCTTTTTCCAGTAGTACCTGTAGCAACTAATGGATATTTTTTGAAAAAATCAGCATGTTTTTTGCTAAATTCAACAAGATCATTTTTCATGTTGTCATGCGCTATAAGAGCGATTTTTTTCATATTGTCCTCCTTAATGATTAAGTTGTAGCTATAGATATTATACACTAAAAATAGAAAAATCTCAAAAAAAATAAAAGAAAGGTGGAATAATGGAGTTCAAAAAAATAGAGTATATAGAGAGAAAAACAGGAGAGATAAAAGTAGAAAAAGTTCCCGGAGAGAAGTATCTTAAATTTTTGTATTATAATCCTCTAGGAGAGTTACCACTAAATTTGGTGGTAAAAAAGAAGTTTTTAACTGAATATTATGGAAAAAAAATGGATAAACCAGAATCAGTAAAAAAAATACCTAGCTTTATAGAGCAAGCTGATATCAATATAGCAGAAGCTAAAAAAAGAGTTGAAGAGTTTAAATCTTTTAATGATTTTTTCTATAGAGAGTTAAAAGAAGGGGCTAGAACTGTAGATTATAGAGAAAATGTTTTGGCTTCACCAGCAGATGGAAAAATTTTAGCTTTTGAAAATTTAGATAGGGAAAAAGAGTTTTATATAAAAGGGGATAAATTTACTCTTGAAGAATTTTTTGCGGATAAAGAGTTAGCAAATAAGTATAAAAATGGAGTCTTTATGATAATAAGACTTGCTCCTATAGATTATCATAGATTTCACTTTCCAGCAGATGGTGAAATAAGTGAGAGTAAATTAATAGATGGAGTATACTATTCTGTATCAACTTATGCTATAAAGAAAAATTTTAGAATTTTATGTGAAAACAAAAGAGAGTATTCAATTTTAAAAACAGAAAAATTTGGAGATATAGCTATGTTTGAAGTAGGAGCTACTATGGTAGGTGGAATAAAACAAAGTTATAAATCGAATAGTTATGTAAAGAAAGGTGAAGAGAAGGGATATTTTTACTTTGGAGGCTCAACATGTGTTCTTGTTTTTGAAAGGGGAAAAGTAAAGATAGATGAGGATCTATTAGAAAATACTAAAAAAGGAATAGAAACAAAGGTATATATGGGAGAGAAGATAGGAATATCTTTAAACTAGCCTATGAAAAAAAGAAAGTATTTTAGAATAGGGGACTTAATAATATATCTATTTTTTATACTATTTTTTTACTTTTTAGGAATTAAAGTTATGGAGCTTGGTGATGAAAAACCTTCAAAAGTAGAGATTTATATAGATGGAAATTTAAAATATGTGTACCCATTACAGAAAGAGGAAAAAGATATATTTGTAGATACAGTATTAGGTGGAGTTAATGTTAAATTAAAAGATAATATGGTAAGGGTAACTAGTTCAAACTCACCAAGAAAGATAAATGTAAAAAGAGGGTGGATAAGTTCACCGGGTGAGGTTATAATAGGAATTCCTGATAGACTTTTAATAAAAATTGTAGGACAGAAAACAAATAGTGATGAAGAATTAGACTATATTATAAGGTAGGGTAAATTATGATAAAAGCAAAAGGAATAAAAATAATAAGTATTGGAGTAATTTTAATAGTTATCCAGAGTTTTTTACAGCAATATGACACGTTTCATGAATTATATAGCAAATATATAGGATATCTAGTGCCAGTAATTCATGCTTTCTTTATAACTATATTCTTAGAGCCAATAGTGAGTATAATCGAAAAAAAATTTAAAATGAAAAGAGTTGTTGCTGTGATAGTGACAATACTTTTAGTATTTAGTTTAATAGGAATTTTTATAGCTATTATAGCTCCACAAGTTATAGAGAGTATTAAAGATCTATATGGAAAACTTCCAGTAATGCAGGTACAATTAGAGAAATATACAAGTGAACTGATAGAGTTTTTAAAATCAAAAGGGCTACTATTATTAGGTGATACTGAGATAAAAACAAGTATTACAAATTTTATAAAGGAAAATATGAGATATTTTCAAAATTTTGGAATATCAGTTTTATGGAATATTATGTGGTGGGGAATAGCTCTAACTAAATTTGTTATAGGATTTTTCTTAGCTTTTTTAATACTTATAGATAAGGAGTATTTTATAAAATTTATTAGTAATATTATGTCACTAATTTTTACTAAGGAAAAAGCTAAAGGAATAATGGGATTCTTAGGAGAATCAAGAGAGATTTTATTAAAATTTGTATGGGGAAGAATTATAGTATCGATTGCAGTAGGGATAATAACATTTTTAGTAATGTTTATAACAGGTACTCCATACGCTCTTTTAAGTGGAATGATGATAGGAATGGGAAATATGATTCCATATGTTGGATCTATTGTAGCTGGAAGTATTGCTATTCTATTAGTTGGATTAGCAGAACCTTTTAAATTGATATTTTTAGGAATAGCTATTTTAGTAGCTCAAGCTGTTGATGGATGGGTAATAGGTCCAAAAATTGTAAGTGAAACAGTAGGAATGAGAATTTTCTGGGTAGTTGTTTCTATCCTTATAGGAGGTAGTCTATTTGGACCAGTGGGAATGTTTTTTGGAGTACCAGTATTTGGAATGATAAAATTAATTTATACAAAAATTTTAAATAAAAAAGAGGAGTTAATAACTGATGATAAATAAGGTAACTTTAATAGCATCTACTACTATGGGAGTAGAGAGTATAGTGAGAGATGAATGTATAGCTTTAGGTTTTGAGAATGTAAAAGCTTTCAATGGAAGAGTAGAGTTTGATGGAACATTGAGAGATATAGCTAAAGCTAACATACACCTTAGATGTGCAGATAGAGTTTTTATTAAGATGGGAGAGTTTAAAGCACTTACCTTTGATGAACTATTTAACAATATAAAAAGGCTTCCATGGGGAGATATTATAGAGGAAAATGGGGAGTTTCCAGTAAGCTGGGTAAGTTCTGTAAAATCTAAGTTATTCTCTAAATCAGATATACAAAAAATTACAAAAAAAGCAATAGTTGAGAAAATGAAAGAAAAATATGGAAAGAGCTATTTTTATGAAGATGGAGCAAAATTTGCTATAAAAATTCAAGCTCACAATGATATTTTTCTAGTAATGATTGACACAAGTGATGAACCTCTTCATAAGAGAGGATATAGAGCTATAAAAAATGAAGCTCCTATAAAAGAGACTATGGCGGCAGCTCTTGTACTACTTTCTAGATGGAATGGGGGAGAATTACCACTAGTAGACCCTATGTGTGGAACAGGAACTCTTTTAATAGAGGCTGCTATGATAGCTAGAAATATAGCTCCTGGAGCAAATAGAAATTTTGCCTCTGAAGACTGGAAATTGATTCCAGAGAATGATTGGGTAGATGTGAGAGATGAAGCTTTTTCAATGGAAGATTATGAAAAAGAGGTAAAAATATATGGTTCAGATATAGATGCTGATACTATAGAGATAGCTAGAAAGAATATAGTTAAAGCTGGAGTAGAAGATGATATCCATTTAGAGTGTCAAAACTTTTTAGATATGGAGAGAAATGAGGAGTATGGAGCTTTAATAACTAACCCACCATATGGAGATAGACTTCTTGATGAGGAGGCAGTAGAGAGATTGTATGGCTTATTAGGGGATATATGTAGAATGAGAATACCAAAATGGTCGTATTATGTAATCACTTCTCATAAAGGCTTTGAGAAAGCTTTTGGAAAGAAAGCTACAAAAAATAGAAAATTATATAATGGTGGAATTGAGTGCCACTTCTATCAATATTATGGAGAGAGAAATGGAAAGAAAAGAGTGTAATGAGATTTTAAAATTTTCTAAAGAAGTAATACTTCAAGTTTTTGTAAAAATAAATAAAAGAATGGAAGAGTTAAAAAGAAATGATGAGATTTCAGCTTTAGAGATACTACAAAATGAAGTAGTACCTAAATATGAAAAACTCTATAAAGGACTGAAGATAGAACTAGCTGAAGATGAAGAGATAGATAAAGAAAAATTTCAAAATATAAAAAAATATATCTATGATATTATGAAAGAAAATGGATTTACTGAAGATTTTATTAACTCTCAAATAAAGATAAGAGAAGAAATTAAAGGTGAATCAGGAGCAGAAGTTGTAAAAAAACTTTTCGAATATGAAAAAAAGCAGATGGAAAATACAAAGTATAATCTCTTAGATAAAGTAAATAAGGTTCTAGATAAAGAGGATAAATTAGCTATGGATTTAAAAAATGCTATTCAAGAAGAGGAGCAGATAGAGTGTATATATAAACTTCAACCTGTGAGGGAGGAGTATAGAGCTCTAGAAGAAAAAGTTTTAAGAGTTCAAAAAAATATTTATGAATTAAAAAAGAAATTAGATTCTGAGTGGGCTTATGAGATATATGGAACTATATCTAAGGATGAGATGTTAAATACCTATAATCAAGCTATGAAAAAATAAAAAAATATGCTAAAATATGGAGGAACTATGAAAATTTTAAAAATAGTTATTCTTTTGCTTATTATAGCTGGAGGATTTTATTACCAAGCTCATAAAAGAGCAGGTAAACCGTTAGATATTAAGGAGGGAAAACAGGTGGAAAATATAGTATTAAACGCTAAAATAAAAACTGCTAAGGGGGATATAAATTTAAAATTATTTCCAGAAGTAGCACCAATGACAGTTACTAACTTTGTACACTTAGCAAAAAGAGGATATTACAATGGATTAAAATTTCATAGAGTAATATCAGACTTTATGATTCAAGGGGGAGACCCTACAGGAACAGGTGCTGGTGGACCTGGATACCAATTTGGTGATGAATTTAAAAAAGAGGTAGTATTTGATAGAAAAGGACTATTAGCTATGGCTAATGCAGGACCAAATACAAATGGATCACAATTCTTTATAACTCATGTACCAACAGAGTGGTTAAACTATAAGCATACTATATTTGGAGAAGTTATATCTGAAGAGGATCAAAAAGTAGTTGATAGTATAGCTCAAGGAGATATAATGGAAACTATAGAGATATCTGGAGATGTAGATGCTTTCTTAGAAGCTCAAGCTGAGTTAGTAAAAAATATAGATGATATTTTAGCTCAAACTATGCCAGAGTTAGGAAAATAATAATTAAAAAGGCTGTTGCAAAAATTGTGACAGCTTTTTTGCTATTAAAATATGGAGAAGATAGAGAAATGATAAAAAATATTATTTTTGATTTAGGAAATGTGCTAATCTCATATGAGCCAGAGAGCTTTATAGAGAAATATGTGAAAGAGAAAAATCGTGAAAAATTTTATGAGGTAGTTTTTAAGAGTAAAGAGTGGTTAGCTTTAGATAGGGGAACTCTTGAGTATGATGAAGCTTTTGAGATATTTTCACAAAAATTGCCAGATGAGATAGAGAGCCTTAGAAGATTATTGAAGAATAATATTCAAGATGTACTTTTTCCATTAGAAACAAATTTAAATCTTTTAGAAAAGTTAAAGAAAAAATATAACTTGTATATTCTTTCAAATTTTCATAGAGAATCTTTTTTAGAGATAGCAAAAAAATGCAATTTTAGTAATTATTTTAAAGGTGGGGTTATATCATACGAGGTTAAGTTATTAAAACCGGAAAAAGAGATATATGAGAGTATTTTAAAGAAATATAACTTAATACCAGAAGAGACTCTGTTTATAGATGATACTCAAGCTAATGTAGAGGCAGCTCAAAAAATGGGAATAAAAATAATTCATTTGAGAGAAAAGAATAAATTAAAAGAGGAGTTATTGAAAAAAGAAATAGAGTTATAAAAAAGCAGAGAGGAAGTTACAAATTAATTGTAATCTATCCTCTCTACTTTTTTATATTAATTAGAGTTTGAGGGCTAAAATTAGGAGTTGTTGTACTCAATAGCTGAGAATTGTAGGCTAAGTTTCTTATAATTATCTCTCAAATATTTCATCTCTTCAATCAGATTATAAGAAGCATTTGAAATAGAGATAAGAGCTTTTAATTCCTTAGCACTTTTGTTACACTCTTTGGCAACGTTACTAAAAACTATGTAAAGGAATGAAAGTGTTGTAGCTTGAATTCCTAAAAAATCAATATTAATACTTTTACCTAACTTTACTTTTTTTGCAATTATTTTACACAACTGAAATGCTTTTTTTGGTGAAGCAAGAACAGAAGTATTTAGTATTTTTTTTAATATGAGCTTCATATGAAGGCCTCCTTATAAAAGTTGTAAATTTTCCTCAAAATATAGTATAACTAATCTTCAGGATAGATAGCTTTACCAACTAATTTTCCCTTTTGGTTATAATATTTCCAAGTTCCTTTTGGAATACCATTTTTAAATCTTCCCTGTACTTGTAATTGTCCATTTTCATGGTAAAGAAAATAGTCTCCATTATCTTTTCCATTAAGGTAGGTAGTTTCAAAAATTTTTATTCCATTCTCTTGGTAAAGAACATATTTTCCAAAAAGCTTTCCATTTTTCCAATTTTCAATAGACTTTAAATTACCATTAGAGTAAAAAGTAAGCCATTTTCCCTGAGGTTTTCCATTGACATAAAAATTACGATCTTTTTTTAAAATAACTTTCCCTGTAAAAGGAGAATTATCTTTTTTTAGGTATAAAACACCTTTTTTTTCAACAACCTCATAATCATAAGCACTTTTTGAGGCTGAAAATGTTATAGAGCTTGCTAATATTAGCAAGATAAACAAATTAAGTTTCACAGTATCACCTAAGAATTAAAAAAACTATTTAAATATATGGGTAATTATGATATAATACAATTATCCTTATATTCTTTTGACTTAAAAAATTGAAAAAAAGTTTAAAAGAAAATAAAAAATTATACAGGGGGATAAAAGTGGAAAATTATTCATTAGAGATGTTATTGATTATTACACTTATGATGGCCTACAAATTATTAGTATTACGTTAATGAGGAAGCACTAAAAATGTTGCTTCCCTCATTTTATAAGGAGGAATTTGTGAGAGAGATAACTTGTCCATTAGAGGCAATTTTTCATATATTAAGAGGTAAATGGGCACCTATGATAGTATGGAGAAGCAGACTTGGAAACCAGAGATTAACTGATTTAAAAAAAGATATACTTAACTGTAATGAAAAAATGTTAATTCAACATATAAATGAGCTATTGGAGTATGGAGTACTTGAAAAGATAGAGTATGATGTTTATCCTAAGCATACAGAGTATAAATTAACTGAGTTTGGCTGGAGTCTGATTCCAGTTTTAGCAAAATTTCAAGAGCTGGGGATAGGATACTTACAAAATAGTAAGTTATTAACAAAGTAAAAATAATATGTTATCCTATAAAAAAATATAGGAGGTATAAGTTTATGAAAAAGAGCTTATTAGCAGGATTATTTATTTTAGGTGTATCAGCTTTTGGATTTGAGCTTAAAAGTTCTGGAATAGAAAACGGGTATATAAAAGAAAAATATGGACAATATGGAACAGAAAATATAAAAGGAATGCCCTCACTTTCATTACCACTAAAGTGGAAAGATGTACCTAAGGGAACAAAAAGTTTTGCATTAGTAATGGAAGATTATGATGCTATACCAGTAACTGGATTTTCATGGATACACTGGACAACTATTATTCCTGGAAATTTAACAAAGTTAGATGAGAATGCTAGTTTAACTAATAAGGAGATAATTCAAGGGGTTAATAGCTGGGTATCTTCAATGGGAGGATTAAGTAAAGCAGAGGCTTCACATTTTGGTGGACCAGCTCCTCCAGATAAAGAGCATACATACAAGATAACTATATATGCTCTAGATAAAGAGGTAAAATTAAAAAGTGGATACTATTTAAATGAGTTATATAAAGAGATGAAAGGGCATATCTTAGATAGTGCTACATTAGAAGGAAAATATAAAACAAAATAGTTTAAAGATTATCTAGTTCTAATGACTCTTCGTTGAGAATTTTTATTTCATTTTTTAATAGGAGTTCAGCAGTAATTCCGTTACCCTCAATAAGAGTTTTTGAGAAACTTCCATCATAAATTTTCTCGTAACCACAAGATGGGCTATTAGCTTTTAATATAGCTATTGAGCAGTTGAAAATCTTAGCAAGTCTGAGAGTTTCCTCTGCTCCTTTTTTATATAGAGAGGTAACATCTTCATGATTAGTATTGATAACTTTTCCACTTTTTATTTCAGCTGGATATCTAGGAGTAGAGAGTCCTCCTAATTGTTCTGGACAAATTGGGATAAGGTTGTATTTTTCAGTTAAACTCTTAATTTTTTCTACTCCCTTTGAATTTCCATCATATCTACAAGCTACTCCTAAAAGGCAAGCACTAATTAAGATATTCATATATTATCACCGTTGATTAATTTAGTAGCACTCTCTTTAAAAGTTTCTGGAACTTTCTTTATTTTATGTTTGGAATAATCAAAAGATACAAGAAGTGTTGAGCCATTTATTACTTTATCTCCATCTTGATTAAAAATTTCATAAAACATATTAAAACTTGTTTTAGAAAATTCAATATTTGTAATATTGATAGTGATAGAATCATTTAAAAAGAGTTGTTTATTATACTCTACAAAACCATTTTTTTGTATAACTCCAGCTCCCTCTCCTAAATCTAATTCACTTAATCCAAGAGATTCGAAAAAACTCATTCTAGCCATTTGAAAGAAAAGTAAAGCTCTCTCATTTCCAACATGCCCACCATAATTAATATCATCTTTTTGTATTGTGTAGTTAAATTGATACATAATTCCTCCTAAATACCATAGATTTTTTTTTATAATTAAATTATAATATAAGTAATTTTAAAAGAAAAGAGAAATATTGTAAGGAAGGTAAAAATATATGATAAGATATGGAATGGATGAGGATTTTGAAAAGGCTAAAAAAATTTGGCAAGAGTGTTTTTTAGATGGAGAGAATGAAGTAGATTTTTATTTTGAAAATCTGTATGACAAACATAAGTATTTAGTTTTAGAAGAGAATGATGAGATAAAGGCATCTTTACATGAAAATCCATATAAATTGAATTTTAATGGAAGTATTTTTGATTCTATATATATAGTTGGAGTAGCCGTTTCTCCGGAATATAGAGGTAAGGGATATATGGGAGAGCTTCTAAAGGAATCCTTAATTGAGAATAGGAAAAGAGAGGTACCATTTGTATTTCTTTCCCCAATTAATCCTGAAATATATAGAAGATATGGGTTTGAATATGTAAGTAACTTAAAAAATTATTCTATGAAGACAGAGAGTATTCCCTATGGAAAGATAGAGAGAGCTTATGATATAAAAAGAGTAGACTTAGATAGTGATGATGAGCTTTATAGAGATTTAGTAGAGGTCTATAATGAAAAGATGAAGGATATATTACTATATATTGAAAGAGATGAAGAGTATTTTAAAAATTGGGTGAAAGAGATTAAAAGTGATGGTGGAGATGTTTTTTCAATATATTTAGATGAGAGCATAAGAGGATATGTAGCACTTTATAGAAGAGAAGAATTGGAGATAAGGGAGATATTTGCAAGAGATAGAAGAGCTTTAGAAAATCTATTATCCCTTGTAAAAAGTTTTAAAGAGTATTATCCGAAGTTAAAAATAAAAAATATAGATGAAAAATTGTTGGATTATTTATTTAATAACCAAAAAGCTCTTGAAGTTAAAGAGTATCCATTTATTATGGGAAGAATTTTAAATCCGTTAGAAGTTTTTAAAATGTTGAATATTTTTGATATAGATATGAAAATAATGGTAACAGATAGTATAATAATGGAGAATAATCAAGTTTATGTCTTTACTGAAGAGGGAGAACAGTGGTACGGAAATATGAGTGATTGGGATTTAAAAATTGATATCGGAGATTTATCTTCTCTTATTTTTGGGCAATTAAGTATAGAAGAGCTTATATATCTTGAAAAGATAGAGGTAAATAATGAAGAAGTCATAGGAAGAATAAGGGAAAAGGGAATCTTTGAGAAAAAGAAAAATTATATCCAAGATTACCAATAAAGACAAAAAATATAAAAGCTGTCAGAGAAAAAACTGACAGCTTTTATATTAAATTAAGTAAATTAAAATTCTTTAAAAGAAAGGATACTTGAATTATACATTAACCGTAACTACTCAGCTATGAGTTTTTACAAAAAATAAAAATAGCCAAATAGAGGGAGTTTTCAACATTTTTGTTGAAGGCTCCCTTTCTATTCAA
>NZ_JACSNP010000002.1 GCF_016900045.1 Fusobacterium mortiferum
ATCTGCAAATTCTCCTATTGAGTAATATTTCATTTTCTCACCTCAATAGTATTATACCATAATCTATAAATTATTTATAGAAATTTACATTAAATTATATTTTTTTTATAACAGTCATACCCCTCTATCTTTAATTTTTTTAATATTATATCAATTTTTTCTAAATTATTAAATAGATTTTAAAATAATTTTTGACATACTTAGGTCATAATTAAAGGATATACTTTAACCATAAAGAATAGAGATAAAAATTAGGAGGTATATAAAATGAAAAAATTAACAATGTTAGTAGGAGCAATTACATTATTAGCAGGAACTACTTTATTTGCAGTAAATACGAATGAGCCTGTAGTAAATAAAAATATTAATGAAAAATTTAACTACTCAATGAATATGGAAGGAAGAGGGAGACACCACTTTCCAAGAGGATATTGTAATGATGGAAGAATGGGATACATTCAAAATAAAGAGATAGAGAGAAATAGAATAGATATAATGGAGAAGAGATTAGAATTAAGAAAAGAGTTGATAAAAGATAGACCAGATTGGAAAAAGGTAGAGAGATTAAATCAAGAGATAGCTTTAAAAAGAGCAAATAATCATACAATTATAATGAAAGAAAGAATGCTAAATCCTAAAGTTTAAAGAGAATTAAGAAAAGTGGTATAAGCTGATGAGGAGTTAGTTTATACCACTTTTTTGATTATTTATTTTCTTTTAAAGATTTATATTTTTCAACCTTATCTGGAAAATATTTTTGTAAAATTTGAAGATAAGTACCATCGTTATCAAGTTTTAAAATAGCTTGATTAATTTGTTCAGCTAATTTAGTTTCTCCTTTTCTAAGAGCAATAGAAGCTCCAGGTTGAGTATCGATTACAACATCAACTTTTTTAAGACCACTCATGGATTTTAGATATTCTTCTCCAGTTACATCTGCAATAATAACAGCATCAATTTTATTATTTTGTAAATCCATTAATGCTCCAGTCCAAGAGTTGTATAATTGAGGAGTAGCTCCAAGTTCTTTTGTAAACTCTTCTTGAATAGTTCCTATTTGAACTCCTACTTTTTTACCCTTTAACTCTTCTTTTTTAACTAGAGGACTATTTTCATTTACAATAACAAAATGTTCATCAGAAGAGACTAACATATAAGGCATAGAGAAAGTAACAGCTTTTTGTCTTTCTGGAGTTTGTGACATACCAGCAATAACAGCATCAATTTTTTTCATTTGAAGAGCTGGAAGTAGTCCATCAAATCCCATATTGCTCCATACGATTTCATAACCTAATTCTTTTCCAATGGCGTCCATAAGCTCGATATCAAATCCTACCATTTTTCCATTTTCAAGATATTCGTAAGGCATAAATTCAGCATTTGTACCTACATACAGTTTTTTAGCAGAAAATGATAGTGAAGATAAAACCAACATTAATAATAAGATAACTTTTTTCATAAAAATCCCTCCATATTTTATATAAGTTTATTTAGAACAATTTTGAAATTCCTCTTTAATCTCTTTTAAAAGTTGAGGATTAGTAAATACATCTATAGCTGTAAGAGCCATAGCAATAGCAGCTTCTTTCATTCCTTTATAGGCTTCAGGTTGAATAGTAGCACAAGCAAATTCTACACTGTGACCAGTTAGATGGTTTGTAGTAAGTGGGAATGATGGATGTATAGTAGGACAACAATGGCTTACATCACCCATATCAGTTGAACCAAATCCCTTTTTATCTACAATCTTTGTAACCCCTTGAAGTTTTAAGTTTTTCTCATAAGTTTCAGACAATTTTTTATTTGTAACAAGGTTAGCAAAACTAGTCTCGTAGTTTTCCATCTCAAGTGTAGTACCAGTAGCAATAGCAGCTCCTCTGGCACAGTTTTTAACTCTTTCAACCAATTCCTTTAAATAAGATAAAGTTTCAGCTCTTACATAGAAATTAGCAACAGCTAAATCTGGAATAATATTAGCAGCTTTTCCACCATTACTAATGATTCCATGAATTCTAGCAGTCTCTACTGTTTGTTGTCTTAGTGCGTTGATAGAATTGAATAACATAAGTACTCCATCAAGAGCATTGATTCCCTCGTGTGGAGAACCAGCAGCATGAGCTGTTTTACCTTTAAATGTAAATTGAATAGCTTCCATAGCTTGAGATTTTCCACTTCTAGTATGTGCCTCTCCAGTAGGATGAACAGCCATAGCTATATCAATATCATTAAATATTCCGGCTTTAGCCATATCAACTTTGGCTCCACAAGTTTCTTCAGCAGGTGTACCAATTACCAATATTTCACCAGCTATATCTCCTATAACTTCTTTTAAAAGTATTCCAGTTGCAACACTAGTTACACCAAAAATATTGTGTCCACAACCATGTCCTATTCCAGGAAGAGCATCATACTCAGCAAGGATAGCTACTTTAACTCCTCCATTTCCAGATTTATATCTTCCTATAAAAGCTGTAGGAATATCAGCAAAATTATCAGAAGTCTCAAATCCATGTTTTTTTAAAAGTTGAGTAAGTGTACTACAAGCTTTAAACTCCTTGTGTCCAAGTTCAGGGTTATTGTAGATATACTCATTTGCTTCTTTAAACTCCTCAAGATAATTATCAAAGATCTTTGAAAGTTTTTCTTTTAATTGTTCCATTTTTCCCTCCCGATGTAAATAAATAAAAAAAGTCAATACACCTTATATGTATTGACTCAAAATTTTTCTATGTTAAAAATTGCCAATAGAAATTTCTATAAGCTTAGAGCAATATTAATACTAGGTATATATAAAGATAAGGTATTCAATTTTATATTAAATTTCCTTAACTTTAATGTCCTTAGTAACATATTGTTCCTCCCCCTTTTTAAAACTTCTATTTGAAATATATATACCACATTCAGAAAGAAATGTCAAACTTTTTTAAATTTTTTTATCTTCAAGTAATTCTAATTTTCTCATATTTTCACCTTTTAAGATGTATATTAAATCAAATACAAGGTGAAGTATGTGGTCAGCAAATCTCTCTAATTTTTTACAAAGTAGGATTAATTCAGTTCCACTTTGAATATTTTCAGGTTTTTTCTTCATAAGTTCAATAATATTTTCAGTATCAGTTTTAGTTAAATCATCAATCTCTTCATCCATAGTTAAAAGTGAGAAAAGAATCTTCTCATCATTTTTTATAAAGGCATTGATATATCCTTCATAAATATTTTTTGTTTTTAGAGCTATTGGATAAATAGTATTTTTTAATTCAGCTGCCATTTCAGTAGAACTTTCTTCAATAGACTTTATAATTTTTAAGTTAGCTTTTAAAAGGTCTCCCATTCTTTCAGTAAGTCTAGCACTATTAATTAACATTATAAGAAGTCTTAAGTTTCCAGCAGCTGGTTGGAATCTAGCCATTGTAAAGATAGAATCCTCTTTTATCTTAACTTCAAAGTTATTAATAGTATCTTCAAGTAGTAAACACTCTCCATAAAGAGCTGTATCAAATGAAGATTTTTCAAACATCTCAAGATTGATATCTAGAACTCTATTAAGATTTTTTAAAAGCTCTAAGTAATGCTCTCTCAATCCTTTTATACTTTCATCTAGGTTTTTCATAATATCCTCCTATCCAAATTTTCCTGTTATATAGTCTTCTGTTTTTTTCTTGTGTGGTGTTGTAAATATAAGCTCAGTCTTATCGAACTCTTCTAATACTCCTTGATAGAAAAATCCAGTGTATTCAGAAATTCTTGAAGCTTGTTGCATATTATGTGTAACGATGATGATACTATATTTTTCTTCAAGTTGTCTTATTAGCTCTTCTATTTTTGATGTAGATATAGGGTCAAGAGCAGATGTAGGCTCATCCATTAGAAGAATTTCTGGATTGATAGAGATAGCTCTTGCTATACATAATCTTTGTTGTTGACCTCCAGAAAGTCCAAGTGATGATTTATGAAGTTTATCTTTAACCTCGTCCCAAAGAGCAACTGATTTTAGAGAAGTTTCAACTATTTCATCTAATTTATCTTTATCTTTTTCCCCGTGTAATTTAGGAGCATAAACAAGATTTTCATAGATACTCTTAGGGAATGGATTTGGTTTTTGGAAAACCATTCCTATTTTTTTTCTAAGTTCAACAATATCATAGTCTTTATCGAAGATATTTTTACCATCAAAGATGATGTTTCCCTCATATTTAACATTAGGAATTAAGTCGTTCATTCTGTTGATAGATCTTAAAAATGTAGATTTTCCACAACCAGAAGGCCCTATTAGAGCAGTAACTTTATTCTTTTTTATTTCCATATTAATATCTTTTAATGCTTTAAAATCACCATAGTAAAAGTTAAAATCTTTTACTAAAATTCTTGTATCATTAGAATTCATATTTCCTCCTAAAACTCTATAAAATCTTTTCGTTATTTATTTTTTGAATTAAATCTTTGTCTGACAAAAGCTCCAAACAGGTTAAAGCTAAGTGTTATTAAAACAAGAACAAATAGTGTTCCACTTATAAAAGAAGCAGGCATATTAGGTACTTGTGTAGATATAACATATAGGTGATATGGTAGAGCCATAACTTGATCCCAATATGATATTGGTAAGAAAGGCAGATAGAAAGCTACAGCTGTAAACATAATTGGAGCTGTTTCTCCTGCTGCTCTTGATATACTTAAGATAACTCCTGTTAAAATTCCAGGCATAGCTGCAGGAAGAATTACCTTAGTTGTAGTTTCCCATTTTGTAGCTCCAAGAGCAAGTGAAGCTTCTCTTAGATGCTTAGGAATAGCAAGTAGAGACTCTCTAGTAGCTGTTATAATAACAGGTAAACACATTATTCCTAATGTTAATGAACCTGAAAGAATCGAAACATCAAAACCTAAGAAAATTACAAATAGTGCCATACCAAATAAACCATAGATTATGCTTGGAATACCAGCTAGATTTATAATTGTAAGATTTATAATTCTAGTCAACATATTATCTTTAGCATACTCTACTAAGTATACTCCTGTCAAGATACCAAATGGAACAGATACAATAATTGTTCCAAGTGTTAACCAAAGAGTTCCTACTATTGCTGGAAAGATTCCTCCAGCTCTCATTCCATTAGAAGGCATCTCAGTTAGGAAACTCCAAGATATTGATGGAATACCAGTGTAGAAGATATATCCTATTATTAAAAATACAGGAATTATAGTAAGTAGTGTCATTAATTTTATTATTAATTCAAGCACAGTGGCTTTTGATTTTTTTATAATAAGCATCTTTTCCTCCTAAAATTACATCTCTCTTGCTTTTCTTATAAATCTATCAGCGATACAGTTAGTTATGAAACTTATTATGAAAAGAACAATTCCAATAGCAAATAGAGCATAGTAGTGTGTACTTCCTTGTACAACTTCTCCCATCTCAGCAGCTATAGTAGCTGTTAATGTTCTTACTGCCGAAAGAGGTGTTGTAGCTAAAATTGGTGAGTTACCTGTTATCATAAGTACAGTAAGTGTTTCTCCGATAATTCTTCCAAATCCTAACATGATACCAGCAAATATTCCTGGGAAAGCTGCTGGAAGAAGAATATTAAATATTGTTTCAACTTTGTTTGCTCCAAGGGCAAGTGAAGCTTCTTTATAAGATTTATCAAGAGCTTTTAAAGAGTCATCAGCTATACTGATTATTGTAGGAAGAGCCATGAAGGCAAGCATTATTCCACCAGTAAGTGCTGTTAGACCACTTGGAAGATTGAATAACTCTTTAATAGGACCAGATAAAACATACAGCCCGATAACTCCAAGAACAACAGATGGAATAGCTGACATTGTTTCAATAACAACTTTTAAAATTGTTCTTATTTTAGGTGAAGCATATTCAGCTATGTAAATTGCTGTAAAAATTCCAATTGGAACGGCTATAACTAAAGCTACGATAGTAACCCAGAAAGAACCAACTAAAAGAGGTAAAAGCCCATATAACTCAGATAGAGATATCCACTTTTTACCAAAGAAGAAATCTAAAATTGGATATGAAGAGAAAAACTTCAGTCCATTAACAACTATAAATAAGAAAATTAGAAATATTATTAGTATATTTGAAACACCAACTCCGAAAAGAACATGTTTCATGGCATTATCTTTTATTCTTCTTATGCCTTGCATAAAAACCTCCTAAAATACATCAAATTACATTAATTTATATAACGAAATAATAATAAAATATTTGTGTAAAAAGAGTATTAATTTAATGTTAAAATTATGTAAAAAAATTTTTACATAAAATTTACATTGAATTAATATTAGATTTACAGAGAAATATTATATTTAATGTGTAAAATGTGAAAAAGAAAAATAAATTGGAGGGAATGAAATGAATATTTTTAAAAAAGGTTTATTAGGAATGTTAGTTGTAACAGGATTATTATTAAGTGCAAATACAGCGGAAGCTAGATCAAAGGTTATCCAAGTTAAAGGATCAGATACTATATTAAATGTGTCTCAATCAATAGCTGAAAACTTTATGAAAGAGAATAGAAAAGCAAGAATAGCTGTTACAGGTGGAGGTTCAGGAGTAGGAATTTCAGCTCTTATCAATGGAACAACAGATATAGCTATGGCTTCAAGAAATATAAAATCTAAAGAGTTAGAGCAAGCAAAAGCAAAAGGATTAGATGTAAAAGAAGTAGTATTAGGATTTGATGGAATAACAATAATAACAAACCACTCAAATCCGGTAAAAGATATTGATGATGTAACATTAGGAAAAGTATTTAGAGGAGAGATTACTAACTGGAAAGAGTTAGGAGGAGACGATGCTCCAATCGTTGTACTATCAAGAGATTCATCATCAGGAACACACGAATTCTTTAAAGAGCATATAATCAGAGAAAATAATACTAAAAAAGATTTAGAATATGGACCAAAAACTTTATATATGCCATCTAATGAAGCTATAAAACAAGAGATAAAATCAAATAAATATGCAATTGGATATATTGGAATGGGATATATGGATGATTCAGTAGAAGCTATAAAAGTAGATGGAGTAGAAGCGAGTGTAGAGAACGTAGCAAATAAAAAATATCCAATAGCTAGAGAAGTATATTGGTATGTAGATAATAAAGCATCAGATAATGTAAAAAATCTTGTAGATTATGCACTTTCTCCTAAAGGGCAAGAATTAGTTAAAGAGGAAGGGTTTGTTCCTGTTAAATAAGATACTCAAAACTAAATAAATAATTATTAAGAGAGAGCCTTAAAAATAGTCAAAAGTTGTAAAAATCCTTTTACTTTTTGGGCTCTCTCTTTTATAATTTATATAGAGATTAAAAGACTATGTGGAGGCAAGATGAAAGTATTAGTAGTAGAGGATGATAAAGAGATACAGGAATTAATAGCATATTTTTTAACAAAAGAGGGGTATGAAGTTGATCAAGCAGATGATGGACTAGATGGGCTTAGACTTCTAAAAGAGAAACAACATAATTTGGTAGTTTTAGATTTAATGTTACCTAATTTGGATGGAAAGAATTTTACCAAGATAGTAAAAGGGATATCTTCAGAGTATGGAAATCCAGCTATAATAATGTTAACTGCCAAAACAGAGATAGAAGATGTTTTAGAAGGATTAGAAATAGGGGCTGATGACTATATGAAGAAACCTTTCGATCCAAGAGAGTTAGTATTGAGAGTAAAAAGGTTTTTTAAAGAAGAGAAAAAAGAGGAAGAGGATAATAGAAAATATGAGTTTCTTGATTTAGTAATAGAGGATGACAAGCATAGAGTGCTTTATAATAAAGAGGAAATAGAGCTTTCTAAAAAAGAGTATGACCTATTACTTATGTTAGTATTAAATAAAAATTTAGTTATAACTAGAGAGAAAATATTAGATAAGATTTGGAAAAGTAATTATTATACTGGGGATAGAACAGTTGATGTTTATATATCAAAATTAAGAGATAAACTTCCAGAGATAAGCGAATATATAAAGACAATAAAAGGAGTTGGATACAAATTAGAAGAAAAGAGATAGTAATATTAATATTGATATTAATATTAGAGGGGATATTTATAGGAATAAATTCAAAAATACTTTCAAATCTGTATCAAGAAAGAGCAAAACAGATTTTAAAAGAGGATACAATATTAGTTAAATTAGTAGCAGAAGGAAACCCTAGAACCAAGTATCAAGAGTTATTTTCAAATAATGCTCTAAGATTTACTTTGGTAGATTTAACAGGAAGAGTTGTATTTGACTCTAAAAAGACAGAGGAAGAGGAGAAAAAGATGGAGAATCACCTCCAAAGAGAGGAGATTCAAGAGGCGATAGAGAAAAAAGAGAGTTTTAAGATTAGATATAGTAAAACTTTTGATACGGAGATGGCTTATTATGCTGTTTATGTAAAAAATAGTATGGGAGAGGAATATATACTGAGAACAGCTAGTGATTATAGTGAAGAGCTTTTACAGATAAAAGAGTTCCTATTTGTGCAGATATTATTTTTCTTAATTTTAAACTACGCTATTCACTTTTTCTATAAAAATTATATAAAAAGAGATTTCTATACAAAGATAAAGAGAATGAGAAAATTTCTTGAAAGTGGAGAACTAGAGAAGATAAACTATTCTAAAGATGAGTACTGGCTTTTTGAGTTTTGGGATATATTAAAGGATTGGCAAGGAAAAAATTTAGAAAATATCTCAAGATTAGAAAATGAGAGAAGAATACTTTCTGAGGTTTTACACTCAGTAGATTTATTTATAGGGCTTTTAGATAGTAACGGAAAGTTTATAGTGAAAAATACTTCATTGAAATATATAGTTGATCCATATGAGGAGCAATATCTTGAGGCTATAAAATTTTTAGAGTTAATAAATCCGATAAAAAATGGTTTAATAACTAAAAAAGATTATAGAGAGGATATATATATTCAAAGTTTAAAGAAACATTTTCTTTTTACAATGAAATACCTTGAATTTAGTAATAGATATATTATAACAATAAAGGATATAACTAATACTAAAGAAGCAGTAGAGGTTCAGAAAACATTTATAAATAATGTAAGTCATGAATTAAAAACACCTCTTACTAATATAAAGGGGTATCTAATAGCTTTAGAAGATGCACCAGAAACTATGAGGAAAAAATTTCTAAATACTATTAAAACTAATGTAGAGAGATTAGAAAATATTGTTTTAGATTTTTTAAATATCTCAAAAATAGAGAATTCAAATCTTATTAATATCTCACAGGTAGGAGTTGAAAAGTTAAAAAAAGAGCTTTTAGATATACTTGCAGGAAAAATTAATGAGAAAAAAGCTCAGGTAGAGTTTATGATAGAGTTGACAGATAGAAGAGATTATTTAAAAGTAGATTCTGAAAAATTATCAATGATATTAAAAAACCTTATTGAAAATGGTATTGTTTATAATAAAAATCCTCAACCTAAGGTAACTATAAAGATAATTGAAAAAGGAGATAGATACAATATAGAAGTAGAGGATAATGGAATCGGAATACCAATCTATGAACAGGATAAAATTTTTGAAAGATTCTATAGAATAGATAAAGCTAGAACAAGCAACTTAGGAGGTACGGGGCTAGGATTATCTATAGTAAAAACCCTTGTAGAGAAATGTGGTGGAGGTTTAAGTATAGACTCTATTGAAGGAAAGGGAACTGTATTTTCTTTCTACATTTCAAAATAAAGTATAGACTAGATTAACAGAAATATGATATTATTAAATAGTGTATAAAATACAGAGAAAAGGGGTAAAAAAATGGCAAAAGTAAAACATATTATAACAGCTTATAAAGCACAGATGAATCCACAAGTAAATGGAGTTATAGATATATTTGGAGAGTTTGATAACCTTATTCAACCGATGTTTCCATTCCCAATGGCAAATCTTTCTGTTGTAGTAACTATGGAAGGATTAGAGAGACCAACTATGTTTGAAGTAAGATTAAATGCTCCAGATGATACTTTAATAACAAAGGGAGAGTTTGGAATTTTACCAGACCCTTTTGGAGTAGGAAAGAAAATTTTAGATTTAGAAAAATTCTTAGTTGGAGAAAGAGGAAAATATACAATAGATATATTTGAGAAAGTAGCTCAAGATAAGGTAAAATTTATCTCAACTGAGGATCTATTTATAGCTGATTATCCACCTCAAAGAAGATTATCAGATGAAGATAAAGCTAAAATTTTAGCAACAGAGGGAGTAATCAAAACAGTTAGAACTGAATTTAAAGCTGGAGATGAAATTATAAAACTTCAAGTAAACCTAGATAAGAATGCTACTATAGATGAAGGACATATTGCTATTCCAGAAAATGATAGATTAACAGTAGGAGAAAGAGTATTTGATTTAACTGGAATTAGAAGACAAATAGAGTGGCTATTTGGAAATCCATTACCAAAAGCTCCAGAAAAAACTGAAGAGCAAGCAGATAAAACAGTTGAAAAAGTTGAGGAAAATCAATAAAAAAACCTTGACATAATAAAGGAAAACTAATATAATAGTAAGGTATATTAAACCTTTCCCACAAAGGACCGTTGCGTTATATTAGAACGATATAACATAATTAGGAGGAAATTTTAAAGTGAAAAAGTATACTTTTATGCAAAGAAAAGAAGATGTTGTTAGAGAATGGCATCACTATGACGCTGAAGGGCAAATATTAGGAAGATTAGCAGTTGAGATTGCTAAAAAATTAATGGGTAAAGAAAAAATAACTTTTACTCCACACGTTGACGGAGGAGACTTCGTAGTAGTTACAAACGTTGAGAAAATAGCTGTAACTGGAAAAAAATTAACAGATAAGAAATACTATAACCACTCAGGATTCCCAGGAGGAATAAGAGAAAGAAGATTAGGAGAAATCCTAGAGAAAAAGCCAGAAGAACTATTAATGCTAGCTGTTAAGAGAATGCTTCCAAAAAATAAATTAGGAAGACAACAATTAACTAGATTAAGAGTATTTGCTGGAGCAGAGCACGCTCATACTGCACAAAAACCAGTAAAGGTAGAATTTTAATAGGGGGTAAATGACAGTGGCTGAAATGATTCAATATAGAGGAACTGGTAGAAGAAAAACTTCTGTAGCAAGAGTAAGATTAATTCCTGGAGGAAAAGGAATTGAAATAAACGGAAAAACTATGGCTGACTACTTTGGAGGAAGAGAAATCCTTTCTAAAATAGTTGAGCAACCTTTAGCTTTAACAGAAACTTTAGATAAATTTGAAGTTAAAGTTAATGTAATCGGAGGAGGAAACTCTGGACAAGCTGGAGCTATCAGACACGGAGTAGCAAGAGCTTTAATATTAGCTGACGAGACTTTAAAAGGTGCTTTAAAAGAAGCTGGATTCTTAACTAGAGACTCAAGAATGGTTGAAAGAAAGAAATACGGAAAGAAAAAAGCAAGAAGATCTCCTCAATTCTCAAAAAGATAATTGCATGGAATTTATATACCTCACAAACTCAATGTTTGTGGGGTTTTTTCTTTATCTGAAGTTTTAAAAAGTTAAGAAAAATGATAGCCGTAGGTAACACACAGGTAACATACAGGTAACAAAGTAATTTTTCTCTAACTAGCTAAAAATAGTACTTTGTAGAGAGTTTTTAAGGAGTCTTAAAATTTTGATAAATTGGGAATGAATATGCTTTAAAATTCTCTAAAAAATATTATTTTACTTAATAAAAAATGGAAATCTATATACCTAAAAATAGATATATAAATTTCCATAGTAGAGCTATTTATTTTTATCATATTATTTTAAAGAATAATGTGTAAACCTCCACATAATTTATTATTTTATTAACTCTACATTTTTTCTTAATTCTTCAATATCTTTATGAGTATATATTTTTTCAGTTGTAGCATAGCTTTCATGTCCTATCATCTTCTTAATAGCAGTAGCATTTGCATTAGCATTACTAAGAAGTGTAGCAAAGGTATGACGGCAATCATGAGGTCTATGTTTCATATTTAGTTGCTCCATAATGGGAATGAATTTTTCTCTGTAGTAGTTATCATACTTCATCTTTTTACCTTTAAAATTAATAATTAGATACTGATTATCTTTATTATATCTCTTTTCAATTAAAGGTAATATTTTGGGATGAATAGGTACTAATCTATTTTTACCTGCTTCTGTTTTTAATCCTCCAGTCATAGTCATATTAATAAGGTCTATATTCTTAGTTTCAAGTTCCAGTAATTCTCCTATTCTAAAACCACTATATATCATAATAAGTATAGTATCTATAAATTCAATATCATTTATATGCTTCCATAGTAACTCTATCTCTTTATTACTAAATGGCTCTCTCTTACTCTCTTCACTAGATTTTCCAATATCAACAAATTCACTATAATCTTTTGTTATAATATCATTTTGCATAGCATAGGCAAACATTTGTCCAAATAGAAATTTTATCTTCTTTTTAGTAGCTTGTCCTTTAGAACAGTTATCTATTGCTTCTTGTAAATGTCTAGCTTTAATATCTTTTATTTTCATATTATGAAGCTTTTCAACATTATTATAAGCAGATTGATAACCTAGTATAGCAGAATGACTAACTTTAGGATATTTAAGTTTACTCCATTTTTCATATACATCTTTAAATAAGATATTTGCCAAATCTAAATCATATGGATTATCTAAATAATCAATCAGAGCCTTTTGAGCTTCTTTTTGTGTAGCGTATGTTCCTATCAATTTTCTAATTTGTTTTCCTCCCTCTTCCCAACCCAGTGTAATTCGTACCATAAATGGTTTTTTCCTATTTCCCTTAAGTTTTACAATACTTCCATTTCCGTTGGCTTTTCTCAATTTTATCATCTCCTTTAAAATATAGCTTTATTAAAAATACCAGAGATGATATACTCTAATTGCGGTAAGGGTATATTCTCTGGTATTAATAACCTAGAATACTCTTGAGTCTATTTAGATGGCAGTCTGAATAGGCTCTTTTATATTTAGATATTCATATAGTCTAGTAGCATTGATATAGTATATCCAATGTTTAGACCCTTCTTTTTTGATAGCACTAGCAAACTCTAGAAACTTACCCTGTTGTATAAAGACTCTCAATGTCTGTACAGGTAGCCCTAATAATTGAGCTGCTTTTTCAGTTTTTATTCTTTCTGATTTCATTTGTTCCTCCTTCTTTTTTAGATTAGGTAGATTTCAATTTATAATATATACTTAAGTTTATAAAAAATTTATAATTTTAAATTCGCCAGTACTAGCATTATATCCAATATCCTCTCTATTAAGAGTTTTTCCTAAACTAGCTATTAAAGTTATAAAATTAGTAGAAATATCTTGTGTATAATAAGAAATTGTATAGGGAATAGGTCTAGGAGTACCGGTAGCTAATTCGATAGTATATTTTACTAACATATTATAATTCTGTGTAAGAATATTTAATGTTTGTGTAAGAGTGTTGTTAGCTTTTTCTAAATTTTCTATTCTTTCTACTGCTTTTTCTAAAGGTGTCAAGTTAGAGAACTTAAATTCAAATTTTTTATCTAATATTTCATAAAATCCCTGTAAAATTACATTATATTCTTGACCAGTTTTAATTATAGGAGATATATAAGGCTTAATAGTTTGATTATTTATATAATTATTGTATTCGGTTTCGTTCTCTTTAACTCCATATTTATTAATAGCAATCTTATAATATTTAGAAGGATCTTCTTTTATTTGCACCAAAATTCTATTTGAATAAAAATAAATCTTTTTGATAGTTGAATTTGGTGGTAAATAAAGTGGAACAAAGTTTACTAAAAATTTTTTTCCATAATCACTATTCCAAAAATTGTGATATTTTCCATTTTCTATATTTAATATAAATTCAGTAAATTCTAATAACTCATTGATATTCTCGTCGGAAAAATTCTTTTCATATAGTGAAGTAATAAAAAAAGTTATTATTTTTTGTGCTTTTTTTACAAGTCTTGTATTAGAAGTAAATGGGACTTGAATTTTATTATTTTCTCTAGTTCTATTTTTATCTATAAAATTTTTAATTTCTTCATATGCATCTTCGCTCTCTTTTTCAGTAAGGTTAGAGCTAGAAGTTTTTGTTAAAAGCCATCCAGGATTCCAAATTAAACGCTCAACCATAGCTTCCTCTCTAAAGAAAATTGGTATATTGCTATAAAAAGTATTACTACTATAACTTAAAGGATCTCTATCTAATGACTCTTGGAGTGAATCATAGCTATTTCCTACAAAGTAACAAGAGGTAGTTTGTTCAAGTATTTCGCTTCCCCGAGAAAAACTATCCCCATTTAAATAAGTTTTAAATGAACTCCTTAAGTTAGAATCTATATCTGACTGGGAAAGATTTGAAATTTCATCAATTAAGATTGCTTTATTTTTTTTACAAATATAACCATCCATATTTTTATTGAGAGAGCCAAATAATTGTGCAACAGAGAGTGCTTTAACTAGTTCAAAAATCTCGTTGAATCTTTTAGAAATGTATGACTTTCCAGTATTTGGAGCTCCAAGTTCTATTAGGTGTCCATGCTCTATCAATAAGGGTAAAAATCTCATAAATCTAACTAATATATCTGTAATAGTAAAAGTTTTGATATCTAATCCTAAAGCCATAAAAAATAGTATCAATAATTCTAAATTCATTTTAATTTCCTCCTCCAATTTGTATTTCTAGACTTTTTTCAAAGTAAAATTTTAAAAAGTTAGCATTAGAAGAATGAGTCAAGTTTATAGTTCCGCATTTAGGGCAAAAAGGCTCTAATCCACCATACATAAAATTTCCACAGTTATTACAACTGAGAGGAAATAATAAAGGTCTTAAATGAGAGTAATTTTTAGTAACAATTTTATTATTAAATACCCCTAAATTATTTTCAGAATCTTCAGTAGATAATGAGAAGACGTATGGCATAATGTTTCGATTATAAATGGAATACTGATAATAGTTAAAGGGCTCTATATTTTTATCAAAGTTTTGAAAAATTGGCTTGACAAGAATACCAAAATTTTGATTGAAATAGGGTCTTCTAAATCCCCAAATCTGTATTGGATATTCTTGTAAGATACATCCTATTTGGAATTCAAGAGCATTAAGGAAATTACCTTGCCGATTTTTAGCAACCCAAATGGAAGAATAAGAATAATAATTAATATAAATTCGGTTTTCATCTTCTGTATAGGAAAGTTGTGGATAATATTGTGATAAAATATTAGAAAAAGAAAGTTCACAATTTTGAAAAAGAAAAATAAGTGTAGTGATTAAATCTGTTAAGTTCATAGAATACCTCCAAATTAATTTTATATTTTTGTTTCAACTACCTATTATTTCTCATTGCTATTTTGAAGATTTGATGGTATACTAATAATATAGCAAACAAAATATCAATTTAAAATAAAATATAAGTTTGAAACATATAAACATAATATTTATTATAAATAAACGGTATGTTTATATGTATATTAGCATATTTTTTTATAAAAGTCAAGAGAAGGGAGTAAAAAATGAAAATATACCTTAAAACAGAGAATATAGAGAAGTTCTTACAAACTAAAGCTTCGCTGGTCAATACAATTGTTGGAGTTGTTACTTCAGATTCGGATATAGTGAAGATAAAATTAACTAATACAGCAAATTTCGTTGGAAATTTGGCAAATGATAATCTACTGAATGAATGGAATTTACTATATAAAATTTCGAATTTTACACAATATAAAAAAATAGTTTTAGATATAGATTCTAATATTATTAAATTTTCAGGATACCAATATTTAGATTTGGATATTATTGATGACTTAGATCCAGAATTTTATAATGAGATTAAAAAAATTTATTTTAAATTTAATACAGCAGAGCTTGAGTTAAATGAGATTGAAATAAAAAGGAATTGTATTGGTGAACTTATAGAAAACTTACATCAAAGATTGGAAAATAATGATAATTTGTATTGGAAATTAAATTTATTAATAGTTTTTGAATACCTGTTCTTATTTATACAAGAAATGGGAGATGATATTTCCTTAGAAGATTCTTTAAATATAAAGTTAAAAAATATAATAAAAATTCTTTTAAATGAGGAAGAAATAAGTTTTGAAACTGGATTAAGTAGTCTAGGAAAAGAGTTCTATAATATACTAGATAAGTTATCAAATAACCAAACTTATGATTTAAAATTTATTTTTTTATCTTCACCTTTAAGAGAAAAAGAATGGTTTTTATATAATTTATTAAAAAAGATGAAATCAGAGATTGGGAATGAGTTCTTGGCAAAATCTAGTAATAGAATGAAAATCAGTTACTTTCACACACATAAAGATAATAGAAAGCCAACATATGATTTTATTTTTGGATTTTTAAATACATTAGATAATAATGCAAAAAAAGATGAATACTTAAATTTTTTTAATAGATTTAATGAAGTAAATAGTTTTTTAGCAGCAGTATCAAAGGAAAATATATTAATAAATATTAATACTTTTTTTTCTTATCGTCAAACAATTCCAGGATTTTATTTAGATATGAGTGAGTTTTATATTGATATTCTTATTCCTATGTCAGATAATTTTAATATTAATTTAAGATTTGGATGCTCAGGTGATTTAAATAATCAAACACCATATTCAAGAGTAGGATTATTCACTTATAATCCTCAGATAGAACAATACTCATTAAATGCATTATATAGAACTCCTAATATGTTACCTCCAGTTGGTTTAAATCAAGCATATTATATTATAAAATGGATAACTATAGTATAAATATATATTATAAAATGTAAAAAGATTCCTATGGGAATCTTTTTTATTTTATATAATAGAGGATGTGATAGTATGAAAGCTTATGAGATTAAAAATGCGATGATTGATACTTTGGATATATTTTTAGAGAGCAACCAAGATGAGATGGACAAAGAGAACTATGATGATGTGATGGAGTATTTGAGAGAGGAATTAGAGAGCAAGAGTTCAAATATAGTGAGATACATTAGAAACTTAGAGCTAGAGAATATAGTAGCTAAAACAGAGATAGATAGATTGGAGGAACTTAAGAAAAGTAGAGAGAAGAAAATAACTTCATTGAAAGGGTATATCAAAGGAATCCTATTAGAACTAGATAAAAAGAAGATTGAAACAGATTTAGGAAATCTTAGCTTGAGAAAAACTACGAGTGTAGAGATAATTGATTTATCTAAGATACCTAAAGAATACTTAACAGTAAAAGAGGAAGTAACACCATCTAAGAAGTTGATAGGAGATTGTCTTAAGAAAAATATAGCAGTTAGTGGAGCTATGCTTAGAGAGGACTATTCATTACAAATTAAATAGGGGGAATAATAATATGGAAAATAAAGAGTTTATGAGCATTATAGATGGACTAAAAGAGAATATAAATGATAAAATAAAAGATTTCTTAGAGAACTCACAAGAGCTAAAGGACTTCATAGAATTTAGGAGAAAGAACTTTTATCACTATAGTATTAGAAATAATATCTTAATCTATAAGCAAGATAAGACAGCGACCATGATAGCTAGTTTTAAAAGATGGAAAGAACTTGGGTATAATATTAAAAAGGGAGCTAAAGCCATTCATATATTAGTACCACTTATCAGTAAGAAAGTAGTTGATGGAAAAGAAGAGCAATATGTCTATGGATATAAATATGCTAATGTATTTGATATTAAAAGTACTATTCCTACTGATAAAGCAGTAGCTGTTCCAGAGATTGACACTAGGATGAAGCGAGGGGATAGTAAATATAAGATAACTGAATTATTTAAAAAATCTAAGGAAATAGTAGAGCAGTATCTTCCAGTTAATATAGTTAAAGAACTTTATGCTAAAGGTTGTACTGATGGAAATACCATTACACTTAGAAAAGATAGATATGTAGCTATGAGTGGAACTCTTATGCATGAGTTTACTCATTATCTAAATCATTTTGGAGAAAATACTAAAAGTCAAAATCAAGATGAAGTAGAAGCAGAGATAGGAGCCATGTTATATGGTTCCTATTTTAATTTGGACATAAGTGGGAAGTATAAGTACATAGCCTTATGGAAAAGTAAGGATGTAAGACTAGATGAAGCATTTGATGTAGCTCTATCATCATTTGAAGAGTTGCTATATGGAAGTATTGATAAAAAAGGATTGATAGATTTAATTGAAGGAAAAGAGGAGGAATAATTATGTTAAGTACAAAGAGAGTTATCAAAATATTAGAGAGATTAATAGAAGAGATGGAAAAAATCAATGTAAGGAAGGTTATAAGCATATCATTATCTGAAACTAATAGAAACATTCCAAAAGTTCCAAAAACAGTTATAAAGGAAATGTTAGAGGAAGTTAAGCAAAAGAATAAGACTAATCTATCTATTGTAGATATACCTGATGACGATTCAAGATACATATTTCAAGATATTTTAAATGGAAAGTTAGTAGTAAATAACTTAAGTAAAGAAGTAATCATAGGAGTGAGAATTTAAAAAGGAGAGAGATAATGAGAACTATATTTATGACACCACTAATAAGACATGATTTAGATGTAAGAGCATTACTAATGGTAGTATCAGCTATAAGGTTAAAAGAGGAAAGAGAGGAAGCTCAAGGATTAGACCCATTTCAGATATTTGAGTTCAAAGATAAAAAGATGATTAATAGACAGGAAGAACCACAGGATAAAAGAGAATTTGACCTAAGCTATGAAGTTAAAGATTGTAAAGTATGGGCAGTACTAGGATTAGATGAAACATTTGGAGAATACTGGACTATTATGTTTCCAAGCGAATATTAAAAGGAGGATTGAGAGTATGGATAAGTTATTAGAAAAATTAAGAGAACCATTTGCTAGAGAGGAATTAGAATTTAGAGTTGGAGTAGTAAATAAGGATAAAATGGAGGGATTGGCTCTTGCTTATGTACAAGCAAGAGCTATTCAAAATAGATTAGATGAGCTATTTGGAATAGATGGATGGACTGTAGCATATAGAGAAGTATCAGCAGGATTTATTTGTTCTCTATCTATCAAAATTAATGATAGATGGATAACCAAAGAAGATGGAGCCAGTATGACAGAGTATGAAAGTATAAAAGGGGGAATATCTAATGCTTTTAAAAGAGTGGCAAGTAGTGGATTTGGAATAGGAAGATATTTATATAAAGCTAAGAATAGATGGTATCCAGTAAGACAGCAAGGAAAAGGATATGTATTTACAGTAGAGCCAGAGTTAGAACTTGAAGATAATCAATTAACATTTAAAAAGTTAGAAGCAGAGAAAGACGAACCTAAGGTAGTAGGAAGTACTAAGATAGTAATAGAGTTTGGAAAATACAAAGGAATGACACTACAAGAGATTTATGAGAAAGACATTAATTACATCAAATATCTAAGAGCTAATGCCAAAGATAAGAAAATATCACAAGCATGTGCAGAAATGATAGCTTAATGGGAGATATTATGGAGAGATATATTCAATTATTTAAAGAATACAGAATTATAAGGAAAAATCTATTAGAGAGATTTGAAAAACAGGTAAAGGAAATTATAGAAGAGTTAAAGTTCTATACTGATGTTATGGTTTATTTGAAAGATAATAAAGAAATAGATTTTGAAAGAATATCTTCATTATCTACAATTTATTACCTATATAAAATGAATAGAAGAAAATATCCAAAGGTAGAAATATACTTAGAAAACTATTTTAGAAGGGAGAATTAAAATGAAGAATTATCAAAAGTTACTAGATGAGTATATAGTATTTGAAAAGGAAACCTTAGAAAAAGATAGTAGAGAAGTTTATTCTATGGCAGAACAGATAAAATTCTATAATGATGTTATGAATTATCTTGAGTATGGAGATATAAAGGTAAGAGATTTAGAAAAGATAAAATCACTTAAGGACTTATATTACTTCTATATGGAAAGTGATGACTATATTGTAGGAAGATTTGAAGATACACAAAATCTCATAGAAGCATATATAAAAAGAATGGAGGGTAATTAATGGATAGATTAACAGAGGAATATTTAAAATTTAAAAGTTCAATATTAGCACTAAATAAGGAAGAGATATTTGAAAGAGCATTTAAAATAGTATTCTATAATGAGATTTATAGATACTTCAAAAATACTGGAGCTAAAGTTGATAAGGATATGAGTATAGTTAGTCTATATAACTTTTACATTAAGTATGAAAGTTTAAATGTAAATAATATTGAAGATATAGCAAAGTTTTTAAATGTATATAGAAAATATGTAGCATAAAGAGGAGGAATTAATATGTTAGGAATAGTTGGAGGAATATTAGTAGCAATAGGAACAGCAGTAACAGCTATAGATGGAATTATTAATAAGAAATAAGAGTAAAATGATAGTGAAAAGGACTTCTTAATAGGAGTCCTTTTACTTTATTGGAGGAAACTTATGAAAAAGATATTAAAGTTTTTAAAATGTAAAGATAAAGAGGAAGTTATATATAAAATGAGAAGTTACGAAGGAACACAAGAGATAGAGGAACTAAAAGAACTTATACACTACATCAGCAAAGAAGGAATAAAAAGAAGAGATTTAACTACTATAAAGAATAAAGAGAACCTTCTTGAGTTTTTAAAGATAAATCTCTCTCCAAGACATAATGAGGAGTTTAAAATATTATTTCTAAATAATGCTAATAAACTGATAGCTGAAAAGACACTATTCTATGGAACTATAGATAAATCAGCAGTATATCCAAGAGTAGTATTAGAAGAGGTATTGAGATATAACTCTGCAGGGGTAATACTAGCACATAACCACCCAAGTGGAAATCTTAGACCAAGCAAACAAGATATACAACTGACAGAAGCACTTCAAGAACTATTAGAAAAGATAAATGTAATGGTACTAGACCATGTGATAATAGGGGATGATGAGTATTTTAGTTTTAGAGAAGAAGGACTAATTTAGATACAAATAACTCATTAGAACCTATATAAAATAAATATTTTTTTATAAAAATAGGAACTTAAAACAAGAAAAAGCTTTCTATAAAAAGAAAGATAAAATAGAAAAACATATGTATTTAAAAGGTTTGGATTAGATTATATAATAGAAATAGTATATTAGAAGTTTGAGGAGAAAGAAGTTGAAGAAGAAAATGAGAGTTTTAGTACCTAGATTAATAATTGATGTCATAGAAAAAGACTGTAGATTTTTTGGAATAACAAAAGAAAAGTTGTGTAATGAGATTCTCTTTAAATTCTCCTTAAAGTTTAGATCAAGATACCAAGAGGAGATGATATTTGAGGAGAAAGAGTACTTACAATTTAATTTAAGTAAAGCAAATCAAAGATACTATTCAGAGTTACTAAGTGAATTAAAAAATATTAATGAGTCTGAAGTAATAAGAGAGATTTTTTCATCTTATGCAGTTTTAGTACCATTTTTAAGAGAGATGAATCTATTCAGAGAAAAGATAATATTTTTGAGTTCAGCTAATAAGGAATATCGAGTATTGAAGATAGATACTCCTAGTGGAATAGTAGAAGGGAGGATAGAAAAAATATTTAGGTGTAAAGAAACTGGTTATTTAAAACTAGAAGTAAATGAAAGAGAGTATTATGTAGGACAATTAAGAGTTATTTCTTAAAAATAAGATAAAAGGAGAGATTTAAAATGATAATTAATGATTTATGTAAATATTCTAAAGAAGAACTATATGAGAAATTAACAACAACATATCAAAATCAAAAATTAGGAACATTAGGAAATATTATAGCTCGTTCAATTGCTATAGCAGTATTAGTTTTAGCAGTCCAAAGTTCAGATGGAATGATATATAAGATATTTGGAGGAATAGGAATTGCCTTTTCTGCTTATAAAATAATTAAACCACATGGTGAAGATGAAGAGATATTTAGTGAATTAAAAGAAGTAGTTAATTTATTAGAAAACTATAAAAAATGTAAGGATGGAATAGCAACAATAGATATAACAGATAAACAATTTCAAAATGCAACTCGTAATATAGAAAAACGTTTACCAAAACTTTTAGAAAATTCAACGTTTAATAAGGTTTTAGCATTTATTCCTGTATTTAATATTTTTGTAGATGAATTAGGAACATATAGAGGGCGTAAAAATAGTGGGCATTTAGAGTGTTTACTAGATAACGGAATAGGAAGAGTTGGACTAAGAGTTTTTACAGATGAGAATATAAAAATTAAAGATACAAAGGAAAATAATTAAATGTAAGAGGAGGATTGAGGATTATCATATGAATATGAAAAAAATAATAGTGGCTATTTTATTAAGTACTTTATTTTTAGCTTGCATGGAATCTAAAGAAGTAAAATTAGTAAAAAATGGAATTTTATATGGATATGAAAATAAAACTTTAGGAGAAGCTGTAGAAGGATTTTTTGAGGATCCAACATGGGAGAAAATAAAAGGAACAGATGGAAATACATATGTTAATGTTAGTGGAAAAATCCTATATGGAGATTTAGAAGTTGAAGTTATTTTGCAATATTTAGTTGAATCAGATGGAAGTTTTACTTTTAATGCAATAGAAGTAGATGATGTTCCTCATGACGTATATGTATATAGAGAATTATTAGAAAAAATGTATGAATAGGGATTGGTAAAAACCAATCTCTTTTTATAAAATGATAGGAGAGTATATGAAAAAATTAGTTATATTAATAATGATGATAATTTTAATGGGATGTGGAGATAAAGAAATAACAGAAAAAGATATAAAAACTTTAACAGAAGGAGAAAAACAAGCTTTATTGTTAATAAATAGAGTAACTAGTAAAAATCCAAATATAATTACTATAAAAGATAGATTAATTGTTGATTCCTTAATAGTCGAACTATATGGTAAAGGAGCTCTTAAAGGAGGAACAAAAGAAAATTTAGAAAGTATTGGACTAGCTAGAATATTAAAAGCTGGTGGTATAAATAAAAGTGATGGATTTAATGAAATATTTAAAAAAGAGATTAAGTTAGTAAAATCATTAAGAATACCTCAATTACATACTTATATAATAGATAATTACTTAGTTAGTGATTATGAAAATGTAAAGATAAAATGGAAAATATTTAAAGATAAAAATGGTAGTTTTCAGTTAACAGATTATTTAGAATACTATTATAATAATAAATTAGTAACAATAACAAAGGAACAAGAAGAACTGGCATTAGAATTTTTAAAATATAACCCTATTATTAATGGTTATATAGAAGGGAAACAAAAATATATTTTTTTAGATGAAGATGATAACGGAAATACAATTGCTTTAAAAATAGAGGAAAGCCAGAATAATAATATTACAAAACAGATTATATATAATTATTTAGGTGAAAGATATATAGAAGCAGAGTACTTTAAGGGAGAACTTCCAATAAAAGTAAAAGTTTATAATTTATTAGGAGAAAATACATTAGATTTTGAAAGAAAAGAAGTAAATGGAAAAGCAAAATCAACTTTTAAATTTTTTAAAGATGGAAATAAAATAATAGAATTTGAAAAAGATAATATAATTAGATCTTTTGATAGTGAAGGAAATGTAAAAGGAACTATTGATTTGGATACTGGGATGTTAGATGAAGTAGATGGTGGCTATAAAATACAAGGAAGGCATTTAGATAAAGAAGATATGATTATCTATGTAATGGATATATCAAAATTATTTAAAATTAAAACTTTAAAGGATGTTTATACAAATATAATTACAGGTTTAAAAGTTATTACTGAATATGAAAATGATAAAGTAATCAAAAAAGAAGTATGGAAAGATTTTGGAAAACATGGAGAAAGTAAAGAGTGGTATTTAAATGGTAACTTAAAAAGTACGAAAAAATATTACTATGGTAAGTTAATTGATAATTCTAAAGAGTATTATGAGAATGGAGCAATTAAAGAGCTTGTAAAATATAGTTCAAGTAATATATATCATTATGCAAATGTTAAGGAATATTATAAAAATGGAAAAATGAAAAAATCATATCCTAGTCTACTTGTAGCTGGAAAGAGAATATATGATGGAGAAGTTACAGAGTATTATGAAAATGGAAAAAAGAAACAAGAAAGTAAATATAAAACATATCCACCTAAATTTGATGTAGCTTATAAAGATGGGACTTGGAAGTATTATAATACTAAAGGGAACTTAGAAAAAGAAGAGATATATAAAGATGGAGAATTAAAGACAATAAATGAATATAAAAATAATAATCGTATAAAAGAAATTCAATTAACTGAAAATGAATATAAATATGTACAAGAGTATAAATATGTTGATTCTTATAGTTACTATATAGAGAAAAAATACTATTTAGACCAAAATAATAATCTTATTTGGAATTATGAAGAATATGGGCTTAAAAATTATAGAAGTTATCTTAAATTAAAAGGAGAATATAAAAATGGAGTAAGAGAAGGAGAATGGAAAAAATATGATGCTAATGGTAATTTAATTGAAACTATCATTTATATGGATGGGAAAGATATTAATGACATAGCTGATAAAATAGAAAAACAAGAAAAATGAAATATTCCAAGAGTAGAGTATTATCCTAGTGGAAGAGTAAAATCATATTCTGATGGACCATTTGAAGCTATATATGAAGATAAAGATATTAATTTTATTGAATTAGAAAATTTTGTTAAAAATATAGAAAAAGAAGTAGAAGAGTATATTAAAACTAAAGATGAAGAAATAGGATATTCTATTAGCATAAGTTTAAATGAAGGGATGGGAAGTAATATACCTATTTATTCTTTAAATAAAAATCTAACATCAGAAGAAAAGAAAAAATTACAAGAATTACAAGTTAGAATAGAAAAGTGTCATGAAAAGGCAAGTCAAATTTGGGGAGCTTAATAACTCTTTAAAGAAGTTACTTTAAATAGTAGCTTCTTTTTTTATATATGTACAACAATATACATGTATATTATATTGATACTTTTATTAAATAACTATAACAATGTACGTGTATATCATAAAGAAAGGAGGTCTATTTATTATGGAAAAAAACTTAACTTATAGAAGTTCTAGTAAAGGAGTAGCTGAACAATATGGAATAAGTCTATCTAAAAAAATGTTAACTGACATGGGTATTACACCCGCTAATAGAAAAGTTTTAGTCAATTATGATGAAAAAACAAAGACTATTACTATAACTAAAAAATAACTTTTCTATTTTTATCCCCCTATACATTTGGGGGTATTAAATTTTTCATAATTTATATAAAAAACTCTAATTTTTTTAAATACCTAAAAAACTATGGATATTTTCATAATTTTAGGTATTTTTTTTATTTTTTTACTAAAGTGAGCAGGAAAAATGAGTATAAAACCGATTATGAGGTTTTATACGAATTCAATGCTCACTGAAATTAATACTTTATTTTATTAATTATTTAATTTTTTAGGAGGAACTATAATGGATACAATAGAAATAGGATTAAAAATTAAAGATCATATTAATTTAACTATTCAAGAACTAGAAACAATGAAAAGAGAAATCGAAGGATTAATGAGTCCTTTTGGATATAATTATTGTAATTATCTTAGCTTTTCTAGTGCTAAAAAAATTATAATAAAAATATCATATCCAAGATTTTTTGCTGGGACAAATGCTTACTTAATCACTAAAAGAAGTGAATGTTTTCAAGTTCAAAATCATTTTGTTAATAATTTTTTATCTGATATTTTATGGAGTAACTATATAGAAGGAATATCTTTAAATAGAGTAGATATTCCTTTTACATATCTAATGGAAACTACAGAGGAGTTTGCAAGTTATCAAAATATCTACTATATTTTTGCTCATGTATATGATAAAAAGATAGAAAATGCTAGAACTAAAGCATATTTAGACCTTATCAATAAAGGTTATGAAACATTAATTTATGCACCTAATGGTAGTGTTGGAAAGAGTTATAATAATAGATTAGAAGTATATAATCAAGCTTTGAATTTATCAGAAAAATTAGATGAAGATATGAAAGAAAGTATCTTTAATACCTATAAAGACTTACCACAAAGAATAAGAATGGAAGTATCAAAGAGAATAAGGTTAAGAAATCTAATAGGGATTTATGATTTTGCTAATTATGATATATTGGGAAATTACTTTCTTAGCTACAAAAATTATATTTTAGAGAATATTTTAGATTTTAAGGTAATAGATGAGTTATACAATTATTGGGCAAATATATTAAGCCAAAAGTTAATAGCTGAAAGAAATAATGGAAAGATTAACTATGCAAATTTTATTTATCAAAATCAGCAAATAATATATGATTATGAGATAGTAAGAAGAGCATTCGGAATAAGCATTGATAATGAAAATACTCGCGAAAATGCTATTACTAGAGTAAGACAAGTTTTAATACAATATGAAAATACACATAATATTATTTTAATGGATGTGTATGGTACTTTGAAGAAAATAGAAACACAAATAAAAACAACATATTTACTTGATTAAAAAATAAAGTAGGTAGTGACACTATGTCATTACCTATCTTATATTATGATAATATTTATGATAAAATTTTTAAAAAAATTAATGGGATTTATATTTTGTTCTAAAAATTTTAATATATATTCATTTATGAATATATATTAAAAAATAAAAAAAGTCAAGTTTTTGTTTTATATATCTCCCATATTTTTATTATATAATCATATATTATAATATTATGATATAATAATAATAATATATAATAAGGAGAAGAGAGGAAATGGAGTATTCATTTACACAACTTGAGAAAGAATTTGATAGATTAGGAATAGAATTAACAGATGAAAAATTAGTAGAATTAAATCTGCTATCTAATAACGGAGAGGTAAATTATGAGGGAATATTATTATCAGACCAGTGTACTCATCGAGTAAAACTTATAGACTATACAGATAATGAGAAGGTAGAGATAGTTACAGGCTCTTTAATAGCTCAATATGTAGGTATAAAAGAAAAGTTGATACAAATATCAAATGAAATGAAATATCCAATAAAAGCACTAATAGAAGCTCTTAAAAATATAATTCTACATAGAGATTATAGTTATAAGGGAGATTCTATCATAAGAATATATAAAGATAGAATAGAATTTACCTCTTTAGGTGAATTAATAGGTAATTTAACAATGGAAGGAATAGAGCTAGGTATATCAGTATTAAGAAATCTTAATCTAATGAGAGTATTTCAAGAGATAGGTATTACTAAAGGGAATGGAGAGGGAATCCAAGAGATATTATCAGCATATAAGGAGTATAAAGTAAAACCAGTATTTAAGTCTATTGGTGGAGTATTCCAAGTTATTTTACCTAAACCAGAGTACACAATCAATGGGAAGGTTATAAATGGCAAATATAGAAGAGTACTAGAGTTTATGGAGAAGAGAGGAACAGCAAATAATAAAGAGATACAAGAACACCTAGAACTTAAGAGTACAAGTGTAGTGAACTATCTTAAGGAGATGTTAGAGCTGGAATTGATAGAAAAGATTAGAGATGGTAGAAATATTAGTTATAAGATAAAAACATCAAAATAGTTGGAAAACGTGAGATTTAAGCTAAAAAATATATTGGAAAACGTGAAAAATTATAAATTTAAAGTTGAATTGCTATCAGTGATAGTATAGGATATTATTGTGTTAAGATGTGTTAGATTAGTGTTAGGATTGATAGAGTAGTAGAAACATAAGGAAAAAATGTTAGTTATAAAATAAAATAGGGATTTTCTTTATACTGTGGTATAATAAATATTATATATTTAAGGAAGGAGAGTAATATAGCCATGAAAAAAATATCTATTGCAGTAGAAGATTTTAAAAAAATAATTGAAGAAAATTATTATTATATAGATAAGACAAAGTTTATAGAAGATATACTAAATGATGGAGCAGAAGTAAAACTATTTTGTCGTCCTAGAAGATTTGGAAAGACTCTTAATATGTCTACACTTAAATATTTCTTTGATATAGAAAATAAAGATGAGAATAGAAAGCTATTCAATAGCTTATGTATAGAAAACTCTCCTATGATGAAGGAACAAGGAAAATATCCTGTAATATTTCTTAGCTTGAAAGGAATAACTGGTAATACATGGAAAGATATAATTATAGAAATCAAAGGTAAAATATTTAAGTTATATAATCAATTTGAGGAAATAATTACTCCTATTTTATCAGAAAGTGAGAGTAAAATATTTAAAAGATTACTCAATAAAGAAAGTGATGAAGGAGAATTAAAAACTGCATTATCATTTTTAACACTATTATTATATAAATATTATAATCAAAAGGTAGTAGTATTAATAGATGAGTATGACTCTCCAATAATATCAGCTTATGAAAAAGGCTACTATACAGAAATGAAAGATTTTTTAAAGGCTTTCTATGGAGAGGTACTTAAAACAAATGAATACTTACAGATGGGAGTACTTACTGGAATAATAAGAGTAGCTCAAGCAGGAATATTTTCTGATTTAAATAACTTTACAAACTACACAATATTAAATAATGAGTATAGCAATAGTTTTGGATTAGTAGAAAATGAAGTGAAAGCTATGTTAGATTATTATAATATAGGGTATGAGATGCCAGAGGTAAAAGAGTGGTATGATGGATATAGTTTTGGAAAAGATGAAATATACAATCCTTGGAGTATTTTAAAATTTGTACAAAGTAAGGAGTTAAAATCTCATTGGGTAAATACTTCTGGAAATGCTTTAATATTAAATATGTTATTAGCTTCAAACTCAACTGTATTTGAGTACTTAAATGACTTGATAAATGGCAAGGATATAATAGTCTATATCAATGAAAGTATAAGAATGGGAGATAACCTTTCTCCTAATAATATTTGGGAGATAATGTTATTCTCTGGATATCTAACAATTAAGGAAAAACTTAGTGAAACAATGTTTACCTTAAGACTACCTAATAAAGAGATACAAAAACTATTTAAAGGCTTATTTGTAGATGCTATTTTTAGAGAGAGTAACAATGTTGGAAGTTTGATTCAAGCTTTGGTTACTAAGAATATATCTCAAATAATAAAAAGTTTAGAAGATGTAGTTGTTAATGCTATTAGTTTCTATGATACAACTAAAAAGTATGAGAATCCTTATCAAGCATTATTAGGGGGATTCTTATATGCTTTAGATGATTATTATATAATGCATCCCAATATGGAGAGTGGTTATGGAAGAGCTGATATAATTTTAGAGCCAAGAAATAAAGCTTGGGCAGGATATATTTTAGAACTAAAAAGAGCTAGTACCAATGATATAGAAAAAGAAGCAGAAAAGGCTCTACAACAAATAGAAGCTAAAAAATATGAAACTTTATTAAAGAAAAATGGAGTAAAGGATATAGTGAAAATTGGTTTAGTTTTTGATGGTAAAAAAGCCATAGCCTATTATTAAAAAAGAAGTTATTATCAAAAATATTATTATTTAGATAGGTACAATAGGATAATAAAGATTTAATAGAGGAATAGAATATATTTTTAATAAAAATTTATAATTATAAAATAGTGAAGAGTAAAATCTTCACTATTTTTTATATTTTAATCAATTAAAATAGAGTAAGTTATTATAATTGTCTAGGTTCTAACCAAAATTTAACTCCCATTTGAGTGTTTTCCATACAAACTACATTTTTTTGTGAAACTGACACTAAACGAAGTAAAGCAAAATTAAAATCTGCTGATCCAATATAAGATCTATTTTGTGAATCAAATAAATAGTTTATTTGAAAAGTATAGTAATTTTGAGAATTGAAATACTGATAACAATTTTGTAGTCTTTCTCTTTCTTGTATAGAAATCTCTTCGTTGTTAATCATTAGATCTAAATAATTTATTATATCACTTCCTAGAAAATAGCAACCATTAACAGGACCATTTTCTCTATAACGTATTTCACCATTATATGAAACTTCAGTAACTCCATGTGTTTGGGCATTTATACTAAAGAAATTACGATAATCTAGGTCTGTATAATTTCCTCTTAAGTAAAGTTTTCCCTCTCCATGTCCAACTCCAAAATTCATTATTACAAAAGAATCTCCAGCATTTGTTATGATAGGTATAATACCAACTCCCCTAATGATTTTTTACTATTGTGATACTTAATTTAATTCAAAAAGTCAAATTCTTTATTGCAAAAATGAAAAAAGGGTCTTTTTTTCATAATATAGATATGATATAATATTACTATAATATAAAGGAGTTAATATGGCTAGAGGCGGTAAAAGAGAAAATAGTGGAAGAAAAAAAATAGAAGGTAAAAAGGTAAAAGTGATATTAGATAAAGATATCATACTTAAAATTAATGAAAATATTACTGGAAAAACATTTTCTGAAAAAATAAGAAAATGTTTAGAGAAAGGATTGAATGATGATTAGGTTAGGAACAGTATTTAGTGGTGTAGGAGCAATAGAACATGCTTTTAAAAGATTAAATTTGAAACATAAAATTATCTTTGCATGTGATAATGGTGGTGTAGATATTTTTGGGAAGAAAATTGGAGATAATTTTTTAGAAATTGATGAAGAAATTATCTATCTAGATAAAATAATTAAAAATTTAAACATTCCAAATTTTGAAGAATATATAGATAAATTAAAAAATGATTTAAAAAGTTTAATTGTAGAAGTTTCCAACTTAAAAATCAATTTTTTAAGTAGAGATATAGATATACAAGAAATAAAAGAACAATTAAAATTAGTTTTTGAAGAAATAGATTTTACTGATATAAAAGAATTTAAAAAGTTTATTCCTTTAGAAAATCAAGATATTTCAAATGTTTTAATATTAGTTAATGAACTAGAGAAATATATAACTAAAAATTTTATAGATAATCATTTTTTAAAAGAAAAAGCTGAATATTTAAAAAAAGTTACTGAGAATAAAGAATATCGTAAAATGAGAAGAGAAATTAAAGAAATTCCTAAAAAACTTTCAGAATTACATTCAACAATAAAAACATTAGAAGTCCTTTCGGAATTGAGTAAAATCAATGAGTATGAAGAGAAAAAAAGATATATTGATTCATTGTATTCATCAAAAGAAAATTCCAATTTTGTAAAGAAATCATATGTAGCAAATTACGAGATTCAAGATAAAGACTTTCATTGGAATGTTTCTTTTTTAGATGGTAATCAATACAAAGGGCAAGTTGATTTGTTTGTTGGAGGAAGTCCATGTCAATCATTTTCTATGGTGGGAAAAAGAAAGGGATTTGAAGATACTAGAGGAACTTTATTTTATGAATTTGTAAGAATTTTAAAAGAAGTAGAGCCAAAATTTTTTATATATGAAAATGTACAAGGAGTTTTAAGCCATGATGGTGGACAAACTTGGGAAATTATGCAAAATTCTTTTAGAGAGGCAGGATATTATTTTAAATATTATGTTCTAAATGCTAAAAATTTTGGAATTCCTCAAAATAGAAATAGAATTTTTGTAGTTGGAGCTAAAAATGAAGAAGATTTTAAAAAGTTTGGTTCTCCACAAGAAATAGAATTAGAATTAACTTTATCGAACTTTTTAGAAGATACAATTGAAAATAAATATTTTTTGCCTGAAAAAGGAATAAAATTTGTAACAGATCCAAAAAATTTAGATAAACAATATACTCAGATTAATGGGAAAATTGCTCTTTGTCAAAAAGCAAACCAACAATTTAACTGGCATGGAGATTTTATTGAGTATTATAGTGAAAATGAGTTAGAAAGAATTTCTAAAATAGACCAAAAATATTTCTTATCAGATAAAGTAAAAAATTATGTACTTTCAGAAGAAGATTCTTTAATAAAACCAGAGGTTGATTTAAAAATAGCAAGACCATTAACTGCTACAATGCACAAGATGCATCGTGCAGGTGTTGATAATTATATTAGTTATGGGAAGAATTTGCCTTTAGAAAAAAGAAAAATAAGAAAGCTTACTCCAAGAGAATGTTTTAGACTTATGGGATTTAGTGATGATTTTAAAATAGTTGTTTCTGATACTCAAGCATATCAACAGGCGGGAAATTCAATAGTAGTTGATATTTTAATTAATCTTTTGGAAAATGTTTTTAAATTTTATTAATATAGGAGAGATATATTATGAGTCCAATGGCAAGAGTTAAAAATTTTTCCTTACAAACATTAAAGGAATTTTTAACATTATATAAAGAAGAATATTATAATCAGAATTTACAAGAAATTTATCCAATTATAGAAGCTGAAAGAAAAGGATATGGAAAAAGTCATTATCAATTAGCAGAACAATTCGGAATCGTTTTTCATGATAAAGATAATAATATTTTTAGATTTCATAAATACTTAAAGCAGAAAAATGAAGATGAACTTAAATTATTTTTAAATTTTTGGTTTTCTGTATACTATGCACCAAATTATAGAATGCCTCGTTATGAGAAACCAATGATATTTTATTATGAAATTTTAAAAATTCTTCTTAAAAGAAAAAATATTCCAATTTCATATAAAGAGTTAACTGAACTATTGGCTATTACAGGGAATGAAGATATTTTTTTTAATAGTCTAAAAGAAAGTAGTTTATTTCTAAATGTAAGTAAAGAGCAAATCCAAATAGAAGAAAATTCTATAAATAAAGCAATAGCTTTAAAAAAATTTATTGAAACTGAATTTGAAATACCAATTTACTATGGTGATAGCAAACTTTTTTATAATAGATTCTCTGAAGAGAATTACAATAAATTTATTGATGAGTTAAATTTTATTTGTCTTGAAACCAATGAAATTCAATCTAAAAACAAAAATTATCAAAAAATAGTATATGGAGCTCCAGGAACTGGGAAAAGTTATAGTTTAAATCAAGAAGCTAAAGAAACTTTTAAAAGAGAAATATTATTAGAAAAATTTTCAGATGAGATTTCTACAAAAAAATATTGGATTGTTACTTGTGGAGAAAATAACTGGGCATTTGAAGAATTTAAAAGACAAGGGATTTATTCAATAGGTTGGGAAGCGATTAAAAATATTTCTAAATTGACATATGCACAATTAGAAAAAGAAGTAGTAGAAAAATATAATAATAAATTTGGTGCTACTCAATTAAATAATATAGCTCATGAAATGAAAGTTGGAGATATTCTTTTGGTAAGAAAAGGAGTTAAAAATAAAGAAATTGTTGGATATGGGGTAATTTCCCAAGAGCATTATGAAGAGGAAGTTAAGGATAATACTGGGAAAAAAGTAAGTGATTTCTATCATAATATAGGAGTAGATTGGAAAGAGTTTTCTCCTACTAAATTAGAAGAGTATCCTAAATATTTTCAAAGAATTACTACATATAAAGCTAATCCAGAGTTAATAAAAGAGTTTGAAAAAATTTATCCTCAAGAAACACCTTCTAAATTTGATACTAAAGAAGTTTCTACTATTGAAAGAGTTACTTTTTATGATGGATATACATATGGGCAATTTGTGGGGATGTATAAACCTATAACTTTAGATAATGGAGATATTAGTTACGAATATGTTCCAGGACCATTTATGAAGCAATTAGTCTTAGCATATAAAAACTCTAAGGATAAATTTTGTTTATTAATTGAAGAGATAAATAGAGCTAAAGCAGATAAAGTATTTGGAAATATATTTCAATTGTTAGATAGAAATAGTCAAGGAGAAAGTGAGTATCCTATTTCAGTATCTAAAGAACAATATAAATATTTAAAAGAGCATTTAGAGGAAGAAGAAGATATTTTAGAAAGAATAGAAAATGAAGGATTGTACTTACCAAATAATTTATATATATGGGCAACTATGAACTCAGCTGATGATGGAGTTCAACCTTTAGATACTGCATTTAAAAGAAGATGGAAATTTAATTATATTAGTTTAAATGCTAATGAAGGAAATTTTGGAAATGGAGAAACTTTTATTATTGGACAATATAAAGATAAAGATATACTATGGAATGAGTTTAGAACTACTTTAAATGATACATTAAAAGCTAATATAACAGAAGATAGACTTATAGCTCCTTTCTTTATATCTCCAAATGATTTTGAAGAAATAGATACAAGTATCAAAAAAATAGATAAAAATATTTTATCTGAAAAGGTTTTAATGTATATTTTCGATGATTTATTAAGACACTATCCTAAATTAAGAAAGGAGATATTTCATAATGATGTAAAAACTTTTTCTGATATTCATGAAAAGGTTACTGAAAATGAGAACTTTTTAGAATTAATATTTAATGAAGGCTTCCTTAGTCAGATATTAGGTAGTGATGGAATTGATGGAAAAGATTAATCATAAAAATATAGAATATATTAGAGAATTATCAAGGTTTGATAATTCGGAATTAATTTCAGAATTAGAGTCCACAAATATATTAAAGTATGATTCAAAGAATGAAAATCATTATTTCCAATATGTTGGGTTGATAGGATTAAAAGATGGAAGAATACTATCTATTCTTCCTAAATGTATCTCAGAAGATATATTAAATGATAAGGATGAATGTATCCAATACACTAAAAATATTCTTAATGCAATAGAAAAATATAATCATAAAAGATTTGATAATACCTTTATTTATAATTTGGATATTGAAAAAGAAGAAAAGAATTTTAATCTTTTTGCACTATATGATTTTCTTATAGTAGATTATTTAGAATATGGACTTTATAGAGAAACGAAAGAAGTTTATGAAGAAAATGGAGATAGTGAAATTGACTGGGAACATACTTTAGAGGTTGAAACTGGATATATTACTAAGAAAAAACAACCAGTCTATTTAAATTATCATAATATAACTACGATTGATAATAATAACAATCTTATTCAAGAAGTTCATAAATTTTTATTAAATAGAGCTAGTTCTTACTTTCAAGAGATTTCATTTTTTATAGATTCTAAACCAATATTAGATTTTTATTGTAAAATTGATATTGGAGTTGAAAATCAAGATAAAATCATATATTTAATTGAAAAGGTATTAAGAAGAACTTTTAATCAAAGAAAGATAAGACTTTTAAATTTGTTACTGTTGATATTAAGAAAAAATTTACATTCTCAGCAGAATGGAATTAATTTATATGGGATAACTAATTTTCATTCTGTTTGGGAAGACATGTGTAAAGTTTTATTTGATAATTCTTATCTTGATGGTAGTAAGTATAAAGAGGTTATTAGGGAATTAACTGCTCCTCGATATGTACTAAATAAAGAACTTCAAGGTAAAAAAGATGGAAATCCATTAATCCCTGATGTTGTTACTAAATATAAAGATACATTTTTTGTTATTGATGCCAAATATTATAATATATCAATTCAAAGTTCAGAAAATGATGATGAGATAACTAACGATATTGAAATTAATGATAATGAGAATACTCAGCTAGATAAATTACAAGGATTTTTACCTGGAACTTATGATGTTTTAAAACAGATAATATATATGGAAGCCTTTTTAAAGGAAAAAGAAAAACTAGGAATAAATGATAAAAAAGTAAAGAATATATTTATTATTCCTGGTACTGAAGATAGATTTATTGGAAAAGTTGGAATGGAATTATTTTTAGAAAAAGATATCGAGTTATGGCTAATGGATATAAAACAAGCATTGGATTTTTATTTAAAAAATAAAACTAATACAAAGTTACTAGATACTATTTTATTAGATAACATCTAGTGAAGATAAAAATACCACAATCAAATTTAGTGGTATTTTTTAATTTACCATGTTATAATAAAATCATAAAATATATAAAGGGAGTTATAATGAAAAAGGGAAAAATTAATTATACAGGTTATTGGATATTTATGAATAATCCAAATAATTGGGAGTTGGATAGGTTTTTGGAAGATAACATAGGTAATATAGGATTAAAATTAGCTTGGACTTTACCAGAATGGCAAAAAGATAAATTCAATGTAGGTGAATATGGTATTTTTAGAATAGGGAAAGATAGGAGAAATAAAGAACAATTAGCAGGAAGAAAAAAATTAGAATCGGGAGTTTATGCAATAGGAAAAGTTATAACTTTACCTCGCTTAAAAGATAAGGAGGAGATTTGGGATAACGAGTATAATATAAATAAAGAAAGCAGTTATCTAAAAAGTTATTATTGTATAGATATAGAGATTATAGCTAATTTAGTAAAAAAGCCTTTAATATTTAATGAAATTAGGAATATACAAGAAATAGAGGAGGATAGTTATTTAATACCAGGATTTCAAAGTGCAACTATTCCATTATCTAAAGTAGCTTTTGATAAAATATTAGAGTTAGCTAAAATTAATAAAAATAAGGATGTAATTGAAATTTCTGATTCTTTAAAAGATATAGAGAGTTTAGATTTAATAGGAGATGAAAGAGAAACACTTATAAAATCAAGAATAGGACACTCTAAATTTAAAGAGTTATTAAAGTTAGAAAATCACTATTGTCCTATTTGTGGACTAAATAATTCTTCTCTTTTAATAGCAAGTCATATAAAACCTTGGAGTAAATCAGATAGTAAAGAGAAAGTTGATATAGATAATGGAATTTTATTTTGTCCTAATCATGACTATCTTTTTGATAAAGGATTAATTTCATTTGATAATGAAGGGCAAGTATTAATTTCATCTTTATTAAGCCAAGAAGATAAAATAATTTTGGGAATAAAAGAAAGTATAAAAATAAACTTATCTGAAAAAAAGAAAAAATATTTAGAGTGGCATAGAAAAAATATTTATAAGAAATAATTATTTAAAAACTATAAAAATACATATAAAAATCCCATTGTAGGTAACATATAGGTAACAAAATGTATATTCACACTAATAAAATCAAGGATTTCAAATTCTCAAAAAGATAATTGCATGGAATTTATATACCTCACAAACTCAATGTTTGTGGGGTTTTTTCTTTATAAAACCCAAAAAAGTAAAAAGGTGTTAATACCTAAATATCTATAGGTACCAACACCAAAAATTATACACCCGTTTTTTATTGATATAATGGAAATTTAGAGCAAAGAGTTTTAACTTCTTCTTTAATTTTTAGAAGTTCACTTTCATTATTAATATTGTCTATAACTCTTAGAATAAATTTACCAATCTCTTCCATCTCTTTTTCTTTCATACCTCTAGTTGTCATAGCAGGAGTACCTATTCTTATTCCACTTGTAACCATAGGTTTTTCAGTATCATAAGGGATACCATTTTTGTTGACAGTTATGTGAGCAATATCTAGAGCTTTTTCAACTTGAGCCCCAGTTAATCCCTTAGATTTTACATCAATAAGCATCATATGATTATCAGTTCCACCACTTACAATTCTAAGTCCACCATTTTCTAAAACTTTAGCTAATGTTTGAGCATTTTTTACTATTTGCTTTTGATAGTCTACAAATTCTGGAGCAAGAGCTTCTTTAAAAGCTACAGCTTTAGCCGCTATTATATGCATAAGTGGTCCACCTTGAATTCCAGGGAATATAGCTTTATCAATCTTTTTTGCAATTTCTTCATCGTTTGTCATAATCATACCACCACGAGGACCTCTTAAAGTTTTATGTGTAGTAGTTGTTACAACATGAGCATAAGGAACAGGAGAAGGGTGTACACCAGTTGCTACAAGTCCAGCTATATGGGCTATATCAACCATAAGGTAAGCTCCAACTTTGTCAGCTATCTCTCTAAATCTTTTGAAATCAATTATTCTAGAGTAGGCACTAGCACCAGCAATTATCATTTTAGGATGAGTTTCAAGTGCTATTCTTTCAACTTCATCATAATCTATTCTTTCATCCTCTTTAGAAACACTGTATGAAACAATATTATAATCTTTTCCTGAGAAGTTTACATTTTTACCATGAGTAAGATGCCCACCATGGTCTAATTTCATTCCTAATACTGTATCACCAATATTTAATAGAGCTTTATAAACTCCCATATTAGCTTGAGAACCAGAGTGAGGTTGAACATTGACATAGTTCACATTAAAAAGTTTTTTAGCTCTTTCAATTGCTAATTTTTCAGCTACGTCTACAATCTGACATCCACCATAATATCTTTTGTCTGGGTATCCTTCTGCATATTTATTTGTCATTATACTTCCAGCAGCTTCAAGTACAGCTTCAGAAACAAAGTTTTCAGAAGCTATTAACTCAATACCCTCATTTTGTCTTTTCTTTTCAGCTTCAATAGCATCAAAGATCTCTCTATCAACTTCATAAAGTTTTTTCATAGCATTCCTCCTTAAAAGTTTATTATTTAAAAAACTCTTCCCATTTATCTTTTTTAAAACCGATTAAAACACCTTTATCAGTGATAACTAAAGGTCTTTTAACTAACATTCCATTCGAAGATAAAATCTCAATCATTTCATCTTCTGTAGCAGTTGTAAGTTTTTCTTTTAAATTCATCTCTCTATATAGAATTCCACTTGTATTAAAGAATTTTTTTGCTGGCAATCCACTTAAAGATATGAAATGTTTTAACTCTTCCTTTGTAGGATTATTTTCAACAATATGTCTACTTTCAAAATCTATCTTATTTTCTTCTAACCATTTTCTTGCATTTACACAAGTACTACATTTAGGATAATTAATAAATAATACTGACATACTCTTCCTCCTATAAATTTTCTCTTGAATTAATTATACTAAATTTATCAGAATAAAAGCAAGATAAAATTAAAAAGCTTAAGTGTGAATATTTATAAAGTAGAGTAGTTGAAATTATGAAACTGTTCTATTGAGTTTCCAAATTATTAAGGAGAAAAATAAAATTAATGCTCCATTAAAAATTATAGGAAAAATAGGATTATAGTTCACACTTAAAGATATAGAAGTTATTATCATCAATGGACCAACTAGGGCAGTGAGTGAAAAACCTAGAGAATAATCTCCAAGTACCGGTGAGGAAAATTCAGGATCACAAATTTTTAAAAGTAAAATTCCAGTAAGAAAAACTCCAAAACTAGTTCCTGCCATAGAGATAGCTCTTTCAAAAGGATAGTTATTTTTAAAATATTTATAGCAATAAAATTTTATACAGTACCATGTAGCTAAAAATCCAAGTATAATCATTAATGAAATAGGAATTAAATATGTAAATATAGCTTTTAAAGGTAAAGAGGCTATTGCACTAACTACTGCAAATTCTGTAAAAAGAGCGGATATTCTACTCTTTACTTTTATATCAACACACCACTCTAATTTTAATTTTTTTATAGTATTCCAAACCAGCATCATAATTATCATAGCAAAAGCCCAAATAGATAGTGATGATAAAATAGGAATGTGGTATTTTTTTACAATATTTAAAATTAGATATGATAAGCCACATACTGAAAAAATAATTGCCATATGAAAGGCTAGGGTATCAATTGATGATGAAAGCATAGTTTCTCTACCTAAAGAGTTTTGTTTTGATATATCTGTATAGTATCCACGTTTCAACTCTTGTGGAATATCATTGGGTTGTTTTAATATAGAGGTTTCTTCATTTCTACAAGCTTTATTGATGAGAAATATTCCAATTAAAATACCACCAACTAGTCCAAAAGTGGCAGTAGTTACAGCTATTCCTTGAGCAGTAGACCAATAATCTAAATTCATCTCTTGTAAAACTCTTCCTATCATACCAGCTGTTCCATGTCCGCCAGCAAATCCAGTATTTAATTCAGCACCAAAGGCAGAATATAGAGGTTTATCTAAAATGTATGTATAGAAGGAGTTTATAGTATATCCAAGAGCAAGCTGTAAAAAAGTTACAATAAATAGAATAAATCCAGTAATCAAGATATCTCTAGCTTCTCCACGACTATTTTTTATTTTTAAATCCATTCCAAGAGGAATACTTGCAATAACAGGAACAATCAGTAGACTTGGAAGAAGTGAGATATCCTTACTCCAACTTATAGGGATTGAGAAAGATAGAAATCTTCCCATAACTTCTGGACTTAAAAGTAATCCAATGGCTCCTCCAATAACTGAAGCTGGAATAAAAAGTTCCTGAAAAATTTTAATCTTCGCTTTGATAATAACTCCTAAGAGAAGAAGAAAACTAAGATAACAAAGGATATAGAAAAATTGTTGCATAGGTACCTCCTAAAAATTAATAAATAATTATATCATTAATTAATATTTAGGTAAATAAAAAAATGACCAATGTAAAAGTTATAAAATACAATAGTCATTTTTATTTGTTATTATTTTTCTAGTAAAACAACACAGTAAGATTTTACACCAGACTCATCTCCAGTAAAACCTAACTTCTCTTCAGTAGTTGCCTTGATACTAACTTGTTCTATATCTATTTCCAATACTTCGGCTACTCTCTTTCTCATAGCTTCAATATATGGTTTTACTTTTGGTTTTTGTAAAACAATTATAGAATCAAGATTGATAATTTTATATCCTCTTTCAGCTATTAACTCTTTAACTCTAGTTAAAAGGATAGTACTATCAATATTTTCATACTTCATATCAGTATCTGGAAAATGTTGTCCAATATCACCTAAAGCTAGAGCTCCTAACATAGCATCCATGATAGCATGGATTAGAACATCTCCATCTGAGTGTCCTAAAACTCCCTTAGCATGAGGAATTTCAATGCCACCAAGAATTAATTTTCTACCTTCTACTAATTTATGTACATCATATCCATTTCCTATTCTAAGCATTATGACACTCCCATCTCTCATAAATTTGGTTATAGAATTCTAAAATCTCCTCTTTAGTAACAGTTGATGTTCCCATCTTACCCACTACTACTCCAGCAGCTGTATTAGCTATCTTAGCTGATTCATGCCAATCCACTCCAGCTGCACTAGCTAAAGTAAATACTGATATTACTGTATCTCCAGCACCTGTTACATCATATACCTCTTTAGCAAAAGTAGGTATATTTATAATTTCATCTAAGAATAAACTCATTCCCTCTTCACTTCTAGTTAATAAAAGATTATCAAGTTGTAATTTTTCCTTTAACTCTTTTCCTAAAGTTTCAAAATCTGTAACTTTACTTTTTCCTAGACATTCCATAGCTTCTTTTCTATTTGGAGTCATAGATGTAGCTCCAATATAGTTCATAGCATTTTTAGGTTTTGGATCAACAGTAACTATTTTCTTTTTCTCTCTACACAATTTTACTATCTCTTTTGCTACTCTTGGTGTAAGAACTCCTTTATCATAATCAGATAGTATAACTGCATCTAAAGAATCTATTTTTGAGTTAAAATTTTCTAATAAAGCATCTTCTAACTCCTTAGATATAGGTTCAGCTTTTTCCCAATCTATTCTTAAAAGTTGTTGATTTCCAGCTAAGATTCTTCTCTTTACAATAGTAGGAATATTATTAGCTCTAATTATTCCACTGTGATCTATTCCTTTTTCATCAAAAGTTTTTATAAGTCTATCCCCATTGTCATCAGCTCCAATAACACCAAAACATATAGTTTGAGCCCCTAATACAGAAAGGTTATTAACAACGTTAGCTGCCCCTCCTAGTACAAATCTTTCCTCTTTTACATTAACAACAGGAACAGGAGCTTCAGGAGATATTCTATCCACTACACCGATAATATAATCATCTAGCATTAGATCTCCTACTACACCGATCTTTATATTTTTGAAGCTATCTAATATTTTTTGTAAATTTAATCTGTTTTTCATATTTATCCTCTTTTCTTAATAAATTTTTCTATTTATTATATCCTTTGCTCTCTGATGTATCTCATCTTTTTCAAAGGATTCTTTTTCATTGTTAACAATATTAACTCTCATCTTTACATAGATATCAGTAATTTCATGACTGATGTTTTGATTTTTAAAGAATAGATTGATCATAGGTAAAGTTCCAAAGAATGGAATTTGACTATTAAGATTGTGTACAGTAGCTTTCTTTAGTCCACCGATAAATATAGTTTCTCCATCTCTTATTTTGATAGTAGTTTCAAGGCTCCTACCTACCTTTGACCCACCTTCAGAATTATATGTACCACTTTCTTGAGAGTCATCTTTACTATTTTTTAATTTAAAATTACTTACTTCTATAACTACTTTCAGGATTATCCAACCATCTTTTCTAATCGTTGGTGTTACTTTTAGAATTATTCCAGCCTCTTTGAATATTGGAGTAGAGATAACCCTATCATTATTATCATTTTCCTCTCTTTTTTCTCCAACAATTACCTCTTCAGTTACCTTAAAACTTCCTTCAACACCATCTAGTACAAGTATAGAGGGTCTAGCACTTACAACTAAATCTTGTGTAGACTCTAAAAGATTAATTCCAAGATTGAGTATATCATTTCCACTGTTAAATTGCTTAGAAATAGCAATTGAAGATGAATAAATGTTTCCTAATCCCATAAGGCTACTATTTCCAAGTAAGGAGGTAGTCCATTCATTGCTTCCGTTTAAGTTTCCACCATTACTATATATCCAATTAAAACCAAGGGATTCAAATAGATTGTCAGTTACATCTAAAATCTGAGCATCTACCCTAATTTGTTCTATATCTCTATCTAGATCTTGAATGAGAGATTTAGAACTTTTTATAATTTCCTCTTTTCCAGAGAGAATAAGAAGATTTTTTTTAGGAAGAGTAGAGATTTTAAGAGAGTTTCCAAAGGTTTCAACTAATAGTTTCTTAAGCTCTTCACAACTATTATTATATAGATATATATTTTCTGTAATGACTTCTTCTCTATTAATTATATTTTTATGGAAGTTTTTTTCTGGATAGAAAATATCTTTTTTATTTGAAAAATCATTTTTTCTTTTCATACTGATATTTAATGAGTTATTCTTTTCAGTTAAGTCAATAATATCAGTTACTGTAGAGTATCCTTCCTTTTCAAATTGTACAATATATACAGCTGGATCAATATCATTTAGTATAAAATTTCCATTATAAGCTGATAGAACTGGAGGAGAAAAGCTATTAACTAATGTTATCTTAACTCCTTCTAATCCCTTACCAGAGCTTTCAGATTGTACTCTTCCAGAAAAGATGTAGCTACTATTATTTCCTCTTTTAGACAGTATAAAAATCTCTCCACTTTTAGAAAGTTTTAAGTTATATAGATTTATAAAAGCGTTGAGTATATCCTCTAATTTTGTATTTATAGGGAAATAAATATCAAGGGGAATATCTTTAATCTCGTCACTAGGAAGGATTGCAATATCACTCTCTTGACTTATAATATTTAAAGTTTCTCCTAAAGTTATATCCTGTAAATTTAATTCATAGGTAATTTTATTTTTTAATTTTGGACTATTAAATTGTCCATAACTATTATAACAAATAAAGAAAATTATTAAAAGTATAAGATTTCTTTTTATCATAAAATCTCTCCTAATTTTTTATAAGTTCTAAAAAAGGAGAGTTGTTATTTAAAATAATTTTATATTTTAGATTGTTAAATACTATCTCCTCTCCATTATAAAATATCTTTTTACTGCCGTTTTTGTAATTAAGTATAATATAGATTTTGTCGTTAAATTTTATATGCTTAATTTTAGTTATTTTATTATTACTTAATTTAGAGATAGGAAGAAGATTATTTTCCTTTAACTCTTCCTCTTTTAAATTCAGAATATTAGCTGAGAGTTTAGTTGTGATTTTGCCATGGGGGAGTAAAGAGATATTGGTACTACTATCAGTAAGACTTATCTTTTTATCATTATTTTCTAGTTCTTCAATAAAAGAGAGTATATCTGATATATCCCCGTTTAAAATATAAGGAATAAATAGTTTATCAGTTTCACTTATTTTTTCAACTCTTCCAATGGTTTCAATGTTGAGATTATATAGTTGGGCTTTTTCACTGATAAACTTTTCAAAACTACTGATATTTTTAAAACTATTTTTGATATTTTTATTTTCTAAATCACTGTAATATTTTTTAGTTTTTTCTAACTCTTCTATCATTTTACTATGTTTTTGATTGTTAGCTTGGTTTGCTTTTTCCTCTTTACGAATTTTAACCTCAAATGAGTTAGCTCTATCTTTTTTATTTGTATAATTTTGAAAAGGTAAAAAAATAAGATAATATAGGATAAAAATACCTATAGAAAAAGATATAAGGAAGAGACATTTACTCTTATGTTCTTGATAGTCAAATTTTTTTAGAAGCTCCATTATCCACCTCAATCTCTATATGAAATTCATAGTTCTTATCATTAAGTTTAATAAAGTCGTGATTGAAATTTTTGAAAAAATTGTAATCTAATATATTATTTTGAAATCTATAAATTTCATTTTCAGAGGAACTAAATCCTTTTAAAATTATTAATCTATCACTATATTCAATAGATGAAAACTCCAAATCTCCACAACTATATATAGCCTTTAAAAGTTGGGTGAGTTTAATATTTTTAAACTCTCTTACTCTACTTTTCTCTTTTATATCTTTTATTTCACTCTCTAAATTTAATATCTCCTCTCTTAGTTGTAGATTTTTTTCATGTAAATTAGAATAGTTCTCTTCTAAAATATTCAATCTATTCTGCTCTTTTTTTATAAAAAATTGTAATGAAAAAAAGAGTAGTGTGGAGATAATTGTAACAACAGAAAGAGTTAAAATAGCTAGTTTTAAATTTTTTTTATAGTTGATCTCCTTGATATAATCTGCTGGAAGAAAGTTAAGATCATCTTTAAGATTTAAAGAATAGTTATTCCAACTTCTAACTTTGAGCATTGGAAAAAATTCTTGTATCTCTAATTGATTAGGGTATATAAAACTTTCTCCATTTAGATTTTCTTCTAAGTAAGTGGGATTAGTAATCAACTCATCTCTATCAAAGTCAATCTCTTGATAATTTATTAACTTATTTTCTAAAAAGTGGTAAATTCTATATTTTTCACTCTCTATTTCAACATAAGTTTTTTCAAGATTATCTTTATTGAAAAGTTCAACTAAAAAGAGTGGATAGATACCTAAAAGAGAGATTTTTTTCTCTTTTAAATTATCAAGAAGTGTATAAATCTTATCCTTTTCTATTAGGATAAGAAGAGTTTTTTCAGTACTTTCATTACTTTCTAAGGAGAGCTCTTTTTCTAAAAAGTAAAAGCTATCATACTCTTCAAAAAGAGTTTCAAGCTTTTCATTTATTTCAAACTCTCTTTCTCTTTCGTCCATATCCTTAGGAAAGGTAAAAGTCAAAAGATGAAAGAAATTACTTTCAAGTAAAAGAACTCCACTTCTATAATTTTCAATATTTTCAAGTGTAAAAAAATTTAAACTCTCTTTTTTAAAAATTTTATTCAAAATTAGCCACAAACTCCTTTAATATTTCGACATCTGGAGAGCTTGGATCTTTATTTCCATTTTTATACTCCAGTTGAATAATAGCTGTGAGTAAAATAGAGCTATTATCATTAGTTTTAGTAAAATTCTTTCTTAGTTCAACAATTAAAGAATTTTTACTTAAACCTGATCTCATAATGTTATATGAGATAATCTCTTTAAAGTCCTCATAAACTTCAGCTTTATATGTATAGAAGGTACTTCCATTGAATTTCATTTTATATATTTGATAGTTATTTTTACTAAAACTATTGTTACTATTTCCAAGCCAAACTCGATTGAAGTTTTCCTCTATCCCTATATATTCAGCACCATTTTTGTACTCTCCACTGGAGATTTTACTATCTATTCTCAACAATTCATCATAAACAAGTATTTTTAGGTTATGTACTTGAGAGTTGATAGATATGCTATTGATATTTGAATTCAGTCTCTCCCCTTTTCTATAGATAATTCTATATCCTAATAGAAAATTTCCCATTATAAAAATAATTAGAATAAGAGTACTAATTAAAATAAAACCTTTATTTTTAAATATCTTTTTTAAAATTTGCATATCCCTTTAAACTCCTAGTTTCTGAAAAATCACTATTTGAAATATTTAAATTAATAATGACACCAGTTTCTGTTTTTTCAAAACTACCATAAACCTTTTTAAGAACAATACTACTGTTTTCAACTACAATATCATTAAAAGATTCTTTACACTCTAAAATTATTAATTCTCCAGCAAAAAATTGAAAAATAATAAAAGTGTAAAAAACAGTATTTCCATCACTTACAGGATATTCTAAAAAGAGTGTATTACCTTTTTGAGAGACACACTTAAAAAAATTTTCTTTTAGAACAAGCTCTATTACTTGTTCATGATTTAAGATAGCAACCCCATTTTTAATATATTCTTTTCCAGAATATTCACTCTTAAGTATATTACTATTTTCAATACAATCTTCAATTAATGAGATAATTTTAACTTCATCTTTTTCAAGTAAACTCTGTTTAATAATAGCAGTATTGAGAGAGTGTGAAACTCTTAATAAAGGAAATACAATGAGTGAAAAAATAGAAAAGAGCCCTAAAGTAACTATTAATTCGAGAAGTGAAAAACCTCTATTTTTCTTCATAAAACTCACCAATTACCAACTAGATTATTACTTTTAAAACTTTTATTATTGTTTATATACATAATTTTTATTTCAATATAATTATATTTTTCATCTTTAGTTTGATAGCAAACTTCAAAGATTTCAAGTTCAAGTAGAAAATTTCTATTTAATTCATATGGAAGGTAGATACTTTCAGTTAGAGAATCTTTTCCAAAGGTTTCGTAGTTGTACTCTTTTTTACCTAAATAGTTTCTTAAAAAAAGAGAGGTTTTAGCTTGCATCTGTTTTTCAAGAGCTTTAAAATTTATAAAATCCTCCTCTAATTTTAAATATTTTCTATGAGTAATAAAGGAAAAGTGCACATATTTAAGTAGTGGAAAAAGAGTGATGAAAAAAAGTGTCATTGATAAAATTAACTCAATAAATGTAAAGGCTCTTCTTTTCATAGATATTCCCTCAACCACAGAAAAAGAAATCCAATTATTAAAAAAGGTGAAAATGGAATCTCTTTTCTTTTTTCTCTCCTTAATAAAAATAAAACTCCTATGATAGAAGCTGAAATAAAGGAGATAAGATAATAGATGTAGATATCAAAAAAGTTGCTATATCCAAGAATGTATCCAAAATTCATTAAAATTTTTATATCTCCAAAACCAAAGACCTCTTTTCCAAGTAAATCACTAAGATAGCCATAAAGAATTAGTAAAGGTAGTGGATATAATCCCATACCAATTATAGAGTTTTCTATAATATTAAATTCAAAACCTTTAAAAATAATAGACAAAATAAAAAGAAGTATATTAAGAGTATTAGGAATATACAGCTTTTTTATATCAATATAAATAATCAAAAAAAGAAGAGATATAATTAGTATTCTATCCATTTATTTCCCTTAGTATCATATTCTTTTCCAGCACTAGGTTTGAACCAAATGTATACACCATCACTTCCACTACTTTTGTTAATATCAGGATTTTTAAAAGTAAGAGAGATAGTTCCACCATAGTTAATATCAGTTTCTGCCTCATCAACATCAGATTTTTGAGCTCTACTACCACCAATATCTAACTCTCCATCTTCAATCTCTTTAAAGGTTTTCTCATCAAGATAGGGTTCAAGTTTTTTTAAAGCAGTAATAACACTTTGAGTTTCATCAGAGCTAGGAGTATCAGAGATAGGTTCATTATTTTCAATAAAATATAGTTCACTAGCAGTTCGTAAAGTTCCAAGTGTTGCTATCGCCTTTGTATCTCTTCCTAAAGCCATCTGTCTTCTGAGTTTAGGAACTCCCACTCCTGCCATAATTCCAATAAGAGCTATGGCTACAGTGATTTCAATTAAACTAAAGCCTCGATTTTTCATAAATTTTTCCCTCCTTACATTAATATATCTGATATATTGAATATAGGTAAATATATAGCCAAAACTATGATACCTATAATAATTCCTAAAAATAGTAGTAATAGTGGTTGTAAAAGTGTAGTTAGTTTGAAGAGGTATGTTTCAAAATCTTTTTGTAAAACAAAAGATATAGATGAAAAAGCCTCACTTAATTTACCACTTCTCTCACCAATTGAGATAATTTTTAATTGAGTGGGAGAGAAGAGAGAGGTTGAAGCTAAAGCCTCCTCAATACTATTACCAATTTTTATTTTTAATTGGACCTTTTCCAAGTCCTTTTTTAAAAAAATATACGGTGTTGCTTTTTTTAAAATTTCTAAAATATCAATAATATTTATCCCTGTTTCATTCATTATAGAAAAATTTTGACATAATGAGATGATAAGCTCCTCTTTAACAATTTTCCCATAGATAGGTATTGAAATTTTTAAATTTTGTTTTTTCTCTAAAGGGAGTTTTTTTAATATAAAGAAGATAACTCCAATGAAAAAAATTGTTATAGAGAGAATATAGAGAATATTTTGACTAATAAACATGATAATTTGTGTAAGTAATGGTAATGGAGTAGAGGTATCATGAAATAGTGTTAAAAAATTAGGAAATACAAATGTAAGCATAAATATTAGTAGAAATATTGCAAATATTAAGACTATTGTTGGATAAAAAAGAGCCTCTTTTATACTTTTTTTAATTTTTTCCATAAGAGCTATATTTTTACAAATTTTATCAAGGTTTTCTACTAAATTTCCGGATTCTTCACCTGCTAAAAGTAGATTGAGATATGTATCATTAAATACCGTTTTATAATTTGAGAAAGCTAGATAGATACTACTTCCACTGAGTATCTGCTCCTTGATATTATTTATAATACTACTAAAATGTTTATCTTTTTCTTGAGATGCGAGGATACTCAAGGTTAAAGATAGCGTAAGTCCACTGTTTAGAAGAGTTTTGAAATTTTGTGTGAATACCAAAAGATTTTCTGAAGTAACTTTATATCTCGGAGTAACTAATTTGTAAGATATAAGGGTTAATCTATTTTTTATTAAGTATCTATGAAAATCTTGAAAAGTATTGAATTCTAAAGTGTTTGAGATTTTTTTTCTATCAAGAGTATAAGCTTTAAAGAAGTAGGTTTTCATAATTAACACTGCCTTATAACTTCATCTAGAGAAGTTATTTTATTTAAAGCTTTCTCTATTCCATCTTCTATTAAAGTGTTTATTTTCTTGTTTTTTAGAAGTACTTGAAGTTCATGTATAGAAGCTCCTGTCTCAATAAAATTTTTTATTTCATCATCTATTGCAAGTAGTTCAAAAATAGCAGTTCTTCCAGAATAACCAGTGTAATTACAATATTCACAACCAACACTAGTATAAAAAGTTTTATCTCTATAAAATGTTGGGTCCAATTTTAGAAGAGTAAGTTTAGCAATAAAATCTTTATCTAAGGTTAAGCAGTGTGGACAAAGTTTTCTTACTAAACGTTGGGCTACTATTCCAATAACAGATGCTGAAATCATATATCTTTCAATCCCGATATTAAGTAATCTAAATATTCCACTTATAGTATCATAGGTATGTAAAGTCGAAAGAACAAGATGACCTGTAAGAGCTGCTTTTACTCCTATCTCTGCAGTTTCATAATCTCTTATCTCTCCAATCATTAAAATATCTGGATCCTGTCTAAGATATGCCTTTAAAATTGTAGAAAAATCTCTTCCTACATCTGAATTATACTGTACCTGATTTATTCCAGCAATCTCATATTCCACAGAATCTTCAACAGTGGAGATATTAACCTCACCATTATTTAATCTCTTTAAAATAGAATAGATAAGACTACTTTTTCCAGAGCCAGTAGGCCCACAAGCTAAAATTATTCCATTTTTTTTGCTAATAAGTGTAGATAATTTTTTGTAATCAGTAGAGTTAAGTCCAAGATTTTCCAAGTTAAAATCATAGCTCTGACTATCTAAGATTCTAATTACTCCTTTTTCTCCAGTAATAAGAGGTACAATGGATACACGGAAATCAATAGTTTTTTCTCCTATTTTCATTCTAAATTTTCCATCTTGGGGTATTTTTTTCTCTGTAATATCTAATTTAGATAGAATTTTTAATCTAGAAATAATAGAGGAATGAAGTGATATATCAAAATCCATCTCTTCATATAGAATCCCATCTATTCTATAGCGTATTCTACTTCGATCTTTTTGTGGCTCTATATGAATATCACTAGCTTTTTTTTCAACTCCAGATAAGATGATTGCTCCTAATCCTTTTACAACAATAGGATTATTTGCCTCTAGAGATGAATCAATTTTTAATTCAGAGGTGTTTTTAGATTTTTTAGTATGATGATTTAATTCTTTAAATATATCCTTAATTTTATCAGAATTACTTTTTATCATAGTTTTTCACCTACAATAAAAAAATTATTCTTCTTTTCAGTAGAGGAGAGAATAGCATAGGAGATATAATTCTTTCCTTTAACAACAATTCTAACTTTTACAATCTCTTGAGATATGTTATCTCCAAAAAGTAAAGTAGATACAAAATATAGAAAAAATACAAAAAGAGGTCTCATAATTATTCCTCCTGCCATTTGGGATTTGTAGTAGTCCAGTTGTTGTGAAAATTTAAGATTGTTCTATATTTAGGTGTTTTATCACTAATATTTCTATATACATTAATTTGCATATATCTGATTAGATCAAAACCATAAAAAGATATTCTATATTGAGCAATATCATTATAATCAAAAATATAGATACTAAAAGATGGTGTAATATTTCCATGAGAAGTAATTTTAGTAGTGAATTTTTGTTGAGTTTGTTTATCAAAGATTGTAATATATTTTAAATTTTTCGGAAGATGTATAACCTCCTTTTGTGTAACAGATGATTGTGAAATAATTATTGTTTTTTTTAAGTAATCAAGTTCTACCCCATAACTTGTCCTGCTGTTATAAGCTTTAGTAGCATATGTTGTAAATAATTCATAAATTTCAGTTTTAGCCTTTATCAACTCCTCCCTTTCTAAAGATTTTTTAAAGTAAATAAAACCAAAACTTAATAACAATAGAATTATACTAACTTGGAGTAATATATCTATGAAACAAAATCCTTTTTTGTTCTTCATCTGATAAAGCTTAGTAAGAGTATACCTCATTTTTTTAAATAATCAAGAGAGAAAACAGAAAAAATTAAAAGAGAAAAGTATATTTTTTAAAATGCATAGAAAAAAAGAGAAAAATAAAGTATAATATTAAAAAATATAGTAAAAGTTTGGAGGAAATTATGGTTTTAGCAGGAAATAAAAAAGCCTACTTCGATTATTTTATAGAGGATAAATTTGAAGCGGGAATAGAATTAGTAGGAAGTGAAGTTAAATCAGCTAAAGCTGGAAAAGTAAGTATAAAAGAATCTTTTATTAGAATAATAAATGGAGAAGTTTTTATAATGGGAATGTCTATTGTTCCTTGGAGTTTTGGAAGTGTTTATAATCCAGAGGAAAGAAGGGTTAGAAAATTATTACTACATAAAAAAGAGATAAAAAAATTACATGAAAAAGTTACTCAAAAGGGATATACAATAGTTCCATTGGATGTTCATCTTTCTAAGGGATATGTGAAACTTTCTATTGCATTAGCTAGAGGTAAGAAAACTTACGATAAGAGAGAAACTATCGCCATGAGAGATGCTCAAAGAGATATTCAAAGAATGGCAAAAATTAGATAGAAATTTTTTTCAAAATATGATATACTAATACGTATAATTGAATAATGGGGATGCAAAGGTTTCGACGGGGTTATGAGGTTATAGGTAGCATGCCAGGGTGACCGCTGTGAGAGGTCAACTCATCGTTTAGATGGAAACAGAAATTACGCTTTAGCTGCTTAATTAGTCAGCTCACCTTTGAACTCTCTCTTCTGTAGGAGAGCTCTAACAAGGTGTTACCAATATACAGATTACCTTTAGTGATTTCTCTAAGCTCAAAGGGACATTTTAGAGGATAGCTTCAGTCAGCCCTGTCTGTGGGAGTGGCTGTTGCGAAATCTAATAGCAGACTAAGCATTGTAGAAGCCTATGGCGCTGATAATTTCGGACACGGGTTCGATTCCCGTCATCTCCACCAAAAAAAATTTTTAAGACTAAAGTGGTGATAGCTTTGGTCTTTTTTTACAACACAAACTAAGAGAAAAGATTTACAAAAAATTTAAAGTATGATAAAATTTATATTGATAAAAAATTTTAGGAGGAGTTTGTCGATGATTGGAATAGGAATAGTAGGACTTCCAAATGTAGGTAAATCAACACTTTTTAATGCTATAACAAAAGCTGGAGCAGCAGAAGCAGCAAACTATCCATTTTGTACAATAGAGCCAAATGTAGGAATGGTAACTGTACCAGATTCAAGATTAGATGAGTTATCAAAAATAATCAATCCACAAAGAGTAGTTCAAGCAACAGTAGAGTTTGTGGATATAGCTGGACTTGTAAAGGGAGCAGCAAAGGGAGAAGGGCTAGGTAATAAATTCTTATCAAACATTAGAACAACAGCAGCTATTTGCCAAGTTGTAAGATGTTTTGAAGATGATAACGTAATTCATGTAAGTGGTTCAGTAGACCCTATAAGAGATATAGAGGTAATTAATACAGAATTAATATTTGCAGATATGGAAACTGTAGATAAAGCTATAGAGAAACATAAAAAATTAGCTATGAATAAAAATAAAGAATCAATGGCTCTTATGCCAGTTTTAGAGAAATGTAAAGCTCACTTAGGGAATTTTCAACTTCTTAAAACTTTAACTATGAATGAAGAAGAGTTAGAGTTAGTTAGAACTTACCAATTACTAACTTTAAAACCTATGATATTTGCAGCTAATGTATCTGAAGATGATTTAGCTACAGGAAATGAGTATGTAGAAAAAGTTAGAGAGTACGCTAAAGGATTAGGTTCAGAAGTTGTAATAGTTTCAGCAAAAGTTGAGGCTGAGTTACAAGAGATGGATGATGAAGAGAGTAAAAAAGAGTATCTAGAAGCTTTAGGAGTAGAAGAGGCTGGATTAAATAGATTGATCAGAGCAGGATATAAGTTATTAGGACTTCAAACGTATTTTACTGCTGGGGTAAAAGAAGTAAGAGCTTGGACAATAAGGATAGGAGATACAGCACCAAAAGCTGCTGGAGAGATTCATACAGACTTTGAAAAAGGATTTATCAGAGCTAAAGTAGTATCATTTGAAGATTTTATAAAGTATTCTGGATGGAAGGGAGCACAAGAAGCTGGTGTTCTAAGACTAGAAGGAAAAGAGTACATAGTACAAGATGGAGATTTAATGGAATTTTTATTCAATGTGTAGAATAAAAAATCCTTTGTTAAGAAAAATTACTTGACAATATCTAAAAAAGTTAGTAAAATATCTAGGTGTACGATTGGAGGAAATTGTTTTGAAATTAGAGATTAAAGATTTTCAAAACCAGATTTTAGAGTTCGATTTTTATATGAAGAACATAGAAGATATTGAACTTGTAGAAAGAGTACATGTTATTGGAACAGCTGTAAATAACAATGGAAAAGTTGAAATAAGTGGACATTACTCAACAACATTAAGGGTACAATGTGTAAGATGTTTAAAAGAGTTTGATTTGAAATTAGAAAATGATTTTATGGGAACTTTTTTAGATGAGAATCAATATACTCAGTATTTAAAGAGCTTGAATACAGAGTGTGAAATTGATAAAAATGAGATTTATGATCCTATAGAAAATGGGATTATAGATTTAGAAAGTTTGGTAAGAGAGTATATATTATTAGATATGCCACCATACCCACAATGTGAGCCTAGTTGTGAAGATGATTCAGAAATAGAGAAACATAGTAATGATGGAATAGATCCACGTTGGCAACAATTATTGCAGATAAAAAATTAATTTTTAAATAAGATTGTAAGTAGGAGGGAAACTAAGATGGCAGTACCTAAGAAGAAAACATCTAAAGCTAAGAAAAACATGAGAAGATCTCATCACGCTTTAACTGGAACTGGATTAACAACTTGTGAGAAATGTGGAGCTCCAAGAAGACCACACAGAGTATGTCTTGCATGTGGAGATTACAACGGTAAACAAGTTCTAGCAGGACAAGCTGAGTAATTAGATTGTTTAATTAGATAAAAAAAGACAAGATAAGCTCTTGTCTTTTTTTATTATAAATTATATAAAAATAATTTTAAAATTTTAAAATATGATGTATAATATAAAAGAAGAAATTTTATATGGGAGGACAATAATGAAAATAGCGCTGGATGCTATGGGAGGAGATAAAGCACCTTTTGAAGCAATAAAAGGAGCTATTAAGGCATTAGAGGAAGTTGAAGCTCTAAATCTTGTACTTGTAGGAAAGAAAGAAGTCATAGAAGAGGAGTTAAAAAAATATAAATATGACAATAAAAGAATAGAGATAGTTGATGCTAGAGAAGTTATAGAGATGACTGATGACCCTGTTATAGCTGTTAAGAGTAAAAAGGATTCATCTATGAATAGAACTTTAGAGCTAGTAAAAGAGGGAGTTGTAGATGCGTCTGTATCTGCAGGAAATACTGGAGCTTTAATTACAGCTAGTCAATTAAAGTTAAAGAGAATAAAAGGTGTATTAAGACCTGCTATTGCGACAATGTTTCCTAATAAGAAAGATAAGATGTTGATGTTAGATGTGGGAGCAACTGCAGATTGTAAACCTGAGTTTTTAAATCAGTATGCTATGATGGGTTCAAAATACTTAGAAATCCTTTTAGGAAAGAAAAATCCTACTGTAGGTTTGTTAAATATAGGAACTGAAGAAGGAAAAGGAAACGAAGTAACAAGAGAGGCATATAATCTATTAAGAGAGAATAAAAGTATAAATTTTGCTGGAAATATTGAGAGTACAGAAGTAATGAATGGTAAAATAGATGTAGTAGTTACAGATGGATTCACTGGAAATATGGTATTGAAAACTGCTGAGGGAATAGCTAAATTTGTAGTCTCGTCTTTAAAAGAAGAGATTAGTAAAAGTTTTATTTATAAAATAGGAGCGTTACTATTAAAGCCAGCTATGAAACATGTAATGAAGAAAATGGATTCTTCTGAGTATGGTGGAGCAATGTTTTTAGGTTTAAATGGACTTTCTATAAAAGCTCATGGAAATTCAGATTCAAACGGGATAAAGAATGCAATAAAAGTAGCTAATAAATTTGCAGAGATGAATTTTGTTGAAGAGCTTAAAAAAGTTATTGATATGGATAACAGTGTTGAAAAAACCTTAGATTAGGAGGAAAAATGGAATTTAAAAGTATAGGTATCAAAGGATTAGGATATTATGTTCCAGAGAAAGTAATGACAAACTTTGATTTTGAAAAAATTATAGATACAAGTGATGAGTGGATAAGAACTAGAACTGGAATAGAAGAAAGAAGATTTGCCTCTTCAGAACAAGCAACATCAGATCTATGTGCATCTGCAGCAAAACAAGCATTAGAGAAAGCAAATATGTGCATAGAAGATATAGATATGATAATAGTTGCTACTTGTACACCTGATTATTTAGTACAAGCTACTGCCTGCCTAGTTCAACAAAAATTAGGAGCTAAAGGGATACCTTGTTTTGATTTAACAGCAGCATGTAGTGGATTTATCTATGGTTTAACAGTTGCAGGTGGAATGATAAGAGGAGGAATTTATAAAAATATCCTAGTAATAGGTGGAGAAACACTTTCGAGAATAATTGACATGCAAGATAGAAATACTTGTATATTATTTGGTGATGGAGCAGCAGCAGCTGTAGTAGGAGAGGTAGAAGAAGGATTTGGAATGTTATCTACTTATCTAGGAGCAGAGGGTGAAGATGATGATATATTAAGAACACCAGCTGGAGGAAGTAAAAAACCAAATAATATTCAAACTATAGAAAATAGAGAAAATTTTATGAGAATGAAGGGGCAAGATGTATTCAAATTTGCTGTACATGCACTTCCTAGTGCTACAAATAAAGCTTTAAAGATAGCAAATGTAAAAGCAGAGGAGCTTAGTATGATATTTCCACATCAAGCAAATGTAAGAATAATAGAAGCGGCTTCTAAGAGAATACATGTTCCAGTAGATAAATTCTATATGAATCTAAAAAAATATGGAAATACTTCAGCAGCTTCAGTAGGACTTGCTTTAGGGGAAGCTTTAGATAAAGGATTAGTAAAAAAAGGAGATCTAATAGCTTTAACTGGATTTGGAGCAGGACTTACTTATGGTTCAATAATAATGAAGTGGGCTTATTAAAGAGTAAGAGTAATAAATATTGACATATTTATATAGCTATGATATATTAAAAGACAGGTGTTTTATTAAGGAGGATAATATGTCTAAAATCGCTTTTGTATTCCCAGGACAAGGGACGCAATATGTTGGAATGGGAAAAGAATTATATGAAAATAGTGAATTAGCTAGAAAAGAGTTTGATAATCTATTTTCAAAATTGGATTTTGATTTAAAAACAGTTATGTTTGAAGGACCAGAAGAAGCATTAAAAGAGACTAAAAATACACAACCAGCAATAGTATCAATGAGTTTAATTTTAACAAAATTATTAGAAGATAAAGGAATAAAAGCTGACTATGTAGCAGGACACTCTGTAGGAGAGTATGCAGCTTTTGGAGCGGCTGGTTATTTATCAGTAGAAGATACAGTAAAATTAACAGCAGCTAGAGGGAAATTTATGAATGAGGTAGCTCAAAAAGTAAATGGTGGAATGGCTGCAATAATTGGACTTGATTCAGATAAAATTGTTGAAGAGTTAAAAAAGGTAGATGGAGTAGTAGAGGCAGTAAACTTTAATGAACCTAAACAAACAGTAATAGCTGGAGAAAAAGCAGCTATAGAAAAGGCTTGTGAGGTATTAAAGGAAGCTGGAGCAAGAAGAGCTATGCCGTTAGCTGTATCAGGACCTTTCCACTCATCGCTTATGCAAGAGGCAGGAGAGAGATTAAAAGAGGAAGCGAATAAATATAATTTTAATATGACAGATATAAAATTAGTAGCTAATACCAATGCTGAAATTTTAACATCTGTAGCTGAAGTAAAAGAAGAGATATATAGACAAAGTTTTGGACCAGTAAAATGGGTAGATACTATAAATAAATTAAAATCTGAAGGAGTTACAACTATTTACGAAATAGGACCTGGAAAGGTTTTAGCAGGACTTATTAAAAAAATTGATAAAGAAATTGAAGTAAAAAATATAGAAAAACTTGAAGATTTATCAAATATATAGTAAAATCTATTATATATAACGTTTTATATAAAGAAAAAATTAAGGAGGAAGAAAAATGTTAGATAAAATAAGAGAAATAGTAGTTGAGCAATTAGGAGTAGACGCTGAGCAAGTAGTACCTGAGGCAAACTTCGTAGAGGATTTAGGAGCAGATTCATTAGATACTGTTGAGTTAATAATGGCTTTCGAAGAAGAGTTCGACGTAGAAATCCCTGATACAGATGCAGAAAAAATCAAAACAGTTCAAGACGTTATTGATTATATCGAATCTAAATAATTAAATCAAATAAGAAAAGGCGGGGTATGAAAGTACCCCGTTACTTATATATAGTAAAATAAAATGAGGTGATATTGTGAATAGAGTAGTAGTTACAGGAATAGGACTAATAACTGCACTAGGAACAGGAATTGAAAAAAGTTGGAAAAGAATAGTTGCTGGGGAAACAGGAGTAGGAAGAATAGAGTCGTATGATTCAACTGATATGCCAGTGCAAATAGCAGCAGAAGTAAAGGATTTTGATGCTGTTGAATTTGGAATTGAGAAAAAAGAGGTAAAGAAATTAGCAAGAAATACTCAATTTGCTATAGCAGCTACAAAAATGGCATTAGAGGATTCTAAATTAGTAATAGATGAAAATAATGCTGAAGATGTTGGAGTAATTGTATCTTCTGGTATAGGAGGAATAGAAATATTTGAAGCTCAACATCAAACTATGATAGAAAAAGGAGTAAAAAGAATATCTCCATTTACTATTCCAGCAATGATAGCTAATATGGCATCTGGTAATATAGGAATTTATTTTGGAGCAAAAGGACCAAATAAATCAGTTGTTACAGCTTGTGCTGCAGGAACTCACTCAGTTGGAGATGCTTTTGAAATGATAAAAAATGGAAGAGCAAAGGTTATGATAGCAGGAGGAACAGAGGCATCAATAACTCCATTTGCTATGAACGCTTTTGCAAATATGAAAGCATTATCTACAAGAAATGATGAGCCTACAAAAGCTTCTAGACCATTTAGTGCAGATAGAGATGGATTTGTAATGGGAGAGGGAGCAGGAATATTAATTCTTGAAGAATTAGAACATGCGAAAGCTAGAGGAGCAAAAATATATGCTGAAGTAATAGGATATGGAGAGACTTGTGATGCTTACCATATAACAGCTCCAGCAGATGGTGGAGAGGGAGCAGCAAGAGCATTTAAAATGGCTCTTAAAGAGGGAAATATAGCTCTTGAAGATGTAACATATATCAATGCTCATGGGACATCAACACCGGCAAATGATAGAAATGAAACAGCAGCTATAAAATCAGTATTTGGAGAGCACGCTAAAGATTTAATGGTATCTTCAACTAAGGGAGCAACAGGGCATGGACTAGGAGCAGCTGGAGGAATAGAGGCTGTAATAATAGCTAAAGCTATATCAGAAGGAATTGTTCCACCAACAATAAACTATGATAATCCAGATGCAGAATGTGACTTAAATTATGTACCAAATAAAGCTATAGAGAAAGAGATAAATGTAGCGATGTCAAGTTCATTAGGATTTGGAGGACATAACGCTGTAATAGCTATGAAAAAGTTTAAATAAAATTTAGGAGGAAATAATGAAGAAGAACTACTTGGATTTCGAAAAAAATCTAGGGTATTCTTTTAAAAATAAAGAACTTCTAAAAAATTCACTTATTCATCGTTCTTTTGGAAATGAGCATAGAAGATATAAAAAGATAAGTAATGAGAGACTAGAACTGCTTGGTGATGCAGTTCTAGATCTTGTTGTTACTGAATATTTGTATAAAAGTTATGCTGATTCAACTGAGGGAGATTTAGCTAAGGTAAAGTCAATGGTAGTAAGTGAACCAGTATTAGCAGGAATATCTAAAAAGTTAGAGGTAGGAAAGTATCTTTTACTTAGTAGAGGAGAGGAGCTAACTGGAGGAAGAGAGAGAAGTTCAATTTTAGGAGATGCCTTTGAAGCTATTTTAGGTGCCATATATATGGATTCAAATTTTGAAACAGCTAAAAAATTTGTGCTAACACATATAAAAGATGCAATTGATCATGTAGATAGTAATGAAGATATTTTAGATTTTAAAACAATATTACAAGAGTATAGCCAAAAAACATATAAGGTTATTCCAGAGTATTCTGTAATTAGAGAGATAGGTCCAGATCATCAAAAAATATTTGAGATAGAGGTAAAAATTAATAATGGTATAGATAAAGAAGAGACAGAAAGTGGAACTGGAAAAAATAAGAAAACAGCAGAGCAAGCAGCTGCTAAGTCTCTTTGTAAAAAGTTAGGAGTAAAGATTCATGAAGCACTATAATATTCCAATATTTATAAGTCATTTTGGATGTCCTAACTCTTGTGTATTTTGTAATCAAAAAAAGATAAATGGTAGAGAGACAGATGTTACAATGGAGGATTTAAAGAATACTATAGAGATGTACTTAGAAACTCTTCCAAAGAATTCCAAGAAAGAAGTGGCTTTCTTTGGTGGAACTTTTACAGGGATCTCTATGAAACTCCAAGAAGAATACTTAAAGACAGCATATGAATATATAAAAAAAGGTGATATTGCTGGAATTAGGTTATCTACAAGACCAGATTGTATAAATGATGAGATAGTAGCTCAATTAAAAAAATATGGGGTAACTTCTGTAGAATTGGGTGTACAATCTTTAGATGAGAAAGTTTTATTAGCAACTGAAAGATATTACCCAGTAAGTGTTGTTGAAGAAGCTTGTAAAACAATAAAAAAATATGGAATAGAATTAGGAATACAGCTGATGATTGGTTTACCACAATCAACAGATGAAAATGATTATGAAACAGCTGTGAAAGCACTAAGTATGAAACCTGATATGGTAAGAATATATCCTACTTTAGTAATAAAAAATACTAAAATGGAGAAAATGTTTTTAGATGGAGAGTATTTACCATTATCACTAGAGGGAGCAATAGAGAGAACTAGAAAGATATATGCTCTTTTGGAAAGTAATAATATAAATATAATCAGAGTTGGCTTACAACCAAGTGAGGATTTAAGAGAGGATGGAGTAGTATTAAGTGGTCCATTTCATCCAGCTTTTAGAGAGTTAGTTGAAACAGAAATTTATTATGATTTTTTAAAGAAAATTATAGCTGAAGAGAGAAAATTAGAAATAATAGCAAATGAAAAAGATATATCTAAAATCGTTGGAATAAAAAAAGCAAATAGAGTAAGACTAAAAGAATATTTTAATATAAAGATAGATAATTCGATTGAAAAAGATAATATAGTTGTAAATGGAAAAAAATATTCTAGGTTAGATGTACTTAGAGGAGAGTTAAAATAGATGAATCAAATAGTAATCAACATAGATGAGTTTCAATCAAGAGCAGCTATAATAGAAGATGGAAAGGTAGTAGAGATCCTTATAGAGAGGGAGGAAGAGAGAAGAATAAACTCAAATATCTATAAGGGAAAGGTAGCTAATGTTCTTCCGGGAATGGAGTCAGCCTTTGTAAATATAGGATTAGAGAAAAATGCTTTTTTGTATGTAAACGATTTAAGAGAGTTTGAAGAAAAATATTTAGATGGAATATGTAATAGTGATAGACCAATTGAAGATATATTAACAGTTGGAGATGAGGTTGTGGTTCAAGTTTTAAATGAGCCAAGAGGGACTAAAGGAGCTAGGGTTACAACTCACTATACCATTCCAGGAAAATATTTAGTATTGATGCCAAATAATAATCATATAGCAATATCAAAGAAAATAAAAGATGAAGAAGAAAGAAAAAGATTAGAGGAGCTTGTAGGGGAATTAAAACCTGAAAATATGGGAGTGATAATTAGAACAGCTGCTCAAGATAAGACTATTTTTCATTTCGAAAGAGAAATGGAGTATTTAGTAAAAAAATGGGAAGATATTGATAAAAAAACAAGTACTGCTAAAATAGGAGAGGTACTTTATAAGGATAATGGAATAGTAGCAACAGTTTTGAGAGATATTTTTTCAAATGATATAGATGAGCTTATTGTAGATAATGAAGAAGTCTATTGGGAAGTTATAGACTATATAAATGCTTTTAGTGAAAAAACATTAAAAACAAAGATAAAGTTATTTACTGATGAAAATAAAGGTATTTTTGAGATTTATGGAGTGGAAAGAGAGATAGAGAATGCTTTAAAAGAGGAAGTAAGATTGGATTGTGGTGGATATTTAGTAATCCAGAAAACAGAGGCTTTAATAAGCATAGATGTAAATACAGGTAAAAATACTGGAAGTTATAACTTAGAGCAGACAGTTTTAAATACTAATTTAGAAGCAGCTAGAGAGATACCAAGACAATTGAGATTACGAAATTTTGGTGGAATTATTATAATAGATTTTATTGATATGAGATTGGAAGAGGACAAAATAAAGGTATTAGAAGAGTTAGAAAAAAATCTTTCAAAGGACAGAATAAAAAATAATATAGTTCACTTTACTGATTTGGGTCTTATTGAGATGACAAGGAAGAGAACAGGAAAACCACTTTATAGCTATTTTCAAGAGAGATGTCCTATGTGTGATGGAACTGGAAAAATAAAATCAAAAGATGCTACTATACATGAGATAATAGCTGAGATAAAAGAGTGTGTAAAAGATGAAGATATAGGAACTATAAAGGTAATTTTATCTAAAAAATTAAAAGTGAATTTTAAAGAGTTATATTTTGAATTTGTAGATGAATATGTGAAAAATAGAAAGAAAAAACTTCTTCTAGAAGAAAATAGTCAAAATGATTATAGTTATGAAATTGTTTTGATGAAGTAAAGGTGAAAATATGAAAATAGGTGTTTATGCAGGAAGTTTTGATCCAATAACTAAAGGGCATTTAGATGTAATAAAGAAGTCATTAAAGATTACAGACAAGTTAATTGTAGCTGTAATGAATAATACAAATAAAAAATGTTGGTTTTCATTGGAAGAAAGAAAACAGATGATAGATATATTGGTATCAGAATTTGGAGATAAAGTTGAAGTTAAAAGTTTTGATGGACTTTTAATAGAGTTTATGAAGAAAAATGGTGCTGAGATAATTATTAGAGGATTGAGAGCTGTATCTGATTTTGAATATGAGTTAGGTTATGCTTTTGTAAATCACGATCTATCTTATGGAGAGATAGAAACTATATTTGTACCTGCAGCTAGAGAGTATATGTACTTAAGTTCAAGTTCTGTAAGAGAGGCAGCAACAGTAGGAGCTAGATTGGATATATTTGTGGATGAAAGAATTATAGATATAATTAAGAAAAAGGCAGAGAGTCTAAAAGGATAGGTTGTAGATGGCAAAAACGAAGAGCTTTTATGTATGTAGTGAATGTGGATATAAGGCTAGTAAATGGGCTGGAAAGTGTCCACAATGTGGTAGTTGGGGAAGTTTTGAAGAGGAGTTAGAAGTATCTTCTTCAGTGGGAGCTCCTATAGTATCATCAGTTACTTCTATAAGAGAGACTTCAGAGAAAGTGTTTTCTTTTGATGAGGTAATAACAGAAGAGAGTGATAGATATAAGACTAGAATAGGAGAGTTTGATAGAGTATTAGGCGGAGGATTACTATGTGGAGAAGTGGTACTAATAACTGGTAATCCTGGAATAGGGAAATCAACTTTACTGTTACAAGTAGCAAATGAGTATACTGCATATGGAGATGTAATCTATATATCAGGAGAGGAATCTCCAGCTCAAGTTAAAAACAGAGGAGAAAGATTAAAGATAAAGAGTAAAAATCTTTTTTTAATGTCGGAAACAGATATCTCAAAAATTTATGAATATTTAATATCAAAAAAACCAAAAGTTGTTATTGTAGATTCTATACAAACATTGTATAATTCTATTGTGGATTCAATACCAGGAACTCCGACTCAAATAAGAGAGTGTACATTAAAAATTATAGAATTAGCTAAAAAATATGGAATATCATTTTTTATAGTTGGACATATAACAAAAGATGGAAAAGTGGCAGGACCAAAATTACTAGAACATATGGTAGATGCTGTATTTAACTTTGAAGGAGAAGAGGGACTCTTTTACAGAATTTTAAGAAGTACTAAAAATAGATTTGGATCAACTAATGAGTTAGCAGTGTTTAGCATGGAAGAGGATGGCATGAAAGAGATTAAAAACTCTTCAGAATATTTTTTAAGCGAAAGAGAAGAAAAAAATATAGGGAGCATGGTTGTTCCTGTTTTAGAAGGAACAAAAGTTTTTTTGCTAGAGATACAAACTCTTCTTACTGATGTAACAATAGGTATTCCTAAAAGAATTGTACAGGGATTTGATAGAAATAGAATTCAAATTCTTACGGCAATTGCTGAAAAAAAGATGTATATGAATTTAGCTATGAAAGATCTTTTTGTAAATATTCCTGGAGGTCTTAATATAGAAGATCCAGCAGCTGATTTAGCTGTACTTATTTCAATGTTATCAATTTATAAAGGTGTTGAAATAAGCCAGAAAATTGCAGCTATTGGAGAATTGGGACTAAGAGGAGAGATTAGAAAGGTATTTTTCATTGATAAAAGACTTAGAGAATTGGAAAAATTAGGATTTAAGGGTGTTTATATTCCTGAGGCTAATAGAAAAGAGATAGAGAAAAATAGTTATAATTTAAAATTAATATATTTAAAAAATTTAGAAGAACTTTTGGAGAGGATGAATAAGGATGGACAGTAAAAAATTAGAGGAGATGCTGTCATTTGTAATACCTGGGACTGCTTTAAGAGAGGGATTGAATAATATACTTGAAGCTGGTCTGGGAGCTTTGATAGTAGTTGGTTATGATGAAAATGTAGAAAAAATATCAGATGGGGGATTTTATTTAGCATGTGATTTTACACCAGAAAGAGTGTATGAATTAGCTAAGATGGATGGGGCTATTATTCTAGATGATGAATGTAAAAAAATAATGTATGCAAATGTACATTTACAACCAGATAGAAAATATACATCTACAGAGAGTGGAACAAGACATAGAACAGCTCAAAGAACAGGACAACAAACAGAGAAATTAGTAATAGCAGTTTCTGAGAGAAGAAATGTTATTACTTTGTATAAGGAAAATATAAGATATAGATTAAAAGATATAGGTTCAATAGGAAATGAAGCTTCTCAAGCTATAAAAACAATGGAGAGATATAAATCTGTATTAGATAGAGCATTGGCAAATTTAACAATTTTGGAACTAGAAAATACAGTGACACTATATGATGTAGCTACAGCACTTCAAAGATTTGAAATGCTTAGAAGAATTGGAGATGAAGTAAATAGTTGCGTAGTTGAATTAGGAGTAGAGGGAAGATTATTGAATCTTCAATTTCAAGATTTAAATCAAGATATAGAAGAAGATGAGTATGATTTAATAAGAGACTATATAGAAGATGGAATAGATTATAAAGAAGTAAGAGAAAGAATGAAAAGTTTAGATGATGAAGAGTTACTTCAATTGGAAAATTTTTCACATGCTCTTGGCTATGGGAAAAGTTATAGTTTATTAGATAATGAAGTTAGTCCAAAAGGATATAGACTTTTAGGAAGAATAAGTAAACTTACTAAAAAGGATATTGAAAAATTAATAGGAAAATATAATGGAATATCAAAACTTCAAGATGTTCCTGATGAAGAGCTTTCAGATATGAAGATTAGCAAAGTAAAAATAAAAGCTCTTAAAAGTGGGTTAAAAAGGTTAAAGTTAACAGTTGAATTAGAGAAAGTATAACTATAGAATAGTTACAATAATAATAAAAGAGAGACAATAATTAATTTTAGAGTCTCTCTTTATTATTGTATAATTATTTTAATAATGAAACTAAGTTAAGAATTAGTACATATTTTCAGCGTTTTCACCTTTTATAATTTTAACTATTCTACTAGTTCCTAATCTATCAGCACCAAGTTCCATAAATTTAGCTGCATCTTCTAAAGATGATATTCCCCCAGCAGCTTTTATTTTTACATCTTTTCCAACATATTTTTTCATTAATGCTATATCATCAAAAGTAGCTCCACCAGTTGAAAATCCAGTAGAAGTTTTAATATATTCAGCACCAGATTGAGTAACTATTTCACACATTTTAATTTTTTCCTCTTCAGTTAAAAGACAAGTTTCAATAATTACTTTCAATATCTTACCATTACAAGCCTTGTGAATAGCTTTTATCTCGTTTAGTATAGATTGGTAATCTCTATTTTTTACATCTCCAATATTGATAACCATATCTATTTCATCAGCACCATTTTTTATAGCATCTTCTGTTTCAAAAACTTTTACAGCAGTTGTAGAATACCCATTAGGAAATCCAATTACTGTACAGATAGCTAATTTACCATCTACATATTCTTTAGCTTTTTTTACATATGAAGCAGGAATACAAGCAGAAGCCACTTCATATTTAATTCCATCATCAAGAATTTGCTTAATATCTTCCCAAGTAGCACTTTGAGTTAGTAATGTATGATCAACAGCATTTAATATTTTTTTTCTATCCATAACTACATCCTTTCTTAATTTAATTTATTTAATATTGAGTGTCCAATAGTATCTGTAGGCATATTTAATTCAAAATTATCTACTATTGTAGCTCCAATTACTGCAAAAGTATCGAATTCTCCAAGATTTCCATTTTTATTAAAAGATGGAGAGTAAACTATGAACGGAACTTTCTCTCTAGTATGGTCAGTTCCAATGTAAGTAGGGTCATTTCCATGATCAGCTGTTAGGATTAAAAGGTCGTCATCTTTTAATTTAGAAAGAAGAACTCCTAGATTTTTATCAAATTTTTCCAATTCCTCAGCATAACCTTGTGGATTTCTTCTATGTCCCCATAAGGCATCAAAATCTACTAAGTTTACAAAACAAAGACCTGTAAAATCTTTTTCAGCTAACTCAATAGTTTGTTCCATTCCATGTACAGAACTTTTAGACTTATGAGTTTCAGTGATACCCTCACCATCAAATATATCATTAATTTTTCCTACTGAGATTACAGAGAAACCAGCTTCTTTTAAAGAATCAAGAGCTGTTTTACCAAAAGGTTTAAGAGCATAGTCGTGCCTGTTACTAGTTCTTTTAAATTCACCTTTTTTCTCTCCAACATATGGTCTAGCTATGATTCTTCCCACTTTCCATTCATCTTTCATAGTAAGTTCTCTAGCTATTTCACAATATTTATAAAGGTTATCAAGTCCCATATATTTTTCGTGTCCACAAATTTGTAAAACAGAATCAGCACTAGTATAGACTATCATATCACCAGTAGCTATTTCATGTTCTCCATACTCATCTAGAATTTCAGTTCCACTAGCTGATTTATTTCCAACTACTTTACGACCACATCTTTTTTCCAATTCATCAATTAATTCTTTTGGAAATCCTGTATCTGTAAAAGTTTTAAAAGGAGTTTGGATATTTAATCCCATCATCTCCCAGTGTCCTGTCATAGTATCTTTTCCAACACTAGTTTCATTTAGAGCAGCAAAATATCCTAAAGGATTAGATATAGAATCTACATTATCAATTGGATGTAAATTAGCAAGTCCTAATTTCTGAAGGTTTGGAATATGAAGAGTAGAAACAGACTTTGCTATGTTTCCAAGAGTATCAACCCCAACATCTCCAAATTTTTCAGAATCTTTCATAGCTCCAATCCCTAAAGAATCAAGTACTATTGTGAAAACTCTTTTATATCTTTTCATAGAATTTCTCCTTATTAGTCAACGAAAGTTTCTAAAGCTATCTCCATCATTTTAGTAAAGGCTGTTTGTCTCTCTTCTGGAGTAGTAACTTTATGTGAAGTAAAAGAGTCAGATATAGTTAAAAGACAAGCTGCTTTTTTACCTAAAACTTTTGCATTATGGAATAATGCGAAGCTTTCCATCTCTACACAAGTACAACCATGTTTAGCAAAATGTTCTTTATATCCATCAACATTTGACTCAGCATAGAATACATCACTTGAGTGAATTTTTTCTACATGTAAAGGGATTCCTAATCTTTTTGCAGTAGCTATAATTTTTTCATTTAACTCTTTATCAGGGTATACAGTGTCGCTTTCATAACCATTTTGAGTACGTGCAAATGTTGATTCACTCCATGCTGAATCAGCAAGAACAACATCATAAACATCTAATTTATCTACATAAGATCCAGAAGATCCAACACGAACAATATTTTCAACTCCATATACATTGAACAGCTCATAAGAGTAGATTCCGATTGATGGCATTCCCATTCCAGAAGCCATTACTGTAATCTCTTTTCCTTTGTAAGTTCCTGTATAAGCAAGCATATTTCTTACAGAGTTAACTAACTTTATATTATCTAAAAATGTTTCAGCTATAAATTTAGCTCTTAAAGGGTCACCAGGCATTAAAACGTTTTTAGCAATCTCTCCTATTTTAGCATTATTGTGTGGTGTCATATTATTTTCCTCCTATTATTTTAAATCTTCACTTGTAAAAGAAAAAGGTAAAAGTTCAGCTATATTTGTAATCATAGCTTGAGAGCTAGTATTAGCAATTACTACCGGAGTATCATTTTTTAAAAGTTCTACCATAACTTGTCTACAAGCTCCACAAGGGCTTCCAAGGGTATTTCCTCTAGTTACAACAGCCATAGATTCAATATCATCTTGTCTATATCCTAAAGAATATACATGAAATAAAGCACTTCTCTCAGCACAGTTAGTAAGTCCATAGGAAGCATTTTCTATATTAGCCCCAACATGATACTTTCCATCAGTAGTTTTTATACATGCTCCAACGTGATATTTAGAGTATGGTGCATAAGCTTTTTCCATAACTTCAAAAGCTTTATCTAAAATATCTTTATAATCTTCAAATATTTTTTGCATAATAACCTCCTTCAAGTACAGAAATTGAGGTTGAAAATCAACCTCAATATATTATAACATATTTTTAAATAATTGTAATAAATCCTACAACCATTGCACTTAAAATACTTACAGCAAAACCACCTATCATAGCTTTGAAAGCAAGTCTAGCAAGTACAGGTCTTTTTTCAGGACAAAGTATTGAGATACCAGAGATACAGATTCCCATACTAGAGAAGTTAGCAAATCCAGCCATTGCAATACTTAACATAAGACCAGTTCTATAATCTAAAGAGGCTATATGTTGTCCTAAGTTTTGGAAGGCTACGAACTCATTTAATACTAATTTGAATCCTAGTAACTCTCCAGCATAGAATATATTTTCACCATCTAATCCCATGAAAAATCCAAATGGAGAGAATATATATGAAAAGATTCTTTCAAGACTCATTCCAAAAGTACCTAAAATACCATTTATTAGAGAAACGATAGATATGAAAGCTACAAGTGATGCAGCTATTGCAATAACAGCTTGAATACCATTCACAGCTCCTTCAGTAACAGCAGATATGATATTTTCGTGATGTCCTTTTCTATCCATACTTACATTTTCAACAACTTTAGCATGCTCAACTTCTGGTAATAAAACTTTTGATATAGCTATACTTCCAAATGGAACTAAGGCAGAAGCTGTAAGTAGATATTCCATTGGAATTCCTAGAGCAGTATATCCTCCAATAATTGTAGCAGACATACTTCCCATTCCTGAAACTAATACTACCATTATCTCACTTTGAGTCATATTTCCTAAGTACTTACTAACAAGTATAGGACTTTCAGTTTGTCCTAAGAACATATTAGCAACAGCTACGAAACTTTCAACTTGTGTAGTCCCTAATATTTTACCAACTACTTTACCGATAACTTTAACAATAGCTCCTAATATACCTAAGTAGAAAAGAGCAGCTACAAATGCTGAAAGAAATATGATGTTCCCAAGAGCACCGATTATGAATATAAAACCAGTAGGTTGACTAGGGTCAGCTAAACTACCAAATACAAAAGATAATCCATTGAATCCATAACTAAGTATTTGAGTAACAACATCTGAAACTTTAGAAACGACAGTTCTACCAAAAGGGAATTTAACTAAAAGTAGAGCTATAATAAATTGAGCTAAAATTCCCTTAATAACTATTGAAAATTTAATCTCCTTCTTATGTGATGAGATAAGATACAGTAGTCCAAATAATACAACTATACCAATTAAAATTATAATACCTTTCATTGATCCTCCGTTTAATATAAATTATTATAAAATACCAGCTTCTTTATCTTGTTTAATTAGATTACGAATTGCTTGTACAGTGATCTCAATAGCTGATTCAGTATCGTGGATAACAGGATTTTCAAGACCTAATTTTTCTCTTTCTTGATTTGCTACAACTAAAAAAGATGAACCAACACGTACTTTTAAATAATCACCTACAACAAATAGAGCAGCAGATTCCATTTCTGATGCTTTGCATCCTAAACGTACCCAAGCATTCCATTTATTTATTAATTCATAATCAACAGGTTTTGTTTCAGGCTCATGTTGTCCATAAAAAGCATCCTTACATTGAACAATACCTACATGGTACTTTTTATTTAATTCTTTAGCTGCTTGAACTAAAGCGTTAGTGATATCTAAATTTGCAACAGCAGGAAACTCTATAGGTGCATACTCCTTGCTAGTTCCCTCCATACGAATGGCTCCAGTAGCTATAACTAGATCTCCACCCATAATTTCAGGTTGCATTCCACCACAAGTACCAACTCTTAAGAATGTATCTGCTCCAACTCTTACAAGTTCTTCTAGAGCTATAGAAGCAGAAGGTCCTCCAATTCCAGTAGAAGTAACACTAACTTTAACTCCATCTAGATATCCAGTATAAGTAACATACTCTCTACTATCAGCAATAAGTTTAGCATTGTCAAAATGTTTTGCTATTTTTTCACAACGTTTAGGGTCACCAGGTAAAATTACATATTTACCAACATCACCCTTTCTTAACCCTATATGATATTGCATTCCTTCTTCAGCATATTTCATAATCAAAACCTCCTAAACAATTTAGACGATGTCTATCAAGTTGTATATTTTATAAATAAAATATATCATATCTATATAGAGGTGTCAATTATTAATTGAATATTTTATGTTGTATATTTATAATTGATGTGATTAAAATCTCGGAAAAGCACAAGAAATGCGAATTGTGACCAAAAGTATAGAGATATTTGTTTTTTTTGGAAAATATGATAAAATATAGATGTATGCTGGGGGATTTTTAGTTGAATTTAAAATAAAAAATATAGGAGGAGTTTTTCATGAAAAGAAAAATAACTATTCTAGGAGCTTTATTTGTAATAGCTCAAAGTATAATGGCTGGAAGTATTGGAGTAGGATATGGAGTAACAACACCAATATATCATAATGATAAAAATGATTATATTTTACCAATAGTAGACGTAGAGTATGATAAATTTTTTATAAAAGGTGGAAGTACATATGGTCTATCATTAGGATATAGGATACTAGAAGAGGACAACTATGTATTATCGTTATATGGTATGCCTTTTGGTGGTTATGAAGTAAAAAATAGTGATATGAAATATGGATATAAGGGTATAGAGGATAGAGATACTCATCTTATGGGGGGAATAGAATTAACTTACTATCCAAATATATATAATTTACAAACAAAAGTAGCTGCAGAGTATGGAGAAGAGGGAGGGCATTTTAATTTTAGTATAAGTAGACCTTATCATATTACTTCAAATTTGACAGTAGTACCAGCTATTAATTATGTATTCTATGACTCTAACTTTGTAGATTACTATTTTGGAGTTAATCCAAATGAGGTAGGAAAACCTGGTGGAGAGAAAATTATAAATACTTTCAATGGAAAATCAGCTCATAGAATAGGAGTAGGAATATTGGGTAACTATAGAGTTAATGATAATATTTCTATAATGGGATTTACAGGAGTAACAAAGCTTTCAGGAGAGATATCAAATTCTCCAATAGTTGAAAATGATGTAATATATATACTAGGAACAGGATTAATTTATACATTCTAGTACTTGATATTTTTTATTTAGATGGAGATAGAGAGGTAATTTTTAATTGCAGAACTTTATCTCTATTTTTGTAGTGAGCATATAAAAAAATCTTTATATAATAAAAAATTATGATATAATATGGTAGGGAACTCTTTTGGTAAGGAGGTTGAAATTATTGGAGAAAAATATATTAAAAACAGAAATTTTTAATCAGCTTGATATAGAGAAGTTATTAAAAAGAGAGGAAGAGATAAGGATACTACTTTTAGGAAATCCTAATGATTTAAATCTGTTAAGAGAGCTAGCTATAATTTTATATCATAAGGGGGATTATTCAAAAGCGATTAAAGTTTATAAAAAAGTTATTGAGTATAATAATGATAAAGCAGAAGGCTTTGCTTTTTTAGGACATCTTTTTTATGAAAATGAAGAGTATTTAAAAGCTATAAAAGCCTTTGAAAAATCTTTAGATATAGATCCAGATGTAGCGTTTGTACATTTTTTATTAGGAAATGCTTATTCTAGAGCTGGAAGAATAATGGAGGCAATAACAAGTTATGACTTCGCTATTTTTTTAGATTTTGATATATATAAAGCTCATATAGACTTTGCTGAAAAATATGAGAAAATGGGATTGTTGGAGAGAGCTTTAAGAGAGTATACAGTAGCTTATGAAATAGATCCAAGGGATAAAAAAATAGGGGAAAAGATGAATACAATAAAAAAGAGTTTGGAAAAGAAGGTTATTTAACCCTTTAAATTTTATGTAAGGAGAATAGATGATTTATAGTATTTCGTTGACTTTTATATTGATATTGTTTTTTGTTATAGGTATCTCTTTCGGTTTTAATAGAGCCATTGGAATGATACCTGTACTTTTTATAATATTTTTATTAGTAGCATTTTTAGGATGGTTTGCGGTTAATTTCTTTTGGTTAATTTTATTAATAATATTTATAAATTATCTAAGAAATAGAAATCAACCAAAAAGAACAAGAAGAACTTATTATTATAGATATGATGGAACTAATGCAAATAATTTTGAAGATTTTTTCCGTCAAGCTGGAGGAAGTTATAACGGGCAGAGTCAAGGTGGCTATGAGAACAACCCTTTTGGTTATGCTGAGGATAAAAGCAGATATTATGAAATTTTAGGAGTGAGTAAAACTGCTGGAAAAGATGAGATAAAAAGGGCTTATAGAGAGTTGGTAAAACAACATCACCCTGATAAATTCAGCAATGCAAGTGACTCAGAAAAAGAGTACCATGAAAATAAATTAAAAGAGATAAATGAAGCTTACGAAAAACTTTCAAAAGATTTTTCTTAAACTTGAAATAGTTGAATAAGTATGGTATAATTTAACACGTATGAAATGTTTTTTGTGAATGTACAGTATAACTTAAAGGAGTGTAGTTTTAATGAAGCTAAAAACATTGATTCTAGCGGCTGGAAAAGGAACTAGAATGAAATCAGATATGCCTAAAGTAATTCATAAAGTAAATGGAGTTCCAATGATAACTAAGATTATAGATACTTTATCAGGGTTAAATCCAGAAGAGAATATATTGATATTAGGGCATAAAAGAGAAGAAGTTTTAAAAGTTGTTGGGGAAAACTGTGACTATGTTTTACAGACAGAACAGTTAGGGACTGGTCATGCGGTAATTCAAGCTAAGGAAAAACTTGAAGGTTATGATGGAGATGTAATGATACTTTGTGGAGATACTCCGTTACTTAGAGAGAGTACACTAAAATCATTATATGATTATCATAAAGAGAGTGGAGCTGTAACAACAATATTGACATCGATTTATGAAAATCCATTTGGATATGGAAGAATAGTAAAAGAGGATGGACTAGTAAAGGCTATTGTAGAAGAGAAGGAAGCTAGTGAAGAGATCAAGAAAATAAAAGAGGTAAATGCAGGAGTGTATTGCTTTAATTCAAAGGAACTTTTTAAAGCTTTAGATAAAATAGATAATAACAATGAAAAAGGTGAGTACTATCTTACAGATGTAATTGGTATTCAAGTTTCTGAAAATAAAAAAGTTCAAAGTTTTATACTAGAGGATAAAATGGAAATATTAGGGGTTAACTCGAAAGTAGAGCTTACTCAAGCTGGAAAAGTATTGAGAGATAGAAAAAATAGAGAGCTGATGGAAGAGGGAGTTATACTAATTGATCCAGAAACTACGTATGTAGAGGAAAGTGTAAAGGTAGGAAGAGATACAGTACTATATCCAGGTGTAGTTTTACAAGGGAAAACAGTTATTGGGGAGAATTGTGAAATTATAGGAAATAGTAGAATAATAGATAGTGTACTTGGGAATAATATCAGAGTAGAAAGCTCAGTAATAGAGGAGAGTATCTTAGAAGATGGAGTTACTATGGGGCCATTTGCACATATAAGACCAAAATCTCTTCTAAAAGAAAAGGTACACATTGGAAATTTCGTGGAAGTTAAAAAATCAACTCTTGAAAAAGGAGTAAAAGCTGGTCATCTTACATATTTAGGAGATGCACAAGTTGGTGAAAATACAAATATCGGAGCAGGGACAATAACTTGTAACTATGATGGTGTAAATAAGTTTAAAACTGTAATAGGTAAAGACGCTTTTATAGGAAGTGACAGTATGCTTGTAGCACCAGTAAATATAGGAGAAAAGGCACTTATAGGAGCAGGTTCTGTAATTACAAAAGATGTTCCTAGTAACTCATTAGCAGTATCAAGAAGTAAACAAATTATTAAGACCGACTGGAGGAAATAAAAAATGATAAATTCAGAAAATGTAAAAATTTTCGCTGGAACTTCAAACAAGGACTTAGCTAAAAAGATAGCTGAGAAATATGGACTACCTTTAGGAAAAGCAGAAGTAGTTAGATTTAAAGATGGAGAGGTATTCGTTAAGATTGACGAAACAGTAAGAGGAAGAGATGTATTCGTAGTACAATCAACTTCTGAACCTGTAAACGAAAACTTAATGGAATTATTAATTTTCGTAGATGCATTAAAAAGAGCATCAGCAAAAAGTATCAATGTAATAATTCCTTACTATGGATATGCTAGACAAGATAGAAAATCTAACCCAAGAGAACCAATTACATCTAAATTAGTAGCTAACTTATTAACAAAATCAGGTGCTACTAGAATAATAGCTATGGATTTACATGCTGACCAAATCCAAGGATTCTTTGATATCCCTGTTGATCACATGCAAGCATTACCTTTAATGGTAAGATACTTCATGAAAAAAGGATTATATGGAGATGATGTAGTAGTAGTTTCTCCAGATATCGGTGGAGTAAAGAGAGCTAGAAAATTAGCTGAGTGGCTAGATTGTAAAATAGCTATCATCGATAAGAGAAGACCAAAACCAAATATGTCAGAAGTAATGAACTTAATCGGAGAAGTTCAAGGAAAAACTGCTATATTTATAGATGATATGATAGATACAGCTGGAACAATAACAAATGGAGCAGCTGCTATCATTGAAAGAGGAGCAAAAGAGGCTTATGCTTGTTGTACACACGCAGTATTCTCAGATCCAGCAATCGAAAGACTTGCTGCAGCTCCATTAAAAGAAGTTATTATAACTGACTCGATAGCTTTACCAGAAAGAAAGAAATTAGATAAAATAACTGTTTTATCTGTAGATGAAATTTTTGCTGAAGCTATCAGAAGAATTGTAAATAACCAATCAGTATCTGAGTTATTTGAAAGAAAATTAATAATGGAAAATTAATTAAATTAGAAAAAAGCTAGTATTTTGCTAGCTTTTTTTAATTAGATGTGATAGAATTAGAAAGAGTTTAGAAATAAGGTGTAAAGTATGAAAAAGATATATAATTTAGAAAATATAGATCTTTTAGCTATAAAAAAATCACTAAAAGATGGAAAATTGATAGTTTATCCAACAGATACTGTCTATGGAGTAGGTGGAGTAATATCTTCGGAAGAAACTATAAAAAATATATATAGAGCCAAGGAGAGAAGTTTTAAATCACCTCTTATTGTTCTTGTAAGTGATATAGATAAGATAGAGGAGATAGCTTATATAGAGGATAAAAATAGAGAGGCTATAGATAAATTGATAAAAAATTTCTGGCCAGGTGGACTTACAATTATACTAAAAAAGAGAGAATGGGTTCCAGATATTATGACAGCAGAAGGAGATACTGTTGGAGTGAGAATGCCAGATTTAGATATAGCTTTAAAAATAATTAGAGCTGCTGGGGGATTACTTCCTACAACAAGTGCAAATATTTCTGGAGAAAAAACTCCAAGAGCCTATGAGGAGTTGTCAGAAGTTTTTAAAAATAGAGTTGATCTATTGATAGATGGAGGAAGATCTCCATTGGGAACAGAGTCTACAATAATTGATATGAGTGATAAGCCAAAAATACTAAGGTTAGGAGCAATTTCAATTGAAGATATAGAAAAAGTAATTGGAAAGATATAGGGAGGAATTTATGAGAACACAAAGAGTAAATCCAAATGGAATGAATCCAATGCAGATGAACAACATGTCTAGCATGATGGGAATGATGAACAATATTCAAAGAATAGGAAAAGGAAAAAGAAAGATAACTGTTAATTTAGATAAAAATAATAAGAAATTCCTATCTAAATTTATAGAAGAGGTAAAGAAACAATTTGCAACTTCAGCTATGGGTGTACAAGCAAGTGGATTAGGAGAATTTTTTGATTACGTAAAATCTGTTGCTGATACAAAGGATCAAATGGAGTTAAAGTTAAGTTTTGAAGAGTATGAGTTTTTAAAAAGAATGATAGTAGACTCTATAAAAGGTATGGAGGGAATGACTTTCAAGTGGTATCAATTTGTAAAAAAGGCGATGTTGAAAGTTATGGTAAAACAATATAGAGAATTATTAACAAAGTTTAAATAGTTAAAAAAAACATTTTTCTAAATTTAGAAAAATGTTTTTTTATTGTTTGTATATATTGCATTTATATTAGATATCTGTTATATTTTAGATATAAGATGTTCAAAAGTAGATATAACATCAGCAAAAAATATTCCGTGATTTAAAACAAAAGAGTAATCTGACTTTTTTTCAACAGAAGAATCCTTCTTACCTATAAAACTGATTATAGGGACATGATTTTTTTTAGCAATCTGTATCATATCAAGAAGGGATTCTGTTTCACCAGATTCGGATACAACAAATAAAATAGTGTTATTTGTTATATTTTCTAAAAGTTGGATATGACCGTTAGCTATGGAACGCTTTCCTAGAAGAGCCATTCTTTCATTCATGTAAGATGTTATATTATTAGCAATTCCAATAGAGCAAAACATAATTAAAGGATCATTATACTTTTTTATCAGCTCTAAAGGTATTAAGAGATTTATCTCGGTTTGAATATTTGGTTTTTTATTGGAGTTTTTAATATAAAAAATCAGATCTGGGAAACTTTTAAAGCCAATTTTTTTAATACAGCTATAGATAACAGTAGTTGATGTATAGTTATCTTTAGCGGTTTCTCGAATAGAGAGTTTCTGATTTTTATTTATTTTATTTTGAATGTAGAGAAGAATATTTTTTTCTAAATCATTTAATTTATGTTTTTTTACTATATAATTTATATCTAACAAAGTACATCACCAATCATATTATACAATAAAAATTATAAAAAAAGGAGATATAAGATGGGAAAAAAATTTATTACTGACCCTTGGGCAAGAACAACTACAAGAAATGGATTAGCTGGAGATGAGGTTATATCAGCTCTTCAAAAATCAATAAGAAGAGGAAATGTAGAGGCAGCTTGTGAGTTTGCTTATGAAATGTATATTACTTCACCTCAAATGGAAGAAAAATTATGGAGAAGACTTACAGCTATATCTGTAGAAGATATAGGAATGGGAGATCCTATGGCAGCAGTACTTGTAAATAACTTAAGACAGATGAGAAAAGAGTATGCCTATGCTGATGGGGATAGACCAATATTCTTTATACATGCTATAAGATATCTTTGTAAATGTGAAAAAGATAGATCAAGTGATCTGTTAAAAAATATTGTAATAAAAAGTTTTGCAATGGGATATGTACCAGAAATTCCTGATTATGCATTAGATAAGCATACAGTAAGAGGAGCAGAGATGGGAAGAGACTCATTCCATTTCTTAAATGAAGCTAGTAAAGTTATTCCACAAAAAGAAGTAGATAATGATTATAAAGAGAGATATAACAAGATATTAGAAAAGTATAATCCAGATGATGTAGTACCGTCAGCTTTTAAGTTTAATCCATGGCAAGAGTAATGGGAGGAGATATGGAAGGGAAATTTTTAGAAAGATTAGAAAAGGTATTATTACCAATAGGAAGTAAGTTAGGGAGTCAAAAACATCTTCAAGCTATATCAGTAGGAATGATGATGACACTTGCTCTTATAGTTGTAGGATCTTTATTCTTAATAGTGGCGAATCCACCGATAAATTTAGAATTAGTAGACCCAAATACAAGTAATATATTTTTACAATTTATGATAGGTTGGAAAAAATTTGCTTTAGAGAATTATGATATAATAACAAAACCATTTAATTTTACAATGGGAGTAGTTGGACTTATGACAGCTTTTACTATAGCTTATTCCTTAGCTAATGAGTACAAGCTAAATAATTTAACATCTGGTTTAATCTCAATGACAACTTTCTTAATGATAGCAGCTCCAATTGAAGATGGTAAAATTGTGATGCATTATCTAGGAGCAGATGGATTATTTATAGCTATCATTATTTCACTAGTAAGTGTTGAAATATCTATGTTGGTAGAGAGACTAGGATGGAAGTTTAAAAGTGAGCATATACCACCAGCTGTACTTTCATTTATGAATGCTTTAATACCATTACTTTTAAATATTATTATAATTTATGGTTTAAGTGTAATAATTTTTGTAAAAACAGGAAAAACTATTCCAGATTTAATAATGGCTGTATTAACACCAGCTTTAAATATAGGAAATAACATTTGGGGATACTTAGCAATATTAGTTTTTGGAAATATATTATGGTTATTTGGAATAAATGGAACATCAGTTATATTCCCAATAATATTTGCTATTGGAATTGCAAATACTGGAATTAATGCTGAACTTGTAAGACAGGGAAAAGAACCAGAGATGTTGATGAACCTTCAAATGTTCAGAGTTGCTATAATGGGAGGAGCTGGAAATACATTAGGGTTAATTATTTTAATGCTAAGAAGTAAATCAGAGCAACTGAAAACACTGGGAAAATTAGCTTTTGTTCCAGGGATTTGTGGAATAAATGAGCCAGTGATATTTGGAACTCCAATAATATTTAATCCGATATTGGGATTACCATTTTTACTTACTCCTATTGTAACAGTTTCAATGACATATATAGCTCAAAAAATAGGATTAATTTCTATGGGATATATTGTAGACCCATCATTTGCTCCATTTTTTATACAAGGATATTTATCATCACTAGATGTTAGAAACTTAATATTCTACTTCCTTTTAGTTGTAGTAAGTCTTATTATCTATTTCCCATTCTTTAAAGTGTATGAGAAAAATTTAATAGCTCAAGAGGAAGAGTAATTATATAGGGAGAAAAATTTACTATAATCAGATTGAGAAAAGTTGTGATTAAGAGTAAATTTTTCTCTTTTTTTATCAAAAAGGATATCGAATAAATGTTGAAAAAATTTAGAATATAGGGTAAAATATATTGATAAAATAACTGTTAATAGGAGAGTAATAGATGTTTATAGATGAGGTAATAATTACGGTTAAAGCTGGTAATGGTGGAGATGGTTCAGCCGCTTTTAGAAGAGAGAAGTATGTACAATTTGGAGGTCCAGATGGTGGAGATGGAGGGAAAGGTGGAGATGTAATCTTTGTTGCTGACCCTAATATCAACACACTTATAGATTTTAAATTTAAAAAATTATTTAAAGCTCAAAATGGAGAAAATGGGCAAAAAAAACAAATGTATGGAAAAACAGGAGAAGATTTAGTAATTAAAGTCCCTGTGGGAACACAAGTAAGAGATATTGAAACTGGAAAACTTTTACTTGACTTAAATGTAGCTGGAGAAGAGAGAGTTTTATTAAGAGGAGGAAAAGGAGGACTTGGAAACGTTCACTTTAAATCTTCCATTAGAAAGACTCCAAAAATAGCTGGAAAAGGTAGAGAAGGGGCTGAGTTAAAAGTAAAATTAGAATTAAAACTTATAGCTGATGTTGCTCTTGTTGGATATCCATCAGTTGGAAAATCAAGTTTTATCAATAGAGTTTCAGCAGCAAATTCAAAAGTTGGAAGTTACCACTTTACAACTCTTGAACCAAAACTTGGAGTAGTGAGATTAGAGGAAGGGAAATCTTTCGTAATAGCAGATATTCCTGGACTTATTGAGGGAGCTCATGAAGGAGTAGGGCTTGGAGATAAATTCTTAAGACATATTGAAAGATGTAAGATGATATATCATTTAGTTGATGTGGCAGAGATAGAGGGAAGAGATGCTATTGAAGACTATGAGAAGATAAATACTGAGCTTAGAAAATTTAGTGAAAAATTAGCAAAGAAAAAACAAATAGTTTTAGCTAATAAGATGGACTTATTATGGGATATGGAAAAATATGAAAAATTCAAATCTTATGTAGAAGCTCAAGGAAATGAAGTGTACCCTGTATCTGTAATATTAAATGAAGGTATTAAAGAGGTATTATATAGAAGCTGGAATATGTTAGAAGAGATAGAGAGAGAGCCATTAGAAGAGGAAACAAATGTAGATGAAGTTCTAAGAGAGATAAGAGGAGATAAGGAGGACTTCATTATCACTCAAGATGAAGATGGAACATATGTAATTGAAGGAAGAGTTCTAGATGGAGTACTTGCTAAGTATGTAATTACTATGGATGATGATTCAATAGTAAACTTCTTACATATGATGAGATCTTTAGGAATGGAAGAGGCTATGAGAAAAGCTGGTATCCAAGATGGAGATAGTGTAAGAATAGCAGATGTAGAATTTGAATATGTAGAGTAATAACTCTAGAATAAGTTAAATTTGAATTTTAAAGAGGAAATTATTATCTCAACTCTCAAACATTGGGTGGATAAGATAATATTTTCCTCTTTTTTAATGGAGGAGATATGAAAAAAGGAATAGTTATAGCTGGACCTACAGGAGTGGGCAAAACAGCTTTATCAATAAAGTTAGCTAAGATATTAGATGCTGATATAATATCTGCTGATTCAGCTCAAGTATATAAGGGAATGGATATAGGAACAGCTAAGATAGGAGTAGAGGAGATGGAGGGAGTTCCTCACTATATGTTAGATATATTAGAGCCAATAAAAAAATATAGTGTTGGAGATTTCCAAAGAGATGTAGATAAAATACTAGAAGAGGAAGAGAAAAAAGATAAAACTGTTATCTTAACAGGGGGAACGGGACTTTATATTAACTCTATTACTGAAGGATTATCTGAACTACCAGCTTCAGATCCAAAAATGAGAGAGGAATTTATGAAGTTGAGCAGTGAAGAACTTTATGAGGAGCTGAAGAAAGTAGATCCAGAAGGAGCTTTAGAAATACATCCAAATAATAAAAAAAGAGTAGAGAGAGCTTTGGAGGTTTATAAGTTAACTGGAGAGAAATTTTCAACTCTATCTAAGAAAAATATAAAAAATAATAATTATAAATTTATAAAAGTAGCTCTTGAAAGAGGAAGAGAGAATCTTTATGAAAGAATAAATATGAGAGTAGATATAATGATAGAGCAAGGGCTAGAAAAAGAGGTAAGAGAGTTATATAGTAAATATGGAGAGATTTTAAGAAAAATAAATATTATAGGTTATTCAGAATTTATAGATTATTTTAAAGGGGAGATAACCTATGAAGAAGCAGTTGAGAGAATAAAACAAAATTCAAGAAGATATGCAAAAAGACAGTTTACTTGGTTTAAAAATGACCACTCATACACATGGTATAACTTAGAAGAGTTATCTGAAAATGAGATAATAGAGGATATTTTAAAAAAATTAAATGTGGAAATTGGATAATTAAATTCTTGATAAAAATATATGGATATGGTATTATTTATAGTGATAAGGAATGGTGTATATTATAATGAAAAAACTTATTATTTTGGTAATCTTAATTAGTTTTTTTACAGGTTGTTCTAATCTTGTAGGGAGAGAAGAGATAACATTAAAGGAGAAAGAGAACTTAGTACTTTTAATAGAGAATATAAAGTATAGCCTTCAACAGGGAGACGTTACCCTTTTAGAAAAAACTTTAACTCCAAGTATAAAAAATAACTTTGTAAAAAGTGAGATACAAAATATTGATTTTTCTAAAGTTAATATATTTAATTCAAAGCCTCAATTTTTTAGAGATACAGCTACTAATATGGTAGGTTTTAATATACAGGGAACTACACTATATTATGAGGTGGAGTATGAGCTAAAAGATGGAGAGTGGAAAATAATAAAGTTTAAAGAGAGAAGGGGATAAATATGAAGCCAAATGAGGTCAAGATAACGGTACCTTCTTCTTTAGAAAATTTATCTTTAATAAGAGCCATGGTAAAAACTTATCTTGAGTTACATCAAGTAAGTCAAAGAGATGTATTTCAACTTTTATCAGTGGTAGATGAACTTTCAACAAATGTTGTTGAGCATGGGTATGAGTACAAGCCTGGAGATATCATTTTGGAAATTCAAAAATCTAATGATATTATACGTCTAGTAGTAGAGGATAATGGAGTTGGATTTGATGAAGAGAAATTGAGTAAAGAAGAGGGTGGAATGGGACTTTTTATAGCAAGAACCATTGCCGATGATTTTAAGATTGAAAAGAAGCTAAATGGAACATTGTTCAGGGTAGAAAAGAAAGTTAAGGAGGCAGAATAAGAAATGGTAAACAATTTCGAAATACTTGAGAAGAACGTAGGAGATATTAAAGAGTTAAAAGTAGTAGGGGAATTAGATGCTCTAGTAGCTCCAAAATTAAAAGAGAGAATTACAAAGTTGGTAGAGGGAGATTCTACAAAATTTATAATTGATTTTGAAGAAGTTACTCATATTAACAGTTTAGCAATGGGAATCTTAAGAGGAAAATTAAAAATTGTTAAGGAAATGGGTGGAGATATAAAGTTAATAAAATTAAATGAGCATATCAAAACAATATTTGAAATGATAGGATTAGATGAGATATTTGAAATCTATGAAACAGAAGATGAAGCAGTAGCTAATTTTAAATAAAATGTTGAAAGGAAATAATTATGAGCACAGTGTTAGGTATAGGTTTGATAATAATCGGACTAGGTATAGTATTTGCTGTACTATATAAAAAGTCTGTTATAGATAAAAAAATAAATGAGTTAAACGATTTAGAAGATGAAGTAGCTAAATCTAAGATAAAAGCTAAAGAGATAATAGAGAATGCAGAAAAAAATGCACATGCAAGAGGAAAAGAGTTAGAGTTAAAAGCTAAAGAACATGCATACGCTATTAAAGAGGAAGCTGAAAAAGAGATAAAAAATGCTAAAAATGAGCTTTTACAAAAGGAAGCAAGACTTACTAAAAAAGAGGAAACTCTTGATAATAAGATAGAAAAGTTAGAGTTAAAAAGTCAAGAGTTAGAAAGAACAACTGAAGAGTTAGAAAGTAAGAAAGAGGAGATTGAAGCTATAAAATTAAAGCAAGAGGGTGAGCTTGAAAGAATTTCAGGATTATCAAAAACAGAAGCAAAAGAGATTTTAATAGCTAAATTAAGAGATGATTTAACTCATGAAACAGCAGTTGCAATAAGAGAATTTGAGAATAAATTAGAGGATGAAAAGGATAGAATTTCAAGAAGAATACTATCAACAGCAATAGGAAAGGCATCAGCTGAATATGTTGTAGATGCTACTGTTTCTGTTGTAAATCTACCAAATGATGAAATGAAGGGTAGAATAATAGGAAGAGAAGGAAGAAATATAAGAGCCATTGAAGCTTTAACAGGTGTAGATATAATAATAGATGATACTCCAGAAGCAGTAGTTCTTTCAAGTTTTGATGGAGTAAAGAGAGAAGTAGCTAGACTTGCTATTGAGAAATTAATAACTGATGGAAGAATTCATCCAGGTAAGATAGAGGAAGTAGTAAATAAAGCTAGAAAAGAGATAGATAAAGAGATAGTAGATGCAGGAGAGGGAGCTTTAATTGAATTAGGAATTCCTGGAATGCATCCAGAGATTATAAAGACTTTAGGAAGATTAAAGTTTAGAACAAGTTATGGTCAGAATGTATTAACTCACTCAATAGAGGTAGCTAAATTAGCAGCAAACTTAGCAGCTGAGATAGGAGCAGATACAGAACTTGCTAAGAGAGCTGGACTTTTACATGATGTTGGTAAGGTATTAGATAGTGATGTAGAAGCTTCTCATGCACTTATTGGAGGAGAGTTCTTAAAGAAATTTGGAGAGAAACCAGAAGTTTTAAATGCTGTAATGGCACATCATAATGAGGTAGAATTTGAAACTGTAGAGGCTATAATAGTTCAAGCTGCAGATGCTGTTTCAGCTTCAAGACCAGGAGCAAGAAGAGAAACTTTAACAGCTTATCTAAAGAGATTAGAAAGCTTAGAGGAGATAGCAAACTCATTCTCTGGAGTGGAATCGTCATTTGCTATTCAAGCAGGAAGAGAGCTTAGAATAATAGTAAATCCAGAAGCTATGACAGATGATGAGGCTACTAAGATGGCAAGAGATGTTGCTAAGAAGATAGAGGATTCTATGCAATATCCTGGACAGATAAAAGTTACAATAGTTAGAGAGACAAGAGCTGTAGATTACGCTAAATAGTTAGAAAATCTATTGTAATTTTGAAGTAAAAAATGAAGATGATTTAATTGGAAAGGAAGAAGAGTTTCTTCCTTTTCTTTTTTTCAAAATTGGATGAAAGAGTTGATTTTAAATTGAAAACTATTAATTTCTTTAAATAAAATTTAAAGAAATTTTGGACAAAATTAATAATTGTATGATATAATTTAATGTAAAAACCTATTGATAGAAAGAGGGAAATTGATGAGAATTTTAGTAGTAGGAGATATAGTTGGAAGCCCGGGAAGAGAGACTTTAAAAACTTTTTTAGATAAGAGAGGAAAAGATTATGACTTCATCATTGTAAATGGAGAGAATGCAGCTGCTGGATTTGGACTTACAGCAAAGTTAGCTGATCAATTACAAGAGTGGGGATGTAATGTAATAACAAGTGGAAATCATATCTGGGATAAAAAAGAGCTATATGAATACTTAGATAGAAGTGATAGAGTATTGAGACCAGCTAACTATCCAGATGAGGATACACCAGGAAAGGGGTATACAATAGTAAAGGATAGAAAAGGAAATAAAATAGGAGTAGTATCTATTCAAGGAAGAGTATTTATGGCACCTATTGATTGTCCTTTTAAAAAGGCTAAGGAGATAATAAAAGAGATAAGAAAAGAGACAAAGTTTATAATAGTTGATTTTCATGCAGAGGCAACATCAGAAAAGATAGCTATGGGATGGCACTTAGATGGATATGCTTCAGTGGTATATGGGACTCATACGCATATACAGACAGCAGATGAGAAGATTTTACCAGAGGGAACAGGATATATTACAGATGTTGGAATGACTGGATCAGAAAATGGAGTAATAGGAATGAAGGTCCAATCGGTGTTACCTAAATTTTTAAACTCTCTTCCTCAAAGATTTGAGATAGCTGAGGGAAATGAAAGACTTTGTGGACTTGATATAGAGCTAGATGAGGAAACTGGAGAGTGTAAAAAAATAGAAAGAATTAGTAAAACACTTATGGAGATATCATATTTATAGGGAGTGAGTAATGAAAGTAGTAGAAATAAAAGTAATATATGAGAGTGATGATATAGAGAGAGCTACTAAAGAGATTTCAGATATATTTTATGGATTTGGAGTAACAGGATTAAAGATAGAAGAGCCAATGAAAAGTAAAAATCCGTTAGATTTTTATAAGAATGAGAAGGAATTTTTAATGGTAGATCATGCTATCTCTGCTTACTTTCCATTAAATCCTTATGCTGAAAAGAGAAAGGCAGCGATACTTTCTACTTTTGAAGAGAAGTTTGCTGAAAGAGAAGATATAATTTATACTATAGATTTTTATGAGTATGATGAGGAAGATTACCAAAATAGCTGGAAAAAATATCTATTTCCTGAGAAGGTAAGTGAAAAGTTTGTAGTGAAACCAACATGGAGAGAGTACACTCCAGAAGCTGATGAACTTATAATAGAGTTAGATCCAGGAAGAGCTTTTGGAACAGGATCACATCCAACAACATCTCTATGCTTAAAGCTGATGGAAGAAAATATCTCTGAGGGAGATAGTGTAATAGATGTTGGAACAGGGTCAGGAATACTTATGATTGCAGCAGATAGACTTGGAGCTAGTGAGATATATGGAACTGATATAGATGAATTAGCAGTTGAATCAGCTAAAGAAAATTTAGAATTAAATAATATTAGTGAAGATAAAGCTAAGGTTTATAAAGGAGATCTGATCTCAGTTGTTGAAAATAAGAAATTTGATGTAGTTGTAGCCAATATCTTAGCTGATGTATTACTTATACTTTTACATGATATTTCAAAAGTTGTAAAACCAAATGGAAAGATTATTTTCTCTGGAATTATTGAGGATAAATGTGAACTACTAAGAAGAGAGGTAGAGAGCTTAGGGTTTACAGTAGAGGAGATAAAAGCAGATAAAGAGTGGAGAGCTATGCTTATAAAAGCATAATAGGAGGGAAAATGAGAGAATTTATAGTTACAGTAGATGGACCTGCTGGAAGTGGAAAGAGTACAATAGCTAAGATAATAGCTAAAAAGTATGGATTTACATACCTAGATACTGGAGCTATGTATAGAATGATAGCCCTTTATGCTTTAGAGAATAGTATTAGTTTAGATGATACTGAAGCTGTAGAAGATATGCTTAAAAATACAAAATTAGATATAATAGGAAATCAATTTTTTTTAAATGGGAAAGATGTTTCAGAGGAGATAAGAACTCCTAGGGTGAGTGCTATAGTATCACCAGTATCTGCTATAAAAGAAGTTAGAGTAAAACTTGTGGATCTACAAAGAGAGATTAGCAAGGGAAAGAGTGTTATATTAGATGGTAGAGATATAGGGACAGTGGTATTTCCAAATGGTGATGTAAAGATATTTTTAGTAGCTTCACCAGAAGAGAGAGCAAAAAGAAGATTAAAAGAGTATGAGGAGAAGGGAGTAGAAGCTGATTATGAATCGGTACTTGCTTCCATAAAAGAGAGAGATTATCTAGATTCAACAAGAAAGGAAAGTCCTTTAAAGAAAGCTGAGGATGCTCATGAGATAGATAGTAGCACTATGAGTATTGATGAAGTAGTAGAGGCTATATCTAAATATATTGATGAAAAAATAGGAGCTTAGAATGTTTTATCAGATAATAAGATTGATATTATACCCCTTCATTTCTATACTGATGATGATTGGAGGAAAAAGAGGGGATTTTTTAAAGAGAAGATTAAAGCAAGATTTTTCATCATTAAAGTCTGAAGAGTATATCTGGGTACACTGTTCGTCTGTAGGGGAGATAAATCTTTCAGAAACCCTTATAAGAAAACTTTTAAAAAGTAGAGAAGAGAGAATACTTTTGACAATGTTTACTGACACTGGAATAGGAGTTGCTAGAGATAAGTTTGGAAAAGATGAGAGAGTAGATATTTTTTATTTCCCATTAGATGAGAAGAAAAGTATTTTAACTATTTTAGAAAGAATAAAATTAAATTTACTTATTTTAGTAGAAACTGAGATTTGGCCAAATTTAATAACTGAGGTTGGAAAAAGAGCCAAAGTTATTATAGTAAATGGAAGAATTTCAGATAGAAGTTTAAAAAGATATAAAAAACTATCTGGATACTTAAGAAAAGTATTTTTAAGTATAGACAAATTCTATATGCAATCTGATGAGGATAGTAGAAGAATTATTGAGATAGGTGCTCAACCTGAGAGAGTAGAAACACTTGGAAACCTAAAATTTGATATATCTTTCCAAAGATATGATGATGAGGAGAAAAGAGAATTAAGAGAATTATTCAATGTAGAGGGAAGAAAGGTTTTTACTGCTGGAAGTAGTAGAAGTGGAGAGTATGAGATACTTTTAGAAACATTTAAACAATTAAAAGATACGATATTAATTTTAGTTCCTAGACACATAGAGAGAACACCTCAAATAGAGGAGATTATAAAACACTATGGCTTTACATATAAAAAATATAGTGAGTTAGAAGATAGAAGAGAGAGAACAGATATAATTATTGTAGATAAAATAGGAGTATTAAGGAAGATATACTCAATTACAGACATTGCCTTTGTAGGTGGAACTTTGGTTAATATAGGGGGACATAGTTTATTAGAACCTCTATTTTATGGAAAAACTCCAATATTTGGACCATATTTACAAAATGTAAAGGAGATATCAAAAGAGATACTTCATTTAGGATTGGGATACAAGGTAACCAATGTAGATGAATTTTTAAAAAGTATTACTGAGATAGAGAAGAAACAAGAGGGCTCAGTAGAAAAAATAAGAGAGCTTTTTGAAAAAAATAGTAAAACAGCAGACAAAATTATAGAGAGATTAAAAAATTTAAAATAGATGGAGGAAAAATGGAAGATTTAAGAGAGAATCTATGGAGCCACTTTTTCAAGAGTCCAAGAAAAAACTATAATCCATATATGTATAAACTTTTGGAATATCCAGAGTATATTATATATGATAAGAAAATAATGGATTCTTACAAGGGAAAATGGCATGAGTTTTTTGGAAATAATAACCCTATATATTTAGAGATTGGTTCAGGTAGTGGAAACTTTGCACAGGGTATGGCAAAGAGATATCCTGAGAGAAACCATATGGGATTAGAGCTTAGATTTAAAAGATTGGTATTATCAGCTAATAAGGTAAAAAGAGATGGCTCTACAAATGCTCTTTTCTTAAGAAGAAGAGGGGAAGAGATACTTGAATTTGTAGCTGAAAATGAGGTTGATGGTATCTATGTAAATTTCCCAGATCCTTGGGAAGAGAATGAAAAAAATAGAGTGGTACAGGAGAGTTTTTTCAAAACTTTAGATGTAATTTTAAAAAAAGGTGGAATGTTTTTCTTTAAAACTGACCATGATAAATATTACCAAGATGTAATTGATTTAGTAGAGAGCTTAGATGGATATAGAGTAGTTTATCATACACCAGATCTACATAGTAGTGAAAAGGCTGTAGATAATATAAAAACAGAGTTTGAACAACTATTTTTATGTAAACACAATAAAAATATTAACTATATTGAAATTGAAAAAATAAAGTAGGCTAGTAGGAGGTAACAATGGCTGGATATGTAGTAGTAGGAACTCAATGGGGTGACGAAGGAAAGGGAAAAATTATAGATGTATTAGCAGATAGAGCTGATTACGTTGTAAGATTCCAAGGTGGAAACAATGCAGGACACACTGTAGTAGTAAATGGAGAGAAATTTATATTAAAACTTTTACCTTCAGGAGTATTACATGGTGGAACTTGTATAATAGGACCAGGAGTTGTAGTAGATCCAAAAGTATTATTAGATGAGTTAGCATCATTAGAGACTAGAGGAGCTAGAACAGACCATGTTTTAATAAGTGATAGAGCACATGTTATTATGCCTTATCATGTAAAATTAGATGAATTAAAAGAAGCAAATGCTGGAGAGATGAAAATAGGAACTACTAAAAAGGGAATAGGACCATGTTATGCTGATAAAATCTGGAGAGATGGAATCAGAATGGTAGACCTATTAGATATGGATAAATTTGCTAAAAAATTAAAATATAATTTAGAAGCCAAAAATGAAATAATAACAAAAATCTATGGAGCTGAACCATTAAACTATGATAAGATACTAGCTGATTATACTGAATATGCAAATAAAATAAGACATAGAATAATTGATACTATCCCTGTAGTAAATAAAGCTCTTGATGAAGATAAGTTAGTTTTATTTGAGGGAGCACAAGCACTAATGCTAGATATTAACTATGGAACATATCCATTTGTAACTTCATCTTCACCAACTACAGGAGGAGTTACTACAGGAGCTGGAGTATCACCTAGAAAGATAGACAAAGGAATTGGAGTTATGAAAGCTTATACTACAAGAGTTGGAGAAGGTCCTTTTGTAACTGAATTACATGGAGAATTTGGAGAGAAAGTAAGACAACTTGGTGGAGAGTATGGTGCTGTAACTGGTAGACCAAGAAGATGTGGTTGGTTAGACTTAGTAGTAGGAAAATACGCTACAATGATAAATGGTCTTACAGATATAGTTATTACTAAGATAGATGTATTAAGTGGATTAGGAACTTTAAAAATTTGTACTGCTTATGAAGTAGATGGAGAGATTTATGAATTTATGCCAGCAGATACTGAAATGTTATATAGAGCAAAACCTGTATATGAAGAGTTACCTGGATGGGATGAAGATATAACTCAAGTAAAATGTTATGATGATTTACCAGAAAATTGTAAGAAGTATTTAAAGAGAATTGAAGAGATTGTTGGATGCCCAATATCTGTTGTATCAGTTGGACCAGATAGAAGCCAAAATATTCATATTAGAGAGATATAATAGAGTAAAATTTTATTGAGAGGAAAAACTTTCCTCTCTTTTTTCTTTTGTAACATATGTTACTGTCTTTTTGTAAATTATATAGTATAATGTATACGAAAATAGAAGAGATTTATGGAGGAGATTATGAGATATATAGATGAAAATATGACAATTTTAGAGATATGTGAGAAATATCCTGAAAGTATAGAGTTTTTAGAATCAAAGGGATTTAAAAATTTGAATAGTGAAAGTGTAAAGAGTATATTAGGAAAATTAAGTCTAAAAAATGCCCTATTAACAAAAAAAATAAATGTAGAAACTTTTGTAGAGATGTTAAATGAATTTATTAATCAAAATAGAGATAGTGCAGATATCACAATGAAAAAAAATAATGTAGAAGATGAAGAAATAACAGTTATGGGACTTCTTCCTTGTCCAATTAGAATACCGTTATTAGAAGGATTTACAAAATTTTTAGAAGAAAATCCAGAGATAAAGGTAAAATATGAGTTAAAAGCTGCATCGGCTGGATTAGATTGGTTAAAAGATGATGTGATAAAAGCTAATCATCCTGAGAAGTTAGCAGATATATTTATATCAGCAGGTTTTGATCTATTTTTTGAAGAGAAACTTATGGGTAAATTTAAAAAGGAGCATATATTTAAAGATATCACAGGTATAGAGAGATATAATAAGGATTTCCAAAATGAAGAGATATCTTTAAAGGATCCAGATGGAGATTACTCTATGCTAGGAGTAGTACCAGCTGTATTTTTAGTAAATAAGAATATGTTAGGGGATAGAGAGATACCAACATCTTGGGCAGACCTATTAAAACCAGAGTTTAGAAAATCTGTAAGTTTACCAATATCAGACTTTGACTTATTTAACTCTATTTTGATAAATATAAATAAAAACTATGGAGAAGAGGGAGTAGCAAATTTAGGAAGGGCACTATTAGAGAATCTACATCCATCTCAAATGGTAAAATCAGATAAGATGAAAACAAACACTCCAACAGTTACTATTATGCCATACTTCTTTACAAAGATGATAAAAGCTGATGGACCAATGGTACCAGTATGGCCAAGTGATGGAGCTGCAATTTCTCCAATATTTATGCTTACAAAAAAGGATAAAGCTAAAAAAATTCAAAAACTTGTAGATTATTTAGCAGGAGAAGAGGTAGGAGCAGTATTTTCACATCAAGGGTTGTTTCCAACTGTAAATCCAAATGTAGATAATAGAATAGAAGGAAAGAAATTTATGTGGTGTGGTTGGGAGTATATCCACAACAACAATATAGGTGAAATATTGGAAAAAACAAAGGAGATATTCTTTAGAGCGAGTGAGGAGGAGTAAGATGAACTTAATAACAATATCAGGACCACCATCATCAGGGAAAACATCTTTAATAATTAAAACAATAGAGAGTTTTAAACAAAGAGGAATAAGAGTAGGAGTAGTAAAGTTTGATTGTTTGTATACAGATGATGATAAACTTTACGAGAAAATAGGAGTTCCGGTTAGAAAAGGCTTATCAGGTTCTCTATGTCCAGATCACTATTTTGTAAGTAATATTGAAGAGGTTGTAAAATGGGGAGTAGAGGAAAAATTAGATATCCTTATTACAGAGAGTGCTGGATTATGTAATAGATGTTCGCCGTATATAAAGGATATAAAGGCTGTATGTGTAATAGATAATTTAAGTGGTGTAAATACTCCTAAAAAAATAGGACCAATGTTAAAGAGTGCCGATATAGTAGTGATAACAAAGGGGGATATAGTGTCTCAAGCAGAGAGAGAGGTTTTTGCCTCAAGAGTTATGTCTGTTAATCCTAAGGCTACTATTATGCATGTAAATGGACTTAATGGACAGGGAGCTTATGAATTTGGAACTCTTATCTATGATGAAGATGAAAAATTAGAAAGCTTAAAGGGTAAAAGTTTGAGATTCTCTATGCCATCGGCTCTATGTTCTTACTGTTTAGGAGAGACTAGAATTGGAGAGGAGCATCAGATGGGAAATGTTAGAAAGATAGATCTAAGCTCTTCTTGTAAAGGAGGAAGTTGTTGTGGTAAGTAGAAAATTTTTATTAGAGAATAAGTTAAAAGTAATTATAGAAAAATATCCTTTTGTAGAGGAGTTCTTAAAGGATAATCAGATAGATATAGAGTTGGAGTTGAATATATCAGAGATTTTAAATGGTTATGATGAGACTACTTTAGAGGAAAAATCATTAGATAGAGAGAAATTTGTAGAAAATTTAGTTGAATTTGTCAATCGAATGGTAGAGATACTAGGGATAGAAGATAATAGTATAGAGGAGATGACAATTTTAGCTGGAATAAATAAGTTTGGAGAAAAAGAGGAGTTTGGAGAGTTTACTATTCGTAAGGGTGAGATAATCTCAATAGTTGGCCCAACAGGAAGTGGGAAAAGTAGATTGTTAGCAGATATAGAGTGGGGAGCTCAAGGAGATACTCCAACTAAAAGAACTATATTAGTGAATGGGAAACCTTTAGATAAGAAGAGTAGATTTTCATCAAGTAATAAGTTAGTAGCTCAACTTTCTCAAAATATGAACTTTGTAATGGACTTGACTGTTTATGAATTTTTAGAACTTCATGCTAAGAGTAGAATGGTTGAGAACGAAGAGAGTGTTATAGAGAGAATTTTTGAAAAAGCTAATGAGTTAGCTGGAGAAAAATTCAAAATAGATGCCCCAATTACAAGTTTAAGTGGAGGACAATCAAGGGCACTGATGATAGCGGACACAGCTATATTGAGTACATCTCCAATAGTGCTTATAGATGAGATAGAGAATGCTGGTATAGATAGAAAAAAAGCTTTAGATCTACTTGTAGGGGAAGAAAAAATAGTATTGATGGCTACTCACGATCCTTTGCTTGCTCTTATGGGGGATAAGAGAATAGTTATAAATAATGGAGGTATCCATAAAATTATGAATATAACAGAAGATGAGAGAGGAATATTAGAAGATCTAACTAAGCTTGATAATATTATTCAAGGAATGAGAAATAAGTTAAGATATGGAGAGAAATTAGAATTAAAAATTAATCAAAATTTTTAGAATAAAAAACTAAAAAAGTATGTATTTTTTATAAATAAAATCCGAATAAATAAACAGAAATCAAACAGTATATAACTGTAAAGTTATATATTGTTTTTTTTTTTTTTTTTTTTTGAATAAAATAGTATAATGAGGCTTATAAAGAGGTATATTAGTGATACTTTAACTGTGGAGCTAATAGAAGAGGTATTTGGAGTGAAGTGTTATATTGGAAAAAATCCACTAAATAATAAGTTACATATCTCTTATATGCCTACTCATTACCATATAGATGGGGTGGGAAGTGACCATTTTCATGAGAATGGTTTTACAGGAGAGCATACTCATAATTAATTATCAAATTGTAAAGAAAAAACACTTGACAGTTTTAGTATAATCTTATATAATATGCTGGTGATATAATGGAATTAGATGAATTTTTAGAAGTATCTACTCTGTTGGATTATTATAGAAACTTGTTGAGTGATAAGCAAAAGGAATACTTAATAAATCACTTTGAAGAGGATTTATCTCTATCGGAGATAGCCAAAAATAATGGTGTAAGTAGACAGGCTGTATATGATAATATCAAAAGAGGGATAAAACAACTGAGAGAATATGAAGAAAAACTAGGGTTTCACAAAAGAGAAAAAAAATTATACAGTGAACTTTTAGAGTTAAAAGATAATTTTAAAATTGAAAAACTAGATGAGATAATAGAAAAGCTATTTTAGTTGAGGTGAATATGTTAGATAATTTAGGTTCTAGATTTCAGGAGATATTTAAAAAAGTTAGAGGACATGGAAAACTAAGTGAAAGTAATATAAAAGAAGCTCTTAGAGAGGTTAAAATGTCTCTTCTAGAAGCTGATGTTAACTACAAAGTTGTAAAAGATTTCACTGCAAAAATTCAAGAGAAAGCTATTGGAACAGATGTCCTAAAGGGAATAAATCCAAGTCAACAGTTTATAAAAATAGTAAATGATGAGCTAGTAGAGCTTTTAGGCGGAACAAATGCTAGACTTACAAAGGGAGTTAGAAATCCCACTGTATTAATGTTAGCAGGATTACAGGGGGCAGGAAAAACAACTTTTGCAGCAAAGCTAGGAAATTACCTAAAAAAACAGGGTGAAAAGGTTTTAATGGTAGGAGCTGACGTATATAGACCAGCAGCTATTAAACAGTTACAAGTCTTAGGAGAGCAAACAGGAATAGAGGTTTACTCTGAAGAAAATCACCAAGATGCTGTAGGAATTTGTGAAAGAGGACTTGCAAAAGCTAAAGAATTAGGTTCTACTTATATGATAATAGATACTGCTGGTAGATTACATATAGATGAAAAGCTTATGGAAGAGTTAAAGGAGATAAAGAGATTAACAAGACCACAAGAGATTTTACTAGTAGTAGATGCTATGATCGGACAAGATGCTGTAAACTTAGCAGAGTCATTTAATAATGTTCTTAATATAGATGGTGTAGTACTAACAAAACTAGATGGAGACACTAGAGGAGGAGCTGCTCTTTCAATAAAAGCAGTTGTAGGAAAACCTATAAAATTTGTAGGAGTTGGGGAGAAAATTGATGATATAGAACTTTTCCATCCAGAAAGACTTGTTTCAAGAATTTTAGGAATGGGAGATGTTGTATCACTGGTTGAGAAGGCTCAAAGTGCTATAAATGAAGAGGACGCTAAATCATTAGAAGAAAAGATAAGAACTCAAAAATTTGATTTAGACGATTTCTTAAAGCAATTACAAAATATTAAAAAACTAGGTTCATTAGGAAGTATCTTAAAAATGATACCTGGAATGGGACAGATTGGAGATCTAGCTCCTGCTGAAAAAGAGATGAAAAAGGTAGAGGCAATAATTCAATCGATGACAAAAGAGGAAAGAAAGAAACCAGAAATTCTTAAGGCAAGTAGAAAGCAGAGAATTGCTAAGGGAAGTGGAACAGAAGTAGCTGATGTAAATAGACTTCTAAAGCAATTTGAGCAAATGAAAGCTATGATGAAAATGTTTAGTGGTGGAAAAATGCCATCATTCGGAGGATTTAAAGGTGGAAAATTTCCATTCTAAAAAGTAAATAAACAAAAGATTAAAATATAAATAATAATAAAAGGAGACGTGAAATTTATGTTAAAATTAAGATTAACTAGATTAGGAGACAAAAAAAGACCTTCTTATAGAATCGCAGCTATGGAAGCATTATCAAAAAGAGATGGTAAAGCAGTTGCTTACTTAGGAAACTACTTCCCATTAGAAGATTCTAGAGTAGTATTAAAAGAGGAAGAAATAGTAAAATTCTTATTAAATGGAGCTCAACCAACTAGAACTGTAAAATCAATATTAGTTAAAGCTGGAGTATGGGCAAAATTCGAAGAAGCTAAAAAAAGATAATTGATTTAGGTGCTTAGAAGACTGTTACAGAGGTAGCAGTCTTTTTTTCTTTGGAATGAAAATAAAAAAAGATGATAAATTTATGTTTAAGATATAAAAATAAAAAAATATTGCCTAAATATAAAACTCTTTTTTGTTAGACAAGCTAGTAAAGTTTTGGTATAATATAAAGAAGTTCAGAAAATATTAAAAGAAAAATAAAGGTGAAATATGGAAAAGATATTTGAACAAGTAGCTAAAGAATTGGGATTATCTCTAGTTCAAGTAACAAATACTATGCAACTTTTAGATGAAGGGGCTACAGTGCCTTTTATAGCAAGATATAGAAAGGAAGTTACTAATAATCTAGATGAGATAGAGATAGGAAAGATATTAGAAACAGTTACATATCAAAGAAACTTAGAAAAGAGAAAAGAGGAAGTAATAAGACTTATTGAAGAGCAAGGGAAACTGACTGATGAAATAGTCAAAGCGGTTGCTCTAGCTACAAAACTTCAAGAGGTAGAAGATATATATTTCCCATATAGAAAAAAGAGAAAAACGAAGGCTGACATAGCAAAAGAAAGAGGATTGGAGCCTTTAGCTAACTATATATTAGAGGCAACTTCAGAGGAAGCTATAATTAAAAAAGCTGAGGAGTTTTTTAATGAAGAGGTAACAACTTCAGAGGAAGCAGTGGAAGGAGCTATGCTTATACTAGCTCAAAATATCTCTGAAACTCCGATATATAGAGAAAAAATCAGAGAGATAATGTTGACTAAGGGAGTTATTACAACAAAGGAGACTAAAAAAGCAAGAGAGCTAGATGCAAAGAAGGTTTATTCAGATTATTATCAATATAGTGAGCCAATTTCAAAGATGCCATCTCATAGAATCTTAGCTGTAAATAGAGGAGAGAATGAGGAGATATTATCTGTATCTATCGGATTTGAAGATGATGTAAGAGCAAGAGTTGAAGGGATTATTTTAAAGGATTTTAAAAATAAAAACTTACAAGAAACTTATAAAAAGATAGTAGTTGATGCTTTAGATAGATTAATTCTTCCGTCTATTGAAAGAGAGGTAAGAAATATTCTGACAGATAAGGCAGAAGAGGAAGCTATTAGAGTATTTAAGGAAAACTTAAAAAATCTATTGATGCAAGCTCCATTAAAAGAGAAAAATATTTTAGCTTTAGACCCAGGATATAGAACTGGTTGTAAAGTTGCTGTTATAGATAAAAATGGTTTTTATAGAGAAAATGATGTATTTTTCTTAGTTGCTGATATGCATACTCCAAAACAGTTAGAGACAGCTGAAAAGAAGATTATAGATTATGTGAAAAAATATAATATAGATATAATTGTAATAGGAAATGGAACAGCCTCAAGAGAAACGGAGAGTTTTGTGGCAGGAGTTATAAGAAAAAACAATCTAAATACAAAGTATCTTATTGCAAATGAAGCGGGAGCTTCAATTTACTCTGCTTCAAAAATAGCAGCTGAAGAGTTTCCAGATCTTGATGTAACAGTTAGAGGAGCTATATCAATAGGAAGAAGAGTACAAGATCCACTAGCTGAATTAGTGAAGATAGATCCTAAATCAATAGGTGTAGGAATGTATCAACATGATGTAAATCAAGGTAAATTAGATGAGTCTTTAGATGCTGTTATTACACATGTTGTAAATAGTGTTGGAGCTAATCTAAATACTGCCTCTTGGGCACTACTTTCACATATCTCTGGTATAAAGAAAAATATAGCTAAAAATATAGTTGATTATAGAAAAGAGAATGGAAACTTTAAAAATAGAAAAGAGCTTTTAAAGGTGAAAGGAATAGGAGCAAAGGCTTATGAACAGATGGCTGGATTCCTAGTAATTGTAGATGGAGAAAATGTATTAGATAATACAATTATTCACCCAGAATCATATCATATAGCAAAAGAGTTACTTCAAAAGGCTGGATTAAGTGTTGAAGAGTATGGAAAGGACTTAAATGCTGCTAGAGAGAGATTAAAGGATTTTAATTATAGTAATTTTGCTAAGGAAAATGGTTATGGAGAAGAGACAGTAAAGGATATTTATGAGGCTTTAATAAGAGATAGAAGAGATCCGAGAGACAACTTTGAAAAACCTCTTCTAAAATCAGATATTTTAAATATAGAGAATTTACAACCAGGAATGGAGATAGAAGGAACAGTTAGAAATGTTGTAAAATTTGGAGCTTTTATAGATATAGGATTAAAAAATGATGCTCTTTTACATATTTCTGAAATATCAGATAAATTTATAGATGATCCAAGTAAGGTATTATCTGTAGGACAAATTGTTAAAGTTAGAATTAAGGATATAGATAAGGAAAGAGAGAGAGTAGGATTAACTAAAAAGGAGAAATAGTCAGAATGAGAGTAAATAAAAATTCTCTTTTAGTCAGAATGATATTTTATAACGATATTGCTATAATAGTGGCTTCTACTACAATAGCTCTTTTTTTGACATTCATAGCTTTTCAAAACCTAGAATCTAGAGTTATAGACTCGGCAAGAGATAAAATTGTTTTAATGAATAGAGCATATAATGGAGAGATTTTAAGAGCGAAGGATGATTTAAATCAAACTTTAAGAAATATCTCTACATTAAGTAATAGAAGTTTAAAAAATATAGCTAGCTATAATGAAAAAGTAGCTATAATAAGAAATCAACTGACTAGAAGGAATTATGAGCTTTACTCTGACTCTATCTTATCAATAGTAGATGAAAATGGTTTTATTTTAGGTGAAACCAAGAGAAAGGGAATTCCAAATAAAATAGATAGAGAGACTTTTAAGGCTAATGTATCTAATGCAGATAATGATATAAAAACAAGCTACTTCTCAAAAATAGATGATAGAATTTATAATAAAATAATTGTGAGATATAATGATGAGAGTAATAGAAAGTTATACTTAGTTTTAACCTTTCCAATTACTGAAAAAACTATTAAAAATTTAGCAAGTCTATCAAGCTTAGGAGAAGATGATAAAATTTTCTTAATAGTGGATGAAAAATACAAGATGGGTAATTTTAGTTTAGAAAAAAACACTCAATTTTTGAGCAAAAGAGATGTCAATAGAATGGCTAATAAAGGTTATAATTATATCTATAGAAGAAAAAATATTGATAATGAAGCTTATTATATAGCTCTATCAGATATATATGATTACCAAAATAGGTATATTGGAAGTTTTGGAGTAGCAATATACTATGAGAATATAGAGAGATTAAAATTAGTTATCTCTCTTTCGGTAATAGTAATTGTATTAGTTTTTATTGCAATAAGTACAACTATATCCTCTAGAATGTTTAGTAAACTTTTAGAACCATTAGGGAGAATAATGGAAGCGGCGGAAGAGGTAAGTAAGGGAAATTATAGAATTTTTGTAAAGCCAGAGGGTGTAGATGAGATGAGAACTCTCTCTAGAACCTTTAATAAAATGGCAGAGGATATCAGAGCCAATGAGGAGCAAGCTAAGAGTAAAAATAGAAAATTAGTGAGTACCTTAAAGAGAATAGATGCAGTAGAAAAAATTCTAATGAATATTCAGATAGAGAATGATATGAATATAACAGTGAAAGAGATTATGTCGGCACTAACCTCAGAGATGGGATTAGGGTTTAGTAGAGCAATGTATTTTAGATATAGTAGAGAAATTGATACTATGGTTGGAGAGTTTGCTGTTATAAATAATAAGATAAAAAGAGATATATCAAATGTGATAGAGAATGGTAGAGGTTTTAAGTTTCAGATAGAGGAGCTAAATAAACTTATAAAACTCATTAAGATACCATTTAAAAATAGTAATCTCATAGCCAAATCATTACTTGAAAAGAGAATTATCTTTCAAAATGATAAAGGATATAAACATGAATTGGGAAACGAGCTATTTAAAAGTTTGGGAATAAATAATTTCTTAATAATGCCAATATATACAGAGAAGAGAAATTATGGGTGTATAGTAGTTGATTATTTTGGAAAAAATAATTTGGTAACACAGGAAGAGGTTGAGTTACTCACACTTCTTTTCCTAAATATTTCAATTAGGATAAAGAATAGAAATCTAGAAGAGGAGAAGATAGATTTAGAGAGAACTGCAACAATAGGAAAGTTAGTAGATAGATTTTTTAAAAGTCGTGAAACTTCCTTTGAAAAAATGCTTGAGTTTACAGAAAAGATGCATGCCTATGATTCAAATAATACTCTATTTAAAATTCAGATTCAAGAGATAAAAGAGGAGATAAATAAGCTTAGAAGAGAGAGAGAGATTTTAAATGAGTATGTAGATATTAAGAAAAATAATCCTCTTGAAATTATAGAGATAGAGACAATTTTAGCAGAAATAATATCAGAAGTTGAGCCAAAATTGGAAAAATTAGGGATTAATATCTCAGTTTTTATAAACTATAATGGCAAAGTTTTAGGAAATAGAGCTAGGCTTAAAAGAGCTTTTTATGAGATAATAAAGAATGCTAAGGAATCTTTTGAAAAAAAGAATGATGATAATAAAAAAATAAATGTAATAGTGACAAAGGAAAAAAATGTCGATAAAATAAGAGTAAATATAATTGATAATGGAATTGGAATGACACAGGAGCAGTTGGAAAATATATTTGAACCTTTTGTAGGATATAATGAGAATGCTCCAGGACTAGGACTTTCAATAGTATCAAGAATAATAAAGGATCACCATGGGGTGATTAAATACTCATCTCAATTAGGTGAGGGAACAGAGGTAAAAATAACTTTAAATATATATAAGGAGGAGATTTTATAATGAGTGAAAAGGATTACGGAGCTACACTAAACCTTCCGAAGACAAGTTTTCAAATGAAAGCAAATCTTCCAAATAAGGAACCTAAAATCATTCAAAAATGGGAAGAAGATAAGATTTATGAGAAAGGATTAACAAAGGGAACAAAGTCATTTATATTACATGATGGACCACCTTATGCAAATGGAGATATCCATATAGGACATGCTTTAAATAAAATTTTAAAAGATATAATTTTAAAATATAAAAGACTTAGAGGATATAATGCACCATATGTTCCTGGATGGGATACACACGGTCTACCAATAGAGTTAAAAGTAACAGAGCAACTAGGAGAGAAGGCAAAGGATATGTCTCCATTAGAGATAAGAAAACTTTGTACAGAGTATGCTCTAAAATGGGTAGATATCCAAAGAGAAGGATTTAAGAGATTAGGAGTTTTAGGAGATTGGGAAAATCCTTATCTAACTTTAAAACCTGAGTATGAGGCAAAACAATTAGAGGTATTTGGAGAGTTATATGAAAATGGATATATTTTCAAAGGACTAAAACCAATTTACTGGTCACCAGTTACAGAAACAGCTCTAGCAGAAGCAGAGATAGAGTATAAAAATGTAACATCTCCATCTATCTATGTAAAAATGGAAGCTAATGCTGATTTATTAGAGAGACTTGGATTTACAGAGCAAGCTTGGGTAGTAATTTGGACAACTACTCCATGGACATTACCAGCAAATATGGCTATATCATTAAATCCTAACTTTGAGTATGGAGTATATAGAACTGAAAAAGGAAATTTAATCCTAGCTAAAGAGTTAGCTGAAAAAGCTTTTGCTGAGATGGAAATAGCTGAATATGAACTAGTAAAAGAGTTTGTAGGAAGTGAGTTAGAGAGAGCAACTTATAAGCACCCATTCTTAGATAGAACTGGTATGATAATTCTAGGAACACATGTAACTGCTGATGCAGGAACAGGATGTGTACACACAGCTCCAGGACATGGGCAAGACGACTATGTTGTTGGAACAAGATATGGAATAGAGGTAGTTTCTCCTATCAATAATAAAGGGGTATTAACAGAGGAAGCAGGACAATTTGCCGGACTATTCTACTTAAAAGCAAATAAAGAGATAGTTGCTTTCTTAACAGAGACAGGGCACCTATTAAAACTAAAAAATATAGAACACTCATATCCACACGATTGGAGATCAAAAACTCCAGTAATATTCAGAGCTACAGAGCAATGGTTCGTAAAAGCTGAAGGTTCAGACTTAAGAGAGAAAGCATTAAAAGCTCTTGATAATGTAGAGTTTGTACCAGCATGGGGAAGAAATAGAATAGGTTCTATGCTAGAAACAAGACCTGACTGGTGTATCTCTAGACAAAGAGTATGGGGAGTACCAATTCCTGTATTCTATAACGAAGAAACTGGAAAAGAGATCTATAATAAAGAGATCTTAGCAAGAGTAATAGAGATAGTTAAAAAAGAGGGAACAGCTGCATGGCTAACTTATACAGCTGAAGAGTTAATAGGAGAAGAGTTATTAGAGAAATATAACTTAAAAGGAGTAACTCTAAGAAAAGAAACAAATATTATGGACGTTTGGTTTGACTCAGGAGTATCTCATAGATCAGTTTTAGAAACTAGAGGAGAGTTACTACATAGACCAGCTGATATGTACTTAGAGGGATCTGACCAACATAGAGGATGGTTCCAAACATCACTTCTTACTTCAATAGGTTCTACACATGATGCTCCATACAAAAAAATCTTAACTCACGGATTTGTAAATGATGGAGAAGGTAAGAAAATGTCTAAGTCAGTAGGAAACGTAGTGGTTCCAGCTGATGTTATAAAAGTATATGGAGCAGATATTTTAAGACTTTGGTGTGCTTCAGTAGATTACAGAGAGGATGTAAAAATCTCTGATAATATCTTAAAACAAATGGCAGAGGCTTACAGAAGAGTAAGAAATACAGCTAGATATATTTTAGGAAACAGCAATGATTTCAATCCAGCAACTGATAAAGTAGCTTATAAAGATTTAATGGAAATCGATAAATGGGCATTAAATAAATTAGAGATATTAAAGAGAAAAGTTACAGAAAACTATGAAAAATATGAGTTCTATAACCTATTCCAAGATATTCACTATTTTGCTGGTGTAGATATGTCTGCTTTCTATCTAGATATTATAAAAGATAGATTATATACAGAAGGAACAGATTCATTAGATAGAAGATCAGCTCAAACTGTAATGACAGAGATACTATTAACTTTAACTAAGATGATAGCTCCAATCCTTTCATTCACAGCTGAGGAGATTTGGGATACACTTCCAGAAGCTTTAAAAGATGAGGAATCAGTACTATTAACTTCTTGGTATGAAGAAAATGATGAGTACTTAAACTCAGAAGTAGAAGCTAAATGGGCAGATATAGTAAAAATCAGAAAAGAAGCTAATAAATCATTAGAAAAAGCAAGACAAGGAGAGAATAGAATAATTGGAAACTCTCTTGATGCTAAAGTTATGTTATGCTCTAAAAATGCTGAGATGCAAAAATTCTTAGTAGAGAATAGAGATAGATTAGAGTTAGCTCTAATTGTTTCAAATGTTGAAATTGTAGATAATTGTGATGAGACATTTGTAGAGGGTGAAGAGTTAAAAGAGCTTTACATAAAAGTTGTACATGCAGAGGGAGAAAAGTGTGAAAGATGTTGGAAATATTCAACTGAGGTTGGACAAGATGCTGAACACCCTACACTTTGCCCAAGATGTGCTTCTGTATTAAAAAATAATTAGGAGATATTATGATATATATAGTTTTAATCTTGATACTTGTTGGTGCTGACCAACTTTCAAAATACCTCATAGATAGTCATATGTTGGAGGGAGAGACAATACCTTTAATAAGTAATTTTTTTCACATTACTTATGTAAAAAATAGGGGTATTGCCTTTGGAATGTTTCAAGGAAAACTAGATATAATAAGTATAGCTACAATTATAGCAATTGTAGCTATTGCTTATTACCTGTATAGAGAGAGAAATAAACTATCTGTAGTAGAGAAGATGGGATTTATCTATATCTTAGCAGGAGCTATTGGAAATATGATAGACAGAGCTTTTAGAGGATATGTAGTAGATATGGTAGACTTTAGAGGTATCTGGAGTTATGTATTTAATCTAGCAGATGTCTGGATAAATATGGGAGTAGTATTTGTACTATTAGATCAATTAATTCTTAGAAAGAAGAGAGAAACCGAGGAGGATAAATAATGACATTTCAAGAGATAATTTTTGCTCTTCAAAAATACTGGAGTTCAAAAGGGTGTGTACTAGGAAACCCTTATGATATTGAGAAGGGAGCTGGAACATTTAACCCAAATACATTCCTTATGTCATTGGGACCAGAGCCATGGAGTGTGGCATATGTTGAGCCATCAAGAAGACCAAAAGATGGAAGATATGGAGAGAATCCAAATAGAGTTTATCAACATCACCAATTCCAAGTTATAATGAAACCATCTCCATTAAATATTCAAGAACTATACTTAGAAAGTTTAAGAGTATTAGGAATAGAGCCAGAAAAGCATGATATTCGTTTTGTAGAAGATGACTGGGAATCACCAACATTAGGAGCTTGGGGACTTGGTTGGGAAGTATGGTTAGATGGAATGGAGGTAACTCAATTCACGTATTTCCAACAAGTAGGAGGACTTGAATTAGATCCTATTCCTGTTGAGATAACTTATGGACTTGAAAGAATAGCTCTATATATTCAAAATAAAGAAAATATCTATGATTTAGAGTGGGCTCCAGGAGTAAAATATGGAGATATGAGATTCCAATTTGAATATGAAAACTCAAAATACTCTTTTGAATTAGCTGATTTAGATAAACATTTCAAATGGTTTGATGAATTTGAGAAGGAAGCTAGCAGAATACTAGATGAAGGTTTAGTATTACCAGCTTATGACTACGTTTTAAAATGTTCTCATGTATTCAATGTATTAGACTCAAGAGGTGCTATATCTACAACTGAGAGAATGGCATACATATTAAGAGTAAGAAACTTAGCAAGAAGATGTGCTGAAGTTTACGTTCAAAACAGAAAAGATTTAGGATATCCACTACTAAAGAAGTAATTTAAAGGATGAGAGGAAAACTTAAAGAACTGTAGTATTTATAAAGAGAAGTTAATCAACTTCTTGGAGTTAAAAATAATTTTAGGTTTTCTTATTGGATAATAATAGAGGAGGAAGAACATTGAGATTACTATTTGAAATAGGAATGGAAGAGTTGCCAGCAAGATTTCTTAATCAGGCACTAAGTGATTTAAAATCTAATTTAGAAACAAAATTAAACAATGAAAGAATAAAATTTGATGAGATAAAAACTTATGGAACACCAAGAAGACTTGTACTTGATGTACAAAACTTAGCTGAAAATCAAGAGGATTTAGACCTAGTAAATATGGGACCAGCTAAGAGTGTTGCCTATGTAAACGGAGAGATTTCAAGAGCAGGTCTTGGATTTGCAAAATCTCAAGGAATAGAGCCAGAACAATTAGAGATTATATCAACTCCAAAGGGAGAATATATAGCAGCTAGAAAGTTTATGAAAGGAAGAGCTACAAAGGAGCTTTTACCAGAGATATTAAAATCATTAGTATTAGAGTTAAACTTCCCTAAATCTATGAGATGGGCAGATAAAAAATTAAGATTTGCAAGACCAGTACAATGGTTCTTAGCTCTATGTGATTCAGAGGTAGTACCATTTGAAATAGAGGGAATAGTAAGTGGAAATAGATCAAGAGGTCACAGATTCTTTGGAAAAGAGTTTGAGGCATCAAATGCACAAGATTACTTTACAAAATTAAGAGAAAATAATGTAATAGTAGATATAGCTGAGAGAAGAGAGTTAGTAAAAGAGTTAGTAGCTAAATGTGCAGAAGCAGGAGAGCAAGTGCACATAGAAGATGAGTTACTAGATGAGGTAACTAACCTAATAGAGTATCCATGCCCAATAGTTGGAAGCTTCAATGCTGACTTCTTAGAAGTACCACAAGATGTATTAATAATCTCTATGCAAGTTCACCAAAGATATTTCCCTATTCTAGATACAAATGGAAAACTATTACCTAAGTTTGTAGTTGTAAGAAATGGAGTAGAAACATCAGATTTCGTAAGAAAAGGAAATGAAAAAGTTCTATCAGCTAGACTAGCAGATGCTAGATTTTTCTATCAAGAGGATTTAAAACATCCACTAGTTGATAATGTAGAAAAGTTAAAAACTGTTGTATTCCAAAAAGATTTAGGAACTATCTACCAAAAAATAGAAAGAAGTAAAGAGTTAGCTAGTTATTTAATAGATGTATTAGGATGTACAGATAGAAGAGATGATGTTTTAAGAACTGTATATTTAGCTAAAGCTGACTTAGTATCAAATATGATAGGGGAGAAGGAGTTTACAAAACTTCAAGGGTTCATGGGAGCAGACTACGCTCTAAAATCTGGAGAAAATGAGAGAGTTTCTCTAGGAATAAAAGAACACTACTATCCAAGATTCCAAGGAGATTTACTACCAACAGAGATGGAAGGTATAATTGCTGGTATTGCTGATAGAGTAGATACATTAGTAGGATGCTTTGGAGTAGGAGTTATCCCTAGTGGTTCAAAAGATCCATTCGCTTTAAGAAGAGCAGCATTAGGAATAGCAAATATAATAGTTAATTCTAAATTAAATATATCATTAAAAGCTCTAGTTAATAAATCACTGGATACATTAGTAGCTGATGGAGTATTAAAAAGAGATAGAGCTACTGTAGAAGCAGAGGTATTAGAGTTCTTTAAACAAAGAGCTATAAATATTTTTGGGGATATGGGATATAGTAGAGATGTTATTGGAGCTGTATTAGATAAAGATTGTGACAACTTAGTAGAAGCATTAGAAAGAGTAAAAACATTAGAAGCTTTTGCAAAAGAGGAAGAGTTTGGAAAACTATTACCAGTATTAAAAAGAGTTGGAAATATCTCTAAAGATCATACAGATACAAAAGTTAATCCAGAGTTATTCAAAGAAGAGATTGAAAAAGAGTTATATCAATTCTCTACTGAATTAAATAGTAAAGTAAATGTAGCTATTGAGCAAAGAGATTATGCTAAATATCTACAAGAGATAACAGCTGGAAAAGATATAATCAACAACTATTTTGATAAAGTAATAGTAATGGATAAAGATGAGGCTGTTAAAAATAATAGATTATCTCAAATGAGATTTTTAACTGATATCTTTACTAAGATGGCAGATTTAAATCAAATAGAAGAAAGATAATAGTTGAATTATTATAATAAAGGGTAAAACTTTAATAACTTAATGGATATTTTTATTTAAGAATAAAGAGCAAGTCTGGCTTAGCTCACTAAAAACACAAAAGATGCTTTCGCTTAAAAAAGTTGTGTTTTTTAGCGGTTGTCTTTGCTGACTTGCTTTATTTATTATTTCTGATATTTAATATTATATAAATATTTTGTATGTGTAAAATGAGGAGAGATAAATGGGAGAGTTTTTAAAAAGAAAAGGTGTGGAATTATCTGTAAAAAGATACTTAGTAGATGCATCTAGTTATATGGCATTGGGACTTTTTTCTACGTTACTGATAGGAACGATACTTAACACTATTGGAGAAAAATTGGGAATAGCTTTTCTAACTGATGTGGTATGGAAGGTAGCTAGGGATATGACAGGACCAGGAATAGGATTAGCTGTAGCCTATGGACTTAAGGCACCTCACCTAGTACTTTTTTCTTCAACTATAACAGGAGCGATAGGAGCTATGTATGGAGGACCTGTAGGTTCTTTTATAGGAGCAGTAGTGGGAGCAGAGTTTGGAAAAATAGTATCTAAGGAAACAAAGGTAGATATAATAGTAGCTCCAGCTACAACTATAATAACAGGGTCTATAGTAGTTTATTTAGTAGGACCATTTGTTGCTAAAGTTATGCAAACTTTTGGAGCTATGGTAGTTTATGCTACAGAATTACAACCTTTTGCTATGGGTATTCTTGTTTCAACTATAGTAGGAATAGCACTAACTCTTCCAATTAGTAGTGCGGTTCTATGTATGATGATAGGGCTAGGTGGACTAGCAGGAGGAGCTGCAACAGTAGGGTGTTCAGCTCAGATGGTAGGTTTTGCTGTAATGAGTTTTAAAGAGAATGGTTGGGGAGGATTAGTAGCTCAAGGTGTTGGAACATCTATGCTTCAAATAGGAAATATAGTTAAGAATTGGAAGATATGGATACCACCAACAGTTGCTGGAGCTATTTTAGGTCCTGTTTCAACAATGGTTTTCAAATTTCAAAATATCCCAATAGCTTCAGGAATGGGGACAAGTGGATTTGTAGGACAATTTGGAACAATCACAGCTATGAATAGCATAGGTGTTAATGGAATAAAACTTTATTTGGGAATATTTTTACTACATTTTTTACTACCAGCTATAATTACATTAATAGTAGCAAAAATTATGAGAAAATATGGTTGGATAAAAGATGGAGATTTAAAATTAGATTTATAGTAAATATATAGAAAGAGGAAAAGAAAATGGAGTTAAAAAAGATAGAAGAAGCTTTTGAAAAGATATTAGAAGGTATTGGAGAGGATAGAGATAGAGAGGGATTAATAGATACACCTAAAAGAGTAGCTCAAAGTTATCAGGAGCTTTTTTCAGGGGTAGGAAAGGACCCAAAAGAACCATTGCTTCGTCACTTTACAGTGGATAGAGACGACCTGATAATAGAAAAGGGAATAGACTTTTATTCTATGTGTGAACACCATTTTCTACCTTTTTTCGGAACTATAGATGTAGCATATATTCCAAATGGAAGAATAGTAGGCTTTGGAGATATAATAAAAAGTATAGAGATACTTGCAAAAAGACCTCAAATTCAGGAAAGATTAGGTAGTGAATTAGCAGATGCAATATATGAGGCTCTTGATTGTCAAGGGGTGATGGTAATAATAAAGGCAAAACATCTGTGTATGACAATGAGAGGAGCTAAAAAAGAGAATACTCAAATAGTAACTACAGCTTATAGAGGTATTTTGGAGAAAGATACAGCTAAGAGAGTTGAAATACTAACTTTGTTAAAATAATGGTGATAGAATGGATAAAATATATATAAATAATTTAGAGTTTATAGGATTTCATGGAGTATTTCCTGAGGAGAAAAAATTAGGGCAAAAATTTTTGGTATCTTTAGAGCTTATTGTAGATACAAAAGAGGCTGGGAAAACAGGTGATTTAACAAAATCAGTTCACTATGGACTGGTAGCTCAAGATGTGGAGAGAGTATTCTTAGAGAAGAGTATAGATTTAATAGAGACATGTGCTGAAAATATAGCAGAGATGGTATTAAAGAAATATGAGCTAGTGAAGGAGGTTAAGGTTACAGTAAAAAAACCTTGGGCTCCTCTACAGATGCATTTTGAAAATGTAGCTGTAGAGATTAGTAGAAAATGGCATAAAGTTTATCTATCTCTTGGAAGCAATATGGGAGATAAGAGAGAAAATCTTCTAGAAGCTATAAAAAGAGTTGGAGAGCTAGAGAATACAGAGGTAGTAAAGAGTAGTACAATATTAGAAACAGAGCCATTTGGATATATAGAACAGGATAATTTTTTAAATGCATGTCTAGAGGTAAAAACGCTACTGACACCTCAAGAGTTTCTTAGCTCTATATTAAAAATAGAGCTAGATATGGGAAGAGTAAGAGAGATAAAATGGGGACCTAGAGTAATAGATATAGATATACTTTTCTATGATGCTGAGATAATTCAAGAGGATAATTTAGCTGTTCCTCATCCTTGGATATGTGAAAGAGAATTTGTCTTAGAACCATTATCTGAAATAGCACCTAACTATGTACATCCATTAGAGAGAAAAACTATAATGATGTTAGCTAGAAAATTGAAAGAGAGTGGTAAAGGGAATGGAGATTAAAAAATTAGAGAAGAATGAGATAAATAAAGCTTTAAAATTAGTATGGGATGTTTTTTCTGAAAGTGAGGCCTTTAACTACAATAGAAAAGGAGTAGAGGAGTTTAGAAAATTTTTAGATTATAGAGATTTGATAAATACTTTTGATATCTATGGAACTTATGATAAAAAGGAGTTAATTGGAGTAATTGCCCTTCAAGATGGGCAACATATCTGTTTTTTCTTTGTAAAAAACTCCTATCAAAAACGTGGACTAGGAAGAAAACTGTTTGAAAAAGTTTTAAAAATTACCAAGGAAAAAGAGATTACTGTAAGTGCTCCACCTTGCTCTGTAGAGGTTATGAAAAATCTAGGTTTTGTTCCAACTGATAGTGAGCAAAATATAAATGGAATAGTTATTATTCCTATGGTATATGAAAGAGATAAGAAAGAGGTACAGATTTTAAAATGTAGAGATAAAGAGTTAGAGTTAGGAAAGAGAACTCTGATAATGGGAATACTCAATGTAACTCCAGACTCTTTTTCAGACGGTGGAGAGCACAATGGTTTGGAAGAAGCTATAAAACATGCTCAAAAAATGATAGATGAGGGAGCAGATATCATAGATATTGGTGGAGAATCAACAAGACCTGGACATACTCAGATAAGTGATGATGAGGAGATAGCTAGAGTTGTTCCTGTTATAAAAAAAGTTGTTGAATTGGGAGCTATTGTTTCTGTTGATACATATAAATACAGGGTGGCTGAAGCAGCTTTTGAGGCTGGGGCTCATATTTTAAATGATATATGGGGGCTACAATATGATAATGGAGAGATGGCTAAAGTTGTAAAAAAGTATAATGTGCCTGTAATAGCTATGCATAACCAAGTGGAAAAAGAGTATGAGAAAGATATAATATTTTCTATAAAAGAATTTTTTAAAAAAACCTATGAAATTGCTCATAAAAATGGTATCCTAAAAGAAAGTGTGATACTGGATCCAGGAATAGGATTTGGAAAGGGAATAGATGAGAACTTGGAGGTTCTTTCTAGATTAGAGGAATTAAGAGAGGAAGGAAGAATCCTTTTAGGAGCTTCAAGAAAGAGATTTATAGGAACTATTTTAAATGACTTACCACCTCAAGAGAGAGTGGAGGGAACTATAGCTACAACTGTGATAGGTATAGAAAAAGGTGTAGATATAGTAAGAGTTCATGATGTACTTACTAATAAAAGAGCAGCTATGGTAGCTGACAGAATAGTGAGAAAATAAAGTTGAGTAAAAAGATAAAGAAAATGTAGACAAAATAGAAAAAATAGTATATAATTGAAGTATAAATTTGAAAGAATATCAATTCCATAAGAGGAGGAAGAAACATGGCAATTTTACATATAACAAAAGAAAATTTTGAAAAAGAGGTATTACAATCTAAAGAGCCTGTAGTTGTAGATTTCTGGGCAGCATGGTGTGGACCTTGTAAAGCTTTAGCACCTATATTAGAAGAGGTAGATGCTGAATTAGCTGGAACAGTAAAAGTAGCAAAAATCAATATCGATGAAGAGGAAGAGTTAGCAGCTCAATTCAGAGTAATGAGTATTCCTACACTTTTACTATTCAAAGATGGAGAGGTAGTAAATAAAACTGTAGGACTTGCTCCAAAAGAAGAAGTAATTGCTTTTGCAAAATATTAATTAAAAAACATATTAAATTTAGGAGAATCAAGAGATTGTTGTAATTGAGAGTTACAATAGTCTCTTGATTTTTTGTATAAAAAATTTTATGAAATAGGTATTAAAGATAAAATTGTAATATATAAAAGAGGATTTTTGTGGTATAATCTAAAAAGTATAGTTATTAGATATAAGGAGATAAGATGGATATAAGAACCATAGAGAGAAATGATAAATGGGGATATATGTTCTATATAAAATATGATGGAACTAAATTTCACTCTTTTGATGAGATGAGTGGAAAAAGAAGTGTTAAAGGAAGATTTAAAGAGATTATGAATGAATTAGGTTTCACTTGGGCAAAGGGAATACAGCAAGGTGGAAGAACAGATGCCAAGGTTAGTGCCACAGAGAATATTTTATATGTAAGTAGCAAATTTGATGGAGATAGAAAAAAGTTACAGGAGAGATTTAACTTTTTATCTGATGATAGTTTGAAGATAACAATGATAAAGAAAACTATTCCAAATTTAGTATTTCCTGAAATGATAGCAAGAAGAGAGTATATATATGAATATCCTAAAAAAAGAGTAAAGAATAGTTTAGAAGAGATTGAAAAATATTGTAAAGAGCTTTCAGGAAAGTATGATGTAAGTGAGTTTACTGATAAAAAAGGTTTAGAATTAAAAGAGCATATAAGAGAGGTAGAGATAAACTTCCAAAATGGAAAATTATTTTTTTTAGGAAACTCTTTTATGCCAAAACAAGTGAGAATAATGTCTGGATATATTCTTACTGGAAAAAAGGAAGCTTTAGAGGGAAAATATCTGACTTTATCTAAAATTGTTTTAAGTGAAGAGTTAAAAGCTAGTATATTTGAACAGATTGATGATATCAAAGTTGAGGGAGTAGAGAGAGTAGAGGCTAATCCCGAGAGAACTTTATACATATTCTATACTTCTAAAGATAAAAAAGGTGAATTGATAGGAAAGAATGGTAAAAATATAAAAGCCTTAAAGAAAATTTATGGGGATATAGTGGTAAAAGAGATATGTTAGCTAGAATAAGACAGGGGCTCACTTTTCTTTTTGGAAGATATAAAGAGGAGTGGAATAAAGAGATTAAGCAAGTTTTAGATGAGAGAGAGTTTGCTGTATTTAATGAGATGAGTGAGTATGATAGGATACACTCATATAGATTGTATAAACTTGTATTAGAAGATGAGCTTTTAGGAAAAGAGGAGATATACAAAAAATTAGCTCTATTACATGATTGTGGAAAGTACCATGCATCTCTATATAGAAGGGTAAAAAAAGTTTTAATAGGAGAGAAAACTTTAAATAATCATAGTGAAATCTCATACAATAAATTAAAGGATATCAATTTGGATTTGGCTAGGCTAGCAGGAGAGCACCACTTCTATTCAGATGATATTTATATGCAGAGATTTCAAGAATTAGACGATAAATAAATTTAAGATAGAAAGAGGAGAAAATGAGAGTAAATTTAGATAAGTATTTATTAAAAGTAGAAAAGCCAGCACAATATTTAGGAAATGAGATAAATAGTATTCATAAAGATGAGTATAAAGCTAGAATGTGTCTATTTTTCCCAGATATCTATGAAGTAGGAATGTCTAACTTAGGAATTAGAATATTGTATAGCCTTATGAATAGAGTAGAAGGGTTTTCTTTGGAGAGAGGATTTGCTCCAATGGAGGACATGGAAAAATTGATGAGAGAGAATGGGATACCAATGTTTTCACTAGAGAGTAAAACACCACTTAAAGAGTTTGATGTAGTAGGATTTTCTCTTTCTTATGAGATGTGTTATCCAAATGTTTTAAATGCTCTTGACCTTGCTGAGATACCAGTGAGAAGAGAGGATAGAGGAGAGGAGTATCCTCTTGTAATGGCAGGGGGAACATGTATGATGAACCCAACACCTATGGAAAGATTTTTAGATTTTATTGTTATCGGTGATGGAGAAGAGGTAATGGTAGAGATTGCCAAAATCTTAGTAGCTCATAAAGATAAGAGTAAAATGGAAAAATTACAATTAATAGAGAGCCTAGATGGTGTTTATGTTCCTGCACTTCATAAAGGAAAAAAGAGAGTTAGAAGAGCTATTGTTTCTGACTTAAATAATACAGAGTATTATGAAAACCAAATAGTACCATATATAAATATAGTTCATGATAGAGCAACGGTTGAGATTCAAAGAGGATGTTCAAGAGGTTGTAGATTCTGTCAAGCTGGAATAGTGTATAGACCAGTTAGAGAGAGAAGTTTAGAAAAGAATCTTGAGTTAATAGAGAAGATGATAAAAAATACAGGATATGGAGAGGTATCTCTATCATCATTAAGTAGTAGTGATTACAGCAAGATAGATGAACTTATAAAAGGGGTAAAAAGTAAAGATTTCCATAGAAATTTAGGAGTGTCACTTCCATCATTAAGAATGAATACTCACTCTGTTGAAGTAGCTGAGGATATAAGTGGAGGAAAGAGAACAGGGTTTACATTTGCTCCAGAGGCTGGTTCTCAAAGAATGAGAGATATAATTAATAAGGGAGTAAATGAAGAGGATGTATTAGAAACAGCAGAAGCAGCTGTAAAAGGTGGATGGGAAACATTGAAATTCTACTTTATGATAGGACTTCCTTTTGAAACAGATGAAGATGTAAAAGGAATATATGATCTAGCTAAAAAAGTTGTGGATAGATGTAGACCAATAAATAAGAGACTTAATGTAACTGTCAGTGTATCAAACTTTGTTCCAAAACCTCATACTCCTTTCCAATGGGCAGAGCAGATGGATTTTGCAGAAATGAAAAGAAAACATGCCCTATTGAGAGATCTATTTAAGGGGCAAAAAAATTGTAACCTAAAAATTCATGATATGAAAAAATCTTATTTAGAAGGATTTATATCAAGAGGAGATGAAAAAACTGGAGAACTTATAGAGTTAGCTTGGAAAGGTGGAGCAAAACTAGATGACTATAAGGATAACTTCAATATTTGGAAAAGAGCTATGGAAGAGGTAGGAATGGGAGAAAATGAGTACCTAAGAGCTAGAGAACTAGATGAAGAACTATCTTGGGATATGGTGGATATAAGTGTTGACAAAGATTTCTTAAAGAGAGAGTTGAAGCAAGCTGAAAATGTAGCTCTTACACCAGAGTGTAGAACTAAGTGTTCAAACTGTGGTATAAGAAAGAGATTCCCTAATTGTATGGTAATTGCAAAATAGGAGGAAAAAGCAATGGTGAATTTGGGAAATGATTGGGATGAGATACTAAAGGGAGAATTTGATAAGGAGTATTATCAAAGTTTAAGAAAGTTTTTAATAAGTGAGTATAGAACAAGAGTTATTTATCCTAAAATGGAGAATATTTTCTCAGCATTAAAGCTTACAAGTTATAAAGATACTAAGGTATTAATTCTAGGGCAGGATCCATACCATGGACCAAATCAGGCTCATGGTCTTGCCTTTTCTGTAAATCCAGGGGTAAAGACACCACCTTCCCTTCTCAATATGTATAAGGAGTTAAGAGATGAATTGGGACTATATATTCCTAATAATGGATATTTAATACCCTGGGCAGAGCAAGGGGTACTTCTTTTAAATACGGCTTTAACAGTAAGAGCTGGAGAAGCGAACTCTCATTCAGGAATGGGATGGGAGATATTTACAGATAATATCATCAAACATTTAAATGATAGAGAAGACCCAGTTATATTTGTATTGTGGGGAAATAATGCTAGGAAAAAGAAAGCTTTTATTAATAATAGTCAACATTTTGTGTTAGAAGGACCACATCCAAGTCCACTCTCTGCAAGTAGAGGTTTTTTTGGTTGTGGACATTTTAAAAAAATAAATGAAATTTTAAAAAATATTGGGAAAGTAGAGATAAATTGGCAAATAAAAAATCTATAAATTTTCTCTATAGGATATGCCACAAAGATGCCACACTATTTTAATATAATAATGTTAAAAATAGAGTAAAGTGGAGGCTTGCTATGAAATATTTAGGTATGTGTACAATGTTTTTCATATCTACACTAAATATTTTTGGGGGAAAAGATACAAGTAAAAATGATGAAGTTGTTTTTATTCAATGTTTGACTTTTGAGCAACAGGAAGAGGTTGTGAAGATGAGAACGGAGTTTTTAGAGTGTTTCAGTGAGATGAAGAATAAGCTTGTATCAATAAAGATAGAAACTCAGAATGAGATGAGAAAAGAAAATCCAGATTGGAATGAGATTAAAAAATTAAATAAAGAGTATTCTACAATTCAAAATGTATTGAATAAGGGAATGTCTGATTATAAAGAGAAAGTTCAAAATATACATGTAGAGATTGTAAATTAGAGAGGAGAAAGATGGAAGAATTACTGCTTGGATTAGAGTATGAGGTGTTACAAAAAGGAAGTTGCAAGGTAGATTATAGTGGAATGGAGTATGACTCTAGAAAAGTAACAGAGGGAGATATTTTTGTTGCTTTAGAGGGAGCTGTATCTGATGGACATGATTATATAAACCAAGCAATAGCAAGAGGAGCAAAGGGAGTATTAGTTTCTAAAAAAGTTCAAACAGATTTTCCTTGTGAATGCATTTTAGTAAAAGATTTAAGAAAAAATCTAGGAAAGATAGCTTCAAATTTTTATAATTATCCCCAAAGGAAATTAAAGATTATAGGAATAACAGGGACAAACGGAAAAACAACATCTACTTATCTTTTAGAATCTATTTTAGGAGCAGAGAGGGTTGCTAGAATTGGAACAGTTGAATATAAGATAGGAGATGAGATAATAGAAGCTCCAAACACAACTCCAGAATCTCTAGATGTAGTTAAGCTTTGTAAAAAAGCTGTAGATAAAGGATTAGAATATTTAGTTATAGAAGTAAGTTCACATGCACTATCTTTAGGAAGAGTTGATATGTTGGAGTTTGATGTAGCTTCATTTACAAACCTTACTTTAGACCATTTAGATTATCATAAAAATATGGATAACTACTTTGAAGCTAAGAGAAAACTTTTTACAATGTTAAAAAAGAGTGGAAGTGACTCTATAAATATAGATGATCAGTATGGAGATAAGCTTTATAAAGAGTTTGGAGGATATTCATACTCATTGACTAAGCCAGCAGACTTAACGGGAGAGATACTAGAGTTTCATAGTGATGGCCAATTAGTAAGATTGAATTTATTAGGAGATATATTTGAAGAGAAACTATCTATATTAGGAAGATACAATCTGTACAATGTATTGGGAGTAATAGGAATAGCTCTTCAATTAGGAATAGAGAAAGAGAGAATTTTAGAAAGAATAAGAGATACAAAGGGAGCTCCTGGAAGATTTGAGTTAGTAAACTGTGGGCAGGATTTTATTGTAGTAGTTGATTATGCTCATACTGGAGATGCCTTAGAGAATATTTTAAATAGCATAAATGAATTAAAAAAAGGAAGAGTTATAACTGTTTTTGGTTGTGGTGGAGATAGAGATGCTACTAAAAGACCAATTATGGGAGGAATAGCTCAAAGATTGAGTGATATAGCTATACTTACATCAGATAATCCAAGAACTGAAGATCCGCACTCAATAATAGAAGATGTAAAGAAGGGTATGAGTGGAGATAATTATTTAGTAGAAGAGGATAGAGAGAAAGCTATAATGAAAGCTATTGAGATAGCACAAAAGAATGATATAATTTTAATTGCTGGTAAGGGGCATGAGACTTACCAGATACTTGGAAGAAATAAGATTCACTTTGATGATAGAGAGATAGCAAAAAGAGAGATAGTAAGAAGAAAGATGAGAGGATAAGGGGGAAAAATGATAGATAAGGTAAAAGTAGTTAAAGTAGGAGATAAGGTAGAGATTGGAGGAAATAAAAGATTTGCTCTAATAGCTGGACCATGTGTAATAGAATCAGAAGAGTTAGTGATGGAGATAGCTGGAAAAATTAAAGATATATGTGATAGACTAGGAATACAATATATTTTTAAAGCTTCATTTGATAAGGCTAATAGATCATCAATCCACTCTTTTAGAGGACCTGGATTAGAAAAGGGATTAGAAATATTAAAGAAGGTAAAAGAGAGATACAATCTACCTGTAATAACAGATGTACATGAAACTTGGCAGTGTAAAAAAGTAGCTGAGGTAGTGGATATATTACAGATACCAGCTTTCTTATGCAGACAAACAGATTTACTTTTAGCAGCAGCAGAAACAGGATTACCAGTAAATATTAAAAAGGGACAATTTTTAGCTCCATGGGATATGAAAAATGTTGTAACAAAGATGGAAGAGAGCAATAATCCAAATATATTACTATGTGAGAGAGGAAGTACTTTTGGATATAACAACATGGTAGTAGATATGAGAAGTTTTATGGAAATGAGAAAATTTGGATACCCTGTGGTATTTGATGTAACACATGCAGTACAAAGACCAGGAGGTCTAGGAACAGCAACTTCTGGAGATAGAGAGTATGTATTCCCACTTATGAGAGCTGGACTTGCAATAGGAGTAGATGCAATATTTGCAGAGGTACACCCTAATCCAAATGAAGCTAAATCAGATGGACCAAATATGCTATTCTTAGATGACTTAGAAGAGATATTAAAGGTAGCTATTAAGATAGATGATTTAGTAAAGGGAAGATAGGGGATAATTATGGAATTTAATGAAGTAGATTATGCAAGAAGTGTATTTGATGCAGAGATAGAGGAGTTACAAAGAGTAAAAAACTCTTTAGATGGAGATATTAAAAAAGTTGTAAACTTAATACTAGAATCTAAGGGTAAAGTAGTAGTTACAGGAATAGGTAAATCTGGATTGATAGGTAAAAAGATAGCGGCTACACTAGCTTCAACAGGAACAACAGCTATATTTATGAATTCAGCTGAGGGACTTCATGGGGATTTGGGAATGATAGCTTCTGATGATGTGGTACTAGCTATATCAAATAGTGGGAATAGTGATGAGATAGCCTCTCTTCTTCCATCTATCCAAAAGATAGGAGCAAAACTAGTAGCTATGACAGGAAATAGAAATTCGAAATTAGGAAGAGCAGCAGATTATGTATTAAATATAGGGGTTAGTAGAGAAGGATGTCCTTTAAATCTAGCTCCAATGTCATCAGCAACAGCTACTTTAGTTATGGGAGATGCTTTAGCAGCTATACTTATAAAGAGAAGAGATTTCAAACCAGAAAACTTTGCTGTATATCATCCAGGAGGAAGTTTAGGAAGAAGACTTCTTATGAGAGTTAGAGATATAATGAAAAAAGGTGAAGAGATACCAGTATGTGATAAGGAGACTCCAATAAAAAATGTAATACTTACAATGACAGATAAGAGTTTAGGAGCTGTATGTGTTATGAATGGAGATTTGATGGTAGGAATTATCACCGAAGGAGATATAAGAAGAGCCTTAACAAAAGAGGGAGAGTTTTTTACTTTTAAAGCAAAGGATATAATGACGAGAAACTTTACAAAGACAGATTCAGAGAGCATGGCAATAGATGCTTTAGAACTTATGGAGAACAGACCAAGTCAGATAACAGTACTTCCAGTTATAGATGATAATAAATTAGTAGGTATTGTAAGAGTGCATGACCTATTGAATGTAGTAGGATAATCTACAAAAATAATTCTAAGAATAAAAGTTGACATAATAAGTAAATTTTATTATAATATTAGTGTAAATATTAAAAAATTGTAGGAGTGATAAGATATGGTAACAAGAGATACAAATATTTTAGTAGCAGTTCAAAACTATCCAGTAATAAGAGAAGTATTTGCAAAATATGGACTTGGATGTGTAGGATGTATGATCGCAGCTGGAGAGACTTTAGGAGAAGGAATATCAGCTCACGGTTTAGATGCTGATGCAGTAATAGCTGAAATCAATAAAGTAATAGCTGAGAAAAAATAGTTTTGATTTACTAAAATTAAATAGATATTGAAAGAGGAAAAATTATTATCTTAACTCTATACTTTGCGATATTAGTTGGATATTTTTCCTCTTTTTTTATTAAAAATATTGCTTAGAAAAAAGTTAGTTTAGAATAGATTAGGGGATAATATAATTGAAAAAATCCCGTTTTTATGATAAAATAGTTTACTGTAATGGTAAAAAAATAGAAGAAAATCAAGAGCTAAAAATGAAGAGAAGGAGTAAAAATTGAATATAGATATATTGATTAAATTGGTATTGATAGTTGGTATTGGAGCTGGAATTGGTTGGATAACAAACTATGTTGCAATAAAGATGCTATTTAGACCATATAAAGAGATAAATTTTGGATTATTCAAGATACAGGGGTTACTGCCTAAGAGAAAGCATGAGATAGGAGAGAGTATAGCGGAGATAATTCAAAGTGAACTAGTGTCTTTAAAGGATATAGTTTCTTCAATGGATAAAGACAAACTTGAAGAGAAGATGAGTGAAGCTATAGATAAAATCTTAGAAGAGAAGCTTCAAAGAGAGATAACTAAAAACTTTCCAATGATAGCTATGTTTTTAAGTAGTGATATGTTAGATAAGATAAAAGTGATAATAAAAAATTCAATTCTTGAGAATAAAGATAAAATAATCTCAATGTTTTCAGATTACTTAGAGGAGAATGTAGATTTTAAAGGTATCATAGTTAGAAATGTAGATGCTTTTTCCTTGGAGAAACTAGAGGAGATAACATATAGCTTAGCTAAGAAAGAGTTTAAACACATAGAGGTAGTTGGAGCTGTGTTAGGAGCAATAATAGGATTTGCACAGTTTATTATTGGAATGATTATGTAAGGAGAGTTAAGTGGATAGAGTAATTACTAATCAAGAGTTTGAAAATGAGGTAGAGGTACAAAAAAGCTTAAGACCTAAGAGCTTTAAGGAGTATATAGGGCAGGAATCATTAAAGGGTAAGATGTCAATATATATAGAAGCTGCTAAAAGAAGAGGTGGATCTGTAGATCATATACTATTATATGGACCTCCAGGGTTGGGAAAAACGACTTTAGCTGGAGTAATAGCCACAGAGATGGGAGCAAACTTAAAAATTACTTCTGGCCCTGTTCTTGAAAGAGCTGGGGATTTAGCTGCTATTCTTACCTCTTTAGAGGAGAATGATATACTTTTTATAGATGAGATACATAGGCTGAATAATACTGTTGAGGAGATACTTTATCCAGCAATGGAAGATGGAGAACTAGATATTATAATAGGAAAGGGACCATCAGCTCGTTCTATAAGAATAGAGTTACCTAATTTCACATTGATAGGGGCAACTACAAGGGCTGGACTTTTGAGCTCACCACTTAGAGACAGGTTTGGTGTAACTCATAGGATGGAGTATTATACAGATGAGGAGTTAGCTCAGATAATTCTTAGAGGGGGACAGATATTAGGAGTTGGAGTAGAAAAAGATGGAGCTTTAGAACTTGCTAGTAGAAGTCGTGGAACACCAAGAATAGCAAATCGTCTTTTAAAAAGAGTGAGAGATTATTGTGAGATAAGAGGGAATGGAGTAATTACTAAGGAGATCTCTATGAAAGCTTTGGATATACTAGGGATAGATTCTGTAGGTCTAGATGATTTAGATAGGGATATCATAAATGCAATAATTGATAATTATGGAGGAGGACCTGTAGGAATAGAGACTCTATCTCTTTTATTAGGAGAGGATAGAAGAACTTTAGAGGAGGTCTATGAACCGTTTTTAGTAAAAATTGGATATATCAAAAGAACTAATAGAGGAAGAGTCGTTACAGATAAAGCCTATGAACATTTTAAGATAGTGAAGGAGCAAGATAAGTAATGAAGATAAGTACAAGAGTTAGATATGGACTAAAGGCATTAGCATATATAGCTGATAAAAGTAGTGAAAATAAATTAGTTAGAATAAAAGAGATATCTGATGAGCAAGGAGTATCAGTTCAATATTTAGAGCAAATTCTTTTTAAATTGAAAAATGAAAATATAATAGAGGGAAAAAGAGGTCCAAATGGTGGATATAGATTAGCAAAGGAGCCAAAGGATATAACACTTCATCAACTTTATAAAATATTAGATGAAGAGGAAAAGGTAATAGACTGTAACGAGAGTGAAGAGCATAAAGCAGTGTGTAGTGATGGTACTTGTTCTGGAAAATGTATCTGGGGAAAATTGGATAATGCAATGACTAAGATACTTGAGGAAACAACTTTAGATGAATTTATAAAAAATAAAGATATGATATAGGAGAATTCTGTGATAAGTGTTATAATATCAGAAGAGAATATTCAAGATAATAAAATTATAATAGATGATAAGGGCGATGTAAATCATCTAAAAAATGTTTTTAGAGTAAAAATAGATGAAAAAATAAGAGCTGTAGATGGTGAAAGAGAGTATATTTGCAGAGTTATAGAGTTGGAAAAAAAGAGTGTGACTCTTATTATTGATAAAATTTTTGAGGATAGATTTTCTACAAAGGTAAGAATAGATGCAGCCGTTGGAATTTTAAAAAATGATAAAATGGATCTGACTATTCAAAAACTTACTGAGATAGGGATAAATAGAATAATACCTTTGAATACAAAAAGAGGGGTAGCAAAGGTAAATGAAAAAAAGGATAAATGGGATTTAATTGTAAAAGAGGCTTTGAAACAGTGTCAAGGGGTAAAGCCTTTAATTATCGAAGAGGTAACAAAAATTGAGAAATTGAAGCTGGAAGATTATGACTTAGTAATTGTTCCTTATGAGTGTGAAGAGGAGTATACATTAAAAAATCTCTTAAAAAAACAGACTAAAGAGATAGAAAAAGTTTTGTATATAATAGGACCAGAGGGTGGTTTTGATATAGAGGAGATAGAGTATCTAAAACAAAATGGTGCTAATATAGTTACACTGGGTAAAAGGATTCTAAGGGCAGAAACAGCTTCTATTGTAGTAGGAGGAGTTTTAATCAATGAATTTCAATAAAAGAGTAGCCTTTTATACTTTAGGATGTAAAGTAAATCAATATGAGACAGAGAGCATAAAGAATCAACTTATTCAGAAGGGATATACAGAGAAAGATTTTGAAGAGGAAGCAGATATTTATATTGTAAACTCATGTACTGTAACAAGTGTAGCAGATAGAAAAACAAGAAATATGTTGAGAAGAGCTAAGAAGGTAAATCCTCATAGTAAAGTTATAGTTACAGGGTGTTATGCTCAAACAAATAGTAAAGAACTATTAGAGATGGAAGATATAGACTATGTAATTGGGAATAAGTATAAAAAAGGGATTGTTAATTTCATAGAGGATATTGAAAATAGAACTTTAGATAGATTAAAAAATGATAATATATTTGATGAGTATGAGTATACTGAATATGAGTTTGCTACTTTGAGAGAGATGTCAAGAGCTTATGTAAAGATACAAGATGGATGTAATAACTTCTGTTCATATTGTAAAATTCCATTTGCAAGAGGAAGAAGCAGATCAAGAAAGAGAGAGAATATCTTAAAAGAGATTGAGAAACTTGTAAGTGAAGGATTTAAAGAAATAATCCTAATAGGAATAAATTTAGGAGCTTATGGTGAAGATTTAGAAGAGGATATAGACTTTGAAGATTTATTAGAGGAGATTTTACAAGTAAAAGGTTTAGAAAGAGTAAGAATAGGTTCTGTATATCCAGATAAGATATCAGACAGATTTATAGAACTATTTAAATATAAAAATCTTATGCCACATCTTCATATCTCTCTTCAATCATGTGATGATACAGTTTTAAAAATGATGAAGAGAAAATACGGAAGTGATTTAATAGAGGAGAGACTTCTGAAGTTAAAAAATAGTGTAAAAGGAATGGAGTACACAGCTGATATAATTGTTGGTTTCCCTGGAGAAACTGAAGAGATGTTCCAAAATTCTTATAATCTGATAGGAAAAATAGGATTCTCAGGGCTTCATATTTTCCAATACTCTGATAGAGAAAATACTATTGCAAGTAGATTAGAGAATAAGATTGATGCAAAAGTAAAGAAAGAGAGAGCAGATAGATTAGAGGAGCTAAAAAAAGAGATGTCTACTAAGGCGAGGGAGAATTATATAGGTAAAGAGCTAAAGGTTTTAGTAGAGGAAGAGATAGATGGGTATCTGTATGGATATAGTGAGAACTACTTAAGGGTAAAAATAAAAGGGGATAAAAAATTAGTTAATGAGATAATAACAGTAAAAATTACCTCATTGGAGAAGGAGTTGTTGATAGCAGATGAATAGAAGGGTAAGAGCAATATTTACAGTTATTTTTGTAATAGTTGTATTAGGCGGATTTCTTTTTATAAATTCTATGAGAAAGAATCCTGAATTAGATAAAAATAGCAGTTACTTGATAATAGGAAAAGAGAATCTAATAGCTGTATATCAAGATAAGTTAGCAGTAAGAATACCTTATGGAATCAATATAGATAAGGATAAAACATTTAAAGATTTAGTAGATAATAAAAATGAGGAGGAGATTTTAAAAACTGTAAATAAACTTCTTCCAGTTCCATTAAATAACTATATGAGAGTTAAGTTCGGACAAGTTCAATTAAATGTTAAAAATGCTAAAAATATTCCAGAAACTACTGTTGATAATAAGAGATATATAGTAACTTCTAGTTTACACTCAATGTATGAAACTTTATATAATGAGCAAAAGAATAAAAATGAGTTAAATGAGAATATAATAGTAGATGTATTAAATGCTAACGGTATAAATGGATATGCTAGAAGAACTGGAGAAAACATAAAAAATAAGTTAGGAATGAAATATAATGCAGCTAACTATGAGAAAAATTTAGAGGAAAGTTATATCATATTAAATGATATCTCAAATGAAAAAGCTGAAGAGATAGTTATGCAACTTAATGAGAAATATTTTAAAATTCAACAGGTTCCAACAATTCCAACTTTAGCTAATGTAGTAGTAATTTTAGGACAGGAGAAAAATATAGATTTTACGATAGAGGTTCTTGGAGAGAATAGCACAACTATTCAAAATATAAGTGATGAATTAAAAAGAGAAGGGTATAAAAAGGTTGAAATAGAAAAAGATAAGGTAAAGGCAGATAATGCTTTTGTGGAATATGCTTCAGAAGATTATTTTATAGCTTATAAAATAGCTAAAAAATTGAATATAAGTAATTTTATAGAGAATAATAACCTAAAAAATAAAATAAGAGTAATAACAAAGTAGTGAGAAAAATGTTATATATAATCTCTTTTTTTATGGTTATAATTGAGGTAAGTTTACCCCTTGCTGGAAATATGTACGGGGTAACACTACCATTTTTAACTTATCTAGTGAGTATGAAAAAAGAGAGAGAGGTATTCTTAGTGATAGTATTAGCATTGTTACATTCTCTACAGACTAATAGTTTCTTTGAAATACTGATTATACTACTGGTAAGTTATTATATATTTTATTATATATTTACACATCTAACATACGGAAAGACTAGTATAATTTTGATAACTTTTTTACAAGGAATCATTTATTATGTACTCTCAATCAATAATTTTCGAAAAGAATATTTTGTTGTAAATATTTGTATTTTTATTATTTTAAATTATGTTTATATGAGAATTTCAAGAAAAAAGGATAGTATAAAAGGATAAGTATGAAGAAATTGAAGAGAAGGAATATTAACATAAAACTTGGAGAAGAGAATAGTACTAGAGATATAATATTAAAAGCTTTTATTTTGATAGTTTTTTTATTAGTAGGGTTGAGAATGTTTTATCTACAAGTTTTAATGGGAGATAAATATTCCTATCTCTCTCAAAGAAATAGAATAAAATTAAAAGAGATAGAGGCACCGAGAGGGAAGATCTTTGATAGTAAGGGTAGACTTGTAGTAACAAATGGTTCAGGTTATAGATTGGTCTATCTTCAAGAGAGAAAACAAACCCCAGAGATATTGAAGGAGATTAGTGAAGTTACTGGGTATACAGAGGATTATATTGCTAAAAAAATAAAATATGGAGAGATATTTCCATATACAAGAGAAAATGTTATAATAGATGATTTAAAACCAGAGATAGCTCATAAGTTGATGGAGCAATTAATAGATTATCCATATCTTCAAGTACAAACGTATTCTAAGAGAAGATATCTTTATGATAACGTAGCTGCACATAGTATAGGATATGTAAAAAAGATATCGGAAAAAGAGTATGAAAGGTTGAAAGATACTGGATATGGACCTAGAGATATTATTGGAAAAGATGGACTTGAAAGTGAATATGATAAGGAACTTCAAGGGGAAGATGGGTATGAGTATATTGAAGTAAATGCCCTAAATAAGTTACAAAGAAAGATAGAGGAAAAAAAGAATCCAGTTCCAGGAAAAGATATGTACATGACACTGGATATGGAGCTTCAAGAATATATGGAGAAACAATTTGAAGAAGATGGAAGAGCAGGGGCATTTATTGCCTTAAACCCTAAAAATGGAGAGATTCTAACAATGGTAAGCTATCCAACTTATTCATTGAATATGTTTAGTTCACAAATATCCTATGACGAATGGGATAAGATAATAAATGATCCTAGAAAGCCACTTGCTAATAAGGCTATAGCTGGAGAGTACCCACCTGGTTCAGTATTTAAGGTGGTTTCTGCTATTGCTTTTTTAGAAAATGGTGTAGATCCTAAAGAGCAGTACTATGACAAAACTGGATACTATCAGATAGGAAAATGGAAGTGGAGAGCTTGGAAAGCTGGAGGACATGGATATACTGATATGAAGAAATCTATTGTTGAATCTGCTAACCCATATTACTATAGATATTCAGATAAAATTGGTCATAAGCCAATTATAGATGTAGCAGCTTCTTTTGGACTAGGTGAAAAAACTGGAATAGATATTCCAGGTGAAAAAAAAGGTTTACTTCCTGATACAGTATGGAAAAAGAAAGTAATAGGAAGTGGTTGGTTTAAGGGAGATACTATATTGTTATCAATAGGACAGGGGTATCTTTTAGTAACACCATTACAGATAGCAAATTTATATGCAGTGATAGCCAATAGAGGAGAGGTAGTATATACACCTCATCTAGTTAAGGAATTTCATGACTCAGATGGGAATATCTTTCCAACAAAGTTGCATGAAAAGGAGATTGGAAAATATCCAAAATCATACTACAATATTTTAAACGATGCATTAGTAGCAACTGTATCACAAGATAATGGAACTACTAAAGTGTTGAGGACAAATGGGATAAAGGTCGCAGCTAAAAGTGGTTCGGCACAGAATGCACACTCAAAGATAACACATGCATGGGTTGCTGGATATTTCCCAGCTGATAATCCAGAGATAGTTTTTGCTACTATCCTAGAAGAAGCTGGTGGAGGGGGAGCTGTAGCTGGAGGAATGACGAGAAGATTTATAGATAAGTATCTAGAGATTAAGAATAGACCTGCAGATGATCCAAAAAGTGAAAATATTATAGAGAGTAATAAAGAGAGTTTGTAATGGTGGAGGGAGATTTTATTAAAAAAAGGAGAGACGATGTTAAGAGCAGAAAAAGGGAGTATCAGTCAAGAGAAGAAAAAAAGAATTGAAAGAAAATTAAAAACAGCAAATGTTGTTTGTGAAGTAGATGGAATAAAAGAGAAAATAAAAGCTATAAAAGAGGGAATAAAGGAGTTAAAAACTGAAAAGGTAAAAAAAGTTACTGGGAAGGTAGCAAAAGAGAAAAACTCTGTATTAACTGAAACAAAAGAGGCGAAGGAAGCTAAAGCTCAAAAAGAAGAAAAAATGTATGTAATACCTCTAGGTGGAATGGAAGAAGTAGGAAAAAATAGTACTGTAATCCAATATAGAGATGAGATTATAATAATTGATTCAGGAGTAATATTTCCAGATGAGAATTTGTTAGGAATAGATTTAGTAATCCCAGATTTTAGCTTTTTAGAAAATAATAAAGATAAGATAAAAGGATTATTTGTAACTCATGGACATGAGGATCATATAGGTTCAATCCCATATCTTTATCAAAAAATAGATAAGAGTGTCCCTATGTTTGGAGGAAAACTTACATTAGCACTAGCTAAATCTAAATTTGAAAATGGATTTAGTAGAGATATCCCTAAGATGAAAGAGGTAAAAGGGAGAAGTAAGATAAAGGTAGGAAAGTATTTTACAGTTGAGTTTATAAAAATAACTCATTCTATAACTGATGCTTACTCTATACTTGTAACAACACCTGCAGGAACAGTTTTCCATACAGGAGACTTTAAAATAGATTTAACACCTGTAGATGGAGAGGGAGTAGATTTTGCTAGACTTTCACAAATAGGAGAGCAAGGGGTAGACCTGATGTTATCAGATTCTACTAACTCTGAAGTAGATGGATTTACTCCATCTGAAAAAAGTGTTGGAGAGGCTTTTAGAGCAGAGTTTTCTAAAGCTAAGGGAAGAATAATTGTAGCCGCTTTTGCTTCCCACGTTCATAGACTTCAACAGATAGTAAATGTAGCTCAAGAGCATGGAAGAAAGATTGCTATTGATGGAAGAAGCTTAGTTAAAGTTTTTGAAATAGCTGGAAGCTTAGGATATTTAAAAGTTCCAAATGATATGATGGTACCACTTTCTGAAGTAGATACTTTAAAGGATAATAAAGTTGTAATTCTTTGTACAGGAACACAGGGAGAACCAATGGCAGCCCTATCAAGAATAGCTAAAAATATGCATAAACATATAAAGATAAAAGAGGGAGATACTGTTATAATTTCAGCTACACCAATTCCTGGAAATGAAAGAGCTGTATCTAATAATATAAACAATCTATTGAAATATGATGCAGAGGTTGTTTTTAAGAAGATAGCTGGAATTCATGTTTCTGGACATGGAAGTAAAGAGGAACAAAAGCTTATGCTAAATCTGATTAAACCTAAATATTTTATGCCTGTACATGGAGAGCATAAAATGTTAAAGGCACATCAGGACACAGCTATGGAGACTGGAATACCTAAAAATAATATAATTATAGCTCAAAATGGTAGTAAAATAGAGGTTACAAAATCAGGGGCTAAGATAAAAGGTAAGGTAAATGCTGGATGTACTCTAGTAGATGGATTAGGTGTTGGAGATATAGGAAATATTGTACTAAAAGATAGACAGCAATTATCTCAAGATGGAGTTGTTGTTATTGTATTTACTTTAGATAAAGAAACAGGTAAAATAGTAGCAGGACCAGATATTGTAACAAGAGGTTTTGTTTACTCAAAAGAATCTGATGATATAATAAAAGAGGCTATTGAAAATATAAAAGAGAAGATAGATGATACTTCTAATTATTATTCAAAGGATTGGGGATTATTAAAGAATACAACAAGAGATATAGCAGCTAAGTTTTTCTATAATAAAACTAAGAGAAATCCAATGATATTACCGATAATTATGGAAGTATAATTAAATAAGATTAAATAAATTAAAAATATAATAAAGATAGTAAGGAGAAAAAAATGGAATTAACAAGCAAAAGAAGAGCATATTTAAGAAAGAAGGCTCATGATTTAGATGCACTAGTAAGAATAGGAAAAGATGGAGTAACTGATAATTTAATTCAAAGTATTTTAGATGCAATAGAATCAAGAGAGTTATTAAAAGTAAAGATACTTCAAAACTGTGAAGAGGAAAAAATGGAGATAATGGAGCAATTATCACAATGTAAAGAGTTTGAAGTAGTAGGAATAATTGGAAGAACTATTATTCTTTTCAGAGAGAATAAAGATAAGCCAGTTGTATCTTTAGAGTTAAAAAGTATCTAATTAAAAGAAAGGGGATGGAGTGATGAGTCCCGGAATAATTTTTGGAAATAGGATATTAGATGTAGTATTTGTAGCTTGGTTTATAGCACAATTCTATAAGGTATTAAAAACTATTTTTGTAGATAAGAAATTAAATATAAAAAGAATGTGGGAAACAGGAGGAATGCCTAGTTCCCACAGCTCTACTGTGTCTTGTTTAACTATTTGTATTGGAATTCGTCATGGAATGAATAGTGATATGTTTGCTATTGCTATGATACTTTCTGGGATAGTGATGTATGATGCCACTGGGATAAGAAGAGCAGCTGGGAAACAAGCAGGAGTAATAAATCAATTTGTTGAAAAGATACCTCTTATGTTAGGAGAAAAAAGATATGAGAGATATTTTGGAAAAGAGAAAGGTGAAAAATTAAAAGAACTTTTAGGACATACACCTTTTGAAGTTTTAATCGGTTGTATCGTGGGTATAGTTATAGGTTTAATTTTTACTGATTATTTACAGGGGTAGAATAGATGAAAAATATACATGATATGAGTATTGAAGATATAAATAAAAAAGCACAAGAGATAAGAGAAAAATTGATAGAGACAGTAAGCAAAAATGGAGGACATCTAGCCCCTAATCTTGGAATAGTAGAATTAACACTATGCTTACATAAGGTATTTGATTTTTCAAAGGATAGACTACTTTTCGATGTAGGGCATCAATCTTATGTTCACAAATTACTTACCGGAAGAGATAAGAACTTCTCGACCTTAAGAAAAAGAGGGGGAATAGGACCATTTACAGATCCAAAGGAGAGTAGTGCAGATCCTTTTATATCTGGACATGCAGGAACAGCTCTTTCTGCAGGAGCAGGAATAGCAATGGCTTCTCCAGAAAAGAAAGTGATTGTAGTAGTAGGAGATGCTTCTATATCCAATGGTCACTCTTTAGAAGCATTAAACAATATTGGTGGACATAAGTTAAAAAATATGATAATTATCTTAAATGATAATGAGATGTCAATTGGAAAAAATGTAGGCTCACTTTCAAGATTTTTTGGGAAGTTTATGGTAAGTGAGAAGTATATGAACTTTAGAGATGATATTAAAAGTCTCATAAAGAAAATAAAGATTGCAGGAGGAGTTTCAGATACTCTAGAGAGAATGGAGTTTTCTGTAAAAAATTTCTTTTTACCTCTAAATATGTTAGAAAGTTTTGGATTTAAGTTTTTTGGAGTATTAGATGGACATAATGTTGAAGAGTTACTTTCTACACTGAATAAAGTAAAGAATATAGAGGGACCAATATTTATTCATATAAAAACTCAGAAGGGAAAAGGATACTCTTTTGCTGAGCAAGATAAAGAGAAATTTCATGGAATTTCTCCATTTAATATGGAAACTGGAGATACAGATTTAAGTGGAAAGACATATTCTGGAATCTTTGGAAAAGAGATTGTAAAATTGGGAGAAGAGGATAAAGATATTGTAGCTATATGTTCTGGTATGGTTAAGGGAACAGGCTTGGGAGAGTTTTTTAAGAGATTCCCAGAGAGAGCTATAGATACCGGAATAGCAGAGGGACATGCAGTAACCTTTGCAGGAGGTCTTGCTACTCAAGGTAAAAAGCCATATGTAGTAATCTATTCTACGTTTTTACAAAGGGCGTATAGTCAACTTATTCACGATATATCACTACAGAAATTGCCAGTTAGATTTATAGTTGATAGAGCGGGAATAGTAGGAGAGGATGGAAAAACTCACAATGGATTGTATGATCTATCAATATTTTTAACTATTCCAAATTATACAGTGTTAGCACCAGCTACATCAAAAGAGTTGGTAGAGATGTTAGAGTTTTCTAAAAATTTCCAAGATGGTCCGCTTGTTATAAGAATACCAAGAGAGGTAGAATATAACATAGAGGGAGATAGAGAGTTTGAGTTTGGAAGATGGAGAGAATTAAAGAAGGGAAAAGAAAATCTTTTTATAGCCACTGGAAGTATGGTAAAAGAGATTTTAGATATAGAGGATAGATTGAAAGCTAGAGGAATAGAGGGAACCATAGTAAATGCTTCAACTTTAAAGCCCCTAGATGAGAAATATCTTTTAGAGTGTGTAAAAGAGTATAAGAATATATTTGTTTTGGAAGAAGCCTATGAAAAAAATTCTTTTGGAAGCAGTATAATGGAATTTTACAATGAAAAAGATATAGATGTTATGATAAAAAAGATAGCTCTAAAAGAGGGGGCTATTCCTCATGGAAAGAGAAGTGAACTTTTAGAAGAATTTGGTTTGAGAGGCGAAAATTTAATAGGAAGAATTGAGGAAAAAATAGATGCAGGAAAAAAATAGGAGAGCACTTGGTTTTATCACCTCTCTTTTGGATTTAGAGATGGTACAGGATTTAGAACTTTTTGATGACCAAGGAGTAAAAGTTTCTACTCATACATATGATGTTTTAAAAATTTCGATAGATGAGCTAAAGAGAGATTATAGAACATATTTAGAAGCTAAAGAGAGAGTTGATTTTTTTGCTCTTACAGTTGGGATTATAATTCATGATTTGAGTAAGGGGAGTATAAGAAAGACAGAGGAGAAGTATTCCCATTCTCAAATGATGTTAAAGAAGCCAGAATATATAACAAAAGAGGCTGAAAAAGTTTTAAAAGAGATAGAGGAAAAAATAGGAGCGGAGATAAAGGACGATATTAAGAAAAATATTATCCATATAGTATTATCTCACCATGGGAAATGGGGTAAGATACAACCTAATAGTAAAGAGGCACATATAGTTCATAGAGCTGATATGTATTCAGCTAAATATCATAGAATCAATCCTATAGGAGCAGATAAGATATTGGAACTTATGTCAAAGGGAGTCCAATTAGATGATATTCCAGAGAAGTTAAATTGCACTCAAGGGGTTGTAAAGGATAGATTAAAAAGAGCAAAACAGGAGTTAAAAGTAAAGACAACAAAACAGTTGTTGAACTATTATAAAAAGAATAAAAAGATTCCTATCGGAGATAATTTCTTTATTCAAAGAGTGAGAGAGACTGAGAAATTGAAAAGAGTGGTAGATAAAAAAGGGTTTAAAAATATAATGCTAGAGAGCCCACTACTACCATATATGATAGATGAGGAGATATTTAAAATCTGAGGTGTACAATGAAAGAAAGGTTAGATGTTCTGTTAGTTAAGAGAGGTTTTTTTCCAGATAAAGAAAAAGCTCAAAGAGCTATCATGGCTGGACTTGTAATAGTAGATGAGAAAAAAATAGATAAAAGTGGAACAATGATAAAGTTAGATAAAGAACCTAATATTAGAATAAAAGGGGATTCTTTAAAATATGTAAGCCGTGGTGGATTGAAACTAGAGAAAGCTGTATCAGTTTTTGAGATGGATTTTAATGGGAAAAAAGTATTAGATGTAGGAGCATCAACAGGGGGATTTACAGATTGTGCTCTACAAAATGGAGCGAAGTTTGTTTATTCCGTAGATGTTGGAACTAACCAGTTGGATTGGAAACTAAGAAATAATCCACAGGTAAAGTCTATTGAGAATATGCATATAAAGGATTTGACTTTAGATGATATAGATGGAAATCTAGTTGATTACATAGTAATGGATGTATCTTTTATATCTATAAAGAAGATAATTGGAGATTTAGTTAAATTTTTTAAGCCAGAAACTAAGCTTATGGCACTTATAAAACCACAATTTGAAGTGGATAAGGAGCATATAGCAAAGGGTGGAATAGTAAAAGATGATGCTAGACATGTAGAGGTAATAAAAGATATAATAGAGTATGCTAAAGCTGAAGGACTTTATTTAGAGGGATTAGACTTTTCACCAATTACAGGAAGTAAAGGTAATGTAGAGTATATATCTATTTTTGGAAGAGATTCTTCTAAAGAAAGAGAGATAGAGATAGAAGAGATAGTGGGAAGAGGGAAAAATTTAGGAGGTACAGTATGAGAGGTATACTAAAAAGTAGAATTATAATGGTATTATTAGCAGCTCTAATTTTTACTAATTGTTTTGGAAAAGATGAGAGTAAGGCAGCTAATAAAAAAAGTGAAGAGTCAATAGGTTTCTTATCAAATATCAGACAGTTAAAAGAGCTTTCTGATATTATGGATGTAATAAATCAAAATTATGTAGGAGATAAAGAGATAGATAAAAAATCTCTTATGCAGGGAGCTTTAAAAGGAATGATTGATTCTTTAGGAGATCCACACTCTAACTATTTTACAAAGGATCAGTTAGAAAATTTCCAAGAGGACATAAAAGGAAAATATGTAGGAGTTGGAATGGTAGTACAAAAAAGAGTAAATGAACCATTAGTAGTAGTATCTCCTATTGAAGATGGTCCTGGATACAAGGCTGGAATGAAACCAAAAGATAAGATTATAGCAATAGATGGTGTATCTACATATAATCTTACAAGTGAAGAAGCTGTAGATAAGTTAAAAGGAAAAGAGAATACAAAGGTTAAGGTTACTGTAGTAAGAGATGGAGTCAAAGAACCTAAGGATATAGAGATAACAAGAGCAGTTGTAGAGCTAAAATATGTTAAGAGTAAGATGATAGATGAAAATAATAAAATAGGATATTTAAGACTTACTCAATTTGGAGAAAATGTATATCCAGATGTAGCAAAGGCCTTAGAAAATCTACAAAAACAAGGAATGAAGGCATTGGTATTTGACTTGAGAAGCAATCCAGGAGGAGCTTTAGATCAAGCTATAAAAATCTCATCTATGTTCTTAGAAGAGGGAAGAGTTGTAAGTGTTAAATCTAAAGATGGAGAGGAGCAAATATCAAATAGAGAGGGGAAATACTATGGAGACTTCCCATTGGTAATTCTTATTAATGGTGGAAGTGCTTCAGCTTCTGAAATTGTTTCTGGAGCTATTAAAGATAATAAGAGAGGTATCTTAGTAGGAGAGAAAAGTTTTGGAAAGGGAAGTGTACAAACTTTAGTTACTCTACCTGATGGAGATGGAATAAAACTTACAATAGCTAAATACTATACACCTAGTGGGGTGTGTATCCATGGAGTAGGAATTGAGCCAGATGTTAAAGTGGAAGAAAAAAATGGATATATGCTATTTGATAGTGTAGTTACAAATATAGATGAAAAGGGAACGAAAGAGAATAAAAAAGAGTTAATAAAAGAGGTAGTAGGAGAGAAAGAGGCAAATGAGTTTGAAAATCATAAGGATATTCAACTTGATACTGCTGTAGGAATTTTAAAAGGTATACTACTAGAGAAAAAATAGGAGAGAAGAGATATGTTATACATAGTGGCAACACCTATTGGAAATCTTGAAGATATGACTTTAAGAGGAATTCGTATTCTAAAAGAGGTAAACTATATATTTGCTGAAGATACGAGAGTTACAAAAAAATTATTAAATCATTTTGAGATAGAGAATACTGTATATAGATATGATGAGTTTACAAAGATGCATCAGATAACAAATATAATCAATCTATTGAAAGAGGGAAAGGATATAGCATTAGTTACAGATGCTGGAACACCATGTATATCTGACCCAGGTTATGAATTAGTAGATGCGGCTCATAAAGAGGGAATAAAAGTAGTTCCAATTCCAGGAGCTAGTGCTCTTACTGCTTCTGCTTCAGTAGCTGGATTAAGTATGAGAAGATTTTGTTTTGAAGGGTTTTTACCTAAAAAAAAGGGAAGACAGACTCTTTTAAAATCTTTAGCTGAAGAGGAAAGAACAATAGTTATATATGAATCTCCATTTAGAATTGAAAAAACTTTAAGAGATATAGAGCAGTTTATAGGTGTAAGAGAGGTAGTAATCATAAGAGAGATAACTAAAATCTATGAAGAGATAATGAGAGGAACTACTACTGAGCTTATAGAGAGATTATCTAAAAATCCTATAAAGGGAGAGATCGTTCTTTTAATAAAAGGATTAGAAGATTAAAATTTAAAGGTTAAAAGGAGTAAGTTATGTCAATGACAAAAATTAACTGGTATCCTGGACATATGAAGAAAACAAAAGACTTGATAAAGGATAATATGCAACTTATAGATATAGTTCTTGAAGTTGTAGATGCTAGAATCCCTATATCAAGTAAAAATCCAGATATTACAGTTTTTGCAAAGAATAAAAAGAGAGTAATAGTTTTAAATAAATCAGACCTTGTAGATAAAAAAGAGTTAGCTTATTGGAAAAAATATTTTAAAGAGAATAACTTTGCTGATGAAGTGCTAGAGATAAGTGCTGAAACAGGATTTAATATAAAAGGATTATACTCAATAATAGATAAGGTATCAGCAGAGAAAAAAGAGAAAATGATGGCTAAAGGTCTTAGAAAAGTAAATACAAGGCTTATGGTAGTGGGTATTCCAAATGTTGGAAAATCTAGATTAATTAATAGAATAGTTGGAAAAAATAGTGCTGGAGTTGGAAATAAACCTGGGTTTACTAAAGGAAAACAATGGGTAAGAATAAAAGAGGGATTAGAGCTTTTAGATATGCCTGGAATACTTTGGCCAAAATTTGAAAGTGAAGAAGTAGGACAAAACTTAGCTATTACAGGAGCTATAAAAGATGAGATACTTCCAATAGAAGAGATAGCAGGAATACTTATCTCTAAGATGATAAGATATGAGATGTGGAATACATTAAAAGAGAGATATAAACTTCTAGATGAGGATAAGAGTGAAATTATGGGAGAGATCTTAGAAAAGATAGCTCTTAGATGTAAGATGTTCAATAAAGGGGAGAGTCTAAATGTACAGCAAGCGGCTTATACTGTACTAAGAGATTATAGAGGATGTAGACTTGGAAAATTTGGACTAGATAGATAGTTGTGGAGGATTTTATGGAAAAGCTGAATGTAGATTTAAGTGTTTTAGAAGAGGTGCTTGTAAATTTTTTAAGAGAGGAAGCTGGGAAAGTAGGATTTAAAAAGGTTGTACTTGGACTTTCTGGAGGAATAGATTCAGCTCTAGTAGCTTTTTTAGCTGTTAAGGCCTTTGGTCCAGAGAATGTTCTTGGGATAATGATGCCTTATAAGAGTTCTAGTAAAGAGAGTGTAGAACATGCACAATTAGTTATAGAAAAAACAGGAATGAGAAGTAAACTTGTAGAGATAACTCCGATGGTAGATGCTTACTTTGCTATGAATCCAGATATGAATAGCTTAAGAAAGGGAAATAAGATGGCAAGAGAGAGAATGTCGATACTATTTGACCACTCTGCAGCAGAGAATGCTCTTGTTTTAGGAACATCTAATAAGACTGAGCTATTACTAGGATATGGAACACAATTTGGAGATTCTGCATCAGCTATAAATGCTATAGGAGATCTTTATAAGACTCATGTATGGGATTTAGCTAGACATATGGGTGTACCAAATGAGCTTATAGATAAAAAACCAAGTGCTGACCTTTGGGAAGGACAAACAGATGAGCAAGAGCTGGGATACTCATATAAGATGGCAGATAAAATTCTATTCAGATTTGTCGAAGAGAGAAAGAGTGCAGAAGAGATAGTGAAAGAGGGATACTCTCAAGAGATAGTAGAAAAAATTATAAGAAGAACTAAAATGATGCAGTATAAAAGAGTTATGCCTGTAATTGCAAAAGTATTCCCAAGAGGAATAGGAGCTGGGTTTAGATACCCTAGAGATTGGGGAGTATAGAAAATTTAAAAAGAAGGGGTTGGCATTATGAATAAAGATGAGCATTTAAGACAGGAACTCGATGAATTTAAGAAAGAGAAAGAAAGAATAAGAAACATAGTAGGAGAGATAGGTGGAAAAAATAATAAACAACATAAAATCATAAGTATGATATTTGTTCTATTGATAGGAGTTTTATTGATACTTGGAGTTGTTTTACAGAAAATAACACTATTTTTAACATTAGAAATAGTTGTTCTTTTAGGTGTATTTAAAATAATCTGGATGTTCTATGAATCACAAAGGGCAAACCACTTTCAATTTTGGATACTTAACTCATTAGAGTTTAGATTGAATGAGATAGATAAAAGAGTTAAAAGAATCGAAAAAATGATGAAAGAAGAGAATAAATAAAAAATGTAAATAGGGATTATTACAAGTGTTTAAAAGTGCAATAATCCCTTATTTTTATGAAAAAAAGTTAAATTTTTTTAAATCCTCTTCCTCTTCTTCCATAATTATTCCGTTAATATCTTTAAAATGAGCAAAATTTATTCTACCATCCATATTTAAAATTTCTTTAAAAGAAAATAGAATTATTTTTGAAGAGTAACCTATTTGACAAGTAATCTCCCTTTACATTGATTTTTTTATATAAATATGATATAATTAATAAGTTATAGTGTAGAAAAGGAGATGAGAAGATAGTGTTCGCTAAGTTAGAAGAGGTTGTAAGAAGATTTGATGAACTTAATGAGATGTTAGGGTCTCCAGAAATTTTATCTGACCCTAAAAAAATGATGGAATGTAATAAAGCTTTAGCTGATATAACTCCACTTGTAGAAAAATATAAAGAGTATAAAACTCTTAGTGAAGATTTACAGTTCATAAAAGAGAATATCAGAAATGAAAAAGATCCTGATATGAGAGAGATGATGAATGAGGAGCAAAAGGAGCTTGAAGAGAAGTTACCTGAGTATGAGAAAGAATTAAAAATTCTTTTACTTCCAAAAGATGAGAACGATGATAAAAACGTTATCGTAGAGATCAGAGGAGGAGCAGGAGGAGATGAAGCTGCTCTATTTGCTGGAGACCTATTCAGAATGTACTGTAGATATGCAGAAAGAAGAAAATGGAAGATAGAGATAATTGAGAAGCAAGAGATTGGTATTGGAGGGTTAAAAGAGGCAGTATTCAGTATCAATGGATTAGGAGCTTACTCAAGATTAAAATTTGAATCTGGAGTACACAGAGTACAAAGAGTTCCTGAAACAGAATCAGCAGGAAGAGTACATACTTCTACAGCAACTGTAGCTGTATTACCAGAAGTAGAAGATGTAAAAGAAGTTAAGATAGATCCAAAAGATCTTAAGATAGATACATATAGATCTGGAGGAGCAGGAGGTCAGCACGTAAACATGACTGACTCAGCTGTTAGAATTACTCACTTACCAACTGGAATAGTAGTACAATGTCAAGATGAAAGATCTCAGTTAAAAAATAGAGAGAAAGCTATGAAACACTTAGCATCTAAACTATATGAGATGGAATGTGAAAAACAAAGAAGCCAAGTTGAAAGCGAAAGAAAACTTCAAGTAGGAACAGGGGATAGATCTGAAAAGATCAGAACATACAACTTCCCACAAGGAAGAATTACAGATCACAGAATTAAGTATACTGTATATCAATTAGATGCATTCTTAGATGGAGATATAGATGAGATGATAGATGCTCTTATCACATTTAACCAAGCTGAGATGTTGGCTAGTGCATCAGAAGAGTAAGATGAATCTATTAGAAATATTAAATTTTTCAAAAGAGTATTTGCAAAAATACTCTTTTTCAAAACCCCGTCTTGAAAGTGAAAAGCTAATAGCAACAGTTTTGAAATTGGATAGAATAACTCTCTATGCATATTTTGATATGGAGCTTACAACAGAACAGAAGGATACAATAAAAAAATATCTTAGAGAGATGGCAAGAGGTAGAATAGGTTTTGATGAACTTATGAAGAGTAAGGGAGATATGGAGCTAGATATGAAAAGTTATAAAGAGGAAAATTATGAGCTACTAAAGAAATCTATTGAGTACCTAGAGAGGTATCAAGTACCAAATGCAAGACTTGATGCTGAGTATATTTTTGCACATATCTTGAAGGTAAGCAGAGTGACACTAACTTTAAATCTGAACAAAAAAATAGAAGATGAAGATAAAAATAGAATAAGAGAGATGTTAGTAGCTAGAGGAAAAGAGAGAAAACCTTTACAATATTTACTTGGAGAATGGGAGTTCTACGGATATCCATTCAAGGTTGATGAGAGGGTTCTTATTCCAAGAGCTGATACAGAGATATTGGTAGAACAGTGTAAATACTTAGTAAATGAGCTACCAACTCCTAAGATAATGGATATAGGAACAGGTAGTGGAGCTATTGCTATATCTTTAGGAAAAGAGTTACCAAATGCCAATATATTGGGATTAGATATAAGTGAGGAAGCTCTGGAAGTAGCAACTCAAAATAGAGATATGAATGAGGCTATCAATGTAAAATTTCTTAAATCAGATGTATTTTCAACTTTGAGAGATGAAAAATACAAAAATGTGAAATTTAATCTAATCGTTTCAAATCCACCATATATCCCTACTGGAGAGTATGTAGAACTGATGCCAGAGGTTTTAAGATATGAGCCTAAGAATGCTCTTACAGATGGAGGAGATGGTTATTATTTCTATGAAAAAATATCTAAAGAGGCTAAGGAGTTTTTAACAAAGGATGGATATTTAGCCTTTGAAGTGGGATATAATCAAGCTGAAAAGGTAGCTGAATATATGAGAGATAATGGATTTGATGTGCTATCAATAGTAAAAGATTATGGTGGAATAGATAGAGTAGTAATTGGAAAGAGAAGAGAGGAAAACTAATGTCTACAAAACTATGTGATTATGATTACCATCTACCAGAGGAATTGATAGGTCAAGAGCCAAGAGAGCCGAGAGACCATTCAAAACTTATGCTAGTAGATAAGAGTAATAAAAAAATAGAACATAAACATTTTTATGATATAATAGATTATTTACAAGAGGGAGATATCTTAGTAAGAAACTCTACAAAGGTAATCCCAGCTAGACTTTTTGGACACAAAGAAACTGGTGGAGTATTGGAGATTTTACTTATTAAAAGAATAAATCTAGATACTTGGGAGTGTCTTTTAAAACCAGCTAAAAAATTGAAGCTAGGTCAAAAACTATATGTTGGACCAAATAATGAACTAGTAGCTGAACTTATTGAGATAAAAGAGGATGGAAATAGAGTTTTAAAGTTTACTTATGAAGGAGCTTTTGAAGAGGTACTTGATAAACTTGGAAATATGCCATTACCACCATATATAGTAGAGGCTCTAAAGGAGAAAGAGAGATATCAAACTGTATATGCTCAAAGAGGAGAGTCAGTGGCAGCACCAACTGCTGGACTTCATTTCACTAAGGAGCTATTGGAGAAGATAGAGAAAAAAGGGATAAAGATTGTTGATATATTCCTTGAAGTTGGACTAGGAACATTTAGACCTGTACAGACTGAAGATGTATTAGACCATAAGATGCATGAGGAAGTTTTTGAGATACCTCAAGAGGCAGCTGATATAATTAATAGAGGAAAGGCAGAGGGAAGAAGAATTATCTCTGTTGGAACAACTAGTACAAGAGCTTTAGAATCATCAGTAGATGAAAATGGAAAGGTTATAGCTCAAAAGGGAAGTACAGAGATATTTATATATCCAGGATATAAGTTTAAAGTAGTAGATGCCCTTATTACAAACTTTCACTTACCAAAATCTACTCTACTTATGCTAGTATCAGCTTTTTCAAGTAGAGAGTTTATGTTAGATGTATATGAGACAGCTGTAAAAGAGGAGTATCATTTCTTCAGTTTTGGAGATGCAATGTTTATCTATTAATGGAGTTGATGTGATGAGAATAATTGCAGGAGATGCAAAAAATAAGAGAATAAAAAGTAGAAAGGGAACAGATACAAGACCTACATTGGGAAGTATGAAGGAGTCACTTTTTTCTATAATTGCTCCCTATGTACCTGATTCTGTATTTTTAGATCTATTCAGTGGAAGTGGAAGCATATCTTTAGAGGCTTTAAGTAGAGGAGCTAAAAGAGCTGTAATGATAGAAAAGGATGCGGAAGCTTTAAAATATATAATAGAGAATGTAAATAACTTAGGATATGAAGATAGATGTAGAGCTTATAAAAATGATGTTTTAAGAGCTATTGAAATCTTAGGAAGAAAAGGAGAGAAGTTCAACATAATCTTTATGGACCCACCATACAAAGATGAGGTGTGTACTAAGGTTATGAAAGCCATAGAAAAACATAAGATATTAGCTGAAGATGGACTTATAATATGTGAGCACCATGTTTTTGAAGAGATGGCTGATAATATTGGAGAGTATAAGAAGGCTGACGAGAGAAAATATGGTAAAAAATGTATAACTTTCTATACTAGATAGGAGGAAGTATGAAATTTGAAGAAAATCTTGCAGAGATAGATGAGATAATAGAGAGATTAGAGAGTGGGGAGCTATCCCTTGCTGAATCTATAAAAGAGTATGAGACAGCTATGAAGTTACTCAAAAAATCTTCTGATCTATTGAATAAGGCAGAGGGAAAGGTTTTAAAAGTAGTAGAGAAAGATGATGAAATACTACTTGAGGAGGTATAAGATGTTATTTAAAGAGTATCTTGGAATGGGAAAAAAAATGGTAGAGGATGGAATTGATAAGTATCTAGAGGAGTTAACTTATCCAGAGGTAATAGCAGAAGGTATGAAATATGCTGTACTAAATGGAGGAAAAAGATTAAGACCAATACTTCTATTTATGACTTTAGATATACTGGGAAGCAAAAAAGAAGAGGGGCTTGCAACTGCTGCAGCTATTGAAATGATACACTCATACTCTCTAGTTCATGATGATTTACCAGCTCTTGATAATGATGATTATAGAAGAGGAAAATTAACTACTCATAAAAAATTTGGAGAGGCTGAAGGGATACTTATAGGAGATGCTCTTTTAACACATGCCTTCTATATACTTACAGAGAAAAATTCACATCTTTCACCAGAGAAGATAGTTGAGATAGTAAAGCTAACATCTAGTTATGCTGGAATCAATGGAATGATAGGTGGACAGATGGTAGATATAGCTAGTGAAGGAAAAAAGATTGATTTAGAAACTTTAAAATATATACATGCTAATAAGACAGGAAAATTAATAAAACTTCCTGTAGAAGTGGCTTGTGTAATAGCTGGAGCTTCTAAAGAGGAGAGAGCAACTCTTATAAAATACTCTGAATTGATAGGACTTGCTTTCCAAATAAAAGATGATATCTTAGATATTGAAGGAGATTTTGAAACAATAGGAAAGCCTGTTGGAAGTGATTTAGCACTTGATAAATCAACATACCCATCTATTTTAGGAATGGAAGAGAGTAAAAGATTATTAAATGAAACAATAGAAGAGGCTAAAGCTATTGTAAAAAATAAATTTGGAGAAGAGAGAAGTCAAATTTTATTAGATTTAGCTGATTATATAGGAAATAGGGATAAATAGTGGAAAGGACAGGTAGCAATTTCGAATTGAACCTGTCCTTTTAGTATATTAAAAAATATATTTTTATTTTGAAAAAACACAGTATTTAATGTTAAAAAAATATAAAATTTTACATTTTTTTCTAAAAATGTTATAATAAAGTTAACACTAAATATATTAAAAAAAGAGGTTAAAGATGTATAGAAAAATTTTTCAATATTTAAAAGAATGGAAAGAAAATCCATATAGGAAACCGCTTATATTACAAGGGGCAAGACAAGTAGGAAAAACTCACTCTGTTCTAACTTTTGGAAAAAATGAATATGAAAATGTTGCATACTTTAATTTTGAAACTGATATTAGATTGAAAGAAACATTTGAAGAAAATATAAATCCAGATTATTTAATTCCAATACTTTCTAGACTATCAAATCAAACTATAATAAAAGATAAAACCCTTATATTTTTTGATGAGATACAACTTTGTGAAAAAGCTTTAACATCATTAAAATACTTCTATGAACAAGCTCCGGAATATCATATTATTGTGGCAGGCAGTTTACTTGGAATAGCTGTAAATAGACAAGAGTTTTCATTTCCAGTTGGGAAGGTAGATATTAAAACTTTATATCCGATGGATTTAGAGGAGTTTTTATTAGCTATGGGAGAAGAGGAGTTAATAAAATCTATTAAAAAATCCTTTGAAGAGAATATTCCCATGCCAAGTGTACTACATAATGTTGCTTTAGAATATTATAGAAAATACTTGGTAGTTGGCGGAATGCCAGAGTGTATAAGTAAATTTAGAGAAACACAAAACTATACTTTGATTAGACATACTCAAGATATGATACTACTAAGCTATTTAAATGACATGAGTAAATACAATGTTACAAATGAGATAAAAAAGACAAGATTAGTTTATGATAATATTACTGTACAACTATCTAAGGAAAATACAAAGTTTCAATATAAATTAGTAAAATCAGGTGGAAGAGCTTCAGAATTTGAAAATGCTATTGAATGGCTAATACTTTCAGGGATAACTTCTAGGATATATGGATTAGAAGATATTATGAAACCTTTAGAGAACTATAAGAATACAGAAGCTTTTAAAATCTATGTATCAGATATAGGACTTTTATGTGCTAAAAAAGAGATAATACCAGAAGATATATTGTATCTTTCAAATGAATTAAATGACTTTAAAGGTGGAATGACTGAGAACTATGTAAATATTCAACTCAATGTAAAAGAATACACTCAATACTATTGGAAAGCACCAAAGGGAGCATACGAGATAGATTTTATTATTATGAGAGAGGGAAAAATAATTCCAATAGAGGTAAAATCTGCTGATAATACTAGGTCTAAAAGCTTAGATTACTATATAAAAAGATATCAGCCAGAATATGCTATTAAAATTTCAACTAAAAATTTTGGTTTTGAAAATGGAGTAAAGAGTATTCCTCTATATGCTGTTTTTTGTATTTAGTACTAAAAGGTATTGTTACATTTTTTTAATAGCTCAAGTAATTAAAAATGCTGGAAAGAAAGTTTTTCTTTTTGGCATTTTTTTTAAAATAAAAAAGGTATAGAGTACTTAAAATTTTTTCAAATTTCTAATACAATATACCTATGCATAAATTAATTCATAATAATCACAATAACATATGTTTTAATTTAGTCAATATCTATTTCTAGTTTTTCATTATTTACTTTTTAATATAAAGATAGTTGAATCAAAGTCATTTGATTTTCTAGTTCCATCTAATACTTGTCCAGAAGAAGGGTCAGTAGTTAGTAATCCTAAATTCATTAATTCATCTCCAAAAGCATGTTTTGTAGCAACTTCATTTGGATTATTTAAGTTAGCTATTGAGTATTCAAACTCAGGATTTAAACCTTGTAATTTAACTCTTCTATAAGCACAGTTTACATCATTAAGAACTTTATAGTATCCAACTAGAGCTGTTTTTTGATCTTTAGATACAGCCATCCAAGAAACGATATTACTATTAAATGGACTTAATAAACGATAGAAAGTACCAAATTGGAAGATCTCTCTATATTCTTTAAAGAATTTTACCTGTTCACGAACTTTAGCATGTTCCTCTTCACTTAATTTACTCATGTCAAGCTCATATCCAAAAGCACCAAAGAAAGCTACATTAGCACGAGTTTCAATAGGAGTCATACGTTGAAGTTGGTGGTTAGGTGTTACAGAAACATGAGCTCCCATTGATGAAACAGGGTAAACCATAGAAGTTCCATATTGGATTTTTAATCTCTCTACAGCATCTGTATCATCACTTGTCCAACATTGAGGTGCATAGTAAAGCATAGCTGCATCAAATCTAGCTCCTCCACTTGAACAAGATTCAAATAGTATATGAGGGAATTCAGTAGTTAATCTTTCATAAAGATCATAAACTCCTAATACATATCTATGGAAAACTTCTCCTTGTCTTTCTGGAGGAAGAGCTGGAGAATAACACTCAGTTAAGCAACGGTTCATATCCCATTTAATATATGAAATTTTAGAGTTTCTAATAACTTCAGCCATCATATTGTAGATATAGTCAACAACCTCTTTTCTAGAGTAGTCAAGAACAAATTGGTTTCTTCCATGAGATTGGTGACGTCCAGGAACATGTAAAATCCAATCAGGATATTTACGGAAAAGGTCACTATTTTTATTTACCATTTCAGGCTCAAACCAAAGTCCGAATTTCATTCCAAGTTCCTCTATTTTATGAGATAACCCTTCAACACCATCTTGTAATTTATCTCTATTTGAGAACCAATCTCCAAGTCCTTGGTGGTCATCATTTCTAGTTCCAAACCAACCATCATCAAGTACGAATAATTCTATTCCATCATTTTTAGCTGCTTTAGCAATATTTAATATTTTTTCATCATCAAAATCAAAGTATGTACCTTCCCAGTTATTTACAAGTATAGGTCTAACTTTATCTCTCCATTCTCCTCTAGCAAGTCTTTTTCCAAATAGGTTATGGAAAGTTTGGCTCATTGTATTAAGACCAGAAGTAGAGTAAACCATTACAGCTTCTGGAGTTTGAAACTCTTCGTTAGATGCTAAGTGCCAAGTGAATCCAAAAGGATTTATTCCCATAGAAACACGAGTTACATCATAAGTATCAACCTCTATTTGAGCTAAGAAGTTACCACTATAAACTAAGCTAAATCCAATAGCCTCTCCTAAAGTTTCAGTAGTTTCAGGACGTTTTAAAGCTATAAATGGGTTGTGATTGTTACTTGAAATTCCTTTTGTACTGCTGATGGCTTGGATTCCCATCTCTAATTTACGAGTTTTTATGTAACGCTCTCTAGACCAAGCTCCAGAAAGGTGTATCCATTCATAATCATAATCAGGTAGATCTAAATTTAAGCTAAGAGCTCTTGTTAAATCAACAGCTTCAGTACCTAAGTTTCTAAATCTTGCATTTCTAGTGATAGCATCAAAATCTTTAAAAATTGTATAAGATAGAGTAAGCTCTACTTGTGTAACTTTATCTACTAATACAACTTCTAATGTCATAGCTTCATCTTCTGATTCAACATAAGTAGCTGGAAGACCTTTTAAAGCTTTTTTACCTTTAAATATGTTGTGAGAAACATATTCAAATTCAGTTATTGTACTTCCGTTCTCTTGTTTTACCTCAAATGCTGGATATCTATAGTCTGTAGTTCCATAGCAAGGATACTCTTGTTTAATATGCTCTAATGAGAAAGAATAGTCTTTTTCATAAATGTATTGAGTCATAGGACGATTTTTAGCTTCTATAAGGTAACCAAAATCATCTTTATGTCTTATTTTTTTTCCAAAGTAAAGTTGTCCAAGTTGTCCATTTCTTAAAACTTTGATAATATAGCTGATATTATCGTTACAGATATGAAATTCTCTTGTTTTTTCATTAAAAATTATGTTCATAAAAACTCCTTTATTAAGTAAAAATTAATTGTTGATAGTTTCAAGTAGAACCTCTTCAGTTCTTTCTTCAGTTTCTTTTGAAGATGTAGTATTATTACTATTTAGTTGAGCAACTTTTTCTCTAACCTCATAAAGTACTTTTCCTTTTAGTTTATAACCCTTAATATAGATGAATAAGCTTATAAGGATAAAAATTAATGATGGAAGGAAAACTAATAGACGTAATCCTAAGATTGTACTAGCTGATTGCTCAGGTAATGAAGCATCATATCCTAATAGAGTTAAAGAAAGTCCAGTTAAAAGTCCACATATAGCCATTGATGTTTTTACTAGGAATGTTTGAGCAGAACAAATAATACTTTCATTTCTCATTCCAAATTGTAATTGGTTATAGTCAATAACATCGGCAACTAAAACTGTGATAGTTCCGATAACAAGTCCAGAACCTATTTTTATTCCTATTGTTCCTAAAACTAAGAGTACTAAACTAGCAGGAGCTACAAAAGCTGAGAATCCTAATATTGAAAGTCCAGCAACTCCAGTTATACAAGTTATTTTATAAGTTGAGTCACGTCCAATTTTTCTAGCAAATATTGGGAACATTACAAGTCCTAACATTTCAGCTAATTGGCAAGCACTATAAGCTGAGAAAAGATTTAAATTCTTAGCAACATATTTTAAATAGTATACCATAAAACTACTATAAGCACTATTATATAAATGGAATCCTAAAAGTAGTCCTATATATGATTTAAGATGTTTATTTGTAGTAAGTACAGTCCACATATGCTTTAAATCTATTTTTTCATTTTGAGTTTCTAGAGAACTATTTTCTTTTACATTAAATACTGTGATAGCAAGGGTTCCAATATATACAAGAGCTATTAAAACAGAACCAGCCATATATCCAAATTTATCGTTTGCTTCATTTCCAAAAGCTTTATTGAAAAAATAGATTAATTGGAAACTGATAACTCCTAGAACAACATAAGAAGAACTTGCAAATATTCTAGGAATAACTCCAACTTCTTCACGTTCATGAGGATCAGAAGTTAAGTTTGGTAACCAAGACCAGTAAGGAATATCAAGCATAGTATAAGTCATTCCAAATAATATGTAAACAATACTTATATAGGCATAAAGAATAGTTCCTTGAAGATTAAATGAGGTAAATAGTAATACTAAAGTTACTGCATTTAATAAAGTTCCAATAGATATCCAAGTACGGAATTTACCAAACTTGTTATGTGTATTATCAACTATCATTCCCATAACTGGGTCATTGATAGCATCCCAGATTCTTGCAACAAAGAATAGTGAACCAACGAAAGCAGGTGAAAGGTATAAAACATCAGTAAAATATATCATTAAAAAGATATTAACATAAGCAAGTATGATGTCTTTTCCAAAAGCACCTATACCAAAAGAATATTTTTCTTTAAAAGATAAAGCCATAAAAACCTCCCAAAACAAAAATTATTTTAAATTAAAAACGATAGATGTGCACCTTTATCTAACAAAACAATTATAAAATATATAATATAATTTTAAAATATCTTTTTGTTGTTTTAAAGAGTCTAAATGTTATTTTTAAAGAAAAAATATTTTTTTAAAAAACGAACAATGTTCTGGAATAGAAATAAAAAACTTAAAATCAAAATAAAATGTCATGAAAAAATTATGGTAAAGTTCCCATGAATACTAGCTTTATCAAAACTAGGAGGTGAATAGTAGTAAAAAAAATGGGGATACAACTCTTGTATAAAAAAATATATTATGATATATTAAATCTCAGAAAGTGAGAAGAGGAGATAATATGGAAAAAGCATATGTGCTACAGATACGGGATGAAAATTTAAAAAATATGACTTTAAAATTTTGTGGGTATAGTGAATGTAACCCATTACATAATTTTGGACCAGCTTCTAGGCCAGTATATATTATTCATGTTGTACTAAAGGGTAAAGGAGTATACATTGTTGATAATAAGAGATATGATATAAAGGAGGGACAAGGCTTTATAATAGAGCCAAATGTTGTAACCTTTTATCAAGCTGATGCCAATGAACCGTGGAGTTATTGTTGGATAGCTTTTGATGGGGAGGGGGTAGATAAGTACTTACAAGAGTTAGGACTTGTTCAGCAGAAGCCGATTTTTAGAACAGAGAGAGCGAGGGAGTTATTTGAGCTCATAGAAGAGATGCTAAAAAGTCAGAAAAATAATTTAGCGAATGAATTAAAATTACAAGGGTTATTTTATCAATTTTTTTCAATAATTGTTGAGGAAAATAGTGTAGAAAATATTGAAAAAGATGAGGAATTAAATCCCTATGTAAATAAAGCTTTAGACTATATAAAAAGAAATTATTGGGATGATATTAATGTGAATAGTATAGTTGAATATATTGGGCTAAATAGAAGTTATTTTTCAAATCTTTTTAAGAATAGTATGAGAGTAACTTTGCAGGAATATCTATCAGTTTTTAGATTATCTAGAGCAAATGAATTATTAGATATGACTGATGAAAGTATAGAGGAAATAGCAAGTAACTGTGGTTATAATGATCCTTTAGTATTCAGTAAAGCATATAAGAGAAAGTATGGAATAACACCAACACAACATAGAAAAATAGATAGAAAAAGAGTAAAAGAAAATTTAGAAAAGTTTAAAAAATATGATGGGAGAGAAGAGATATGAAAAAAAGTTTGATAGCACTATCACTAGGAACGTTAGTTTTAGGGATAGCAGAATTTGTTATGATGGGAATATTGACAAATGTAGCCACAAGTCTAAATTTATCAATACCAACAGCGGGACATTTTATTTCAGCCTATGCTTTAGGAGTATGTTTTGGAGCTCCACTACTTATTGCCTTTAGAAAACAACCACCAAAGCAGATATTATTGATATTGGTAGGGCTCATGGTCATTGGAAATGGTTTTGCAGCTATAAGTCCAAACTATTTAACAATGTTAGGAGCAAGATTTATATCTGGTTTATCTCATGGGGCATATTTTGGTGTTGCTTCAATAGTTGCATCAAAATTAGCTGATAAAGGAAGAGAATCAGAAGCAGTAGCTATAATGATAGCTGGAATGACTATAGCAAATTTAGTAGGAGTACCTGCAGGAACATTTTTGAGTTCACTATTTACATGGAGAATAGTATTTATAATAGTTGTTGTTTTTGCACTATTAACACTATACTCTATCAGCAAATTTGTTCCATATGTAGCCCCACTACCAGATACAGGATTTAAAGGGCAATTTCAATTTCTAAAAGATAAAGCACCATGGCTTATATTAGGTGCCACAACATTAGGAAATGGAGGGGTATTTGCTTGGTATAGCTATATAAATCCACTATTAATAAACGTTAGTGGGTTTAATCCTAGGAGTATAACACTGTTAATGGTATTAGCTGGAGCTGGAATGGTATTGGGAAATTTGTGTGGTGGAAGATTAAGTAGTTATTTTTTTCCTGGTAAAGTAGCTAGTACATTACAAATTTTTATGACATTGGCTCTAGTGGGAATATTCTTTTTAGCTTCTAATCCAATAATATCAGTAATTTTAATGTGTGTAGTAACTTTTGGACTTTTTGGAGTGAGTAGTCCACAACAATATCTGATAATAAAATATGCACCTGGTGGGGAGATGTTAGGAGCTGCAGGGATACAGATAGCATTTAACTTAGGAAATGCAGTTGGGGCATATTTAGGAGGATTACCTATTCATGGTGGTGTAGGAGAACAATATTCAGCTTTAATAGGAGCTGGATTAACTTTTTGTGGATTTTTAATGTTTCATTATTTCAATAGAAATTATTCTAAAGAAAAATAAAAAAGAGTATAGTAATTATTTAAATTCTATGTTAAAATATAAAGTCGAATAAAATTTAGTTATAAGGAGAAGCAAATAATGAAGATAGGATTTGATCACAATAAGTACCTTGAAGAACAATCTAAATATATTTTAGAGAGAGTAAATAATTACGATAAACTTTATCTTGAGTTTGGTGGAAAACTTATGTTTGACTTACATGCAAAGAGAGTTTTACCTGGATTTGATGAGAATGCTAAGATAAAAGTATTACATAAGTTAAAAGATAAACTTGAAGTTGTAATCTGTGTTTATGCTGGGGATATCGAAAGAAACAAAATCAGAGGAGATTTTGGAATAACTTATGATATGGAAGTTTTTAGACTAATAGATGATTTAAGAGAGCATGAACTTCAAGTTAATAGTGTTGTAATTACAAGATACAATGATCAACCTGCTACAACTTTATTTATTAACAAATTAGAGCGTAGAGGGATAAAAGTATACAAACATAGAGCTACAAAGGGATACCCAACTGATGTAGATGTAATAGTTAGTGATGAAGGATATGGACAAAATCCATATGTAGAAACAACTAAACCAATAGTTGTAGTAACAGCCCCTGGGCCAGGAAGTGGAAAGTTAGCAACTTGTTTAAGTCAGTTATACCATGAGTATAAGAGAGGGAATGCAGCTGGATACTCTAAGTTTGAAACGTTCCCAGTATGGAATGTACCTTTAAAACACCCATTAAATATAGCTTATGAGGCAGCAACTGTAGATTTGCAAGATGTTAATATGATCGACCCATTCCATTTAGAGGCTTATGGAGAGACAGCTGTAAACTATAACCGTGACGTTGAAGCTTTCCCACTATTAAAGAGAATTATTGAAAAGATAACAGGAAAAGAGTCTGTTTATAAATCACCAACAGATATGGGAGTAAACAGAGTAGGATTTGGAATAGTAGATGATGAAGTTGTAAAAGAAGCTTCTAAACAAGAGATAATCAGAAGATATTTTAAAACTGGTTGTGAGTATAAAAAAGGATATGTTGATTATGAAACATTCAAAAGAACACGTATCATAATGGATGCTTTAGAGTTAAAAGAAGAGGATAGAAAAGTTGTAGGAGTGGCTAGAAAGAAACTAGAAGAGATAAAATCTAAGCAAACAGAACCAGCTTCAGCTATAGCTTTTGAATTACCAGATGGAACTATGATAACTGGTAAGGGATCACCTCTTATGGATGCAGCGTCAGCAGCAATACTAAATGCTGTTAAATACTTTGCTGGAATAAATGATGAGATATTATTAATCTCTCCAGTAGTATTAGAGCCAATTTTAAATTTAAAAGATAAAACTCTTCAAAGCAAAAATATAGCTTTAAACTGTGAAGAGATACTAATGGCATTAAGCATCTGTGCAGCAACTAATCCAATGGCACAAGTAGCTGTAAATAAGTTAACTATGCTAAAAGGAACACAAGCTCATTGCACAAATATAGTTGGAAAAACTAACGAACAAACACTTAGAAAATTAGGAATTGATCTAACTTGTGATCAAGTATTCCCAACAGAGAACTTATATTACAATGAATAATTAATTAAGAGAATTCAAGGATGGCTTTTTTGTCATTCTTGAATTTTTATTTAGGGAAATTTTGAAAAAGATGGTATAATTTATACAGAAAGATAGTTTATGGAGGTAGAGAGTTGAAAATATTGGTAGTTAGATTTAGACAGATAGGTGATTCCATATTAGCTGCACCACTATGTACAACACTTAAGCAGACTTTTCCAGATGCACAGGTTGACTATGTAGTTTATGAGCATATAGCTCCTATATTTGAGAAACATCAGGGAATAGACAATGTAATTAAAATAACTAAAGAGGAACAAAAAAATATATTCAAATATATAAAAAAAGCTTGGAAAGTTACAAGGAATAACTATGATATAGTGATTGATATAATGTCTACTCCAAAAAGTGAGGTATTTACACTTTTTGCAAGAGGAGCTAAATACAGAATAGGAAGATTTAAAAAGCATAGAGGATACACATACACTCATAAGATAGTTGAACCACCTAAAGGGTTAACAAAGGTACAGAAGTTTTTAAAGATGTTAAAACCTTTAGAGCAGGAGTATGATGTAAAATATACAGAGGATTTTTCTATCCACATATCTGATGAAGAGAAACAATATATGAGAAAGAAGATGGAAGCGGCAGGAGTAGATTTTTCTAGACCAGTTTTTGCCTTTGCTATCAACTCTAGAGTACCAGCTAAGGTTTTTAATATAGATAAAATGTTAGAGATAACTAGAAGAATAATTGATGATTTAGATCCTCAAATAATATTCTATTACTCTCCAGCTGAAAAGGAATTTGCACTAAAAGCTCATGAGAGATTAAATAATGATCCTCATATATTTACCAATATAGAGACAAAGGATATCAGAGAGTTAGCAATGCTTTTAAAGAATTGTGATATGTTCTTTGGAAATGAAGGAGGACCTAGACATCTATCACAGGCAATAGGAACACCTAGTTTTATAGTTCAAAGACCAAATTTAGATATAAAAGAGTGGATAATAGCAGATGAAAAACATCAAGGGGTAGGACCATTAGATGTAGATCCAGATGCTTATACTAAGTATTCATATCAAGAGCAAGAGGATTTAGTAATGCCTGATTTAGTAGTAGACAAATTTAAAAAATTCTATGATAAATATATAAAAAGATAAAAAAGTGAGAAAGGGTTAATTTCTATATTATGATAGAGGTTAATCCTTTTAACTTTATATACACTAAAAAAAAATCTTGACTTAGAGTTAACTCTAAGTGGTATTTTTTATATATAGAGATATCAAAGAATAGAGGTGAAAATAGATGACAATAGCTGAAGTAAGTAAAAAATTAAATATAAGTGCAGATACATTAAGATATTATGAAAGGATAGGACTTATTCCACCAGTACCAAGAAATAAGAGTGGAATAAGAGATTATGATGATAATTCTATTGGTTGGATAAGCTTTATAAAGTGTATGAGAAAGGCGGGACTTCCAATAGAAGTGTTAATAGAGTATGTAGCTCTATATCAGATAGGAGACTCTACAAATGAAGCTAGAAAAAATTTACTGATAGAGCAAAGAGAGGAACTTTTAGCTAAAATAAATGAATTAAAAGAAACTTTGGAATATTTGAATAAAAAGATAGAGAGATATGATGAGATAATGGTAAATGGTGAATGTTTAAAATAGTTATTAAAAAATCTTCCATTGAATCAGATATAAAGATAGAGTAGAATAGGAAATAAAGTAAGCGGAGTACCTAGGAGGAACAATGGGAGTTAGAACTATACCAATAATAATTTTAATAGGAATGACAGTATATTTTTATACAATTTTATTGAGAGTTAATAGATATTTTAAATTAAATTTAAGTAAAATGGTTTTAATCTTTATCCTGCTATTGATATTATTACCAGCAATAAATATTTTTGGAATCTGGTTTTTAACTTTATTACATCTTTTTGAGATAGGTATAGTTATAGATATTTTAAATTTTATATTAAAGAGAACAGAGTTAAAATATTGGAATTTTTTATATGGAAGTTTTTTACTGCCAATAGTATTAACAGTTCTTTTATTTTGTTATGGGTATTATAATATCAATAATATAAAAAGAATAGAGTACAATTTAGTGACTGATAAAAATATAAGAGAAAAAGGTTATAAAGTAGGTTTTATAAGTGATATGCATTTTGAAAATGCATTAAATTCAAAGAGGTTATCTGAACTTGTCAAGAGATTAAAAGAGGAAAATTTTGATATTTTACTTTTAGGTGGAGATATTGTAGATGAGGGAAGTACTCTAAGGGGAATTCAAGAAATTTTTAATTTACTAGGTAGTGTAAATACTAAAAAGGGAATATACTATGTATATGGTAATCACGATATGTCAAGATATAGAAAAACTCCAAATTATACTATAAAAGATTTAAAAAATAGTATAGTAGAAAATAATATAAAAATATTAGATGATAGTAGTGTAGAGGTAGATAATGATTTAGTGATTATCGGAAGAAAGGACAAAAGTTTAAGAAATAGAGTGAATAGTGAAAAATTAGTAGAACAGATAGAACTGAATAAGTATTTAATTCTCTTAGACCACCAGCCAGTAGAGTTAGAAAAAAATAGTAAATTAGGTTATGATTTACAAATTTCAGGTCATACTCATAATGGTCAGATTTTTCCATTCAATTTAATAATAAAAAAAATAAATTTGGCAGAATTGATTTATGGACATAGAAAAATAGATAATTTTGATGTAGTAGTGAGCTCTGGAGCTAGTGGTTGGGGATATCCTCTAAGAACAGCTGGGCAATCAGAGTATATCATAATAAATATTTTAGGAAAGGAAGGATAATATAAATGAAAAGAGGGGTAGTTTAGTTTCTATCTCTCTTTTATTTTTTTATAAAATAGTTTGACAAACGAAATAAAAGGTTGTATAATGAATTTATATTAGGGGAGAAAAGTATAAGGAGGATAAATATGAAAACAGCAATTTTTTATGGAAGTACAACTGGAACAACTGAAATGGTAGCTGGAAAGGTAGGCGAGTTACTAGGAGCAGAGGTTTTATCAGCTACAGATATTGATAGAGTTGAAAATTATGATTTTGTAATATTTGCCACTTCTACTTGGGGAATGGGAGAGTTACAAGATGATTGGTATGGTGCTTTAGATAAGTTAAAGGATAAAAATCTTTCTGGAAAGAGAGTTGGACTTATAGGTATTGGAGATCAATTTGGATTTGGTGATACCTTTGTAGATGGAATAGGAATTATATATGACGAGATAAAGGATAAAGGTATAGAGTTGGTAGGGAAAACTTCTACAGATGGATATTCTTTCAATGATTCAAGAGCAGTAGTAGATGGTGAATTTGTAGGATTAGTAATTGATGAAAATAACCAAAGTGAACTAACAGATGAGAGAATAAAAACTTGGATAGAGATGGTAAAGTAGTATGAGTGAACAAAAGAGAAATGAATTGGGAGTATTCTTTTAGGGAGTTTTCACCAGAGGAGGATTTTATATTAGGTGTACTATTAGGATATAATGTACAGCAGCAATGTAAAAGATATATAGATAGAAAGAAAGTAAGTTAATTAGAAAAAATAGGAGAGAGTTTTACTTGAATAAGTATTGTATGAATACTTGTAATTGTGGGTAAAAGTTTCTCCTCTTTTCTATTATTTTGTAAATCTAAATATAAAAAAAGTTCATAAAATATTTGATAATTATTCAAAATAATTTTTTTGAAAATTCTTGAATTAGAGTGAAAAAAGGTGTATACTTAAAAGATAAATTGAAGATGGAAATTTGTAGATAGAGGGTGGTTAGATGAATAAAAAGATGCTCCCAGATTTTTATGGAATATTAGAGGTAAAGCATTACATTAAAGGAAGAATAAGATTAAAAGTAAATGCTCTTATTGAAGATGAGGAGAGAGCTAAAGAGTTAGTTGGAAGGTTAGCTGGATTGAAGGGAATAGAGGATGTTTCAGTTAATACTTTAGTAGGAAGTGTCCTTGTCAAATTTGATGAAGAGGCAGTTGATCCAATAACATTGATAGGTGCTATATTGAATATTCTTGGATTGGAAGAGGAGGTTTTTGAAAAGAAAAACGGAAAACTTTTCTCTGGAATGAGAGAGATAGTTGAGAGTGTTGATTTTGCTATCTATAACAAAACAAAGGGAGTATTAGATCTTAAAAGTACGATAGCCCTTCTATTTATAATCGTGGGAATAAGAAAAGTGAGACAAAACCCTATTTTACCAAATGGAGTAAATCTATTATGGTGGGGATACAATATCATATCTAAGGGAGGAAATTAGTGAATAGTCTATTAAAATCAGCTTTTTTATACTTTAATAAAATAAAAGTGGTACATAGTATACCAGGAAGATTAAGACTTCAAATACCTGGTTTAGATAAAGTTCCAGAGGATATGAAAAAGTATGAAAACTATACAACAAGTATAATAAAAATGGAACCAGGAATAGAGGAGATTAGCTACTCATATATAACAAGTAAGGTTCTTGTGAAGTACAATCCGCAACTGACAAATGAGAAAAAAATAGTGGATTGGTTAAACTATGTATGGAAAAAAATTGTAGAGAATGAAGATGTTTACAGTAAGATGTCAGTAGAGGAGATAGAGAGAAATTTAGATAAATTCTATGAAATCTTATGTAAAGAATTAAAGAAAGGAAGATAGAATGAAGGGAAGAACTAGTGGTCACCTTTTATACTGTGAAGTAGTTCATAAGATAAGAGGGAGAGTTCGTATAAAGTCTAAGGCATTAAAGTATTTAGGAAGATTAAAATCTGAAGTTGAAAAGCAACTAGAACAGGTTAGATATATAGAGAGTGCTAAGATAAGTAGTGTAACTGGAACAGTAGTTATATATTTTGATGATATAAATGTAACTGATGATAACTTAATAGCCCTTATTCAAAATACTTTAAATGTTTACTTAGTAGAGATATACAAAAATGAGAAGATAGAGAATAGTAAGAATATAGTTATTGAGAGAAAACTACAAGAGGAGTCACCAGAAGAGATCATAAAAAAAATGACTGCAGCTGGAATACTTTTAGTTTATAATATCTTTAAAAAAGCTCCTGTAGCACCAGTTTTAGGAATGAGAAGACTATTTAATCCAAATACCTTAGCTGTACTTTCATTAGCAGCTCCAGTAATCTCAAATGGTTTAGGTTCTCTAGTGAAAAATAAAAGACCTAATGCTGATACTTTAAGTTCTAGTGCAATAATTAGTAGCTTACTTTTAGGTAAGGAGAAGACAGCTCTAACTATTATGATAATGGAGGAGTTTGCTGAACTTCTTACTGTATATACTATGAAAAAAACTAGAGGGGCTATAAAGGATATGCTAAGCGTAGGAGAGAACTATGTTTGGAAGGTAATGGAAAATGGAAGTATCCAAAAAGTAGCTATTGAAGAGATAAGCAAGGGAGATAAGATAGTTGTTCAAACAGGAGAGAAGATAAGTGTAGATGGTATAATCACAAAGGGAGAAGCCTATATAGATCAATCATCTATTACAGGAGAGTATATGCCTGTAACTAAAAAGGTTGGAGAGAGTGTCTTTGCTGGAACAATTATAAAAAATGGAAATATAACTATAGAGGCTGAAAAGGTTGGAGATGAGAGAACAGTTTCAAGAATTATAAAATTAGTTGAGGACGCTAATTTTAATAAGGCACAGATACAAAACTATGCAGATAACTTCTCAGCTCAACTTATTCCACTTAACTTTTTATTGGCAGCTATAGTTTATGGAACAACTAAAAATATTCAAAAAGCTATGAGTATGTTAGTTATAGATTACTCTTGTGGAATAAGATTATCAACAGCAGCAGCTTTTTCAGCAGCTATTAATACAGCAGCAAAAAATGGTGTATTAATCAAGGGAAGTAACTATATAGAGGAGCTTTCTAAGGCTGATACCATCATATTTGATAAGACAGGAACAATTACAGAGGGAAAACCAAGTGTACAAACTATAAAGCTTTTAGATAAAAATATTGATGAGAATACAATGCTTGCCTATGCAGCAGCAGCAGAGGAAACTTCAACTCATCCATTAGCTGTAGCAATTTTAAATGAGGTAAAAGAGAGAGGATTAGAGATACCAAACCATACTGAAAATAAAGTTGTTGTAGCGAGAGGAATTGAAACAGAAGTAGCTGAGAGTGTAATCAGAGTAGGAAGTAAAAAATTTATGGAAGAGAATGGAATCTCTACTGAAAATTGCCACGATGAAGTTAAGGTGATATTAGGTAGAGGAGAGATTCTAATCTATGTATCTAAAGATAATAAATTGATAGGACTTATAGGGGTTACTGATCCACCTAGAGAGAATATAAAGAGAACTATAAATAGACTTAGAGGACAGGGAATAGATGAGATAGTACTATTAACTGGAGACTTAGAGCAACAAGCACAGACAATAGCTTCTAGAATGTCCATAGATAGTTATGAATCTGAACTACTTCCAGAGGATAAGGCAAGAAATATCTTAGCTCTTCAATCTAGAGGAAGTAATGTAATAATGATAGGAGATGGAATCAATGATGCTCCAGCTCTATCCTATGCAAATATCGGAGTAGCTCTAGGAAGTACAAGAACAGATGTGGCTATGGAGGCTGCAGATATAACTATTACAAAGGATGATCCACTATTGGTGCCAGAAGTGATAGGACTTTCTAAGAAAACTGTTAAAACAATAAAGGAAAACTTTGCTATGGCAATAGGGGTAAACTCCTTTGCACTGGTGTTAGGAGCTACAGGAATACTGCCTGCAATCTATAGTTCAGTTATACACAATATGAGTACAATTTTAGTTGTAGGAAACTCTTTGAAACTTTTAAAATACAAAATGAAAAATTAAGGTGAGGGAATGAAAAAACTCAATGTAATAATAATGCATAAGTTACCCAATAGAGTAAGATTGAAGCTATCAGAACCTATTAAGTCCTTTGAAACTTTTAAAGAGAATGTAACAAAGGATGGAGAGAGTATAGAGTTAAAATACACTCCAGTAACTAGAAGTATAGTGGCCACTTTTAATCCTGAAAAAGTTAACTTACAAGAGGCAATATACAAGATACTCACAGCTTTTTCTATTGAAAATGGAATGATGCCAGTTAAGTTACTTGAAGGGGTAGAGCAAAAGGCGATAGAGAGTTTTGCTATCTACTCGGGAGCTTCAATAGTTATGTCTGGAATAAATATGCTAATAAATAGAAATGATGAGCAACTACAAAATATAATGAATTGGTTCTCTATCTCTATGACTTCGGCAGCTATATTAGAACATGCTTGTATTGAAACTAATAGAAAGGGTGTATTTGACCTAGAGATACTACCAGCTGTGTATTTGATAAAGTCTTTCTTAAATACACCAAAACTTTCAATAGTGGCTATGATTTGGCTTACAACATTTGGTAGACACTTGATAACTACTAATAATGATGCTAAGGAAGTAAAATTCTTTAGAATTAAGAATAAACAGGAGAATAGAGATTACTATATAGCAAATGTTTCTGAAGATAATAGTATAGATAATATAGGGGATTTAATTTACCATGTATTCTTTAGAAAAAATAAAAATATGTCAAAAAATACAGAAAAGTATATAACAATAAATAAATAGTTAATAGGAGGTATTACCATGTTCGGATACGGAATCGGTGGAAATGGAAAAATAACAAAAGCCCATGTAGTTGGAGCTGCAGTAGGAGTAGGAGTAACAGTATTAGGATACTACTTATACAAGAAAAATAAATCAAAGGTTGATGCTTTTTTAAGAAGTCAAGGAATTAATGTAAAATCATGTGACAGTGTAAACTATGAAGAGATGTCAGTAGAAGCTTTAACAGAAACAAAAGAGCACATTGAAGATATTTTAGCAGAAAGAGAATTAAATGGAGCTACTTGTGAAGCTTGTGAAGTAGCTGAAACAAAGTAATAAGATAAATAAAACTCAGGTAGGAATCCTACCTGAATTTTATTTTTTGTAAGTATAAGCTATAAAATCTTGGTACTCTTTTGTTTCAGCAATAGAATATCCAAACTCTTCTACTTTAGGAAAGTATAGAGGATCATTTGGGATACTAACTTCTATATGAGGTTTAAGTACAGAGATATAGATATTATCAAAGTTATATTTCTCTAAATAAGCTCTATATACAGTTGCCCCTCCACATACAAATATTTTTTTATTGCTATCTATATATTTTTTAATAATATCTTCAAAGTTATCCTTAGATGATACAACAATAACCTCTCTATTTTTTTTCATAAGTTCAATAGGAACACATTTGGCAGTATTTTTTCCAAAGATAACAACGTTGCCAACTGTTTTCTCTTTATAATAAGCTAATTCTTCCTTTGAGTGCCAAAGAAGTCCATTGCCAGTGGGATTCTTATCTCCAATAAGATTATTTTTAGCAACACAGACAATCATGTTTATTTCAGGTTTACTCATTAGATAGCCACCTCGTAAGAGATTTTATCTCCATAGTTATAATTTTCAACAACCACATCATCAGGTTTGAAATCATAGATAGAAGTAAAGTTTTCTATCTTTAAAGTTGCCCCTTCAAACTCTTTTCTTTTAATCTGTTCAAGTAATACAGGCATATGTCTATCATAGATATGAACATTATGGATACTCCAGATAATATCGGCAGGTTCAAGTCCACACTCCATAGCTACTAATTTATGAAGTACAGAGTATTGGAAGACATTGGCAACTAATCCAAGAGCAACATCACAGCTTCTTTGTCTTACTTCAAGATAAAGTTTATTTCCGATGACACTCCATTGAGTAAGATGTACACATGGAGTAAGAGCCATCTTATCCAAATCTTCAGGGACCCATATTTCAGTCATGATTCTTCTACTGTTAGGATTTTTCTTGATCTCGTTGATGATGTAATCAAGTTGGCTTTTGTAACCAAAAGTTTGCTTTGCTATCTGATATCCATAGGCTTTACCTATTGTACCATCAGCCATCTTCCATTCATCCCAGAATTTACACTTTAACTTATTTAACTCTTCAACATCATTGGATTGCATAATCCAGATCCAGTAAAGCTCTCTGATAGGGGCTTTGTTTGGAGCAAATCTTGTAGTGATAAGATGAGCTTCGTCAGTTGAGTTATCTAATCTAAATTGATATCCTATATAACTTTTGTAGTGGGCAGGAGTACCATCAGCATACTTAGTTCTAACATTTCCCTCACTCCAAATTCCATCTCTATCAATTGTTTCAACGATATCTCTATATATTTTATCAAATTTTGCCATTGTAACCTCCAATAATTTTTTATAAATATTTTAACATAAAATTAGATAAAAAAATAGAGCTTTAGAGATTCTATTATTCAAAAATTAGTAGATAAAATTTTATCTAATTCTAAAAAGTTAGAATTCTAATTATTTTTCGAGCAATAAAATTCGAGCAATAAAATTTGAAAAGAGATTAAAAATAAAAAAATATCAAAAAGTACTAAAAAAATAGAAATAAATAGAAATAAATATCTTAAAATTAGGAAAAAAATAGAGTGTTAATTAAGGCAACAATGAAGAGAAAGAAAGAAATTGATCATATAAAAGAGTAAAAATTAACCTTTTCAAAAAAAATAAAAAAAGTATCTTGTAATTTACTATAAAAACATGTTAAAGTAAGGACAACAAGTAAAGAAAGATATTTCATGGAGGGTATAAATGGCAGAGAAAAAAGTTGTTGAAGTAAAAGCACAAGCTGAATTAACAAACGAGCAAATAGATGCTCATGTAGAAGAGCTTGTGGGAAAAGCTTTAAAAGCATTAAATGAATTTGAAGGATTTACTCAAGAGCAAGTAGACCACATAGTAGCTAAATGTTCAGTAGCTGGACTTGATGCTCACGGAATATTAGCAGAAGCAGCTGTAAAAGAAACTGGAAGAGGAGTTTTCGAAGATAAAGCTGTTAAAAACTTATTCGCATGTGAGTATGTAACAAATAACTTACGTCACTTAAAAACAGTAGGAATAATCAACGAAGATAAATTAAACGGAATTACAGAAATAGCTGAGCCAGTTGGAGTAGTATGTGGAATAGTACCTACAACAAACCCAACATCAACTGTAATATTTAAATCATTAATATCATTAAAAACTAGAAACCCTATTATATTCTCATTCCACCCATCAGCACATGAGTGTTCTGTAATGGCAGCTAAAATAATAAGAGATGCTGCTGTAAAAGCAGGAGCACCAGAAAACTGCATCCAATGGTTAGAAATGAAATCAATGTATGCAACAGAAGCTTTAATGAAGCATGATGGAGTAGCAACTATCCTAGCTACTGGAGGAAATGCAATGGTTAAAGCGGCATACTCTTGTGGAAAACCAGCTTTAGGAGTTGGAGCAGGAAACGTACCAGCATATGTTGAGAAATCATGTGTATTACCAAGAGCTGTAAATGATATCATCCTTTCAAAATCATTTGACAACGGAATGATTTGTGCGTCAGAACAAGCAGCTATAGTTGATCATGAAATATATAACGAATTTATAAAAGAAATGAAACGTTTCAAAGTATACTTTGCAAACGCTGAAGAGAAAGCAAAATTAGAAAAATTCATGTTTGGAGCAACAGCTTACTCAGCAGAAGCACCAGCAGCTAAATTAAATGCAGCAGTAGTAGGAAAACCAGCTACATGGATAGCAGAACAAGCTGGAATAAAAGTACCTGCTGATACTCAAATAATATGTGCAGAATGTAAAGAAGTTGGAGTAAATGAGCCTCTAACAAGAGAAAAATTATCTCCAGTTTTAGCAATATTAAAAGCAGAAAGCACAGAAGATGGAATAGCTAAATCTGCAGCAATGGTAGAATTCAACGGATTAGGACACTCAGCTGCAATCCATACTCAAAATACTGAAATCTCTAAAAAATTCGGATTTGCATGTAAAGCAATCAGAGTAATAGAAAATGCTCCATCAACATTTGGAGGAATCGGTTCAGTATATAACGCATTTATACCATCATTAACATTAGGATGTGGATCATACGGACGTAACTCAGTTTCAAATAACGTAAGTGCAGTAAATCTATTAAATATAAAAAGAATAGGGAGACGTAATAACAATATGCAATGGGTTAAACTTCCACCAAAAATTTACTTTGAAAAAAACTCTATCAAATATCTACAAGATATGAAACAGATAGAAAAAGTTATGATCGTTACTGACAGAGGAATGTACAACTTAGGATACGTTAAGAAAATAGAAGATGTTTTAGCAGGAAGAAGAGATAAAGTAGATGTCGAGTTATTCTTCGATGTTGAATCAGATCCAAGCTTCGATACAGTAGAAAAAGGATTAGCATTAATGAACAACTTCAAACCAGATACAATAATCGCTCTAGGAGGAGGTTCTCCAATGGACGCGGCTAAAGTTATGTGGTTACTATATGAAAATCCAGATGTAAACTTTGACGATATAAAACAAAAATTCATGGATATCAGAAAACGTGCTTTCAGATTCCCTGAATTAGGTAAAAAAGCTAAATTAGTATGTATTCCTACAACTTCAGGAACAGGATCAGAAGTAACTCCATTCGCAGTTATCACTGATACAAAAGAAAACAAAAAATATCCATTAACTGACTACTCATTAACTCCAACTGTAGCAATAGTTGACCCAGAGTTAGTAATGAGCTTACCAGCTAGTATAGCAGCAGATACAGGAATCGACGTATTAACTCACGCTGTAGAAGCTTACGTATCAATCCTAGCTTCTGACTTCACAGATGGATGGGCTAAACAAGCAGTTAAATTAGTATTTGACTACTTAGAGTTATCAGTTAAAGAGGGAGCTAACCACCCTTGTGCAAGAGAAAAAATGCATAATGCATCTACAATAGCTGGAATGGCATTCGCAAACGCATTCTTAGGAATGAACCACTCTCTAGCACACAAAATCGGAGGAGAATTCCACATCCCTCACGGACGTACAAACGGAATCTTATTACCACACGTAATCAGATACAACGGATCAATTCCTACTAAATTAAACATTTGGCCAAAAATAGAAAACTATAAAGCAGATGTTAAATACATGGAATTAGCACAATTAATCGGATTAAATCCAAAAACTCCAGCTGAAGGGGTACAAATGTTTGCTGACGCTTGTGAAGAGTTATGTCAAAAAGTTGGAGTAGCATCTAACGTTAAATCTCAAGGAATAGCTAAAGAAGCTTGGGATGAAGCTATTCACAGAATGGCTATGAACGCTTACGAAGATCAATGTACACCAGCTAACCCAAGAATGCCAATGGTTAAAGATATGGAAGAAATCTTAAGAACTATTTGGGATTACAAAAGTAAATTTGCTAAATAATTAAGAATTGAAATATAAAGCTAATTAGTGATAGAGGAGTCATTAGACTCCTCTATTTAGTTATAAGGAAGAAGGAAAAAAACGACAGAAAAAGAGAGAGCTAAATCGGGAGAGTTATATGATGCTAATTATGATTCAGATTTAATTAAGTATTGAAATTTATAATATATTATGTTATACTTTTAATACAAGAAGGTGTCCCACAGCCTATATATGTGGAACGATATTTTTAAGTTGGCGTTTCACTGCCATTAAAAGAGAACGATACTGTTGGCGTTTCACTGCCACTAAATGTGAACTATATTTTTAAGAGGGTAAGAGCAATCTTACCCTTTATTTTAAGGAGAAACTATGAAATTTTATTATATAAAAAAAGAATATTTAGAATACTTAAGACAAATAGATAATAGAATAATGTTAGAGAAAGAAGCTTATGATTCAAATTTTAAATTTGCTTTAGGAGTTGTTTTAATAATAAATGGCATAGAATACTTTGTTCCTGTTTCTTCTATAAAAAGACATCAATTAGATATTAATGGAAATCTAAAAAAACCATTAAGACAAACATCTATTCCAATAATTATAGATGATAATTCTAACGATAAAATAGTAGCATTATTAAGATTTGCATATATGTTTCCAGTTCCACAATTAGAAAAAGAACCTATAGTTTTTTCCGATATAGAAGATGTTCAAAGAAGAATATTTATGCAAAAGGAATATAAGTACATAAAAAAGTTAGAAAATACCATAAAAACAAAAGCTAGTGATGTTTATAAAAAAGCAACTAATCCTGTACATTTTTTAAGTAGTTTATGTTGTAATTTTAAACTACTTGAATTAAAATACCAAGAATGGTTAGTAAGTAGTAAAAAAAGTAATTAAAATATTTTTATCTTTGATAATATCTATAGGTACCAACATCAAAAATTATACACCCTAAGAAAGGAGGAAAAAATGACAGAAAAAGAGAAAGCTAAATTGGGAGAGTTATATGATGCTAATTATGATTTAGCTTTAATAGAAGAGAGAAGAAAAGCTAAACAGTTATGTTATGAATTTAATATTTTATCTCCATTAGAAGAGGAGAAAGGAAGAGAGATATTAAAAAAGCTATTTGGTGAAATAAAAAATAATTTTACTATAACAGCTCCTTTTTATTGCGATTATGGTTATAATATAAAGCTTGGAGAGAATTTTTATTCAAATCATAATCTGATAATCTTAGATGGAGCAGAGGTAATTTTTGGAGATAATGTCTTTATTGCTCCTAATTGTTGTATATCGACGGCAGGGCATCCAATAGATGTAGAAAAAAGGAATAAAGGATTAGAATATGCTTATCCAATAAAAATTGGGAATAATGTATGGATAGGGGCAAATGTAACTATATTACCAGGAGTAACAATAGGGGATAATACAGTGATAGGGGCTGGAAGTGTTGTAAATAGAGATATTCCTAGTGGAGTAGTAGCAGTTGGGAACCCTTGTAGAGTTATAAAGAGATAAAAAAAGAGGTTGTAAATTATGGTTAATACCAATAAATTTATAACCTCTTATTATTATTTACTATTTGATATTATTACTCTTTTTTATATTGTCGAATTTAAATTTATAGACTACAGAAATAATTCCGAATAAAATAGTTGTACCTAGGGTAGTGAAGCCAATTACAAATTTTCCACTGTATAGGAGAGAGAAACTCCCTAATATAAAAATTAAAAATAGAATAAAACCAAAAATCTGACCTCTATCATTAAATTTTTTATATTGTTCAAATTGCTGTTGATGTAATTTATACTCTTCTTCTAGCTGTAGTTTTTCCATTTGTATTCTATGTTCTAATTGTTTTTCAGCCATAGTTATAATTCTATCTGCGGCCCCTTTACAAATTTTTTCATATCCGGCTAATGTACTAGGATGAGGTATAGGACCAGTGTAACTTTCTACATGTGCAACATGTATTTTATTTTCTCTTTTTATTGTTTCACTCTTTTTAAGATTAGGCTTCATTAGAGAACTCCTCTATTCCTTTATATATATCTTTCCCAACGATTTTCCAATCTGATTCTAAAGCTTTAGCATCATCTTTAAAAAAATTTTTATTAATATTTATAGAAGGTGATAAAGGTTGCTCAAATAAACAAAATATACTACTAAATCCTTGTAATATAAATAATATTTTTTTCATTAAGACTACCTCCTTAATAAGATTATTATCTTATGTATATAATAGCACTATACATATATAAAATCAAGTAGTTATAAAATTAGAATAAATAAAAAAACTGCTGTAATTAAAAATTACAACAGTCTTTTTTTTAGTAATATTTATACATATTTCCTACTATTCCAACAGCTTCTTTAGCCCTCATAATTTTATCTTGAGCTATAGCTCTAGCTTTTTTTCCACCTTCGAATAGTACATCATGAACATAGTTCATATCTTGAGCTAATTTTTCTCTTTTTTCTCTAGCTTCTCCAAAATACTCTAATACAGCATTTAAAAGTTCTGTTTTAGCGTGTCCATAACCATAGTTACCAGCTAAAAACTTCTCTTTCATCTCATTTTGTTTCTCAATAGAAGCAAATAGAGCATAGATTTTAGCTATATTGTTATCAGGATTCTTTGGTTCCTCAAGTGGAGTTGAGTCAGTTACAATACTCATAATTTGCTTTTTAAGATCTTTTTTACTAGCAAACATATTGATGGTATTTCCATAAGATTTACTCATCTTTTGTCCATCTACTCCAGGAACTACAGCAGAGTCATCTAAAGTAAGAGGCTCAGGAAGTTTAAATAGTTCAACTCCATATTGTTGGTTAAATTTCATAGCTATATCTCTAGTCATCTCTAGATGTTGTTTTTGATCTTTTCCAACTGGAACTACATCAGCATCATACATTAAAATATCAGCAGCCATTAAAACTGGATAAGTAAGAAGTCCAGTATTTGGGAAGATTCCTTTAGCTATCTTATCTTTGTATGAGTGCCCTCTCTCTAATAGTCCAACTGGAGTAACATTAGATAGTAACCAAGAAAGCTCTACATGTTCAGGAATATCCGATTGTAAGAATATAGTAGACTTATTAGGATCAAGTCCTAATGCTAAATAATCTAATACTATATTATATGTATTATCTTTTAAAGCTTTTGGGTCAGTTAGTGATGTAAGAGAGTGATAGTCAGCTATAAAATAAAATCCATCATACTCTCCACTGTTTTGAGCATCTATAAATTGTTTCATAGCTCCAAAATAGTTTCCAAGGTGAAGTATTCCACTAGGTTGAATACCAGATAAACTTCTTTTCATTGTGTTCCTCCTAAAATAATATTATAATTTCATAATATTATACCATAATACTTACTTTGTTTCTACAACAGAATCAAAAATGTATTTACCATCTTGAACTTTGATAATAGTAACAGCTTTGATAGGGTTATTATTTTCATCAAAAGTTAGATGTCCAGTAACTCCATCCATATCACTTGCTTTTATAGCCTTAGTTAATTCAGCTTTGTCTGTAGTACCAGCTTTATTTATTGCATTTTTTAAAACATATACAGTATCATATGCAAGAGCAGAGAAAGCTGTTGGTTCTTCATTGTATTTCTCTCTATATTTTTTTAAGAAAGATTGAACTTTTTCATTGCTATCCTCAGTTGAGTAGTGGTTAGTGAAGTAAGAGTTATCAACTACAGAGTAAGATGATGAATCAAGAGCTCCAATTATTCCATCCCAACCATCTGGTCCTACAAAAGTAGATTTCATTCCAATCTCTCTAGCTTGTGTAGCAATAAGTGCTGAAAGCTCATAGTATTCAGGAACAACTAAGATATCTGGATTTTCACTATTTATTTTAGTAAGTTGAGCTTTGAAATCCTTATCTCCATCAGAGTATCCTTCCTTAGCAACTACTTTTATTCCCTCTTTTTCAGCTTGTTTTATAAAGGCGTTAGCAATTCCATCAGAGTAATCACTAGATGTATTTACCATAATAGCAGCAGTTTTAGCCCCTAGTTCATCCTTAGAAAACTTTGCTAATGTACTTCCTTGGTATGGGTCAGTAAAACATACACGGAATATATTTGGACCAGCATCGGTTATATTTATTTGTGTTCCTGTAGGGGTGATCATAGGTATTCCATCTTGGGCAGCTAATTCAGCTACAGCCAAAGTAGGTTTTGAAGTAACACTTCCAAGAATAGCTACAACTCCCTCATCAGTTAATTTATTATAGGCATTTACAGCTTCGATAGGATCTGCCTTCTCATCTAAAGAGATATACTCAAATTTCTTTCCTAAAACTCCACCATTGGCATTGATCTCCTCAAAGGCTAATTTAGCTCCCTTATCAACAGTAATTCCATACATAGCAGCAGAACCAGTTAAAGGTCCCATTCCTCCTACTTTGATAGTAGAACTCTCCTCTTGACTTTGGTTTGCTCCACAGCTCATCATCATAGTAGCTCCAGCTAACATTGCAATAATCTTTTTCATAAAATTTTCCTCCTTAAGATATTTTAGTATAAAAAAAACAGCCTGTTAGGCTGTTGGTAACAAAAAATTATTTAGAATACAAAAAACAAATATAAAAACATATGTATTTTTATAAAAGGTTAAAATAAAACTAAATAATATATAATCCTAACATTTTAACAAAGTATATGAAAATTGACTCAGATTGTTAAGGCTGAGTGAGAGTCCATATACAGTTGTCCAACAAATGTTAGCACTATACATAATAGTTCCTCCTAATTTTTTTACTTTTTTTCATTATAGCACTTTTTTTTCAAAAAGCAAGAAAAAGTTTAAAAAAGATATTGAAACATAAAAAAAATAGATAGCTGAGTAGAGAAAAAAAGATGTAAAATAAACAAACATATAGTATAATAAAATTATCAATAAGTATGGAGGTATTAGAGATGAATTATTATGTAGGAATTGACTTAGGAGGAACAAATACTAAGATAGGAATTCTAAATATTGATGGGGAGATTTTTAAGAGCACAGTTATAAAAACTCTTTCTTCAGAGGGAGCAGAGAGAACTTTAACTAGAATATGGGAAGCTACAAAGGGATTAGCTGAGGAGTTAAAAATAGATGTATGTGATATAAAGGGGATAGGAATAGGAATACCTGGACCAGTTATAAATCAAAGTGTTGTAGCTTTCTTTGCTAATTTCTCATGGGGTGAAGATGTAAATATTAAATCTATGATGGAGAGAATATCTGGAGTAGAGACAAGACTTGATAATGATGTTAATATAATAGCATTAGGAGAGGCTAAATATGGAGCTGCTAGAGGAAGTAGAACAAGTGTAACTGTAGCATTAGGAACTGGAGTAGGTGGAGGAATCTATATAGATGGAAAACTTATCTCTGGATTTATGGGTGCAGGTGGAGAGATTGGACATATGAAGATAGTAAGAGATGGAAAACTTTGTGGATGTGGACAAAAAGGATGCTTTGAAGCCTATGCTTCAGCTACAGGACTTATAAGAGAGGCTGTATCAAGACTTATGGTAAATAAGCAAAACCTACTTTATACTATGATAGAAGGGAAATTAGATGTATTAGAAGCAAAGGACATATTTGATGCAGCAAAAGAGGGAGATAAATTCTCATTAGATTTAGTGGACTATGAGGCTGAATATCTAGCTATGGGAATAGGAAATATCTTGAATATAATTAATCCAGAGAGAATAGTTCTTGGTGGAGGAGTAGCTATGGCGGGAGATATACTTATGGTACCTATGAAAGAGAAATTGAAAAAATATGCTCTACCAGTAGCTTTAAAAAATATAGATATAGTACAGGGAGTACTTGGTAATGAAGCTGGAATAAAGGGAGCTGTAGGTCTTTTTAATTAATAACTGAAAACTTATTTCAAAAAATAAAAAAAGTCTGTAAAAAAATTAATTAGAGACTTGACAAAAGAAAAATAAAGGATTATTATCTAGTATATAGGATAGAAAACGTTCTTAAGACTTTGTTATAAAATGAAAAGTTCTAAAAACAAACAGTTAAAACTGTAGGAGGGAATTGGAATATGAAAAAAACAGGAATAATTTTAGGAGCACTACTACTAGCAGCAGGATTAACAGGATGTGGGGGAGATAAAAAAGATGAAGCCAAAGCACCTGAAAAATTAAGAATAGGTTTCACAGCTTATAAGTATGATGATAACTTTATAGCACTTTACAGAAAAGTTATTTTAGGGGAAGCAGAAAAGGTAAAAGATAAAGTTGAACTAACAATGAACGATTCACAAAACAGCCAACAAACACAAAACGACCAAATTGATGTAATGTTATCAAAAGGGGTAGATGCATTAGCTATCAACTTGGTTGACCCAGCAGCAGGACAAACTGTAATGGAAAAGATAAAGGCTGAAAATATACCAGTTGTATTCTATAACAAAAAACCAGCAAAATCAGTTATAGATGCTTATGAAAAAGCTTACTATGTAGGAATTGACCCAAATGCACAAGGTATAGCACAAGGGGAGCTAATAGCTAAAGCTTGGAAGGCAAATCCAGCATTAGACCTTAACAAAGATGGAGTTATCCAATATGTAATGATAAAAGGGGAACCTGGACATCCAGATGCTGAAGCAAGAACTACATACTCAATCAAAACTCTAAATGATATGGGAATTAAAACTCAAGAGTTACATCTAGATACTGCTATGTGGGATACTGCAATGGCAAAGGATAAGATGGATGCTTGGTTATCTGGACCTAATGGAGATAAGATTGAAGTAGTTATCTGTAACAACGATGGAATGGCACTAGGAGCTATTGAGTCATTAAAGGCAGCAGGAAAAATGTTACCAGTATATGGAGTTGACGCATTACCAGAAGCTATAGTTAAGATAGAAGCTGGAGAGATGGCAGGAACTGTTCTTAACGATGCTCAAGGTCAAGGAAAAGGAACTTGGGATATGGTTATCAACCTAGCTCAAGGTAAGGGAGCAACAGATGGAACTTCATATCAATTAGTAGAAAAAGAATTATTAATTCCAAGTATTGGAATAGACAAAGAAAATGCAGCACAATTCAAATAGGATTAATTAGTAAGGTTAATGTTAAAAAGGGGAATTGTATTACAATTTCCCTTTTTTCAAAAAGGAGAATGTTATGGGAAAAAGTAAATACTTATTAGAGATGAACAACATAACAAAGGAATTTCCAGGGGTAAAAGCTTTAGATGGTGCTAATTTAAAAGTTAGACCTCATTCAGTACATGCACTGATGGGAGAAAACGGTGCTGGAAAATCGACACTGATGAAGTGTCTATTTGGAATCTATGAAAAGGATTCAGGAACTATTTTCTTTGAAGGAAAAGAGATAAACTTTAAATCTGCAAAAGAGGCTTTAGATAATGGGGTTTCTATGGTTCACCAAGAGTTGAACCAAGTTTTACAAAGAAATATCTTAGATAATATCTGGTTGGGAAGATATCCTAAAAAAGGTTTCTTTATTGACGAGAAAAAGATGTATGAGGATACTAAAAAGATATTTGAAGATCTAGATATCACAGTGGACCCACGTTCAAAGATGGGGGATCTAGCTGTATCTGAAAGACAGATGGTAGAGATAGCTAAGGCTGTTTCATACAATTCAAAAATAATAGTTATGGATGAGCCTACATCTTCACTTACAGAGAAAGAGGTAGAGCATCTATTTAGAATTATCAATAAATTGAGAGATAGAGGCTGTGGAATAATATATATTTCACATAAAATGGAAGAGATAAAGGCAATATCTGATGATATTACAATAATGAGAGATGGAAAATGGATTGCAACAGAGCCAGTGAAAGATCTGACTACAGAGCAGATTATAAATATGATGGTTGGAAGGGATTTAACAAATCGTTTCCCTCCAAAAGATAACGTGGTGAAAGAGGAGATCTTAAAAGTTGAAGGGTTGACAGCACTGAATCAACCTTCAATCCAAGATGTAACTTTTGATCTACATAAGGGAGAGATACTTGGAGTAGCTGGTCTAGTTGGTTCAAAGAGAACAGAGATTGTAGAGACAATATTTGGAATGAGAGAAAAAGCAAGTGGGAAAATAATACTCAAAGGGAAAGAGGTAAAAAATAGTAATCCTAATGAAGCTATAGAGAATGGATTTGCTCTAGTTACTGAGGAGCGTAGAGCTACAGGGATATATGGAATGTTGGACATAAACTTCAACTCAACTATTTCAAACCTAGATAGATATAAGGGAAAAAATAGACTGTTGGCACTATTAAATGATAGAGGTATGAAGGATGATACTCAATGGGTAATAGATAGTATGCGTGTAAAAACACCTTCACAACACACTTCAATAGGTTCTCTATCAGGAGGAAACCAACAGAAAGTTATACTTGGAAGATGGCTACTAACAGAACCAGATGTGTTGATGCTAGATGAGCCTACAAGAGGTATAGATGTATTAGCTAAGTATGAGATCTATCAACTGATGATAGAATTAGCTAAGAAGGATAAAGGAATTATAATGATATCTTCTGAGATGCCAGAACTTTTAGGGGTTACAGACAGAATTCTTGTAATGAGTAATGGAAAGGTAGCTGGAATAGTAAAAACATCTGAGACAACTCAAGAAGAGATAATGACACTATCAGCTAAATATCTATAGAAATTCAGGAAAGAAAAGAGGAGAAGACTATGAGTATACGTACAAAAGATGGGAATATTGACTATAAAAAACTTTTAATTCAAAGTGGACTTTATCTAGTTCTATTAATAATGTTAGTGGCTATAATAATAAAAGAGCCATCATTCTTAAGTGTAAGAAACTTTAAAAATATCTTAACTCAATCATCGGTAAGACTTATCATAGCACTTGGGGTAGCTGGACTTATCGTTACTACAGGTACTGACCTATCAGTAGGAAGACAGGTAGGTTTCTCGGCAGTAATTTCGGCAACTCTTCTACAGGCAGCAACTACTGCCCATAAGGTTTATCCAAATATACAGGATTTTCCACTATTTGGAGCAATAGCTATTGTTATGGTAGTTGGTATGATAATTGGTGGATTGAATGGACTTGCTGTAGCTAAATTGAATCTACACCCATTCATTGTTACAATGGGTAGTATGACCATTGTCTATGGTATTAACTCACTTTACTATGACTATGCTGGTGGTTCACCAATAGCTGGTTTTGCTGAAAAATATACTTCCTTTGCACAAGGATATATAAGTATAGGTGGATTTACAATATCTTACCTAATCTTCTATGCACTAATAGCTACAGTGATTATGTGGGTATTGTGGAATAAGACAAAGTTTGGTAAAAATGTGTTTGCTGTTGGAGGAAATATTGAGGCAGCTAAGGTATCTGGAGTAAATGTTCACTGGACACTTATAAAACTATATGCTCTATCTGGTATCTTCTATGCTTTTGGTGGATTCTTAGAAGCAGGACGTATCGGTTCAGCAACTAACAACTTAGGAAATATGTATGAGATGGACGCAATTGCAGCTTGTGTAATTGGAGGAGTTTCATTCTATGGAGGAGTTGGAAAAATATCTGGAGTTGTTACAGGAGTTATATTACTAACAGTTATTAACTATGGACTTACATATATAGGTGTAAATCCATACTGGCAATATATTATAAAAGGGCTTATCATAATAGTAGCAGTTGCATTTGACTCTATTAAGTATGCTAAGAAAAAATAGTTAAGGGGGACTACACAACTAACATAAATTAAAGAAAGAGCTATTACAAACTAAAAGGTTTGTAGTAGCTCTTTTGTATTTTTTGTTAAAAATTCAGTAATTGTTGAAAAAATGCATTTCTTTAATAGATAGTAATTTTAAAATCTATATTTTCTATAGAAAAGTTCTATATTTTTGTTCATCTAAACTTGACATAAAGTGAAAAAAGAGGTAAAATAAGTTGTTTACATATCATCTAGGTACGTCTTTTCAACAAAAAGAGAAGTAGTAAGGGGGAGGAATTTCTATTGGCTAACTACATAGTTCAGTTTCCTTTGAAAATTGAGAAATTTCAACAGGATATCCTTGAAAAAAGGTTTAGGATAGGTAGAGATATATATAACTCTCTTTTAGGAAAAATGTGGAAAAGATATTGTGAGATGGTAAAAAGAAGGGAGTATAGAGCCCTACTAGAAGAGATAGCTAAGACAGAGAAGAAGAAACCTCTGTATAAGAAACTAGAAGCAATTAGAAAAGAGAGTGGATTTACAGAGTATGCTTTCCATAAAGAGGTAAAGGATATGCAGAAGTTCTTTAAAAAGAATATAGATTCCTTTACAGCTCAAAAGATAGCTACACAGGTGTGGAGAGCCTTTGAGAAGATGATGTATGGGAGTGGAGAGAGAGTTCACTTTAAAAAAGAGGATGAGTTCAAATCCTTAGAGGGAAAATCCAATGGTACCGGAATCAGATATATGGATGGGTATATTGATTGGAAAGGGCTTAGACTTAAGGTTCTAATTGATGAGAAAAACCACTATGAGAAAGAGGCTCTAAAGAGTGAGATAGCCTACTGTAGACTTATCAGAAAAGAGATAAGAGAGAGGTTAAAATATTATACTCAAATAGTTTTTAAGGGAGTACCTCCAAGAGAGATAGATAAGAAGACTGGAGAATATAGAGAGAGAATAGGTAGTGGAGAGGTAAGGCTAAGAGTTGGAAAACAGTATCTAGTCTATGAAAAAGATGGAGTAGAGAGAAGAGTAGAACTAGCTGATAGAGTGTATCCACTAGAGATAAGAAGAAGAGAGCTAATAAAAGAGATAAAGAGAAGAAAAGAGAGAGAGCTATCAACTACAAGTGTAAGACATAGAAAACTACTTCAAGAACTAAAGGAAGTATATAGGAAGCAAACTGATGTAAGAAAGTACCAACATGAGTGTCTAAGCAATGAGATACTAAAACTTGGAGATAGGATAGAGATAGATAAGATAGAGAGTGTACAAGAGGAGATATACTCACTAGGTAAAGAGAAGAGAGTAAAGATAACAACTAATGGAGAGATAGGAAATAGAGCTCCAAAGATGTTCGTAGAAATTTTGGAAAGAAAGAGGGAATATAGTGGAAGAAAAAAAATATTATGATGAATTAACTATATTAAAAGGTATTGGAATTATATTAGTTATTTTGGGTCATTCATTTAGTTTTACCGGATTCAATATAGTAGATAATAATTTTATAAATAAGTATATTCATGATACTATTTATAGTTTTCATATGCCATTATTTTTTCTAATAGCAGGATTTTTAACAAATAATTATAAGGATAACTTAAATAAAAAATTTTATATTTCAAAAATAAAGAGGTTATTAATTCCATATATTTTTATAAATATAATAGATGCCATACCAAGACATCTGTTTAATAATCTTGTAAATAATAAAAGCAATGGAATAGAAAGAATAATTTTTTATAGTGGAGCAGCAACTTGGTTTGTGTATACACTTTTTATATTATTTTTAATTTTTCCAATAATAGAGAAGTATATTATAAAAAGAGATAAGTATTATTTGTTTGGAATAGTATTATTTATATTAAATTTACTTGAAATAGGATCAAGTATAAAAATTTTTACGATAGATAGATTGGTATATATGTCTTTTTATTTTTATATTGGTTATATTTTAAAGAAAGATTATAAAAAATTTTGCGAGATAATTTTAGGAAATAGATATTTTTATATTATTGTATTATTATTTTTCTTAATGGGAAGATTTTATGCGGAAACTATAATAATGAAATTAGTATTTCCATTTCTAGGTATATTTTCACTATGGTATATAGTAATGAGAAATAAAGATATCAGAGGAAAATTATATAATTTTTTTAGTTTTTGTGGAGAAAATTCATTGTCATTTTATTTACTAGAAGTGTTTTGTGGGACTGTATATAGAGTTACTTTAATAAAAATAATTCCAATTGAATATAATTTTTTATTAGTATCCACCTTCTTTTTATTGAAATTAATAACTTTAATTATTTCTATAAAATATATTATAACTAAAAATAAATACTTAGCATTTTTACTTGGTGCTAAATACGATAAAAAATAATTGAGATAGGTTTTGACATGAACCTAACTAGCAATAGTGAAAACTCTAAATAAAAGGGATTGGACTACTACTCTTTAGAGAGTAGTAGGAAATCTTAAGTAGTAAAGGGTGAGAGTGTCAGTACTTTTCATTTGTTAAATAATAAAATGGGGTTTGGGAGAGGATAGTTTTATGAAGCGACAGTTTGCAAAGGTTGTAATGATAATAATGCAGTTCATTTTCTACTTTGTAGTGAATGAACTTTTTGATGTGCCAGATAGGATAATGTATAACACATTTTTCATATATCTGGCTTTAAATTTAACTAAAAATATGTATTCCTTTAAGACTATTCTGATATGGGAAGAGTTAAGAAAGCTACTATTAGTTCACGCTGAATATCTGATAATTATGCTAATAAATGATTTAGCTTTCTGGGGAGTAAAATACATATCTGTACATCTATTCGTAGGATTAACATTTACATTCTTTAATATCTTTATTATAAGATTTACAAGAACAGTGTTTAGAAAGAATCTAGAGAAGAGTTTGTTGATAATAGGAATAGGAAATACAGCAAAACAGATAACAAAGATTATCGAAGATAATAATACATTCACTATGTATAACCTACTTGGTTATGTTTCAGCTAATAGTATAGCAGGGGTGGAACAGGAACTAAAAGTAGAGAGTGAAAAGGTAATAGGAAAATATGAAGAATTAGATAAAATCTTAGAAGAAAATAAGATAAATGAGGTATTGATAGCACTACCATTAGCAGATAATGAGCAGATGGAAGAGATAATAAATAAGCTGGATGGTAAGGTAAATAAGATTAAATTTATACCAAGATTAAATGAGATATATACACTTAATTCAACAGTAGAAGATTATGATGGAATGATGGTAATTTCTACATACAATGGAATGAATAAGAAGAGATATAGAATATTGAAAAGATGTATGGATATCATAGCTGGAACAGCTGGATGTATGGTGTTAGGAATACTTTATCTAATCTTTGCACCAAAGATAAAAAAAGATGGTGGAAAGGCAATATTTACTCAAAATAGAATAGGTCAAGATGTAAAACCATTTAAGATGTATAAATTTAGAAGTATGTATATAGATGCAGAGGAGAGACTTAAAGATCTACTAGAGAATGATGAAAAGATAAGAGAGGAATACTATAGAACATTTAAGTTAAAGAATGATCCAAGAATTACTAAGGTAGGAGAGTTTCTAAGAAAAACATCATTAGATGAGTTTCCACAGTTCCTAAATGTAATAAAGGGAGAAATGTCCTTTGTAGGTCCAAGACCAGTGGTACAAAAAGAGGTAGATATGTACTATGGAAAAGAGAATGCCCAAAAGATATTTATGGTAAAACCAGGAATAACAGGAATGTGGCAAGCTAATGGAAGATCAGATGTAGAGGATTATGATTCAAGAATAGCTCTAGATCTATACTATATACGTAACTGGTCTTTATGGCTAGATGTGATAATAATAGTTAAGACAATAAAGAATGTGATATATAGGAAGGGTGCATATTGATGGAAAAAATTTCTATAATAGTGCCGATTTATAATGGAGAAAAGTATTTAGAAAAGCTAGTATCAAAAATAAAAGAACAAGAGATTAATAAAAAAATAGAGTTAGTAGCATTAGTAACAAAATCAAAAGATAATAGTTTAGAAAAAGCTAAAAAGTTATTTAATATTGTTTTAGAGATTGAAAAGTTTAATCATGCAAAAACTAGACACGAAGGAGCAGTAGTTTCATCAGGAGATATTTTAGTTTTTATAACACAAGATATATTACCTTATGATAATCAATGGTTAAAAAATTTAGTTGAACCACTAAATGAGGAGATAATAGCTTCTTTTTCAAGGCAGATAGCATATGAAGAGCATTCTGATATCGAAAAAATAATTAGAGAGTTTAATTATCCAATACAGGATAGGATTTGTAACAAGTATACGAAAGAGAAAAATGGAAGAAAAAACATTTTTTATAGTGATGCTTCTTCAGCTATTTTAAGAAATAAGTTTTTTGAATTAGATGGGTATAAATTTGAAGTTCCTACGAATGAAGATGTTTATTTAGCTAATAAAATCGTAGAAAGTGGATATAGCTTTATATATGCTTCTCAAAGTAGAATTTGGCATTCACATCAACTATCTTTAAAAGAAACTTACAAGAGGTATAGAGATATAGGTAAATTTGAAAGAATGTATGGAAATGAGATTGACTTTTCTAAAACTCAAAATGAAGGAAATAAAGTATTAATATGCTTGATAAAAGAATTACTAAAACGAAAAAATATAAAAGAATTAATTTATCTTCCATTTGATATGGGAGCTAGATGGATAGGGTATAAATATGGATAAAAAAATAATAGTTTTATCAGGAATAAATATGACAGAAGGTGGAATTTTAACAATTTATAAAGAATGTTTAAATTATGTAAATAGTAATTTGAATAGTAAATATAGAGTAATAGCACTAGTTCACAATAGAGATTTATTTGAAATTAAAAAATTAAAAAATATTGAATTTATAGAATTTGCTGATTCAAAGAAGAGTTGGTTGAAAAGATGTTGGTATGAGTATTATTATTTTAAAAAGTTATCAAAGCAGTTAAAACCATATTTATGGTTATCTTTACATGATATGACTCCTAATGTGAAAACAGAAAAATTAGCTGTTTATTGCCATAATCCCACTCCTTTTTTTAAGATGAAATTTAAACAAATTAAATACGATAAAAAAGTTTATTTGTTTTCAAAATTTTATAAGTACCTTTATAGAATTAATATAAAAAGGAATAATTTTATAATAGTTCAACAAAATTGGATAGCCAAAAAATTTAAAGAAATGTATTCAGTGACAAATTTATTAGTAGCTCCGCCAAATGTAGAGTGTAATTCAAATAACTTTTTAGAAAAAGATATTGTAGAAAAGAATAGCTTTTTTTATCCTTCTTTTCCGAGAGTATTTAAAAATTTTGAAATAATTTGTAAAGCAGCGGAATATTTAGAAAAAGAAGGGATAAATAACTTTAAAATTTATCTAACAATTGATGGAAGTGAGAACTTATATTCTAGAGAAATAGTAGAAAAATATAAAAAATTAAAAACAATTAAATTTATAGGATTACTTTCAAGAGAAAAGGTATATGAATATTATTCAAAAGTAGAATGTTTAATTTTTCCATCTAAATTAGAAACGTGGGGATTACCTATAACTGAGTTTAAAGAGTTTAATAAACCTATGATTGTGGCAAATTTAGAATATGCATATGAAACTGTCGGAGATTATGAGAAAGTATTCTTTTTTAATCCAACAGATGCTGAAAATTTAAAAAATAAAATAAAATTAGTTTTAGAGAAAGATAATAAATATGATAGAAATATAAAGTATATAAAAAAAGCTGAAATAATTAGCTGGAATAAGCTATTTGATATTTTGTTAGAGGAGAAATAAAATAATGAAATTCTGTTTTATAATTTTACATTATAAAAATTTTGAAGATACTATTGAATGTGTTGAATCAATATTTGAAAAATTAAAAAATAAAGAAGAGTATAGAGTAATTATAGTTGATAATGGATCAAATGATATTTCAACTCAAAAATTGGAAAAATATATGAAAGAGAATCAAGGTAGAGTTGAAATAATATTTTCAAAGCAAAACTTAGGATTTGCAAAAGGAAATAATTTAGGAGCTAGTTATACAATAGAGAAATATGAACCAGATTTTTTAATTGTAATAAATAATGATACTTTAATGATTGATGAGAATTTTTTTCTAAAGGTAGAAAAAGTATTTAAAAAGAAAAAATTTGATATATTAGGACCTTATATTGAAGGGAAAGATGGACAACCACAAAATCCTTATATAAATGTAATTTATGGTAGAAAGCAAATTTTGAAAAATTTAATAAAAAATAGAATTTATTTATTAATCGAATATTTAAATTTAAATATTTTGAGAGAAAGATTAAGGAAAATAAAAAAAGTGAAAAAATATAATTATACTAGTGAACAAGAAAACGAGGCTTTAATGGGAGCAGCATTAATTTTTTCAAAGCAATATTATGAAAAATATGAGCATATTTTTTATGAAAAAACTTTTATGTATTGTGAGGAAGATATTCTTTATTATCGGATAAAAAAAGATAAATTGATTTCTATTTATGCTCCAAATATAAGGATATTTCATAAAGAAGAGAGTACTACTAATAAAATAATGAAAACTAGTAAAAAACAAAGAATTTTTAAGTTAAAACATCAATGGAAATCTCTTTTTATTCTATTGAAATTGTTTATGGAAAAAGAAGGGAGGATGAAATGCTTTTAAATCCATTTTATTTATTTTCTATTATTTGGGGAATAACCCTAATATTATATAATTTCAGGGTTTCAAAATTATTTCCAAAATTAACATTAAATTTACTTTTATTTATAGTTTTTAGTATATTTTTTTGTATAGTTTTGGGAACTATATATAATAAAAAAATAAGGGTAAACAAAAAGAATAGAAAAATAAATAAAAAATTTGGGAAAGAATATACTTTGATTTTTTTTATGTTCATAATTGAATTTATGTTTGAAAAAAAAATTCCGTTGATAGAAACAATGAATAAAACTGGGTATACATATATGGATTTTAAAGGAATTCCAGTTGTTCATGTAGTATTATTTACTTATAACTTTTATATTACTATCTGTACTTTTTATAATTATCAATTAACTAAAAAAAAGAAATATATATTTTATAGTATTATTGGAGTAATACCATATATACTTCTTTATTTAAGAGGAACTATTTTACTATTATTAATTTCTTTCTTTTTAATAATACTATATTTTAAGTACAATATAAAAATGATATTAAAAATTACTTTTATTTTTATTTTTATTATTTATATATTTGGTGTTGCAGGAAATATAAGGCATTATTATTCATGGAATGATAGTCGAATGATAAAAAAAATTGCTATAATAGATCTTCCTAAAAACAATTTAGATCCTTTTATATGGGGATATGTATATTTAGTTTCTCCATTAGGAAATTTACAATATAATGTTAATAAAACTATTCCTAAGGATAATCTTGCTATGTTTATCTTTGATAATTTTTTCTTTGATGCAATAAGCAAAAGAATAGAATATATTTCAGAAAAACCTAAATTAATGGTACCACATTTGACGGTATCGTCATTTTATATAAAGGCATATTTAAGTTATGGAATGATAGGAATGTTGGTAATTTTGTTTACTTATATGGTATTTGAGTTAATATATCTTAGTATTATAAAAAATACGCAATATTGGGTGATAGGTCTTAGTATAATTAATGTTCTGAATATTTTTTCAGTGTTTAGTAATATGTTTGTATTTTCTGGATTCAGTTTTATATTAGTTTATATATTGATAGACATTATAAAGTATAAAATAAAAGGAGATTAAAAATGAAAGGAATAGTATTAGCTGGAGGAAGTGGAACAAGACTTTATCCAATAACTAAAGCGATATCAAAACAGATAAATCCAATATATGATAAACCAATGATATATTATCCTCTATCTATATTGATGTTAGCAGGAATAAGAGAAATATTAATAATATCAACTCCTAGAGATTTACCTTTATTTAAAGAGTTATTAGGAAGTGGAGAAGATTTTGGAGTTAAATTTGAATATGAAATTCAAGAGCAGCCTAATGGACTAGCAGAAGCTTTCATTATAGGAGAGAAGTTTATAGATAATGATTCGTGTGCTTTGGTTTTAGGAGATAATATTTTCTACGGACATGGATTAACAGGAATGTTAAAAGAAGCAGAAACAAGAAAAGAAGGTGCTACAATATTTGGCTACTATGTAACTAATCCACAAGATTTTGGAGTAGTAGAATTTGATGAGAATGGGAAAGTAATATCTTTAGAAGAAAAACCTCAAAATCCAAAATCAAATTATGCAGTACCTGGACTATATTTTTATGATAATACGGTAGTAGAAAAAGCTAAAAGAGTGAAACCATCAAAAAGAGGAGAGTTAGAGATAACTTCAATTAATGAGATGTATCTACAAGAAGATAAATTACATGTTGTAAACTTTGGAAGAGGAATGGCATGGCTAGATACAGGAACACATGATGCATTACTTGAAGCAGCTAATTTTGTAAAAACTATTCAAAGTAGACAGGGAGTAATGGTAGCTTGTCTTGAAGAGATAGCATATAGAAATGAGTGGATAACTAAAAAAAAGGTATTGGAATTAGCTAAGCCATTGATGAAATCAAAATATGGAGAATATTTAGTAAATTTAGTGAAATAGGTGGAATAGATGAGTAAGTTTAAAAGAATAGAAACAGGTATAGAAGGGCTATGTATAATTGAACCTACTGTATTTGGAGATAATAGAGGTTTTTTCTTAGAATCATATAGTAAAAAAGAGTTTGAAAATATAGGAATAACTGAAGAGTTTGTACAAGATAATCATTCAAAATCTAAAAAAGGTGTATTAAGGGGATTACATTTTCAAACTAAACATTCTCAAGGAAAATTAGTAAGAGTAATAAAAGGTTCTGTATATGATGTAGCTGTAGACATTAGAAAAGGAAGTAAAACTTATGGACAATGGTATGGAATAGAATTAAGCGAAGAAAATAAGAAGATGTTCTATATTCCAGCTGGATTTGCACATGGATTTTTAACTTTAGAAGATGATACAGAGTTTCAATACAAATGTACAGATATATATGCACCACAATATGATAGTGGGATAATGTATGATGATAGTGATTTGAGTATTGATTGGAAATTAGAGGAGTATGGAATAGAGGAGCTTACTCTATCTGAAAAAGATAAAAAGCACCAATCATTCAGAGAGTATACAGAGAGTTATCAAGGTGATTATGTACTACTTACAGGGGCTAATGGACAATTAGGACAAGACTTTCAAAAACTATTTGATAGATTAGGAGTAAAATATGTAGCTACTGACTATCAAGAATTAGATATTACTAATAAAGAAAAAGTAAGAGAATATATAGAGAATAGTAACTTTACAGTAGTTATTAACTGTGCAGCATATAATGATGTGGACAGAGCAGAGGATGAAATAGAAAAATGTTATGCACTAAATAGCTATGCAGTTAAAAATCTAACGGAGATATGTAAAGAAAAGAATCTTATCTTTGTAACTTACTCAACAGATTTTGTATTTGATGGAGAGAAGGAGATACCATATACAGAGGAGGATATACCTAATCCATTATCAGTATATTCAAAGTCAAAATTAGATGGAGAGAAATATTCATTAGAGTATGAGAAAACTTTTCTAATAAGAACCTCTTGGGTATTTGGAATAGGAAATAATAACTTCTGTAAACAGGTAATAAATTGGTCAAAGGATAGAGATACTTTGAAGATAGTAGATGACCAAGTATCAAGTCCAACATACTCAAAGGATCTAGCAGAATTTTCATGGGATCTGATACAAACTGATAAGTATGGACTTTATCACTTTTCAAATAATGGAGAAGTATCTAAGTATGATCAAGCAGAGTATATACTTAAGAGAATAGGTTGGAGTGGAAAGTTAGAGAGAGGAAAAACAAGTGATTTTCCATTGAAAGCAAAGAGAGCTAAGTATTCAAAGTTGGATAGTAGTAAAATAGAGAGAGTAGTGGATAGAAAGATACCTCACTGGAAAGAGGGAATAGATAGATTTTTAGAAGAAATGAAAGGAAACTAAAAATGAAAACATACTTAGTAACAGGGGCAGCAGGATTTATAGGAGTAAACTTTGTAAAGTATATGCTTGAGAAATATGGTGAGGATATACAGATAATAGTACTAGATAAACTTACTTATGCTGGGAATAAAGAGAGTTTAAAGGATGAGAT
>NZ_JACSNP010000030.1 GCF_016900045.1 Fusobacterium mortiferum
ATTATACCGCAATCTATAAATTATCTATAGAATTTTATATTAAATTATATATTTTTTATAACAGTCATACCCCTCCTAGCTATTTTATAGCTTCAATAATTCCATTAACATCATAAATTTTTGCTTCAAAATCAACTGTAAGTCCATATTTTTTCATAGTTTCACTTGTAACAGGACCGATTGAAGCAAACTTAATATTTTTAACAGCCTCAGTATCAAAATTGATACTCTCCATAAAGGCATCTACTGTAGAGGAGCTTAAGAATGTAACAATCTCTATATTTTTTAGAGTTTCTAAAACTTCCTCTTTCTCTCTTATAATTTTTTTAGTCTTATATGCAACTAACTTATCAAAATGTCTATCATAGATAGAATTAAACTTATCTGTGTCACAAGGGGAGATATCAGAAGTTACAATCAGGATTTTATCTCCAGTTGTAGTGTGTTTTATAGCTTCTTCAACTAATTTTTCAACAAGGTACTCCTGAGGAATAAAGTCAGCCTTTATCTTGTAATTTTCTAGTAGCTCCCTTGTCTTACTTCCTACAGCTCCTATTTTTAAATGAGCAATATCTCTGATATCCTCTATTTTTTCCATAAACTCCCTAACTCCATTTGGTGAGTTAAAAAGTAAAACAGAATACTTTTTTAAAAGTTGTTTGTCAATTTTATCAAGGGTTGATTCTATCTCTATAAATGGTAACTCTTCAGCAAAACCACCCATTTTTTCAATCTTATCTGAAAATTCTCCAGCTTGTCTTCTATCTCTAGTAACTAGTACTTTTTTCCCAAAAAGTTTAGAATTTTCAAACCATTTAAAGTTATCTCTTAAATTTACAACCTCTCCGATTATTGTTATAGCAGGAGGAAGAACTTTTTTCTCTTTAGAGATTTGGACAATATTTTCTAATGTTCCAGTGGTAACTCTTTGATCTGCAGTAGCCCCCTTCTCTATGATAGCAATAGGCGTTTTAGGATCTTTTCCATTTGTAATTAGATCCTCTACAATAATAGGAAGATTTTTTATTCCCATCAAAAATACAAGAGTTCCTTCTAATTTTGCAATAGCTTCAAAATTATGCCAAGATCCATCAGCCATAGTGTGTCCAGTAAAAACATGGAAAGATTTAGCTACTCCTCTATGTGTCACAGGAATTCCAGCATATGCTGGGACAGAAATAGAAGAGGTGATACCAGGAATTTCTTCAAAACTGATACCATTTTCATAAAGAGCCTGAATCTCTTCTCCACCTCTTCCAAAAACAAAAGGATCTCCACCTTTTACTCTAGCTACTATTTTTCCTTCCAAAGCTTTTTCTACAAGAGTTCTATTTATTTCATCTTGAATGACTCCCCCTTCAGTATTTCCCTTTCCAAGATATATCATCTCTGCATTTTTTTTCGCATAATTTAAAATACGAGGATTGATAAGTCTATCATAAACTATACAGTCTGCTTCTTCGATAGCTCTTTTTCCCTTCAATGTAAGAAGTTCCGCATCTCCAGGTCCAGCTCCCATTATATATACTTTACCCTTTTTATTCATTAATCTTCTCCTTTATATAATCAGCAAGAGTTTGAGCAACTCTCACTCCTTCATTAAGTTCTTTTGTAATATTAGCAGCATATCCTTTTTCTCCTTGGAAATATACCCCATAGAAAGTTATCATATCTCCATTTAATTCAGAGTAACACCCCATAGGTGTATGACAACCTCCATCAAAAATTTTAGAGAATTCTCTTTCTATTATAACTACTTTTTCAACCTCTTCCCTATGTATAGATTTTAATATATTTTTAATCTCTTCATCATTTTCTCTGCATTGAATATGGAGAACTCCTTGAGCTGGTGCTGGAAGAAAGGTTTTAGGATCAAGATATTCAGTTATTTCATTTTCAAGTCCAACTCTTTTTAAACCAGCTGCGGCTAGAAGTATAGCGTCATAATCTTCTGTTTGAAGTTTATTTAGTCTAGTGTGTATATTTCCTCTCAGCTGTTTTACTACTAAATCAGGTCTTAAATTTTTAAGGTTCATAGTTCTTCTCAGAGAACTTGTACCGACAATAGCCCCTGTAGGTAATTCCATCAAAGTTTTACCACTTTTAGAGATAAGTACATCTCTTTGATCCTCTCTTTCTGGAATAGCTCCACATATAAGTCCTTTAGGAGAAAGAATAGGCATATCTTTCATAGAGTGTACTGCTAAATCTATGCTTCCTTCTAAAAGTTCTATCTCAATCTCTTTAGTAAAGAAACTTTTTAAAGAGGCATTACTATTGTTCCAGTTACTAACTAGATCTTTATCCCCACTTGTTACTATTTTCTTTATTTCAAACTCCAATTCAGGAAAGTTTTTCTTTAATTTTTCTTTTATCATCTCACTTTGAGCAAGAGCTAGGATACTACCTCTGCTACCAATAATAATTTTCTTTTTCATTTATACTGTCCTTTCTTCATAGTATTGAAACCATTTTCTAAGATTTTCCATCTGTTTATCAATTAAGAAATTATAATCTTCTATTAGATGTTCTCTAGTAGCAAGATGTTCATTGTAAACTCCCCAAATATCATCTAATGTAAAGAGAGATACATTTTTTAATTCTCCAAGAGACTCCTCTATATCTCTAGGCATTGCCAAATCTAAAAAAGTATATTTTTTATTTGGATTGAGTAGTGGAGCAACATCTGATGTTTTTAATACTAGATGTGGAGCTGAAGTGACACTTATTATTACATCACTTTCAGGAATAACTTTTAGTTTCTCTTCAAAGGATACAATATCAACATCATAGGTATTTTTAATTTCCAATGCTTTATGATAGGTTCTATTTGTAATAGTGATATTTTTTAAGTTTTCCTTTACGAGAAGATAGAGAATAGACTGAGCTAAATCTCCAACTCCCAATATCAAAACTTTTTTATCACTTAAAAATCCAATAGAATCTTTGATAAATCTTAAAGAGATAGCTTCTAGTGAGAGAGCATTATGACATATTTTACTCTCTGTTCTAAATTTTTTTCCAAGATCAATTGCCTTATTGAATAGTGGATTTAAGATTTTAGATGAGGTTTTCTCTTCAAGGGCTGTGCTATATGCTTTTTTTATTTGAGCTAGTATTTGATCCTCTCCTTTAATAACAGAATAAAAACCACAAGCTACTTTAAAAAGATATTCAGCAGCTTCTTCCCCTTGTTTTATAAATATTCCATTTTTTATTTGAAAATTTTCTAGTAGATCAGCAGTTGAGAATCCCTCTGAAAGCTGTAGATAAAATTCTACTCTTAAGCATGTAGAGAGATTAACATATCCAACAATCTTTTTTTCTAAAAAGAGATTGTGAATAATATTAGCTGGATTTTGTTGAATAAATTTTTCACGCTCTTCAGTTGAGAGTTCTTTATGTGAAATTCCGAAAGCTATAATCTCCTTAATTTTTAATGACATTTTAAATTTCTCCTTAATCTCCTCAAATTCTATCTTAATTAATTAAAATATAATTATATTATATAATATAATTCATTAAAAATTAAGAATAATAATAAAATAAAAGATATTTTTATTAAATATATATTGAACTTTTATATCAATAGAGTATATTCTACAAAGTTATAAAAAAATATTATAAAATTTTATTAACATTTTTCATTAATTATAGTAAAATATATATGAATAACTATTGAAAACTTGAAAGGAATCAGTTGATGAAAAAATATATAATTGAACCAGAGTATGATGGATATGAGATAGGAACATATTTAAAAGAAACTAAAGGATATTCTGGAAGAGGATTGAGAAATTTAGAGATATATCTAAATGGAAAGAGAGTAAAAAATAATAGTAAAAAAGTTAGAAAACTCAATAGACTACATATAAGGGAGAAGGAGAAGGAAACTGGTATAAGACCAATGGATATCCCTATAAAGATAGCCTATGAGGATAAAAATTTACTTTTGATAAATAAAGATCCGTATATAATAGTTCATCCTACTCAAAAGAAAGTAGATAAAACACTAGCCAATGGAGTAGTAAACTATTTTTTACAAACAACAGGAAAAGTTATGGTACCAAGATTTTATAATAGACTTGATATGAATACATCTGGTATAATAATAGTGACTAAAAATGCCTATGCTCAATCCTATTTACAGGAAAAAGGTACTGTAAATAAGTTTTATCAAGCTATAGTTTTGGGAATTGTAGATAGAGATGAGTTTTTAATAGATAGACCTATCGGAAAAATTGGTGATGAACTTAGAAGAGTTGAGCTTCAACCTGAAGATGGTGGACAGAGTGCTCAAACAAAGATAAAAGTTTTAAAAAGATTTCCAGATAAAAATTTAACACTTATTGAGGCTGAGTTACTGACTGGAAGAACACACCAAATAAGAGCACATATGGCATTGGAAGGGTATCCACTATTAGGGGATGAACTTTATGGTGGAAGTGATCCAAGAGCAAATAGACAGATGCTTCATTCATATAAAACAGAGTTTTCTGATGTAGAGACTGGAGAGTTAAAAAGTATAGAAGTTGAGCTACCAGAAGATATGAGAAAACTTCTTGAAATAGAGTAGCGTTCACTCTAGAAAAATATAGTAAAGTTAAATATTACATAGAAAATTGTCTGATTAAAAAATAATCGTAAAAAGATGAAAAATAACTCTAATGAAATTATTATAAAAGAGTTAATTGACAAAAAATTGAACTTGTTATATATTTTATGTAGATAATAAAAAACATAAAATATTTTTACATAGTTAAATAAAAATTTAGGAGGAATAGAAATGGCAGTTAAAGTAGCAATTAACGGATTTGGAAGAATCGGAAGATTAGCATTAAGATTAATGATAGGAAACCCTGAGTTTGAAGTTGTAGCAATCAACGACTTAACAGATGCAAAAACTCTTGCACACTTATTCAAATATGACTCAGCTCAAGGAAGATTCGATGGAACAATCGAAGTAATCGAAGGTGGATTCTCAGTAAACGGAAAAACAATAAAAGTAGTAGCAGATAGAGATCCTAAAAACTTACCATGGGGAGAATTAGGAGTAGACGTAGTTCTTGAGTGTACTGGATTCTTCACATCAAAAGAAAAAGCATCTGCACACTTAGAAGCAGGAGCTAAAAAAGTAGTTATCTCTGCACCAGCAACTGGAGATCTTAAAACTGTAGTTTACAACGTAAACCACAACATATTAGATGGAACAGAAACAGTTATATCAGGAGCTTCTTGTACAACTAACTGTTTAGCACCTATGGCTAAAGTATTAAACGACAACTTTGGAATCGTAGAAGGATTAATGACAACTATCCACGCTTATACAAACGACCAAAATACTCTAGATGCACCTCACGCTAAAGGAGATTTAAGAAGAGCAAGAGCTGCTGCTGCAAACATCGTTCCTAACACAACTGGAGCTGCAAAAGCTATCGGATTAGTAATCCCTGAATTATCTGGAAAATTAGATGGAGCTGCTCAAAGAGTTCCTGTAATAACTGGATCATTAACTGAGTTAGTAACAGTATTAGATAAAAAAGTAACTGTAGAAGAAATCAACGCTGCAATGAAAGCTGCTGCAAACGAATCATTCGGATATACAGAAGAGCAATTAGTATCATCTGATATCATAGGAATCACTTACGGATCATTATTTGATGCTACTCAAACAAGAGTAATGACAGTTGGAGACAAACAATTAGTTAAAACTGTATCTTGGTATGACAACGAAATGTCTTATACAGCTCAATTAATAAGAACTTTAAAACACTTCGTAGAAATCTCTAAATAATTGATTATTAAATAGAGAAGAACTAAATAGAAATAGAATAGCGGAACTTAAGGGTTCCGCTTTTTTTAAGAATATAAGATTAACGGGAGGCAATCTAAATGGCTAAAAAAATAGTTACAGATTTAAACGTTAAAGGGCAAAAAGTATTAATGAGAGTTGACTTTAACGTACCTATGAAAGATGGAAAAATAACAGATGAAAACAGAATAGTTGCTGCATTACCTACTATAAAATATGTATTAGAAAATGGAGGAAGAGTGATAGCTTTCTCTCACTTAGGAAAAGTTAAAACTGAAGAGGATTTAGCTAAAAAATCTTTAAGACCAGTTGCTGAAAGATTAGCTGAATTATTAGGACAACCAGTTAAATTCATACCAGCTACAAGAGGAGCAGAATTAGAAGCTGCAGTAGCTGAATTAAAAGATGGAGAAATCATGATGTTCGAAAACACAAGATTCGAAGATCTAGATGGTAAAAAAGAATCTAAAAATGATCCAGAATTAGGAAAATACTGGGCTTCATTAGGAGATCTATTCGTAAACGACGCATTTGGAACTGCTCACAGAGCTCACGCTTCAAACGTTGGAATAGCTGCTAATATAGGAGAAGGAAAAACTGCTGCAGGATTCTTAATGGAAAAAGAGATTAAATTCATCGGAGGAGCAGTAGATAATCCTGAAAGACCTCTAGTTGCTATCTTAGGAGGAGCAAAAGTATCTGATAAAATCGGAGTTATAGAAAATCTTTTAGTAAAAGCTGATAAAGTTCTAGTAGGAGGAGCAATGATGTTCACATTCCTAAGAGCTCAAGGTAAAGCTACAGGAACTTCATTAGTTGAAGAGGATAAAATTGATTTAGCAAAAGAATTATTAGCTAAAGCAAATGGAAAATTAGTTCTTCCAATAGATACAGTAGTAGCAAAAGAATTCAACAACGATGCTCCACACAAAACAGTATCAGTTGATGCAATTCCAGCTGATGAAATGGGATTAGACGTTGGACAAGGAACAGTAGAATTATTTGCAAAAGAAATCTCTGGAGCAAAAACTGTTGTATGGAACGGACCAATGGGAGTATTTGAAATGCCTAACTTCGCAAAAGGAACTATCGGAGTTTGTGAAGCTATAGCTAACTTACAAGGAGCTACAACTATCATCGGAGGAGGAGACTCAGCTGCAGCTGCAATAAGCTTAGGATATGCTGATAAGTTTACTCACATCTCTACTGGTGGAGGAGCTTCATTAGAATACTTAGAAGGAAAAGTATTACCAGGAGTAGAATCTATTTCTGATAAATAATTAACTATGTAGTAAAAAAGGATGGCTTTTGCCATCTTTTTTTCTTTAAATATAGTTTTTAGTATTATTAATTAAATTATAAATCATATATTGACATATTGAAATGTATCGATGTATAATTAAAAGAGAAGAATGAAAGGAGAGATATATGCAAAGTTATGAAAATGTTGCAAAAATATTCAAAGCTTTTTGTGATCCTAATAGATTATTGATAATAGAAATATTAAAAGATGGTGAGCAGTGTGCTTGTAAACTTCTAGAAAAATTAAATATAGGACAACCAACTCTTTCACATCATATGAAGATACTTTGTGATTCAGAGGTTGTAAATAGTGTTAAAATTGGAAAATGGACTCACTATTCTCTTAATAAAAAAAAGTTTGAAGAGGTAAGGAGCATTATAGAGAATATGATATAGTATTATATAAAAAATTAAAAATAGAATACAAGGAGGAATAAAAATGAGTATATTAAAGAAAATATTTGGCGGATGTTCTTGTGGAACAGAGGTGAAAGAGGAACCTAAAGTTCAAGAAACAGCTTGTTCATGTGGAGGAGCATGTCATGAAATAGTTGAAGGAAATAAGATGGAGATTAGAGTTTTAGGACCTGGATGTAAAAACTGCCATACACTTGAGAATAATACTCTAGAAGCTGTAAAAGAACTAAATATTGAGGCAACAATTTCTCATATAACTGACTTTGCAGAGATAGCTAAATATGGGATTATGTCAACTCCAGGATTATGGATTGATGGAAAAGTAGTATCTTATGGGAAAGTGCTATCTAAGGATGATATAAAAAGAATTTTAGAGAAAATAGTTAAGTAATAGAAGCTCCATAAGGAGTTTTTATTTAATAAAATAGATTGATAACTATCAATATAAAAAGGAGAGAATGATGGAAGTTATATTGAAAATATGGGGATTTATACAAAATCAAATATTAGGAATGCAATGGTTAAATTTATTGGTAGGAAATACATTAGAAAAATTGGGATTAGATAGAGATACACATCTATTTGGAGGGGTTCAATTCTTTTTTTATGATGTAATAAAGATAACAATTTTACTATGTTCATTAATATTTTTTATAAGTTATATACAAAGCTATTTTCCACCAGAAAAAAGTAAAAAAATAATAGGAAGATTTAAAGGTATATGGGCAAATATAATAGGAGCACTTTTAGGAACGGTAACTCCTTTTTGTTCATGTTCATCTATTCCACTATTTATAGGTTTTACATCAGCTGGATTACCGTTAGGAGTTACATTTTCCTTTTTAATATCTTCTCCAATGGTAGATTTAGGGTCTTTATTATTGTTAGTAAGCATATTTGGAGTAAAAATTGCAATACTTTATGTAGTTCTAGGACTTGTAATTGCTGTAGTAGGTGGAACAGTAATTGAGAAACTAAAATTGGAAAATGAGATAGAAGAGTTTATCCGTAATGCTAAAAGTGTGAGTGATATAGAGCTAGATGTTCCAGAGTTAACTATAGCTGATAGAATTAAATTTGCAAAGGAACAGGTCATAGAAACATTTAAAAAAGTTTTTCCATACATAATAGTAGGAGTTGGAATAGGAGCTGCTATACATAATTGGATACCAGAAAACTGGATAATTGGAATTTTAGGAAGCAAAAATCCTTTTGGAGTAATTTTAGCAACTTTAATAGGGATACCAATATATGCAGATATTTTTGGAACTATACCAATAGCAGAGGCACTTTTTGCTAAAGGAGCTAATTTAGGAAGCATTTTATCCTTTATGATGGCAGTTACAACACTGTCTTTACCATCTTTAGTTATGTTACATAAAGCTATAAAACCTAAGTTATTAAAAGTTTTTGTAGGAATTTGTATTATTGGAATAATAATAGTTGGATATTTTTTTAATGCTATGCAACAATTTATAATATAAATGGGAGTAGGATATGAAGATAGTAGTTATAGGAGCTGTTGCAGCAGGAACTTCAGCAATGGCTAAAGCAAGAAGAAATAGTGAAGATATAGAGATAGTATGTTATACAGCTGGAAAAGATATAAGTTACTCAGGTTGTGGAATACCTTATTATATAGAAGAGGACTATATAACGAGAAAAAACTTGACTCCAAGAGATGTTAAATGGTTTAAAGATAGATTTAATATAGATATTCATATTTCTCATAGAGTTGAAAAAGTAGATGTAGAAACAAAAAAAATTCTGATAAAAAATGAGATTACTGGTGAAGTATTTGAAGATAATTATGATAAGTTAATAGTAGCTAGTGGAGCTAGGGCAAGAGAACTAAAATTTAAAGGAGAAAATATCTTTTATACTAGAAGTATAGAGGATGCAGAGCAAATAAAAAAATTTATTGAGAAAGAGCAACCTAAAACAGCTATAATTATAGGTGGAGGTTTTGTTGGATTGGAGATGGTAGAGAGTATCGTTTCAAGAGGAATACAAACTACACTCATTGAACAGAGGGATAGATTAGGTGGAAGAATAGATAAGGATATCAGTAGAGCATTAGAAAGTTATTTAAAAAGTCAAGGAGTAAATCTTATATTAGAAGATTCTGTTGAAAATATTAGTGGTAATAAGATACAAACCATTGGTGGAAAAATATTAGAGGGAGATTTAATAATAGGAGCCATAGGGGTGGTACCAAATACAGACTTTCTAGAAGGAACGGGGATTGAGCTTAGTAAGGAAAAAGCCATTAAAGTAAATAAATATTTAGAAACAAATGTAAAAGATATCTATGCTATTGGGGATTGTGTACTTTCTTATTTGAGTATAACTGGCGAAGAAATTTATATGCCACTTGGCTCTACTGCTAATAAAATGGGAAGAATTTTAGGAGATAGATTGACTGGTGGGAATTTAGAATTTAAAGGTATACTAGGAACTTCAATATTTAAAGTTTTTAATCTTGTAGTTGGAAAAACTGGATTATCTCAGGAAGAGGCTGAAGAGAGAGGATACAGTATTGAGGTTATCCACAATATAAAACCAAATCAGACTGAGTATCTAAAAAGTTCAAGAGAGATGCTGATAAAAGCTATTGCAGATAAAGAGAGTGGGAAATTATTAGGAGTTCAGATAGTTGGTGAAAATGGAGTAGATAAAAGATTAGATGTGTTTGCTACTCTTTTAACTTATGGAGCTACAGTAGATGAATTATTTCATATAGATTTAGCCTATGCTCCTCCCTTTTCAACTACTAAAGATCCAGTAGCCTATACAGGAATGATATTAGATAATGCCATAAATAGAAAAAATAAGATAATAACTCCAGAAAATTTAAAAAGTAATGTTTCTCAATATGTGGTATTAGATGTTCGTTCTAAATCACAATATGATAAGGAGCATATAGAAGGAGCTATGAATATTCCTTTAGAAGAGTTAAGAGAAAGACTTGAAGAGATTCCTAGAAGTAGAAAAATAGTAGTTCATTGTAATAAGGGAACTACTGGGAATGCTGCTCAAAATATATTAATAAATAATGGATTTGAAGTATATAATCTTTCAGGAGGATTTAAAAATTATAAAAATTAAAAAAACACTATTTTTATTTAAAAAAATGATAATATTTTTTCAAAAATATGATATAATATTCTTGTGAAAATTTATGATAATAAAGGAGAAAAAGTATGGGAAGATTAGTAGGAACTATATCAAGAGGACTTCGTGCACCAATTATTAAGCAAGGAGATGATATATCTTTATTCACTGTGGATGCTGTTTTAGCTGCAGCTGAATCAGAAAATATCACATTGAGAGATAGAGATATAGTGGCTATTACTGAATCAATAGTGGCTAGAGCTCAAGGAAACTATGCTACAATTGATGATGTTGCAACAGATGTTAAAGAAAAATATGGAGAGAATACAATAGGACTTATATTTCCAATTTTAAGTAGAAATAGATTTTCTGTTTGTTTAAAAGGAATAGCAAAGGGAGCAAAAAAAATAGTTTTAATGTTTAGCTATCCTTCAGATGAGGTTGGAAACCACTTTATTGATTATGATATACTTGATGAAAAGGGAGTTAATCCTTGGACAGATATCTTAACTGAAGCTGAATTTACAGAAAAATTTGGAAATCCTATCCATGAATTTACAGGAGTTAATTATATAGAGTATTACTCTCAATTAATAAAAGAACAAGGAGCAGAAGTTGAAGTTATTTTTGCTAATAACCCTACTGCAATTTTAAAATATACTGACTGTGTATTAAACTGTGATATTCATACTCGTATGAGAACTAAAAAACTATTAAAAAAAGCTGGAGCTAAGATAGTTTATGGAATGGATGAGATCTTAACTAAATCAATAAATGGATCTGGTTATAATGCAGATTACGGATTATTAGGTTCAAATAAAGCAACTGAGGATAGTATAAAATTATTCCCACGTGATTGTAAAGAACTTGTTATAAAGATACAAGAGATGTTAAAGGAAAGAACAGGAAAAAATATAGAAGTTATGGTTTATGGAGATGGAGCATTCAAAGATCCAGTTGGAAAAATTTGGGAACTAGCTGACCCAGTTGTTTCTCCTGGATACACTGCTGGATTAGAGGGAACTCCTAACGAGATAAAATTAAAATACTTAGCTGATAATGATTTAGCTAATTTAAAAGGTGATGAGTTACAAAAAGCAGTTGCAGAAGCTATTAAGAGTAAAGACTCTGATTTAAAAGGACAGATGATAACTCAAGGAACAACACCAAGAAGATTAACAGACTTAATTGGATCTCTTTGTGACTTAACTTCAGGAAGTGGAGATAAAGGAACACCAATTATCTTAATTCAAGGGTATTTTGATAACTATATAGATGAATAAAATTGAAACCGTTGCAATCTAAGAAATTAAGATAATTATAAATAATTCAAGAATGACTTTCGTTCAAAGAATAAAGAGCAAGTAGGCTTAGCTCACTAAAAACAAAAAACTTGTTTCACTTAAATAGTTGTGTTTTTTAGTGTTTGCTTTCGCTGACTTGCTCTATTTGTTCTTCTCAATCTTCGTCATTCTTGAAATTTATTATATAACTTGTTCTATTAGATTTTTCTTTTTTAAATAGTGAGCTATATATACAAAAGGTGTATCACAAACAGCAACTAAAAACTTCATAAAGTATGTAGTTAAGAAAATTTCAATTAATACCTCTTTAGGATATACTCCATAGAAAGCAATAAGAGTGAAACAAGCATTATCTATAAGTTGACTAACCATAGTACTAGCATTGTTTCTTATCCAAATATGTTTAGGTTCACTATATTTCTTTTTCCAAAACTCATAAGCCCAAATATCATGTGTCTGAGAGATAAGATATGATATTAAGGAAGCTATTACTATTCTAGGCATAAAATCAAATACCCTTTTAACTCCATTAAAAGTAATAATTCCTTCCTCTACATTTGAAGGGGTAAAAGATACAGCAATCTGCATAATCAAAGTCATTGCAATAAGTGAGAAAAAACCTAAATAAACTGCTCTTTGAGCCTCTTTTCTACCATAGTTTTCAGCTAAAATATCTGTAACTAAAAAACCACCAGCGTAGAGTATATTACCTAGAGTAGTTCCAAATCCAAATAAGTCCACTAAAAGAACTACTTGAATATTAGCTAAGATAGTTGAAATTGGTATCCAAGCATAAAGTCCTATTCTTCCAAATTTTTTATAAGCAAAAAGGATTAAACCAAAATTGATAACTAACATACAGAACCAAAGAATCTCGTTTTTTAAAATCATATTCGCCTCCTAAAAATTTAATTTAAACTAGAAAAATAAAAAGAGCAGAAAAACTCTGCTCTTTAAAATAGATAATTATTTTAAAAATTTAGCCTAGTTTTTTATAGATGGTTTGTCTGTGTAGAACATCTCCTTGTAAATCAAGGGTTTATTTAATTTTTTACAGAGAATAGTATATATTAAAAAATATTAAAAGTCAAGTTAAGTTAAATGGTAAAGATGAATATAAAATAAATTACTTTTAAATTTCACATAAATGCCATTGAAAAATTGTACTATTATATCATAAATCTTTCCCCAAAATATTTTATATAGATTAGTAAAATAAAAATCCCTTTTTCAAAAAATGAAGAGGGATTTTTATTTTTTTGTGTTATACTAAAGAATATAAAATTACTCTAAAGGAGGAGTCTAAGGTGGAATATAAAGTTAAAAATGGTTGGAAAAAAGTAACAAATAAAGAGGAGATATTTCTTTTTTCAGAGGAGTATAAAAGCTTTTTAAATATTGGAAAAACTGAAAGAGAGTTTGTTAAAGAGGGAATTAAATTTGTTGAAAGTAAAGGATTTGTAAGTGCTGATACAAAGGATAAATTAGTTCCAGGAAATAAAATATACTATGTAAATAGAGAGAAAAATTTAGTTTTGGCAGTAATTGGAAAAGAGGATATAGAGAAGGGAGTTAACTATGTGGTATCACATATAGACTCACCAAGATTAGATCTAAAAGGAAATCCTCTATATGAAGAGTTTGAACTTGCTTATATGAAAACACACTACTACGGAGGAATAAAAAAATATCAATGGGCTTCAATTCCTTTAGCTATGCATGGAGTGGTTATACTAGGAAATGGAGAGAAAGTTGAGATCAAGATAGGAGAAAAAGATAGTGATCCTGTTTTCACTATTCCAGATGTTTTACCACATTTAGCATCTAAGATTCAAGGAGAGAGAAAAGCTGGAGAGGTATTAAAAGGAGAGGAACTTCAAATAATAGTAGGAAGTATTCCGACAACAGTAGAAGATGAAACAGTAAAATCACAGATAAAATATGCCGTATTAGAGATTTTAAATAAAGATTATGGAATGGTAGAAGAGGATTTTATTTCAGCTGAGTTAGAATTAGTACCAGCAGGATCAGCTAAAGACATAGGATTTGATAGATCTATGATAGGAGCCTATGGTCAAGATGATAGAATATGTGGATATACATCTATGAGAGCAATTACAGATATAGAGGAGATTCCTGATAAGACAGCTGTATGTTTCTTAGCTGATAAAGAGGAGATAGGATCATCAGGTAGCACAGGATTAAAATCAGATTATTTAGCATATATAACTGGAGATATAATTGAAAAGATAAAAGGACATTTTAATGAGATGATATTAAGAAGAGTTTTATGGAATTCTCAATCTTTATCATCTGATGTTAATGTGGGGGTGGATCCAATATTTAAAGGGGTACACGATATTCAAAATGCTGCAAAAATTGGATTCGGTGTAGTAGTAACTAAGTATACTGGAGCTAGAGGAAAGAGTAGTACCAACGATGCTGATGCAGAATATGTTGCTAAAATAAGAAAAATTTTAAATGAAGAGAATATTTGTTGGCAAATAGGAGAATTGGGAAAAGTAGATGAAGGTGGAGGAGGTACAGTGGCTATGTATCTTGCTCAATTAGGGATAAATACAATAGATATTGGACCAGCATTACTTGCTATGCATTCTCCATTTGAAGTCTCTTCAAAATTAGATGTTTTTGAAACATATAGAGCTTATAAAGCTTTTTATAAAAAAGGATAGTAAATAGATTTTAAATTTAGAGAAAAATTTTATTTTTATAAATTGTTTTTATGGTATAGAGCAGTTAATAAAATAAATTTTTCTCTTTTTTATCTAACTGAATATAATTTTAAAATTATAAAAGAGAAAGTAAAAACTATTGATTTTATTAAGTTGATAAAAACTAAATATAAAATAATGAAAAAAATTTAAAAAAAGTGTTGACGAAAAATATTATTTATGATATTATAATCTTTGTCCGCGAGAGAGCGGCACAGATAAATAAATAAGGACATTAGCAACAGAATAGAGAAAGACAATAAATGCAAACACAACAATAAATTGGTGTAATAAATAATCAGTA
>NZ_JACSNP010000031.1 GCF_016900045.1 Fusobacterium mortiferum
TACTGATTATTTATTACACCAATTTATTGTTGTGTTTGCATTTATTGTCTTTCTCTATTCTGTTGCTAATGTCCTTATTTATTCATCTGTGCCGCTCTCTCGCGGACAAAGATTATAATATCATAAATAATATTTTTCGTCAACACTTTTTTTAAAAAATTTTATTCTTTATTTAGATAATAAACAACAAAGTATTAATTTTACTTTATTTTTAATAGTTTTTCCCTTGAAAGAATTTTATATTTTCCCTTTTCAACTCTCTCTATAACTCCCTCTTCTATAATATTTTTTATTACTCTTGAAAGTGATGGACGACTCACATTAAAGTATTCCGATAACTCTTTTATTGAATTATTGAAAATTATTATTCCATCTTTTTCATTTTTTAACATATATTCTACTAATTTTTGATTTATAGTCTTATTACTCAAACTTTCCCATAGATTTTTTGATAAAAACTGTGCCTTATTACTTATCTCATCTAAAAATATTTTTAAAATCTTACTGTTACTTTTTAGCAATTCAACTACTTCATTTTTTTCAATAAAAAGCACTTTTACTTTAGATTTAGCTACTAAATCTATAGGAAATTTATTTACATTTCCAAAAATAAATGCTGAGGCAACTATTCTTCCTTTTCCTAGTTCCTCTATTTTTTTAACATTTCCATCATCCTTCAACATCTCTGCTACCAGTATTCCTTCTAAATTGATATAAATACCATCTATATCATCACCTCTAAAAGCCACATACTCATCCTTTTGAAAATTTAAAATTTTATATCTACACTTCTCAATTATATTTTCAAATTCACTATCCTCTAATCTAAAAAATAGATCTGTATTTTTAATCAAATTTTTTTCTTTCAATTTCATATTCCCCTTATAAAATATTTATGATATAATATCTTTTAAATTATTATATCATTAATTTTAGGAGTTTAAAATGAAAAAATTTATTATTCTTTGCCCAGCTTGTAAGAAAAAAATGAAGATTTCTGATAAATCTGCAAAATATAAATGCCCTCACTGTGGAGAAATATATAAGTATAACTTTCCTAAAAGAGTTTTTTATAATATAAAAGATGTTTTCGATGGTATTGGTCAAACTTTTTCAGATATAAAATTCAATATGAAGAAAAAATATTCTGATGCTAAGGCTACATATCAATATATGAGTCAAATGAGAAAACATATGAAAAATGACCCAAATTGGTCTCAATATAGAAAAGAACAGCAAGAGATGAAGGATGTTTCGCCTAAAAAATCTTTCAAAGACTTTTTCAGAAAGAAAAAATAGAGTATTTAGATATAGAAGTTAGATTAACTTAGCAAAAGATAATAAAACTCTAAATAAACAGAATTTTATTTTTACTCTTTAAGCTTTAGTTAATCAACTTCTTCTAAACTAAAATAATTTTTAATAAAAGAAAACTTAATAATTCTGCTCTTAATAATCTTTCTCATCAAAAGATAATTCAATTTTATCTATCTTTGATTTTAACTGTCTAAATTTTACTCCTGCTGAATTTAGCATTTTTTTAGAGGCAGTATTTGACTCTGTTCCATCATATTTATCTGATAAATATACCAACTCTTTTATTCCACTTTGAATTATAGCTTTACTACACTCATGACAAGGAAAAAGAGCAACATATATTGTACAATTTTTTAAAGTTTTAGTACTATTCAATATAGCATTTAATTCAGCATGACAAACAAATGGATACTTAGTTTCTAAAAACTCTCCCTCTCTTTCCCAAGGATATTCATCATCACTACACCCTATAGGTAATCCATTATATCCTACTCCAACAATCTTTTTTTCTTCATTAACAATACAAGCTCCCACTTGTGTATTCGGATCCTTACTTCTTTTTCCAGAAAGAAGAGCTATCCCCATAAAATACTCATCCCACTCTATATAATTTTCCCTCTTCATTTTACCCTCCATAATTTAAGTCGACTTTTTAACTATATAATACCAATATTTTTAAACTTTTTCAAAAATTTCTTTATCTAATTAAATAAAAATTTGTTAAAATATAACTACTATAAACTTACTGGAGGTTATTAAGTATGAAAAAAGCGTTTTTACTCTTTTTAATTATCTACATATCATCATTTTCAATAAAGGATTTCAATGGAATTAACTGGGGGGATACTGGTAATGATCTAAGTATCATATTCCCAAAAATAGAAAAAGAACCTACTGTTGATGAAAATACTACAATTCTATCTGTTGAAGATCCAAAGGAAAATATTGAAAAGTATCAATTTTACTTAGTAAATGATTCTCTAACTAAAATTAGAGTTGTCTTTGACAAGGAAAAAATTGGAACTAGACAATTACAAAATCTTTATCAACGGCTTTTGAAAGATATTGGTTCACCTGTTCTTAAATTTCCTATCTCTAAAGATGTAGGTAATTTCCATTTAAAGGGAAATACAATTAAATTTATTCCTGATTCTGAAACAATCATATATTTTACTGGTCTTGATTCTATAGATGAGTTAGGAAAGATGTTTGATTCAAATCTATATCTAGATTATATTCCTGCTCAAAGTAATTATGATTTCTAAAAACGAAGGAAATTCAATTTTTTTGTAGTAAATATAGTATATACCATAATATTAAAGGAGGAAGATTTTTATGAAATTTGGAGCTATTGATGCAGGTGGAAAAAAATTTATTTGTGGAATAACTGATGAAAAAGGAAATACTCTTGAAAAAATAAGTATTCTAACAGAGACTCCAGAAAAAACAATACCTCTTGTTATTGAATTTTTCAAAGATAAGGATATTGCTGCTCTTGGAATTGGATGTTTTGGTCCTCTTGATTTGAATCCTCAATCTGAGACTTATGGTTATATTACATCCTCTCCCAAAACAACTTGGAAAAATTTTGATTTACTCGGTACTTTAAGAACAGCTTTAAATATATCTATTTTCTTAGATACAAATATCAATGCTGCTATCTTAGGAGAAGCTACTTGGGGGGCTGGGAAAGGATTAAAAAATTCTATATATATGACTATTGGAAGTGGTATAGGTGGCGGAGCTATCGTTGAGGGAAAGCTTGTTCACGGAATGTTGCACCCAGAGATGGGACACATTTTTGTAAGTAGACACCCTCGTGATAAGTTTGCTGGAAACTGTCCTTTCCATGGTGGAAACTGCTTAGAAGGAATGGCATCTGGTCCAGCTATTGAAAAAAGATGGAATAAAAAATTAGAATCTTTAGGTGAAAATCACCCCGCTTGGGATTTAGAAGCCTTCTATATAGCCCATGCCCTTGTTAACTATATACTAATACTATCTCCTGAGAAAATAATTCTTGGTGGAGATGTTATAAAACATAAACAACTCCTTCCAAAAATTAGAAAAGAGGTAGCTAAGCTATTGAACGGCTATGTCCAAAGTGATCTGATTGCTAATAAAATAGATGAATATATAGTTACACCAGACTTAGGAGAAAACTCTGGTTTCTTTGGAGCTGTTGCCCTTTGTATAAAAAATTTTAAATAAAATATAGAATAAGAGTAAGTGAATAATAACTATTGAAATCATAGCTTTTTTATTTTCACTTACTCTTATTTTTTTAAATTTTCTATTTTTTAATTTTTTTCATACTTTAAACTCATCACAGGATCTTTCTTCTTAAAATCTCTATATATCAAAATTGATATTATACAAGTTATTACCTCTACAACTGGAAAAGCTAACCATACTCCTGTGAGTCCATAAATTTTTCCTAAAATATATGCCATTGGTAAAAGCAATATTAGCTGTCTTAACATAGTTATTGTCAATGATGGTATCCCTTTTCCAATAGCTTGCAAGAAACATGAAAAAATAAAGCATACACTTCCTATTGAATAGGTTGTTGAAATAATCCTTATTGTTTTAACTCCCATAACCATCATCTCTTCAGAAGCATCAAAAAAATGAAGTATCTCTTGAGGATATATCCAAAAAATTACGCTTCCTAAAAAGTTTATTAATACACATATTATTATTGAATAGTTTAAAACTTCTAATAATCTCTTTGAATTTTTAGCACCATAACTATATCCCATAATTGGCATAGCTCCTTGTGTTACTCCACTAGTCGGCATATATATGAATGTTTGAAGCTTAAAATATATTCCAAATAACGAAACTGCTATAGTTGATATCCCCGAAAGGATATAATTTATTCCCATAACTAGGAAAGAACCTATTGACATTATAAAAAAAGAGGGAATTCCAACACTATATATATCTTTTATAATATTCTTATCCCAAACAAAATCTTTTTTCTCTATTTTTAATTCTTGTCTTGTAAAAAATAAAACATATAAAGAACAAAATAAAGATGTCATTTGACCAATTACAGTGGCAATAGCTGCTCCCTTTACTCCTAATACCGGTAAACCAAAATATCCATATATTAATATTGGATCTAAAATTATATTGGTTATCGCTCCTATAATCTGTAAAAACATTGGTGCTAATGTATTTCCTGTTGCTTGTAAAATCTTTTCTATAGCTATTTGTGTAATTGTTCCTATGCTTAAAAATGTTACTATATAGGTATACTCTATCCCCATATTCAAAATATTACTTTCCTTTGTAAAAAGAAGAAAAAATGGTTTAATTAATAATATCCCCAATAAACTTAAAATTAAGTAATGAATTATAGAGAGAATTAGTCCACTTGCTGCTGCTTTGCTTGCTATTCCATACTCTTTTTCTCCCAATTTCCTTGCTATTAAGGAGTTTACTCCGACACCAGATCCTACAGCTAATGCTAAAATCAAATTCTGAACTGGAAAAGCTAAGGATACAGCAGTTAATGCTTCTGTTCCTAATCTCGCAACAAATATAGAATCAACTATATTATACAGTGAATTAATTAACATTGATATTGTTGGTGGAATAGACATTGATAATAATAGTGGCAATATCTTATATGTTCCCATTTTATTCTCTTTTTTTAACATCTCTACCTCCTAAAAATAAAAAACGCCTTTTACTGTTTTAATATATAAACTGAAAACAATAAAAAGCGTTTTATTAAATTTACTCTTTAAATATATCATAAATATATATCTTTTTCAATCGTTTTATACAACTTTTTAGACATTTTTGTTTTTAATTTTTCTGTTAGTTTTTTAGATTTTTTGATATAATATAGATATAAAATTTTGAAAGTGAGGAGTCTTTATGCAATATAAAAGTAAGGATATAGCTAGGGTATCTATAGAGATGGCTATGAGTAATAGAGAAGAGGAACAAGAGCTAAAAGATAAATATATGAAAAGAGAGATTAAAACTGCTGCTGTTGATATTGGAGGAAATGTTGTTGACTCTATCCCAAAAATCTTGGAAAGAACATTAGTCGCTGCTAAAAGAAATGGACTTATAACTGAGTCACATGTATATGAAGGAGCATTAACTGGGGCTACTAGAGAGGCTATTGATCAAATTTTAGATAAATCTGTAGGCTTCAATGTTGGTGGAAAAATTGGTATAGCTAGATACCAAGAACACCTGTCTGTATGTATATTTTTAACTATTGGAATGTTCAGATTAGATGAGGTTGTTATAGGGCTTGGGCATAGAGCTGTTCCTAATGAATAAAATTAAGGGTTGACATTTAAAAAAAATTTATATATAATCAATGAATATAAAATGTAGAATAGTAGAATAGTTGTAGGAATAAGAAAATTTTGTAGAATTGTAGGATAGTAGTAAAATAAAATAGTAAAATTATAGTGTAGGTAGATTTACCTATATCTTTTTAATATATTTTGTTAATTACCTTTTTACAATTCTTGTAAAAAGGTTTTTTTATTTCCTCAAGAGGAGGATTTATGAAAAAAACAGTAGTACAGAAGTCAAAAAAAATAATTGGAATGATGATATTTTTTATTTTTAGCATCATATCCTATGCCAATGAAAAAACTTTTAATATTGGTATATCTCAATTTGCAGAACATCCAGCACTAGATGCTGTAAGAAAAGGTTTTGAAGATGAATTAAAGAATCTTGGTATAGATGCTAATATAGATTATAAAAACTCTCAAGGAGATACTGGAACAGCTGGTATGATAGCTCAAAAATTTGTTGCTGATAAGAAAGATCTTATATTTGCTATAGCCACTCCTTCTGCACAATCAGCTAAGCAAGCAACTGATACAATACCTATTTTATTCAGTGCTGTTACTGATCCTGTAAGTGCACAACTTGTTGATTCACTTGAAAAAGTTGGAGGTAACATAAGTGGAACTTCTGATGCTGCTCCTGTTGAAAAGCAACTAAGCCTTTTTAAAGAGATCAATCCTAAAGTAAAGAAAATAGCTGTTATCTATAATACTAGTGAGGCTAACTCTGAAATTCAAATTGCTAAGGCTAAAGAGATTGGAGAAAAATTAAATCTTGAAATTATTCCAGTGGGAGTAAATAATATCAATGATATTCCTCAAGCTGTAAACTCGGTTGTTAGAAAAGTAGATGGATTCTACACTATTACAGATAATATAGTTGCTTCAGCTATCAATTTAATTTCAAAAGCTAGTATCAAGAATAAAAAATTAACTATTGGGGCTGAGGAGGCTCATGTACAAGGTGGAATTCTTATGACAGATGGGCTTAGTTACTATGAGCTTGGAAGACAAACTGGAGCCATGGCTAAAAAAATTCTAGTTGATAAGGTTTCAGTAGAAAATCTACCAGTAGAAACATCTAAAAATACAACAAAAGTTGTGAATAGAAAAACTTTAAAAAATTTAAATCTTTCAGAGAGTTTACCTGTATTTTCAGGGGCTACATTTGTAGATTAGAGAGGAGATAAAATGGGAGCTTTATTATCTATATCTTTGGAACAAGGATTAATATTTGCAGTTCTTGCAATAGGGGTTTTTATCACATATAAAATACTTGATTTTCCAGATCTATCTGTAGAGGGAACTTTTCCTTTTGGAGCATTTATTTTTTCAAAATTTATGTTAATAGGTTTAGATCCAATTACCAGTACAATATTGTCATTTGTTTTTGGTTCATTAGCTGGGGTTATTACATATGCACTTCATATTAAAATGAGAATTGCACCAATATTAGCTGGGATACTTACGATGACTATTCTTTACTCTGTTAATTTAAGAGTAAATGGAAAAGCCAATATTCCTCTATACAATTACTCTTCTATCTTTGATTATGGAAATACAATAGTTATCCTTGTAATTATTGTACTATTAATCAAATTTCTGATGGATATATTTTTAAAAACAGAGAGAGGATATCTTTTAATAGCTACTGGAGATAATGAAACACTTGTAAAATCTCTAGGTGTAAACTGTAATACATATAAGTTGTTAGGACTTATGCTATCTAATGGAATTGTTGCTGTTAGTGGTGCTCTTATGGGACAACTTCAAGGATTTGCTGATATTAATATGGGGGCTTCTATCATAGTATCAGCTCTTGCCTCTATTATAATTGGAGATACATTCTTAAAAAATTCTAAAAAAATAAATGGAACTAGTAGAGCTATCTTAGGGGCTATTATCTATAAAATTATAGGTGGACTTGCTTTAGAAGTAGGGCTTGCTCCTACTGATCTCAAGGCTATCAGTGCTATTATTGTTATTCTTTTTATTGGTTATAATAATATGTCTATTTTAGGTTTTATCAAAAAAGGAGGAAAAAAAGATGCTACAAATAAAAAATTTATCAAAGAGTTTTAATATTGGAACTGAGAATGAAACAACTATATTCAATAATTTTAACTTTACAGTTAAAGATAGTGAGTTTGTAGCTATCTTAGGAGCCAACGGATGTGGAAAATCTACTCTTTTTAATCTAATAAGTGGTTCTTTAGAAAATGATGGTGGTTCTATTTTATTAGATGGTATAGAGATTGGAAAACTTAAAGAGGAAAAAAGAGCTTTCGGTATAAGTAAAATTCATCAAGATCCATCTAAAGGTGTTTCTCCATCTCTTACAATACTAGAAAATATCTCTTTAGCTAGTAAAAAATGTGAAAAATTTTCACTTAAAAGACTAATACAAAAAAATAAAATTGAAAATTATATTAATTTACTCAAAGAGGTTGAATTAGGTTTAGAAAATAAGCTAGATACACAAGTAAAATTCTTATCAGGTGGACAAAGACAAGCTCTATCACTTATTATGGCAACTATGAAAAAGCCTAAACTTCTACTCCTAGATGAGCATACCTCTGCCTTAGATCCTAAAACATCTAAAGTTATTATGGAAAAAACTAAACAACTTATAGACAAACAAAAAATAACTGCCCTTATGATTTCACATAATCTTAGAGATGCTATAAAGTATGCTGACAGAATAGTTATGCTTGATAAGGGAAAGGTTATCCTTGATATTCCTAGTAAAAATGTAACTGAAGAGGAATTACATAAAATATATACTCGTAAAATTAATAACTCTCCTATATCTATTGCAATCTAATAATTATTATTTTAAATTTGACAAATCCATATTATGAGTGTATGATTAAAAAATAGTAATTGTTAATTTAAGGAGGAAAAATATATGTCAAATTGTAGTACTTGTCCTTCAAACGGTGCTTGTACAAAGGACAAAGAGAGTTGTGGAGTTGTTAACAATCCATTAAATAATATAAAAAATGTAATTGGAATCATGAGTGGTAAAGGTGGAGTTGGAAAATCAACTGTTACTACACTACTTGCAAAAGATTTAGCAAAAAGAGGTTATAAAGTTGGTATAATGGATGCTGATATAACTGGACCTAGTATCCCTAGACTTATGGGAGTTAGTGGACAGATGGCTATAGGAGATGGTACTAACATCATTCCAGTAACATCTAAAGAGGGAATTAAAATTATCTCTCTTAACTTATTACTTCAAGATGAGAGTCAACCTGTAGTGTGGAGAGGTTCTATCATAAGTAGTGCTGTAAAACAATTCTGGGAAGAGGTATTATGGGGAGATCTTGACTATCTTCTTATAGATATGCCTCCTGGTACTGGAGATGTAGCCCTTACAGTTATGCAATCTACTCCTATCAATGGAATTGTAATGGTATCTGTACCACAAGATATGGTATCTATGATTGTAGCTAAAGCTGTTAATATGGCTAAAAAAATGAATGTTCCTGTAATAGGAGTAGTTGAAAATATGAGCTATATAGTTTGCCCTGGTTGTGAAACAAAAATAAGCTTCCATGAGGAATCTGGAGCTCATGATTTCTTAAAAGATATGGGGTTACCTCTTCTTGGAGAGTTACCTATGACTAAGGGATTTGCAAAGATGACTAGAGGAGAGGAATGTGTAGACTCATCTGCTTTATTCACTCCTATAGCTGATAAGATATTAGAAAGAATAAAAAAATTATAATTTAATAAAAAGAGAAAGCTACTAAAATGATTTAAGTCATTTTAAGCTTTCTCTTTTTTTCATACTATCTTAAAGTATATTTATATGGATTAAATGCTACTTGAACCAGTTTAAAATTTTGTATTCCAAATGGTATTCCTACGATTGTGCAACATTGAGCTATCCCTATTAATAGGTGAGATAGTGCTAACCATATTCCCGCAAATATTATCCATAAAAATGCACTAATTGGTCTTGCTGGCTCTCCATAATTACTTTGTAACTCAACTCTTTTTCCAAATGGTGTAAGACATGATCCTGCCATCTCAAAACACCCTCTAGCAAAAGGTATTGTTACTATAAAGATAATACATAAAACTCCTGCTATCACCCATTCTAATGCTAAAACTAAACCACCGAAAAAAAGCCATATTATATTTAATAATGTGCTCATTTTACCCCTCCTTTTTATTTGTTGATGAATCCTCTTATATATATGTAAAAAAAGACGTACATAAGTACGTCTTACATATCAAAATGGCGGGAGTGACGAGGGTCGAACTCGCGACCTCATGCGTGACAGGCATGCGCTCTAACCAACTGAGCTACACCCC
>NZ_JACSNP010000032.1 GCF_016900045.1 Fusobacterium mortiferum
GCGTGTCTGAAGAGATTCGAACTCCTGACCCACGCCTTAGAAGGGCGTTGCTCTATCCAGCTGAGCTACAGACACATAAATGGTGCGTCATACAGGATTTGAACCTGTGGCAACACGATTAAAAGTCGTGTGCTCTACCAGCTGAGCTAATGACGCATCTTTAAATTGGAGCGGGAAACGAGGGTCGAACTCGCGACATTCAGCTTGGAAGGCTGACGCTCTACCAACTGAGCTATTCCCGCATATCATTATATTCTTTTTTGGTGGCGGGGGAAGGATTTGAACCTGCGACCTTCGGGTTATGAGCCCGACGAGCTACCAGACTGCTCTACCCCGCGTTAAGTGGTGCCTAGAGCCGGAATCGAACCGGCACGGTAACTAAATACCACAGGATTTTAAGTCCTGTGCGTCTACCTGTTCCGCCATCCAGGCATTTTTGCTTTAACACTTTCGTGTTTCAGAACATGTATTATATTATCATAAATTTCATTTCCTGTCAACACTTTTTTTATTTTTTATTTTATTTTTATTTCAACACCTATTTTTTCTCTTAATTCAACAGCTAATAACTCTTGATTTATAAGGAAGAACTCCTTTTTTTGTTTAGTTAAACTTTTTATATAAATTTCTATTTTACTTGCCTCTCCCCTGCTTTGACATTGAAAATATATCTCTAAATTTTTCACTCCTTTAGCCTTTGTATATTTTGCTCCCCTTCCTACTTCATGCTCCCTATATCTTCTCTCAACATCAGTTGTTATTCCTGTATATAAACTTTCATCCTTACATCTAATCATATATACATAGTAATCTCTCTTATTTTCCATATATCTATATTACTATATTTTTTTATTTTTGAGTACTATTTCTCTAAATCATTGTTTGACTTTTTACATAAAAAATAATAATATTTAATTAAGAATTTTTTATTTGGAGGATTTAATGGACAATTTTAATAATAATCGAATTAAAAAGATTAAGTTTGTCTCTTTCTCTTTGATTACAATTATCATCTTGGGTTTCATTGGATATGTTATCTACGAAAGAGAAAATGTTTTAACTGGTATTTTAAAAATAATAACTTCTCCTGCTGTTTTAATTACAGATTTTCTAGTTATTGGTGGGATTGGAGCTGTATTCTTAAACGCATTTTTAATATTTCTTTTCAACTTTACACTAACTAGATTATTAAAAATAGAGATAACTGGCTTAGTCATAGCTTCATTTTTTACTGTCTTTGGTTTCTCTTTCTTTGGAAAAAATATACTCAATATTCTCCCTTTTTATCTTGGTGGAATACTATATAGTGTCTTTGAACATATTGATTTTAAGGAGATTTTTGTCACTATATCCTTTACAAGTGCTTTAGCTCCCTTCGTCAGTGAAGTTGCCTTTAGAGTGGATACTACAGATACCTCTTATATCAATGCTATCGCTTTAGGTATTGTTATAGGTTTTATTGTAACTCCACTTGCAAAAAAAATGGCTGGTTTTCATGAGGGATTTAACCTCTACAATTTGGGATTTACCGGAGGAATACTTGGAGCTGTAATCACTTCAATCTTAAAGCTCTATAATTTCCAAATTACACCTCAAAGAATTATCTCTACAGAGTTTGACCTAGCATTAAAAGTAATCTGTACAGCTGTTTTCTTAGCTCTTATTATAATTGGTTACTTTATAAATAATAGCTCTTTTAAAGGGTATTTAGAACTTTTAAAAGACAGTGGACTAAAGTCTGATTTTGTAAAAAAATATGGTTTTGGATTAACTTTTATAAATATGGGAATAATGGGATTTGTTGCTACTGGATTTGTTATCCTGATTGGAGAGACTCTCAATGGACCTCTTCTTGCTGGAATACTTGCTGTAGTTGGATTTTCTGCCTATGGAAAACACTTTAAAAATACTATTCCTATCTTGATTGGTGTATATATAGCTGGTTGGGGAAGTTCAACAAATGGATTTACAATAGCTCTTTCAGCTTTGTTTGGAACCTCTTTAGCCCCTGTAGCAGGTGTATATGGAGCAATATGGGGAATAATTGCCGGGTGGCTTCATCTTGCTGTAGTTCAAAGTATTGGGACTGTTCATGGTGGATTAAATCTATATAACAATGGATTTTCTGCCGGTATTGTAGCTGGTTTTTTACTTCCTATTATGGATATGATTAAAGATCACAAAGATAAAGAGAGAATAAAATATCTAAAAAGAAAAAAGCAACTGTATGACGCTATTACTGAGCAAAGAAAAAAATTTGAAGAGTTAGAAAATGATCTATAAAGGAGAGTTTATTATGAAATTAGAAGATTTAAAATTTTTAAAAATTGCAGTGGAGAAACACCCTACTACACAAACCACTTTGGAATATCTTATCAAACAAGATGCAATAGGAGCCTTAGTTGTAAATGCGGCAGGAACTAAAACTCTACTTGTAAAACAGTATAGACCGGGAATAGCTGGAGAGATGTATGAAATCCCTGCTGGACTTATTGAGGCCGGAGAATCTGCTATCTCTACTCTATATAGAGAGCTTGAAGAGGAAACTGGATATCTTCCAAAAGATTATAATATCATTTATACCCCTAAACAACCTCTTACTGTATCACCTGGATATACCCAAGAAAAACTATATATATATGTTGTACAATTAAAAGATGACTCAATAACTCCTCAAAATTTAAAATTAGATGAGGGTGAGGATCTATGTGGTACTTGGTTTAATTTAGATGAGGTAGAAGATATCTCTCAAGATATGAAAACTATACTAGCATTACATATTTACAGAAAATAATACTAAAAAAATTAATAAGGTAAGTAGTCACTACTTACCTTATTCCACTTAAAAGATATTTTCCATATTCACTTCGAGGTTTTGAAAAGAACTCTTCTACCTCTCTTATCTCCTGAATCTCACCCTTATATAGTACCATTACTCTATCAGATATATTATATACTACACCTAAGTCATGAGATATAAATATAAACGTTGTCCCATACTCTCTATTAAATCTCTTTATAAGTTCCAATATCTGTTTTTGAACTGCTAAATCAAGTGAAGCTACAGGCTCGTCACAAACTACTAACTTTGGTTTCAGTATCATAGCACAACCTATTACCACTCTTTGTCTCTGTCCTCCACTCAATTCATTTGGATACCTATTTCCAACTTCCTCTTCAAGACCAACTTCTCTCAATATATCTTTGACCATTCTAGAGATTATCTCTCTATCTTTTTCGCCATTAGCTTTTAGGGGCTCTGCTAAAATATCCTTTATTTTCATAGCTGGATTTAAAGAGCTATAGGGATCTTGGAATATCATCTGAATATCTCTCTTCTCTCTCTCTTCTAGATTTTTACCTAAAAATATTATCTTTCCAGAACTTTCCTTTTCAATTCCTAGTATAATCTTTCCAATAGTTGATTTTCCAACTCCAGACTGTCCTATTATAGAGAATATCTCACCTCTTTTTACCTCGAAGGATATTCCTTTTAAGACCTCTCTTTTCTCCTTTGAAAATAAACCACCCTTTATATACTCTTTTCTTAATTTTTCAACTTTTAAAATCATTCTTCACCTCTTACCCAAAGACTCTTAGATAAGTTAATAAGTTTCTTTACATATGGATGTGATTGTTCTTCAAATATTTTTTCACAACTATTTTGTTCAACAATCTCACCTTTATACATTATATAAACTTTCTGAGCAAAATTTTGAATTGATTCTAAATCATGAGATATAAATAGTATTGATATACCTGTAGCTCTTTGAATATCCTTAAAAAGAGTTAATACCTCTTTTTTAGTCTTAAGATCTAAGGCTGTTGTTACCTCATCAGCTATCAACAATTCAGGACGTCCTATCATAGCTCCAGCTATTACTACTCTTTGTCTCTCTCCTCCACTTGTCTCATGAGGATATTTTTTTAATATTTTTTCTGGCTCTCTTATCCCTAATTTTTCTAATAAATTTAAAACTTCCTGTTCCCACTCTTTACTCTTTCCAAAATGTCCCTCATATATCTTTTTTAATTGATGCCCTATCCTTATAGTTGGATTTAATGAGGTAAAAGCATTTTGAAAAACAGCTCCAATTTTACAGTTTTTTTCAAATTTATCATAGGTAATCTTACTTCTTTCAGGTAAAATTCCCAATATAAACTTTGTTGTTAAAGTTTTTCCACTTCCAGATTCCCCAGCCAGTGCTACTATTTCACCATATTTTATAGAAAAGTCTATATTTTTTAAAAGTACCTTCCCATCAATCTCTAAATTCAAACCTTTTATATCAATTAACTTCAATACTTTCTCCCTCTTTTCTCCAATTTTTTTATCTGATATACAGTAAAAATTATTGCTAAACCTGGGGCTAATGTAAACCATGGAGCTGATAAAAAATAGGATTGAGATTGATTTAATATATTACCCCATGTTGGATATGGTGGTTGTATTCCCAGTCCTAGATACCCTAAACCAGCCTCTGTCAATATTGCTCCTGCAAACCCAGTAGTAAAGGCTACAGATATAGGTTTTAATATATTAGGTAAAATATGTCTATATATAATTCTGAAATTTGATACCCCATAAGTTTTTACTACAACTACATACTCCATATTCTTCTCTTTTTTCACAAGCCCTCTAATTACATTTACACATCTAGGAATATATATTACAAAAATAGCAACTATTAAGGAGTGAAATCCTGTTCCCAATATTATTATTATTCCTAGAGCAATCAGTATACTTGGAATTGATATTATTACCTCTACTATAGACATCACTATCCAGTCTATAACCCCTCCATAATATCCAGCTAAGCTTCCTATGACAACTCCTGTTAAAACAGCTAAAAACACCGATAGAAAAGCTATAGAAAGGGTATAAAAACTTCCTAATAGAAGTCTACTAAAAATATCCCTTCCTAAGTTATCACACCCCAATATATTTTTTAAATTGGGAGCTATTAAAATTCTACTCTCTTCCATAGCATAAGGATCTTGATAATAGAATATACAAACTATTATAAATACAGCTAAAAGTATATAATTTACCTTTCTCATTCTCTCTCACTCCTTATTCTTGGATCCACTATAGAGTATACTATATCTATCCCAAAATTTATAATCACTAAAACAACAGAGGTATAAAAAATTAACCCCTGTATCAAAGGTAGATCCCTATTTATAACAGCAGTTATCATCAATCTTCCTATACCTGGGATTGAGAATATCTGTTCTATTATTACAACTCCTGTTATCAAATCTATTAGCATTATTCCAACCAATGGAATTACTGGAATAATGGAGTTTTTAAGAATATATAAATTTAACCAAAATCTTTTTACTCCATTTACATAGAGATATTTTATATACTCCTCTCTCATCTCAACATCTAAATTACTTTTTATATAGCTAGTAAAAACTCCAATGTTTGGAATAGCTATAACTATACACGGCAGTATTAACGATGAGATTGAGTTATTGTAGCCTACAGAAAACCATCTCAAAATTACACTGAATAAAAACATAGAGATTATTCCCAACCAAAAAGATGGTATTGAGATAAATAATCCGATTATAAAATCCAATACTCTTTTTATTGAAGCTTTTTTTATCTTATGAATAGCAAAGGATAGAGGAATAGATACCAGTAAAACTATCAAAATAGTCAATATTGCTATCTCTATAGTCAACGGTAATCTATCCAATATCAATTTTGAAACAGGCTCTCCATATTTAAAAGAGTTCCCAAAATCTCCTAATAAAACTCCTTTTCCCCAAATAAAGTATCTTTCGATAAAACTTTTATTTAATCCTAGACTCTCCCTTAAAATTGCCACATCCTCTGCAGAGCTTTCTACACCTAAAATAGCTAAGGCTGGATCTCCAGGAATTAGCTCTAAAAGTAAGAAAGATATAGTTCCTATCAAATAGATGGAAAAAAGCATTTTTAATAGTTTCTTTATGTAATACATCCTACTCTCCAATTTTCATCTTAGCAAAATTAATATATGAAAGAGGATAGTACTCAAATCCACTTATTTTTTTATCCAATGAAGTTATTAATTCTGGATCCATAATATAGATAGCTGCTTGTCTATCTCTTAATATCTCTTGAGCCTCTTTATAATTTGCAACTATAACCTCATCAACAGTAGATTTTTTTGCTCCCTCTATCAATCTGTCATATTTCTTATCTTGAAAGTTAAAAAAGTTATTTTTATAATCACTTGTATATCTTCTAAGTATAGCATATGGATCTAACTTTCCTGTTAAACCAACTATTGTAGCTTCATACTTTCTTCCTGAATAAACTTCAGATAACCAAGTTGTCCATTCAATAGTCTCTATCTTTACATTTAATCCTATCTTTTTTAATTGTTCAGCTATTATTTGAGCTGTATTTACATGCATAGGATAGTTACTTGGTACTTTTATAGTAAAGGAGAAATTCTCATGCCCACTCTCTTTTAATAATTTTTTTGCCTCTTCAATATTTTGTTTTTCACCTATATTCTCAATAACATACTTTTTCATAACTGGACTCATATTTGTTTCCAATTTTATTCCATTTCCACCCATAACACTTTTGATGATCTCATCTTTATCAATAGCTAAGTTTATAGCCTTTCTAACTCTTTCATCATCAAAAGGGGCAACTTTATTATTTAATGCAAAAATTTGTACTGTATTTTGTGGTGCTGAAATATTATTGAAGTTTTTTAACTCATTCAATCTCTTAGCATCTACCCTTGAAAGCATATTTATCTCACCTGATAAAAGCTTTAAAAAGGCTGTCTCATTGTTTGGAACTATCAATACAGTTACCCTATCTATACTAGCTTTATCTCCCCAATAATCATTAAATTTTTCTAAAACAATTTGTTGCTCTCTATCATATTGTTTTATCATATATGGTCCTGTTCCAATTGGATTTTTATCCAACTCTTGAGCATTTTCATCTGGTACAATCCCCTTAGTTAGAGCATAAATAAAAGCAGAATCTGCTTCTTTTAATCTTATCTGAATCTCATCCTCTGATACTATATTTATCTCAGCTATCTCTTGAAATAGTGCACTTGCTGGTGGATTTCCATCTTTTCCTGCCATTCTATTCAATGAAAACTCAACATCTTTTACATCTAAAGGATTTCCATTATGAAACTTAATCCCCTTTCTTATTTTAAAAGTATATAGAGTTCCATCTTCAGAAACTTTATATGATTCCGCTATTGCTGGAATCAACTCTCCACTTGGACTAGGCATAAGTAACCCTTCAAAAACATTATACATTATCTCCTCAGTTCCACTAGATACCATCTTATATGGATTTAAGCTATCAATATCCATACTCATAGTTGTCTTTATCTCCTTTAGAGAACTCTTTTTTTCATTTCCACATGCTAAAAATAAAAAACTAGTTAGGAGAATTAATGTAACTCCAACTATTTTATTTAACTTTTTCATTATAACCTCCAATATCTATGTTCAGTTTTTCTATATACTATTTTAAATATAAATTAACACATTACTATTGTAGCATATTTTTTCATAAAAAAAGAGTATAACTTAAATTATTTTTATAATAATCTAGTCATACTCTATAATTTAATTGTTTTATCTCTATTTTTTAACTTTTCAAATATCTTTAAAAGATATACTACAAATAGTATTAATATAATTCCTATTCCTGTTCCTAAAACTCTATCCAAATAATATATTATTGGAGTCAATTTTTCATTTGCATTGAGCATTATAAAAAGAAAAACTACCCCTCCTAAAGAGCCTGAAACTTTTATTATAGACTCTATGAAGATTAAAACTATAACAATTCCTATAGAGCTCCATACATTTCCTACCAAATTTAAAGTTACAAACAAAAATCCTATTATTCCACCAAAAATCGTACTTAAAAATCTCTCTCTTGTTTTCTTAAAAAGCTCTTTTAACTCTATATGAAAGGGAACTACAGAGGCTAAAGCACAATAATACATAGTATATTTAGTTACATATTTAGGATCTAGATATCCATTTAAAATATTGATCAAAAATACCCCTAAAATAACTGCTATTCCTGGTATGATAGCTCTCTTAAAATGATGATGCCACTCCTTAGGAGAGTAGGCTTCTAATAAAATTGATTTTTTATGTCTATATCTATTATAGAGAGTTACAATAACAGCCACCATTACCGCTCCTATAGCCGTTCCTATCACTCTCTCTTCTAAGTATTGACTTGGACTTCTATTGGGATCTATATTGAGCATTATATAGGTAAAGGCAATACATCCAACTGTTGCTGGTACTTTCACTATCATCTCTGTTAAGAGACATACCACAATTAATCCCAACACATATAAAAACATATTCTCTTGAAATCCACTATAAGCAATCATACAAGCCACAGCTCCACCACAAAATGTAGTGATTGTTCTTTCATATGCCTGTCTTCTTGTCTGTGAATCACTTAAATTAGCTACATTTAAAGCTGCAATGCCAGCATAAAATTTAGATAAGTTTAAAATTTGGCACATATATAAAGATATAAACAGTGCTATTGCAACTAAAATAGCTCTTTCTACAATATCCTTTAACTTACTATTCATAGTTTGGCCCTCTTTTGATTTTTATTATACTATTATATCTCCAACTTGCATATTTAAGTATTCTATCAAATCGTTAGGATTAATTATTATTTGTAATCCTCTAACTCCTGCACTTATCATTATGTAATCCTTTGTCTTAGCACTTTGATGAATAAAACTTTGATGTCTCTTCTTTATTCCTATTGGGGAACATCCCCCTCTAATATAACCAGTCATATTAAAAAGTTCTTTTAGTTCCAACATCTCAACTTTTTTTACTCCAGCTACCTTAGCTAATTTTTTTAAATCTATTGTATCAGCTCCTGGAATACAAGCTACTAACATCTCTTTTTTCTCAGTAAGTAAAACTAAAGTTTTAAAAATCTTTGTAATATCCTCTCCTGTCTTTAGAGATACTGCTATGGCACTTAAATCATTTTCATCAACTTCATACTCTTTATAGTCATATTTTATTTTCTTTTTATCTAATTCTCTCATAGCATTTGTTTTCTTCATATTCCACCTCTGTAAAAAATTTTTACAAAAAATAAAAAAAATGGCGCTTCCTAATGGACTCGAACCATTGACACTGCGGTTAACAGCCGCATGCTCTACCGACTGAGCTAAGGAAGCACTCTTATTGAGAGCTTGGCAAGTTCCTATCCTCCCAGGAGGCTTCCCTCCAAGTACTTTCAGCGTTTACGGGCTTAACTTCCAGGTTCGGAATGTGTCTGGGTGTACCCCCGTAGCTATTCTCACCAAGCTATATCTATTTGCATAGACATTCAAAACTATATAGTAATATCAGGTAAGGTTAAAACTTCGACTTATTAGTATTGGTCAGCTAAAGGCCTCGCAGCCCTTACACCCCCAACCTATCAACCTCC
>NZ_JACSNP010000033.1 GCF_016900045.1 Fusobacterium mortiferum
ACTCCTATTTTTATATATCTACTGATTGTATTATATCACTTTGTCTTCTAAAAAACAATAGGGCAATTCATCGCACCACCTATAGAGGTGGGCGACTTCTTGCCCGTTAGGTGAAAATATATGTTAGTAAACTCTTTAATCTCCTCATACCACTCTCCTTAATTATTTAATACACGCAAAAAAGGAGCTGCTTTTACAGTTCCTTTTTTGTTTTTATTCATTAGAATCTATATCCTATTCCTGCTCCTACTACCCACTCTTTTTCCTTAGAAGAAGTGATGTAGCTTCCTTCTACATTATATAGTACTCCGCTCTCTTTTTCATATTGAGCTCCTACTTTGAATTTTACATTTGTTTTATCTTGCTCTGGAGTTTTGATATCAAATTTAGTATTATCGCTTATTAAATTTGCTCTCATAGTCTCTTTATCTGCTCCAGTAATTAAATATGTTAGGCTAGTTCCAACTTTTAAGTTTACTTTTCCATTTTGTACATTTATAGTTTTTACTAAATCTGCTCCTATTTCTGTACCTATATTTGTAAAGTTTTTACTATTAGCTTTTAAACTAGCTTCCTTATTACTTTCAGTTACTCCATCTTGCATAATATGAGTAATATTTAACTTTGCATTAGGTTGTAATGTCAATGTTTCTGATAATTTATACTCATATTTTCCACCTACAAATCCTGTTATTGTATCATCATTATATTTCTCTGAATAAGTAAGTGTTTTATTTGAGTTTCCTGCAACTCTATCACTTTCATAACTGTTATATTGATATGCTAATCCTCCTATTATTTGTAAATTATCTGAATAGTTATGTTTTACATATCCACCTAGATACATTCCTTTTCCATCTAGAGAACTCTTTGCTATATCACTATCACTTTTATTTGCTCCTACTACAAATCCTAGTGCTGTATTATCTGTATATCCATATTCTGCTTGAACATAAGCTCCATAGATATCAGTATTTATGTTTGAAGTAGTATTATTAACTCCTGAATAGTAATCTTGAATCTCTTTTCCACTTCCTAATAATGAACCATAAGCTAACCATTGGTTTTTATCAGCTTTTAAATCAAAGTTCATAACTGCATTATTAATCATTTCAGCTGTCTTTCTTGAAACTATACTAGAATATGCATATGGTGAACTATACATCATATCTTTTGTTACATCAGTTAATAGTTGTGCTTGTGCTTCCTTATCTGTTATATCTCCAAATAATCCCTCTCCATTATCAGAAGAAATTATACCATTAACTAAATCATTTCCTTCTCCTGATATCAAGTTTTTATTTGCTTCTACACTATAAGTTCCATCAGCATTCTCTTTTATGATATGAGCTATCGTATTAGTATCAACTTTTGATACATTTTCTATTCCTGTTATTCCATCAAGAGAAATTGTAGTATTAGAATCCGCTTTCATTGTATCAATTATTAATTTTGAATTTTCTCCTGCTTCTAAATTTGCTCCTGAAAGAACTGTTTTTGCTGTTCCATTTTCAATGTTAATTCCAGCTATAAGCGTATTAGAACCTAAATTAATATTTGTTCCCTCTGCCAATTTTGAAGATGACTCTAGTTTTGTAGCCCCTTCTATATTAATATTTGAGAAAGCTGAAAAATCTCCGCTTAAAGTTAAATAATCTTTAACTGTAGTTGAACGAACTGATATTTTTCCAACATTAAGTGTATTTCTAACTGTTCCACCCTCTGCTACAGAAATTTTTGTATTTGATAAATCTAAGTCAGCTCTTACATTTAATACATTATCTCCAGCTCCAAAATCAATCTTACTTATATTTCCACCATTATAAGTTAACATATCATTTCCAGAACCAAATTTAACATTTGTAATTTTTCCACTATTTAGTGTAACCAAGCTATTTCCAGAACTTGATAAATCTATAGTTCCCACTGTGGCTCCATCATTTACTGTAATATTATTGTCTATACTACTATCTATATCTAGCGACATTAAGCTAATTGCTGATGTACTATCTTTTGATAAACTAATAGTTCCTACATTTGAACCTTGATTTAACTCTATTGTATTTTTTCCACTTCCTGTAATAGAGTTTACTCCTACGTTTTTAAGAGTTAAAGTATCGTTTCCTGCTCCTAAGTCTATTTTACCATCATTAGAGTTATTTCCAGTAATATTTACATGAGTTAAGCTTATGTTACTATCATTATCATTTCCTTTGATATTTTTTATTGTTGAAGCAACTCCTCCAGCATAGTAAGCATTAACATTTAAATTTACATTTGAGCTTTCTCCAAAGTTAATATCTCCACCTATGTTCACTCCATCAGTAAGATTTACAGTTCCACCAGTAGTTGCTAAAGTTAAACTATCAGAAGTAGCTATATTTTGGAATGTAATAGTTCCACTATTTCCAGTAATTTTAAACTCTTTACTTATATTACTATTATCTCCTGTAAGTAAAGTATTTTGATATGTTTTTCCATCTAATGTAAAATCATATTGAGTTATACCACCAGTACTAATATAGTTAACTAAAGCATCTTTACTCCAAGTATTTAAAGCACCTGTAATAGCCTCTGAACCTGTTTGTCCATATTTAGATAGCATATTATTGTATGTAGTCTCTAGGAAGTTGTTGCTATTTCCATATGGATTCATCTCATCCCATGATTTTACAACAAATGCTCCATTACTATATTTTAAGAATGATGGCATACTTAGACTTCCACCTGTTATAGTTATATTATTATTTACATTTCCTAGTGCTATAGATTTTCCAGAAGTTAAACCAGCATTTTCTAATCCTTCAAAATTTAAATTAACATTTCCATTAATAGTATATTTATATCCATCAACAAATGGATTAGCTCCACTATATACTAACTTTCCATTTTCATATTTTAATGAACCTAAACTTAATGCTCCACTTGTTACTTGAAAATTGACTCCACTCTCTTTTCTATTATAATCAACACTTGTTACCTTACTATTTTGTTCAAAAGTTGTAAAAGAATCAACTTTTACAGTTGGAGTAAATGTTCCTAATGGTTTAAATGCATATTGTCCAGTTATATTTTTTTGCATAGTAACACTATCATTATAGTTTATAGCAAATATTGTTTTATTATTTAAAGTTGTTCCATTAAAAACTAAGTTATCTTTATAGTTAGAAGTATTATTATTCAAGGGTATAGCATAAGTTATTCCTGAAGCATTTAATAAGTCAACAAGATTTTTAGTTTCAGTTTCTCCAGAAATATTAGTTAAAAGTTCTAGTGATGTAGCTTTTCCATTTAAATTTTCTTTATTTAAAGTAACTGAATTTGTTCCTTTTAAATTATTTACTTGAATATTCCAATTTCCACCACTAGTATCTAATTTTCCATTAAATTCAATCTTATTATTACTATTATCTAATACTAAAATATTTTTTACACTCGAATCTTTTCCACCTACTAATGTTAAAGTTTCACCAATATCAGTAGATGTTTTAATAGTATTTTTTCCACTTCCTCCATTAACAAACTCTCCACCTTTTATGGTAGTAAACTTTCCGTTAATATTAGAAATATCCAAAGTATTACTTCCATCTCCCAATTGTAAAGTTTCTATATTAGTTACTCCTGAGAAATCAGAAACTGCTCCCGTATATCCCTTTGTTAATTTTAAAGTATCTGTTCCTGCTCCTCCATCAATAGTGTAGTTAGCTCCATTTACTATAAAAGTATCTGCTCCTGCTCCACCTTCAAATTTTCCAGCAAAAGAAATTTGTGTAGTGTCTATAGTATTTCCATTATCATGAAATTTCAAAGTATCTACCCCAGAACCTTTTAATATAGTATTTAAATTAGTGTAATTTATATTAGTATCTACTTGATATCCTAATTTTATAGTATCATTATCAGTTGTTCCAGAAACATTCCCATTAATTTTGTTGTTAATATCTATTAAAATTAAAGTTCCACCATTGATTGCTATATTTCCATTAACAGTAGTCGATCCTAATCCTAACTCTGCTCCAGATTCGATATTTATAGCATTACCTAAACTATTTACAACTGAACCTGATAAATTATTCCCTTTCCCTGATACTGATATTGTTGTATCTATTCCATTTAAAATATAGTTAGTGAATGAATTACTTCCTGACGTTCCATTCATTGTAATAGCTTGAGCTTTTCCACTTGAATCTACAGCATTCTTTACTGTATAATTTCCATTATCTAAAACAATCTTTTGCTCAACTGTAGAAGCATTTAAAATTTTTCCATCTTTATCTAAAATAATACCTTGATTGTTTAATTTTTCATTTGAAATTCCAGTAGTAAACTCTACTCCTTTTTCTCCACCTTTAATTATCCCATAGTTATTAACAGTGGCATTTTTGGAATAAACAACAATTGCATTTCCTTCATTTGAAACAATACCATTATTAGTAAAAGTTGCATTAGTTCCATCTAATTTACTATAGTCTCTACCAATAGTAACTCCATCTATAAATCCATTATTCTCTACAGTTACATCTTTGGCATTTGAACTTATTTCTAGCGATTGAGTGTTATTTCCCGCCTCTAATCTACCATTTATAATCAATTTACTTTGATCAATTGTATAAAAATAATTACTTCCACCCCATCTATAAGAATTATCTCCCTTTTCACCTACATGAAGTATATATTCTTTCTCATTTTTATCAATTATAGTAGCAGCATATATTCCAGTACAACTTAATAAAAACATCACTATTGTTGCAACAGTAATGTTTATCCCTCTCTTTTTATTATTTCTTTTTATAAATCTTTCTAACAAATTATTCATTCCTTCTAACTCCTCCTAAACTTATTTTTTAAAAAAGATTAATAAAAATTATATATGTAAAGTTTTTTGTAAAATATTTTTAAGTTTTTCATACGGTTAACATTTGAACATTATACAAATTTTATGTGGCGTTTTAGTGTCGAAAGTGATTTTTTGCGGTAAAAAAACTAGAGGTTCGTCACCTCTAGTTCCAAAAATTTTCTTATCATTATGTAGTGCTACTTCTCTACCTTCGACAAAGCATCCTCTACAGCCATAATAAACCCTTCTGAACTATAAGTTGCTCCGGCTATTGTATCTAGTTTTGAAATATCTTGTGTTGCTTTTAATTGTGTTATAAGTTGCCCTATTGCTGGATCTGCAATGGCTTGTGTATCATTATGTGCATATTTTACATCTGAAATTCTAACTTCACCATTGGAATTCTTTTTAGTAAGTATTGTTACAGTAATCTCATCATTAAATCCATCTCCCACTCCTGTATACTCCTTAGGAGCATTAGCCTTTTCTATAAATATACAAGCTAATCCAACAACAATAAAAGCTACTACACATATCTTTCTAATTTTTTCTACATCCACTTTCTTTCCTCCCTAATATTTTTAATTATATACTCCTCTAAATTATACCACACTCTCTGTAAAAAAGAAATGTTTTACTTACTATTTTCCCTTTAATTCTTGGTCTAAATAGTATTCTATCTTCTTAATATCCAAGTATGTATCTATATCTACAGAGTATTTTTCACTCATTATATAGGCAAGTCTACCATCATTTAAACTTGTTTCCAATCCAAAGTTTTCATTTAACTCCTGTATATAGATAGCCCCATTTACCCTATAGAATTTTGGGAAATCCTGTCTTCTCATAGTACTATTTAGTGATAATAGATTTTTTACTGTTCCATCTTCATTGATAGTTCTCATAAGTACAGGATTCTCATCAACCTCTGTCACACTTACAAGACTTTTCTCATCACTTTCAAAAAGTTTCTCTATTGCCTCATCTATATGCCAACCTTTTCTAAGAGGTACAGTATTTTGAAGTAGTACAAGGTAATCATACTCCTCTCCGTGCTCTTTTAACCAATTTATAGCATGTACCACAGCATCTATTGTTTTAGATGTATCTTGAGCTAACTCCTCTGGTCTCATAAATGGAACGTCTCCTCCAAACCTCTCAGCTACCTCTTTTATCTCCAAGTCATCTGTAGATATAACAGTTCTGTCTAGGTATTTAGATGATTTTGCACACTCTATAGAGTATTGTATCAATGGTTTTCCATATATCTCTATTATATTTTTAGATGGAATACCCTTACTTCCACCTCTAGCTGGTATTATTCCCAATATTTTCTTTCCTTTATACATTTTTCATCTCCCTCCTACTTCTATATTTTTTCAAAAGCTCTTTAAAAAGATAAAAGCTATTAAATGATTTTAATTGGATAAATGCTTGCTCTCTATACTCAGGTATAAAGAAATCTATTAAAAACAGAGCTGTAAACTGTGTTACCAGTGTTGCTATTGCAGCCCCATCTATTCCCAATCTTGGAATCAAAAAGATATTCAATATAATATTTAAAATCAAGCTAATCAAAGTCTTGTAAAAACTTTTCTCAGTTATATTTTTTAGTGTCATATGTCCAGTTTGAAGTGAACCATTTGCCTTTAAAAAAATTGATACTGCTAAAATAGTATAAACTCCTATAGCTGGACTATATTCCTGTGCATATACATATTTAAAGCTTAATTTTACTACTATTATTGAGATTATAGTTATTATAAGGTAAAATTGTGTCACTAGAGTATTAGAAAAAAGATAAAATTGGTAATACTCTTTGTAATTCTTCCTATATAGATCCATCATCTTAGGGAATAGTGAATTTTGAATAGGACCTAGAAGGATAGCCAAAATTGTAGAAAGCTGTACTCCTATGGTATATATCCCTACATCACTCTCTCCCATATAGTATTTTATCATAAGTCTATCTACCTGTGTATATACCAAAAATGATATATAGGTTACCCATAAAAATTTCCCCTCATCTATTATCTTGATAAGTAAGCTTCTATCTACCCTTTTCTCTAAAGTTGTAATTTTAGATAGATAGGCTCTCCTATATTGAAATTTCAAAATCCCCATTCTTATGAGACTTCCTATACATCTGATAGCTGGTACAACTATTATTCCCATATTGAGTAACATACAGATATATTGTAGTGAGTATGAGATTACCTTCACTATATTATTAGATATCACTATTCTTTTAGACTCCAGCTTAAACTCAAAAAAGTTCTCTATCCCATAGGTTGCTGTAGTAAGTATATTATCTAGACAGATTAGTAATAGCATATAGAAGAGAAGATTGTCCATACCAACTGTTAGCTTCAATATTATTGGTATAAATATTATTATCCCAGCCATAGTATTACGAAAAAAATTAACATTGAATACTACACTATTAAAATTATCCTCTGTATAGTGTTTCTTTATTACCCTGCTATTTAACAATTCAAAAAATATAGCTGAAAAAGCTACTAGAGAGACTGCATAGTTATATTTTCCATATAGCTCTGCCCCATAATAGTTTGCTATCTTTATCCCTACTGCAAATTGTAGAACTAATATAAAGAGCTGGTCAAACATTAGCCAAGCTATATTTTTAGTTATCTTTTTTCCACTGCTCATACTCTACCTCACTTTTATAGTTCCATATTCCTTACCATTATCTTATCACAGCTACCAAATCTTTCAAATATCTTATCGTCTACCTCTGTTCCATAAAAATCAACCTTCACATCTTTTCCAAAACCAAATACAGCTGTAGAGAACAGTGTAGCCACCCTCTCAAGCTTTACCCCCATAACTATAAGTAACTCAATAGGATATCTCTCCTTCATCACATAACAATCTTTAAAATATTTTGAATAATCTGTCTTCTCCCTCGGATGACTCTTTATAATTACAGAGCTATTAGGATATTTAGCTATCATTTTAGAGTATAGCTCTATCTTTCTCTCCTCACTGATTATCCCATCTTCAGATAGAGGTTGTGTAAATATCATAACTGTCTCACCATCTATCTTTTCAAATATCTCATCATTAAATTTGAATACCTCTTTAATTAGAGCTTTCTCTTTCTCACTCTTCCTATTCCAAAGCTCTTGAAGATCAACTATCTCAGCCTTACTCTCCAATCCACTTGGAATACTCTCACACAGTACAGATGTCAGATAAACTCTCTCACATCTATCTCCATATCCCATAAGTACCTTTCTCTCTCCAAGTCCATAGATAAAAGATATCATATCCTGTATCTTCTCCCTTGCTCCCTTTGAACTTGCCTTATATGGCATATAGTTAAGTGTTCCCTCCTCTATCACATTGATTTTTTCCTTGTAGAACACTCTTCTCCCAAGCTCTAGATTATCCATTCCATATAGCTTAGCCTCACCCTTCTCTATCCTTTTTAAAAGTTCAGCCAAACTCCCTCTTATCTCCCTTATATATCCAGCCATCTTAAATCTATTAAATATTGGATTTTTAGCATACATTCTCGAATTTTCTAAAACTATCTTCCTTCCAGGTAAACTTTCTAGCATCTTCTCCTTACCCTCATATGTTATATAGGTTATATTGTCCTTTTCTAAATTTGCCAAAAGTAAAAATATCAGTAAAACCCTATCCATATCATAAAGAAATACTCTTTCCATAACCCCGTTGCCAAAAATCTATAAAAATATAGAAATTTGTTTATTTCCTTCTTCTACAAGTCCGATTTTGCCTAAGCTACTTTCGTTTGATATAACTCTCCAAAGGCTTAAATTCGGATACAACGCGTCCTACACATTAGCATTTTCTTGTTTGTGAAATTATGCTAATTTATACATAGATAAATTCAGTGAAGCATTATAGTCTCTATCTATTACTACTCCACAATGTGAACACCTATAAACTCTATCTTTTAGTTTTAAATCTTTCTTTATAGAACC
>NZ_JACSNP010000034.1 GCF_016900045.1 Fusobacterium mortiferum
TTCCATTAGCTTCTATAGCTTGTGAGTATGGTCCTAATGCTGCTGGTGCTTTTTCTGTGTGAATTACTTTATTCATTTTTTTATTCCTCCTACTTAAAATTTAATATACTTTATATAAATCTTTATTCTTTATAAAGATTTTTAGCTTAACTATATAATTGTTCTATGAACTAATTCTCCATTATTTTTTATTTTTAAAATTTCTGCTAATACCTCAATGGCAATCTCTTCTGGTGTTCCGTTAGATAATTTTAAACCTATTGGAGCATATATATTATCTTTAATCTCTCCGGATTTTTCTAAATTCTCCTTTAAAGTTGTAATTTTTCTTCTACTACCAATAATACCTATATATTTAGCTCCTCTATCCTTTACTAAATTTAATACTTCTTCATCTAATAGATGACCTCTTGTTACAATCACTATATAAGTATTACCATCTATTCTCTCTTTTGTCAAGATATCTTTAAATTTTCCTAAAGTAAGTTCAGGTATATCAAACTTTAATTCCTCTCTGTCATCAATGATTTTCAAATCAAAATCAAGAGTTTTAGCTACTTTAAAAATTTTTTGCCCAACATGTCCAGCTCCACAAATTAGCAGTTTCGGAAAGGGAGAAAAAATTTTAATATAACCTTTCATAGTTCCACCACAATTCATCTGTAACTCATCTGTAGTTGTAAGATTATATTCAAATCCCTCACTTTTTCCCGTTTCTAAAAGCTCCCTTGCCTTATCTATAACAACACTTTCAATCTTTCCACCACCGATAGTCCCCATCAGCTCATTTTTAAATACACCCATAATTGTTCCACTTTTTCTAGGGGTAGATCCAGTTGCTTCAGTTACAGTAACTAAAGCAGCTCTCTCCCCTTGAGATAATTTTTCCTCTATTTTTTTCAGAATATTTAACTCCATTCAATTTCACCTCTATATATCTCTTTGATGTTTTAAATATAGAACAGCCTCTAATACTGCTCCACCTATTGCCCTCGCCTTATCTGAAATAGTAAAACAGTTGGCTTGCTCCTCTTCTCTCGGATCTATATCTGCCATTTTAAATTTTTCTGGGACCTCGTATCCATCTCTAATAAGCCCTCTTAAAACTCCACTTATAGTTGCCAATACATCTACCCCATCTACTGTTGCTATAACTTGATTTTTCTCTACCATATCACCTATTTTAGATATATTTTTTACAATTCCCTTACATGGACTATATATAACTCTCTCTTTTCCTACTCCTTTTATGATTCCAGGTATTCCTGTATTTTCCATTGGTTTTCCTTCAAAAATAAGTTTCCCTAAATTATGTCCTCTCATAGTTTCAACTACGATATCCACATCATCTCCAGCTATAAATCCAGGTCCAAGTCCTATGGTAATAGGAGCCATTCCTCTATTTGTTCCATAATTTTTTTTAGCTAAAATTGCATCTATAACTACTTGTGGTTTTATTTTTTCTATAATTTTCCCTTGTGGATCAATAATTATTGGTATATTTTTTTCGCTCCAGCATCTCTCTATCTCTTCCAAAGTAAAACATAACTTTGCCTTTACTCCCTCTATTATCATCTCTTTTTCATATACAGCTTCACAAAAGGCAACCTCTCTCCTAATAGCAGATGGTTTCTCAATCTCTAAAACTAAAACCTTAAATCCCGCTCTATATAGTTTTTGAATACTTCCAGTGGCAATATCTCCTCCACCTCTAACAACCACTACAGTTTCATTAATATTTAACATTTTTTCAACCCCCTTAACTTTAACTCCTTTCTTTTAGAATAATCCAGTTTATAAAATATGTCAACTTAATTTTTTATATAGAAATATTTTTATAAATGTGCTATATTAAAGGAGGATAAAAAAATTAGAAAGAGGATAAAATGAAAGATAAATTAAATAGAAATATTGACTATTTAAGACTCTCTATTACTGATAGATGCAATCTTAGATGTAAATATTGTATGGGAAATAAAGATATAGTATTCTTACCAAAAGATGAATTATTATCATCAAATGAGATTGAAAGATTGGTAAAAATTTTTTCAGAACTTGGAATAAAAAAACTTCGTATCACAGGTGGTGAACCACTTGTAAGAAGAAATTTTCGTGAAATTGTAGAAAATATTAATAATATTTCTGGAATTGAAGAGATTAATATTACTACAAATGGAATTAGACTCGAAGAGGAACTCGAGTTTTTAAGCAACAAAAAAATTCAAAGTTTAAATATTAGTCTTGATACTTTAAAAGCTGATCTATATAGAGATATTACTGGTGGTGGAGATATAAATAAAGTTTTAAATTCTATCCACAAAGCTATAGCTTTAAAATTTAAAAGAATTAAATTGAATGTTGTTCTTGTCAAAGGAAAAAATGATAGTGAGATTATGGACTTTGTAAATCTTACAGAAAAATATCCAATAGATGTCAGATTTATCGAACTCATGCCTATCGGTTTAGGTAAAGAGTTTTTACCCATTTCAAATGATGAAGTTTTATCTCTTATCTCAAAAGAAAGGAGTTTGACTCCATTTAATAAAAGAATTGGTTCTGGACCTGCTAAATATTACAAAACGGAGAAGGGGATTGGTTGTATTGGATTTATTACTCCAATATCTCATAATTTTTGTGAACAATGCAATAGAATCAGAGTTACACCTGAAGGATTTTTGAAACTTTGCCTACATTGGAGTAGTGGTTTAAATCTAAAAGAGCTTCTAAGAAATGGCTCTTCAAATGAGGAAATAAAAAAGAAAATTTTACAGGCACTTGAGAACAAACCTGATAAACATAATATGGAAAAAAAAGAAGAGGATAAAAACTTTGATAAAAGATATATGAATAGAATTGGAGGATAAAATGGCAAAAATAGTAGCAGTATGTATCAGTGAGAGAAAAGGAACTCAAAAAATTAATGTTCACGAAGGAGTGTTAATAGAAAACTTCGGATTAGAAGGAGATGCTCATGCTGGAAATTGGCATAGACAAGTAAGTTTACTTTCTAAAGAAAAAGTTACCGATTTTATAGCTAGAGGTGGAAATGTTGTTGATGGAGATTTCGGAGAAAATCTTATAATAGACGGTATGGATTGTGCCAAACTTCCTGTTGGAACTAGATTAATTATAAATAATGAAGCTATATTAGAAGTTACACAAATAGGAAAAGAGTGCCATTCACATTGTGCAATCTATCATAGTGTTGGAGATTGTATCATGCCAAGAGAGGGAATATTTACAAGAGTTATAAAAGGTGGAAAAGTTAAAGAGGGAGATAGTATTGAGATAATTTAATATTATCTCTTTTCATTTTTTATAATCTATGTTATAATTTTAAGAGTGATTAAAAAAATATATTATTAAACTAAAAGAATTGAATAATAATTCTGAGTAATGGAGGTATGAGATTGAAAAAAGACATAAAAATTAAAAATGTTACTAAAAGCTATGATGGAGTTCAAGTGTTGAAAAACATCAATTTAGATATAAAAGATGGAGAGATTTTTTCTATTTTGGGACCTTCAGGATGTGGTAAAACCACCTTGCTCAGAATGATAGCAGGATTTACTGAACCAGATGGTGGAGTTATATATTTAGGTGATGAAGACATTACAAAGTTACCACCTAACAAGAGAAATGTTAATACAATATTCCAAAAATATGCCCTTTTCCCTCATTTAACTGTGTATGAGAATGTGGCTTTTCCACTGAGACTAAAAAAAATAGACGAAAGTACTATTGATAGTGAAGTTAAAAAATTTGTAAAATTAGTAGGATTATCAGACCATATTAATAAGATGCCTAATCAACTTTCAGGTGGACAACAGCAGAGAGTTTCTATAGCTAGAGCATTAATTAATAAACCTGGACTTTTACTTTTAGATGAACCACTTTCTGCTCTAGATGCTAAGTTAAGACAAAATCTATTAATAGAACTAGACTTAATTCACGAAGAGGTTGGAATTACATTTATATTTATAACTCATGATCAACAAGAGGCACTTTCTATATCAGATAGAATAGCCGTTATGAATAAAGGAGAGATTTTACAAGTAGGAACTCCAGCAGAAGTATATGAATCTCCAGCTGATTCTTTTGTAGCTGATTTTATTGGGGAAAATAACTTTTTTGATGGAGTTGTAACTGAAATTATAGATAAAGAATTTGCTAAACTTCATAATGAAAAATTAGGAAGCTTAGTGTTTGAAATGGATAAACCTGTAAAGGTTGGGGATAAAGTAAAAGTTTCCATTAGACCTGAAAAAATTAAACTTTCTAAATCAATGCCAAAAGCTGTTAATGAAAATGAAAAAATAAATGTATTAAGAGTATATGTTAATGAATTGATATATTCTGGTTTCCAAAGTAAGTATTTTGTATTCTTAAATAATGATAAAGAACTTACTTTTAAAGTTTTTAAGCAACATGCAGTTTATTTTGATGATAATGATGAAGGAGCTATTTGGTGGGACGAAGAAGCTTATATAGCTTGGGATGCTGATGACGGTTTCTTAGTAGAGGTGATATCTGGTGAAGAAAAGTAAACTTGGTTCATACTATACTCTTCCCATAGCATTGTGGTTAGTGGTATTTTTTGCTATTCCTATGGCAGTTGTTTTAGGATACGCTTTCTTAAAAAAAGGAACATATGGTGGTGTAGAACTAGAATTATCTTTTGCTAGCTTCTACATCTTCACTGATAAAATTTTTCTGACTATACTATTTAAAACAGTTTATATCTCTATTATGGTCACTATATTTACTGTACTTTTATCTTTACCTACAGCTTATTATATAGCAAGATCAAAGTACAAAAAGGAACTTTTATTCCTTGTAATTATTCCGTTTTGGACAAATTTTCTTATAAGAATTTATGCGTGGATAGCAGTTTTAGGAAATAATGGTTTTCTTAATAATATTCTAATAAAACTTGGATTAATTGATACCCCACTACAATTTTTATATAATACTAGTGCTGTAATTTTAATCTCAGTTTATACAAGCTTACCTTTTGCTATTTTACCTCTATATGCTGTTATTGAAAAATTTGATTTTTCACTTATGGAGGCTGCTAGAGATTTAGGTGCAACAAACAGAGAGGCTTTCTTTAAAGTATTTATACCAAATATAAAACCTGGAATTATAACTGCTGTATTATTTACATTTATTCCAGCTTTAGGTTCTTATGCTGTTCCAAAGCTTGTTGGTGGAACACAGGCAACTATGTTAGGAAATATAATAGCTCAACATCTTACTGTTACTAGAAACTGGCCTCTTGCCTCTACAATATCTGGGGCATTGATACTTGTAACATCAATAGCGATACTTATATTTATGAAAATCAGTACTAAAGAAACAAAGGTAGAGGTGATATCTGAAGATGAATAAAAGAAGAACTTCATTATTCTTTTTTATACTTTCAATGTTATTTTTCTATATTCCATTGGTAATATTGATTGTTTATTCTTTCAATAATGGAAAATCTATGGTATGGAAGGGATTTTCTTTAAGATGGTATAAGGAACTTTTTATGTACTCTGATAATATTTGGAAAGCGTTTAGATATAGCGTAGTAATTGCTATTATCTCTGGACTTACTTCTACTATTATTGGAACTTTAGGTGCTATTGGATTACAGTGGTATGATTTTAAAGGAAAGAAGTATTTACAAACTTTAACCTATATTCCACTTGTTATTCCTGAAATTATTTTAGGAGTTTCCCTACTTATCCTTTTTGCAACTATAAAATTTGAGTTAGGGCTAACTACTATATTTATTGCACACACTACTTTTAATATACCATTTGTACTTTTTATAATTTTATCAAGATTAGAAGAATTTGATTATTCTATAGTAGAAGCTGCTTATGATCTTGGTGCAACAGAGTGGCAAGCTCTTACAAAGGTAATTATACCAGCAATACTTCCTGGAATTATATCTGGTTTCTTAATTGCTGTTACTCTTTCCTTTGATGATTTTGTAACTACTTTCTTTGTAGCTGGACCTGGTTCCTCTACACTACCTCTTAGAATTTATTCTATGATAAGATTAGGGGTTTCTCCTGTTATTAATGCTTTATCAGTTTTACTAATTGGTATATCTATAATTCTTACGTTATCTACAAAGAGCTTACAAAAGTATTTAATAAAATAAACTCTTGGAAAATAAAAAAAATTATAGTATAATTTATTAAATAATAAATTTGGGAGGACTAAAACAATGAAGAGATCGATTAAATTTTTACTTATGTTAATTCTTGTTTTTTCTGCTTTCTCTTGTACTAGTTTAAAAGAAATAGCTAAAAGAGAGCAAGCTGCTAAATATAATGATATTAGAGCGACATTTGTAACTACTCAAGGAGATATTACATTCTATCTTTATCCAGAAGCAGCTCCTATTACTGTAGCAAACTTTATAAATTTAGCACAAAGAGGATATTATAACAATACTAAAATACATCGTGCTGTTGAAAACTTTGTAGTACAAGGTGGAGATCCTACAGGTACTGGAACTGGTGGTCCTGGTTACTCTATTCCTGATGAATATGTTGAATGGCTAGATTTCTTTCAACAGGGAATGTTAGCTATGGCTAATGCTGGACCTGGAACTGGTGGTTCTCAATTTTTTATGACACTTTATCCTGCTGATTGGTTAAATGGAAAACATACTATTTTTGGTGAATATGTAAGTGATATTGACTTTGAAAGAATAAAAAAATTAGAAGTTGGAGATATTGTAAAAGAGATTAAATTCAGTGGTGATATTGACTTCTTCCTATCTCTTCATAAAGATCAAATAGATGAATGGAATAAAATTCTAGATAAAACTTATCCGGGATTAAAAGAGTATCCTGTTAAGCCAATAGAGGAATATCAAGGTGAAGCTCTTGCCTATAAAGAAGAACTTACTAGAATATATACTAGACAGGAAAAAAAGGAAGAGGATAAAGAGTGGCCTATTCCTAGATTTATAAGAGCTGTAGAGAAAAAAATCAAAGGTGAAACTGAAACTAGTTCTTATGAATTTTAATACTAATTTGAATAGACCTCACTTCTAAATAATTTAGAAGTAGAGGTCTATTCTTGTATTCTAGAATAATTTTTAAAAAAAATATTGACTTTTTCTCTAATGTAAAGTATATTAAATTGTTAAAAAAAATATTTTAATCAAAGGAGTTGATAAATAAGAAATGAAAAAGAGACAAGTATCCCTTTCTTGTGCATTATTACCAATAATATTTTTAGTAATAATACTTTTTTATTCAGTACAGATAGCTAAACTAGAAGTACATATACCAATTTTTATTTCTGCTATGTTTGCAGGTTTTGTTGCTTTGATATGTAAATACTCTACTTGGGATGAATTAGAAGATGGAGTAGTTGAAACTATCAAAATGTCTATGAGAGCTATACTTATTCTTATGATAATTGGTATGGTTATTGGAAGCTGGATTCTATCAGGAATTGTTCCTTCTATGATTTACTATGGTTTAAAAATAATAAATCCGTTAGTATTTTTACCTGTTACAGTTATAATTTGCTCTATTGTTTCTCTTGCTACCGGTAGCTCTTGGAGTACAGCTTCTACGGTAGGAATTGCTTTAGTAGGAATTGGAGAAGGTTTAGGACTTCCTAGACCAGTTATAGCAGGTGCTATTATTTCTGGAGCATATTTTGGTGATAAATTATCTCCGATGTCTGATACAACAACATTAGCCCCAGCTATGGCAGGTGCAACATTATTTGATCATATAAAACATATGCTTTATTCTACTATACCTTCATATATTTTTACATTGATAGGATTTATAATATTAGGTATAAAATATAGTTCTAGTGGAGAGGTGGATACTGTTCAGGTTAATGAGATATTAAGTGCTCTTTCTAACTCATTTAATATCAGCCCATTTCTTTTATTGATTCCTGTTTTTGTTATAGGAATGGTTGTTATGAAAGTCCCTGCTATTCCAGGACTTTTTGCTGGTGCCTTAATTGGTGGTGGAGCTGGAATACTATTCCAGGGAGCTTCTTTAAAAACAGCTCTTTACTCTCTTCATTATGGTTTCAATGGAAATACTGGTAACCCTATGGTTGATGAGCTTCTAAATAGAGGTGGACTAAACTCTATGATGTGGACAGTTTCTATTATTTTATGTGCAATGACCTTTGGTGGAATAATGGAAAAATCTGGAATGCTTGGAAGAATAGCTCAAGAGATATTAAAGTTTGCTGATACTACTGGTAAATTAATATTAGCTACACTTTTAACTCCTATATTTATAAATTCTGTTGCAGGAGATCAGTATCTTTCTATAGTTATTCCAGGTAGAATGTTTAAAGAAAGTTATGAAAAAAGGGGCTTAGCTCCTAAAAATCTTTCTAGAGCTTTGGAAGATTCAGGAACAATGACTTCACCTCTTATCCCTTGGAATACTTGTGGTGCCTTTATGATGGGGGCTTTAGGTGTAGGTCCATGGATATATGTACCATATTGTCTATTTAATCTTATATCTCCTGTAATATCAGCTTTTTACGGCTTTACAGGTATTACTATTGAAAAGTAACTACTCAGGTCTATAATTAAAAAACTAAGACTTTCTTCAAAAAATTTGAAGAAGGTCTTTTTTTGTTGCCAAA
>NZ_JACSNP010000035.1 GCF_016900045.1 Fusobacterium mortiferum
TGGAGCGGGAAACGAGGGTCGAACTCGCGACATTCAGCTTGGAAGGCTGACGCTCTACCAACTGAGCTATTCCCGCAGATTTAATGGTCGGAATAGCAAGATTCGAACTTGCGGCCCCCTGCTCCCAAGGCAGATGCGCTACCGGACTGCGCTATATTCCGACGCCTTTCTCTCAAGACAAGAATAATTATAGCACCTATATCAAAAACTGTCAACATTTTTTTTAAAAATTTTTTCACTTTTTTTAAACCACTTCACTAACCATTGATTTTATTAAATTTATAACAACATTTTTTTTAATTTTCTTTTTATTTTTTGTATTTTTTCTAAAAAATATAGATAAAAATTCTAAAAATTTTTTTAAAATCCTTTAGAATTTTTTTTAAATTTATTATATAATATACCTAGAGTATTTATATATTTAAATCAGGGGGGTATTTTTATGAAAAATACAAAAAAAATATTAGGTGGTATATTATTAGGTTTAACTTTAACTGGATGTACTTCTTCTCCATTTATGGATGAAACTGGATCAGTTAATAAGAAAACAACTGGCACAGCTGGTGGAGCTGCTGCAGGAGCATTAATAGGACAACTTATCGGTAAAGATACTAAAGGAACTCTTATCGGAGCTGGAATTGGTGCTTTAGCTGGACTAGGTTGGGGAGCATATAGAGATCACCAAGAGCAAGAACTAAGAGAGAGATTAAAAAATACTGAAGTAGAAGTTACTACAGAAGAAGATAACTTAAATCTTTACCTTCCAGGAGGAGTTACTTTCGCTACTAACAGTGCTAATATAGCTTCTAACTTCTACAGTCCATTAAACTCTATAGCTTCTGTTCTAGTACAATATCCAGAAACTAGAATAGTTGTAAATGGATATACTGACAACACAGGAGCAGCTAGCTACAACTTAGATCTTTCTCAAAGAAGAGCTGACAGCGTTAGAAATTATCTAATCTCTCAAGGAGTAGCTTCTTCTAGAGTTACATCTGTTGGACATGGAATAAACAACCCAAGAGCAACTAACAGTACAGCAGAAGGAAGAGCTGAAAACAGAAGAGTAGAAATCCAAATTCTTCCTTTAAACTAATACATATGTAATTTTTTATTGACAATTTAATCTTTTTCCTCTATACTTGTATTTAATAAAATTTTAGGGGGAATAGATTATGAAATTAAGGCAAAGGCATATTAAAATACAAATTTAATATATTTTAATTATGGCTAGGTCTAATTTTGTAAAGATTAGGATATTTTTATCCTATGAGCATATCTATGTTTTTTAGCCAATAGTTTTACTATTGGCTTTTTTTATAGAATTTACCAGCTATTTAGCTGGTTTTTTTGATTTAAGGGAGGGATTTTATGCAATTTTTTTCTGGAAGATTTAAAGAGAAAGCAAGTCATCTAATATTAGATTTTCACTCATCTATAAACTTTGATAAAAGACTATATAAATATGATATTATGGGGAGTATTGCTCATGTAAGAGGACTTGGAAAGCAAAGAATAATATCTAATGAAGAAGCAAAACTTATTGAGAAAACATTGAGAGATATTTTAAAAGATATTGAAGATGGTAAAATTCAATTCTCTATCGAATATGAAGATATACATATGAATATTGAAAAAATTTTAATTGATAGAATCGGAGATACTGGAAAAAAACTACATACTGGAAGAAGTAGAAATGACCAAGTAGCTGTGGATATGAAACTTTTTACAAAGGATGAAGTTGTAAAGGTTCAAGCCCTTTTACTAGATTTATTAGAGGTTATTACCTCTATAGCTAAAGAGAATATATCTACATATATGCCTGGATTTACTCATCTTCAAAAAGCTCAACCAGTCTCTTTTGCCCACTATATTTTAGCTTATGCTGAAATGTTTAGAAGAGACTATATTAGACTCTCTAATGCTCTAAATTTGACGGATACATCTCCTTTAGGATCTGCAGCTCTAGCTGGAACTACTTATCCTCTTGATAGAGGTTTTACAGCCTCTCTGTTAGGATTTTCAGCTCCAACTTGGAATAGCATGGATAGTGTAAGTGATAGAGATTATCTCATTGAGATTATGAATGCTTTTTCTCTAATAATGGTCCATCTTTCACGTTTTTGTGAGGAGATAATCATATTTAGTTCCAACGATTATAGTTACATTGAACTAAGTGACTCCTTTTCTACTGGAAGTAGTATTATGCCACAAAAGAAAAATCCAGATGCTGCTGAATTGATCAGAGGAAAGAGTGGAAGAGTATTTGGAGATCTTATGGCACTACTTACAACTATGAAGGGGATACCATTAGCCTATAATAAAGATATGCAAGAGGATAAAGAGAATTTCTTCGATGCCTTAGACACTGTAAAAGGTTGTTTAAACGTTTTTATTGGAATGTTACATACTTTGACTGTAAAAAAAGATAAAATGCTTTTAGCAGCTTCTCAAGGCTTTATAAATGCAACTGATGTAGCTGATTTTTTAACTGAAAAGGGAATGAGTTTTAGAGATGCTTACAAAATAGTTGGAAGTATGGTAGCTTACTGTATTGATAACAATACTACCTTTGAAAATTTAACTATTGAAGATTATAAAAATTTCTCAACCCTTTTTGATGAAACTATCTACGAAACTATATCTATAAAAAATTGCGTAGAAAAAAGAACCACACTAGGTGGTCCTGGTAAAAATAGCATATTAGCCCATATTGAATTTTTAGATAATTTTATTCTTGAAGCTGAAAAATTTGTAAATAAATTTAAATTAAATGATATTTTATAAAGATATTATTTTATTTGACAATTACAACTGATTGATATATATTAAATAATAAACTTTTCATCAAGGGGGAATTTTTTATGTTAAATGTTAGAAAAGTCGGAATTATTGGAGCTGGGCATGTTGGTAGTCACTGTGCACTCTCATTAATACTTCAAGGAGTAGCAGATGATATTATTTTAGTAGATGTAGATGAACAAAAAGCTAAATCTCAAGCATTAGATTGTATGGATACTGTAAGTTTTCTACCTCATAGAGCAAAAATTAAAGCTGGTTCTTACGAAGATATGAAAGATAGAGATGTAGTAGTTATTAGTATTGGTACTATTGACAATGTAGCTAAGGATAGGCTAGCTGAACTTGAACGTTCTTTAAAAATAGTAGAATCATTTGTACCTAAAGTTATGAAAGCTGGTTTTAATGGTTATTTTGTTGTTATTACTAATCCTGTTGATATAATAACTTACTTTATACAACAACTATCTGGTCTACCATACAATAAAGTTATTGGTACTGGAACAGGTCTTGACTCTGCTAGATTACGTAGAATTTTAAGTGAAGAGCTTGATATAGACGCTAAATCAATTCAAGCATATATGTTAGGAGAACATGGTAATTCCCAAGTTGCTGCTATCTCTTGTGCATATATCAACGGTAAAAAATTAACTGACTATATCGAAGAGAGAGCTCCTAAATTTGAAAAAATAGATTTCGAAGCCATTGAAGCCAAAACAGCTGCTGCTGGTTGGGATATATATGTAGGAAAACAAAGTACTGAATTTGGAATAGCTTGCACTTGTACTGATATTATCAGAGCTATTTTTCATGATGAAAAAAAAGTCATGCCTTGTAGTGCCTTTTTACAAGGTGAATATGGAGCCAACGGACTATATGCTGGAGTTCCAGTGGTTATAGGAAAAGATGGGATTGAAGATATCATTGAATTATCCCTTAACTCTTCAGAAAGAAAAAAATTAAATAAAACTTTTGATATCATCACCCATCATATTAAATTAGGTAAATCTTTATTAGAAGCTTAAAAGTACTATATATTTTCTTTTTTAAAATTTTTTATAAACCTCTCACCATCTGCAAGACCTTGATGGTAAACAGCTAATAGCCTCTCTCTGCTCTTCTCAAATCTATCTATTTGTAGAGGAGCAGCTGGGGCTATAACCATAGCTTTACCCTCTTTTTCTAACTTTCTTATCTCCTCTTGATTCTCTCTATACACCTCATGGTGTCTTTTTAACAACTCTACCATAGCTGGATATTTTCTCATCTTCCAAGCTACCAATGGAAAACATCTCAATGGTGGTTTTATAAAATTTCTATCTCTTGTTAAAACCACTATTACCTTATCGCATCCATCTTTTAAAGCTTCTCCTACAGGAATTGGAGCTGCAGTTCCACCATCAAAGTATGTATTTCCTCTATAACTTACAGGATTAGCTACAAGTGGAATAGATGATGAAGCTTTTAAAACAGTTGCCCCATCATGAAGAGAAGCTTTTCCATAAAACTCTGCCTTTCCAGTTTCAGCATTTGTAACACCTACTTTAAAATCACATGGATTTTTAAAAAAACTCTCATAGTCAAAGGGATCCAATTTTTGTGGAATCTCTTCGTACAAAAAATCCATTCCAAAAAGTGAGCCAGTCTTTATATAGTTGCTCCAACTCAAGTATCTCCTATCTCCTATATAGTTAATATTTGTTCTAAGAGCTCTTCCTTCCTGTCTAGAGATATATGAAACTCCATTCGAAGCTCCTGCCGATACCCCAATTAAATAATCTGGCATAAAATTATATTTTGTAAAGGCATCTAATACTCCAACTGTATAGATACCTCTCATTCCTCCACCTTCTAAAACTACTCCTATCTTCATATACTCACCCTCTATTTTTATGATTTTCCAATATTTTATACTATTTTTTATGATAATTCTATGAGTTTTTTATATTAAAACTTATAACTTGCTTTTACTGTTCCAGTAACTTTTTCTGAACTTTCTGCCCCTGAAAAATATTTTAATTCTAAACCTACTCCTATATTTTCTATCTTTATATCTGTTCCTATCTTTGTTACTGTTCCTCTTTCTGCTACTCCACTTGTTGTACTGATATCATGTATATCCATCTTAGGTGCATTATTTAACAGATACTTATTAAACTCATATGATAGTGTCCCATAGGTATTGACTCTTAGCTTCGATAACCAAAACTCCGTTTCTGCTCTCACTTCTGGATTTATTTCAAAGATTATCTCCTTGTTACTTGTCACCCTATACTCATCGTTGTGTCTATCCTCTAAAGTATAGCTTGTCTTTGGTAAATAGTATAGAGTTAAATCCACTCCTGTTGTTAATTTCATATATTTTAAATCTCTATCCATTCCAAATCCAGTTCCCATATTTCCTGCATAGCTTTCATAATCTCCAGAATTTATACTTCCATCCAAATAGTTTACTCCAAATACTCTTTTTACAAAGTAACCATTGTCATTATATAACTTAGAATAGGAATGAAGTGAATAATTCTCTATCTTTCCAGAATAATCTCCATCATAAGCAATATTTGATTTTCCATAGATAAAAGCTTTTCCGTCGTATAGAGTATGCCCTGTCTTTTGCTCCTCCACTGTTTCATAGGTAAATCCATGAGTGATTATCCTCTGTTCATACTCTCTAAATTTATCACTCTCATACTTTGAACTAGAGTAGTTACCTATATATGAAGCTCCCTCTTGGAAATATCCAGGGGCCATATCAGACATAGAATCTTTTAAAAGAGAGGTCTGATTTTTTAACATAGTTACCCTAGCACTATACTCTGATACAACAGCATTTGAAAGATCACTTAAGCTCTCTTTTCTAAAGTAATCTGGTGTTGATACAATTACATTTCCATTTTTCTCCTCTATCTGAACTCTAACTGGTCCCATATCTAAATAGTTTTTTCCATCAAAAGATGATACTGTTACCCTACTATTTTCTATATCAGAGATTGTCATAAACAGATAATCTTTTCCATACTCCATCGATTTAGCCAAACTACTATTTCTAATATCTATCTTTAAATCTATATCACCATCTGCTTTCTTTACAAAAACCTTATCATTAATCTCACCATTTGACATATCTGCATTGAAAAAGATACTTCCTGTTCCACTCATTCTATCAGCAGTTAGTATATAAAATTCTCCACTCTCTCCAGTTTCATCAAAGACCAACTTAGCCTCATTTAAATTTAAATCACCAACTTGAGAAGTTCCCGTTATATCCCATTCACTTCCATCTAAATTTACTGTAGAATCACTCATTATACTTCCCTTTAATTTAGAATCTTTTAAGTTAACTCTACTATTTTCTGAAGTTATATCCCCATCTATAGAAGCACTAACAACTTTTAATGACGAATCCTTTAAGTTAATATCTCCATTTTGCCCCGAATTACTCAGATTTATTTCACTATTTTGAGAAAGAATTTTTCCTTTTAAAACAGTATTAGATACTACTAAATTTGAATTTGATAGGAATATATCTCCCTCATGAAGTGAGTCACTTATATTTACTTCACTATTTGATGAACTTAACTTTCCCTCTAGTGGAGTATTAGACACTACAAATTTCGAATTAGATAACTCTACATCACCAATATGTGCAGAATCTTTTATCTCTATATCACTATCTTCAGAAGTTATATCTCCATCTACATAGGCATATCCTACCTTTAACTGAGAATTATCTTGTAAATTTATATCTCCACTATGATAAGTAGTTACCTCATTAAATCTATTATTTGCTGCTAGATCACTTAAAATAACTGCAATAGCTGTCTGAGTCTTAGTCTCTTGAGTTTCATCATAAACATATTCAGTCTCTCCCTCAACATATCCTATAACTACCTCATTATCCTTTGTGGATTGATATTTCCATTGACTACTGAGTATATACTCTCATGTAAGCTAGAACCCTCTGACAGATTTATATTTTCTACATTAAATTCACTATAATAGTAATCTCCATTAACTGTTGTATCCTTTATTTTCTCTCCAGCATGTAGATCTCTTCCACCTGATAATATCAGATCTGTATTACTAACATTTATATCCCCTTTTATATTACTTCCACCAGTTATAGCAAATGTTTTCTTACTCTCTCCACCAATATTTATATCCATTTCACCATTTACTCTATCCTCATCAGACTCTCCAAATTGTCCATGATAGATAGAGGCATCTCTTTTAAATTTATCTGTATCTATACTAATAATAGCTTTTTTATCACCATTGTGATTTACTATCATAGCCCCAGAGTCTACAGCATTAATATCCCCAAACTCTATCTCATTTCCATTTACATCAAGTCTTCCACCTCTGAATAAAAAGTTAATCTTTGAGGTATCTATCTGCTCTGCATCATTTAATACAACTGTCGCTCTTCCACTCACTATATATATAGTCAAAAGCTTGCTTATTTCCATCAGCATCAGCTTGTTGATTCAGTATTACTGTTCCATCTCCTACATTTAGAGCTCCCTGATTTATTCCAGTGGCATTTACATGAAGAGTTCCCTCTCCAATCTTATGAAGTGCATCTCCAGCTACTCCATTTACCTGCCAAAGAACCTCTTTCCCTTTATCTATTTCTATACCTGCCCCTACCCAGGTTTCATTTCCAGTTTCTCCCTTTACAGTGTAATCATTTTTAAATGTTAGCTTTCCAGCTCCCATATTTATAGAGTCTTCTAACTTTATAGTTCCACCCTCTCCAGCAAAAGTCAGATGCTTTGTATAGTTGAGTTCATCATTTGTAGCCTTTGATAAATCTAAATCAGATTTTAACCCATTATATGTCCAGCTACTATCCCCTTGAGTTATAGTTCCAGTTCCCATGTTACTTCCCTCTTCTGTTTTTGCTGCTTCCCAGACTATCTCACCTTCAGCTTTCAGATCCTTTACTTCTGGAAGATAATCCTCTTGCATAACCTGCTCCATAAACTCTCTATCTACTGGAATATATATACTTACAGTTGCAGATATTGCCATTCCAGAATATATTGTAGCCCACTTCCAACTCTAGCAAACATTGAGTATTTATTTTTCCAATCTTGTACCAAAGTATCATCTTGTTTATACTTTGTCGGTGCTACATCTGTAACTACTTTATTTAATCTAGGGGTATGATAATCTCTATTAGACTTCTCATTTCTATCTATTAATTTATACGTATGTCCTGTATCATACCCATATTTAACTGTAGTATATCCTCTATTATGCTTTACTCCAGCCACATAATTAGGATCTACTAAAGTCCCTACTGCACTAGAGTCAGTTGAAGAGAAATCTAATATAGGAACTTCTATAATTTTAAAACTTCCATCTTTCCTCGTTACCTTTACATTTACTGCTCCAACCGTGAACCTCTCCCACTTAAAATTACTTTGTAATTTTTGAAGTGGGAGCTTCTTCTTGGGAAGTAGTTGCTTTTGTT
>NZ_JACSNP010000036.1 GCF_016900045.1 Fusobacterium mortiferum
ATTATACCGCAATCTATAAATTATCTATAGAATTTTATATTAAATTATATATTTTTTATAACAGTCATACCCCTCCTTAAGTTTTCTAAGATACTCCCTTTGTTAAACCAGAAATTAGATACTTTCTAAATATAAAAGAGAATATCATAGGTGGTAATAATGTTAAAATTCCTGCTGCAGCTATTTGTCCATAAAGTATTAAATCCTTTGATGAAAACTCTGCTAATAGAACAGTGAGAGGTTTTACATTTCTAGAAGCTGCTAAAATTAATGGAAGTTGATATTGACTCCAAGCTCTTAAAAATATAATAAGCATTCCTGTTAAAATTATGGGATATACATTTGGAAGTAGTATTTTTATTATTACTTGAAATCTAGTACAACCATCAATAAGAGCCATCTCCTCAATTTCAATAGGAAACTCTTTAAAATAATTTGTAGTTATCCATGTAACCATCGGAAGAAAAGAGGAGATATAAATAATTGCTAGCCATCCTATACTATTCAAAAGATTAAATTTTGCAAAGAGTGTATAGAGAGGTATTATCGTAGTAAAAAATGGGATAATCATAGTTGAAAGAAGGATTCCCATAAAAATTTTAATTCCTTTTCTATACTTAAATCTTGCAAAGGAGTAACCACACATAACTGCTAAAGGTGTTCCAATAAAAACTGTAATTGAGCTTGTAAAAATAGAGTTTTTCATGGCTAATAAAAAGTTAGTTCCCTCTCTTATATTTGGATTTAATAATTTTAAATAGTTTATAAAGCTGATATTTTTAGGAAAAAATACACTCATATCATTAAAAATATCTTTTTCAAAACTAATACTTATAATGAAACACCAAAGAATAGGAACCATTATAAAAATTAAAAAGATGATAACTGAAATACAGTAGACTATATTATTTTTATAATTTTTCATCTCTTTTCACCTTTTTTAAAAATCTTATATATAAAAATCCTAAAGCTCCTAAAATTATTGTCAACATATATGAGATTGCACTTCCATATCCGACATTAAAGAAGGAAAAAGTTTGATTATAATTATAGAGCATAAAGGGTTCACCTATTTTTCTAAATCCAACAAGGGCAACTACTTCATCAAATATATTTATTCCAGCTAAGATTAAATTAACTATAACAATTATAAATGAGGGTTTGAGAATAGGAAGTAATATATCCTTTATTTGATAAAAAGTAGATGCTCCATCTACTTGGGCAGCCTCAAAAATATCATCTGGAATAGCTTTAATATTAGCTAAAATAAGTATGCTACAAAAAGGAATAACTCTCCAAGAGAGTATAATTCCTAAAATTATCAGTGATATATATCTATTATTTAACCAGAGTATTGCCCCATCAACAATTCCTAGAGAATATAAGATTTTATTTATTAAACCAAATTCAGGATAAAATATAAATTTCCATATAACCCCATTCACAACTGGTGGAAGAGCCCAAGGGATAATAGCAACAGCAGTAAGAATATTACTTAATTTGGTATCTCTATTCAAAATTAATGCTATAGTAAAGCTTAGTATTGTTCCAACCACTAAAACTACTCCAATAATAACTCCTGTATTTATGAGAGCTGTATAAAAATCAAAGTCCTTAAATATTTCTATATAGTTTTGAAGCCCTATAATCTTTCTATCATAGGGCTTTGTAAGTTTATAAAACTGTAAACTATAAATTAAGGTGAGTAGTATTGGATAAAGTATCGTTAGAACTACTATAAAGATTCCTGGTAGTATTAGAACATATGGTAATACTTTATCTTCTCTTTTCATTAATCTTTAATAAGCTCCTGAATTTTTGAATCTATTTGGTTAACAGCCTCTTCAGGAGTAAGGTTTCCACTAGCCATACTATTTATAGCATTGTATATAGAGTTACTCATTTCAGCATAATAAGCTGGAACTCCATTAGGGAAAGGAGATTTAACAAGTATAGAAGTTTCCTTCATAGCACCAGAATTTTTTATTTCACCAGCATCAATAACTTCATTTAATACAGAAGTTCTAGTTGGAATAGCACTAATCTCTTTAAAGAAAGCTTTTTGAGTTTCTTTAGAAGTGTACCATTTAACAAATTCTTTAGCAGCTTCTTTATTTTCTGATAAAGAAGATACTCCTACAGCCTCTGTAAGAGCCATAGTTTGAGTAGCTTTACCATTTTTTCCTGGAGGTAAAATAACTTCGATTTCACCAATAGCTTTTGATTGATCAGGATCAACAGATCTAGCTATAAAAGATGTAGGTCCTACCATAAAAGCAGCGTCTTTACTTAAAATTTGTCTATAAGTATCTAAACCATTCAAAGTTAAGTTAGCTGGATTAATAAGTCCTTTCTTTAACATATCATTGATAAAATTTAAAGTTGTTAAAGCATTTTCTCTATTTAGTGTACCATCATCATTAAATACCTTACCATCTCTTAGATAAGTTAGCCAAATAAATGAAGTCGTAGTAGCTTCATTTGCATTTAAAGGGAAAGTATATGGATATTTTAATATATTTTTCTTTTTAAGTATTTCCATATCCTCCATAACATCATTCCAAGTTTGAGGTTCATCTAGTCCAGCTTGTTGATAAATCACTTTATTATAATATCCTATACGGAAATCATTTGCATATGGAACAGCTAAAACTCTATCATTCACTATAAAAGTTGATATACTTGGAATATCTTTAATATCTTCCTGTGATAATTCTATTGGCTCTAGCCATTGAGCATCTTCAAACTCACCAATCCAAGACCAGTCAACTTCAAAAACATCAGCTGCAGCTTTATTTCCACTAGCGGCAATAGCAATTTTATTTCTTATATCATCCCAAGAAACAGTTTCTATATTAACTTTAATTCCTTTTTCCTTTTCAAATTCAGCTAACATACTCTGTGGTGGTACTCCCCAATCAGGTATCATAAATGTTATCTCCTGATTTTTATTCTCTTTTACAGTTCCTTCATTTTTTTCTTTTGAACATCCAGTAAGAACTAAAATACCAGATAGTGTTAAAAATGTTGTTACCCAAAATTTTCTTTTCATTTTTCTAATTACCACTCCTTTTATTTTTGTTAGCTAGGAATAGTATAAGTTATATTTTTAGTAATGTCAATAAAAGAAAATAAAAAATAGTGTTTTTTTTATTCTCTTTTTGGTTAGATTTATATCACTAAAAAAACAAAAAATAAAAAAAGAGAAAATAATTAGTTACAATACTTACTAATAAAGTTGATCATAACATATTTTTTCCCTTTTTTATAAAATTAAATAATTTATTAATAAAATGGTGCTCCAGAGTGGAATCGAACCACCTACCTCTTGCTTACCATGCAAGTGCTCTGCCTAATGAGCTACTAGAGCTAACCTATAAAAAGTATAACATAATTTTACATAAAATACAACTATTGTTCAAAAACGCCTAAATCTTTATTATCTATTAAAAGTTCTACTCTTTCATCATTGATAAGATAAGAGTAATTTTCAATAAACCACTTTACTAATTCATTATCCCTTTTTACAATAGTTCCATTATCGATAAAAATATTAATAGTAATACCTTTAAAATATTTCAGTCCTAATTCAATATCTCTCTTTATCATCTCTTTAGTTTGCCCCTTGGTGCAGATAAGCAAGCATACAGAGTATACTTCTTTTCCAAGTTCAATTAGCTGATTTTCATTTAGAGTAAAATTTTTATTATAACCTTTTATTCTATACTCATTATCAAAGGTTTCTAGTCCCATTCTAAATCTAATATCTATTCCTTCAAAATAGTTTCTAATCTCATTTAACCTTTTTGTATATCCGTAGTAAATTTCAAAATATAGAGTTTTAATATTTTTTTCAATAACTATTTTTTTTATTTCAGCTAAAGTTTGCTTAGGAAGTTCAAAAACAGAACCAGAATTTATAACTTCAAGTACCCCATATTCTCCTGTAATCTCTTTGAGTACTTCTAAGTTTACTTTGTTTATTTCATTTTCATCAATAGAATTATCTTCAATGTAGTTACAAAAGCTACACTTTCCATATTTACATGGGAAGCTTTTAAGCAAAACAATTTCTCTTCTATGTTTATTTTCAATTTTATTATATCTTATTCCCATACTTTATCCTTTCAATATTAAATTTAATGTAATATCTATTATATATTATTTTATAAATATCTTCAAATTTTTTTATTCTTAATAATAAATTGAAAGCATTATCTAAAATTATTTAGATATATCAAAATTTAAATTTGCAAATCCAAGATAAGCTGTACTGGTGAAAAGATAGATAATATTAGGATTGATAGGAGAAAACTTTATAAGTATATCTTGACCATTTAATCCTTTCAAAATAGAAGAAATATATTGAAAATTTTTAACTCTAACCTTTGAATCAGTTATTTTTCTAGTTGTAAGTTGTAAAAAGATATCCAATTGACGAATATATTTAATGCTATTTATTATATTATAATTTATAGAAAAAGCAAACTCTTTCTTTTGTAGATAAATATAATTACTCAAAAACTCCGTAAGTTTTACTAAAGTTAACTCATAATTATTTCTTTTATAAAAATCTTCAATATCATTTTTAATAAATTCAATGAATTTATATACCTCACTATTTTCAGTATAGTGCTCACTAATTTTTATCCCCAGTTTATTATATATCTCTTTTAAAATTTTTTTATTATTTATATTTTTTGAAGCAACTAAAATTTCTTTTGGAATAGTAAATTTATTATGTTTAATAGAAACCTTTAATATTCCTTCTCTGATGAAGCCTAAAAGAGAGTAAAAATTTGAAAAATAGTAATCGATTGCGAAATTTATTGGCTCTAGAGAGGCAGAATCTAACATAATAAGTAGCCTAGGTACAACTTTTTTATTAGAAAAGAAATCATCTACTAGTATATAAAGAGGAATATCAAAAACTAAATAACATTGATTTTCTTTTTTTATTTTTTCCATATATTTTACAGTAGTTTTATTAAAAAACTCATCTATGTTATTAACAATTCTATAAAAGGTTGCATAACTTATAGAAAAGGTTTCGGGAAAATTATCCTTACAATCACTATAGAGTTTTGTAATATTTGTTTCACCAGACTCTTTACATATATTTTTTATTTTTTCTAAGCTATCTTCATCTATATTTCTAAAGGAGTTTTTATCTTCTCTCTCTTTTTTTTCTAGTCCAAGCATTCCATTTTTTTTATAGGCATTTACCCATCTTTTAAGAGTTGAATAGGAGATATTTTCCTCCAGTTCTATCTCTTTCAATTTTTTTTCCTTTTTTAAAAAAGGCTCAATTATTTTGAAACGAGTTATTTCTAATTCTTGTTCAGTTTTCATTAAATTTCTCCTATAACTATTGTCTTTATTATAATAAAATAATACACTATTTTTAAAAAAAAATCAATTCTAAATAAAAAAGGCTCAATTATTTTGAAAAAAATATTGACTTTTTTAAAAAACTAAGATATATTAATAGTGTCAAAAAATATAAATTTATGGAGGAAAATTTTTATGAAAATCTTCGCAGAAGTTCAAAAAATTGGAAAAGCTTTAATGACTCCAGTAGCTATATTACCAGCAGCAGGATTATTTTTAGCTTTTGGAAACAAGCTACACTTTACTCTTATGGAGCAAGCAGGACAAATAATATTCTCTAACTTACCTTTACTATTTGCAATAGGAGCAGCTATAGGTCTTGTAGGTGGAGATGGTATAGCGGCTTTAGCAGCAGTAGTAGCTATATTAATAATGAATACAACTATGGGAATTATGACTGATGCAGCAGCAGGAGTTGCAAGTGGAGACCTATCATATGCTATGGTATTAGGAATTCCTACTCTACAAACAGGAGTATTTGGAGGATTAATAGCAGGTATTATCGCAGCAATTTGTTATAAAAAATTCTATAAAACTGAATTACCAGCTTTCTTAGGATTCTTTGCTGGAAAAAGATTAGTTCCAATCATGACAGCAATATTAGCATTTTTAGTAGGATTAGCTATGCCAACAATATGGCAACCAGTTCAAATCGGATTAGCAAAATTATCTTTCTTAGCTAATGAAGTTAATACAAATGTGTCTACATTCATATTCGGAATAATAGAAAGAGCTTTAATCCCATTCGGATTACATCATATATTCTATGCACCATTCTGGTATCAATTTGGAGAGTACACAACTAAAGCTGGTCAAGTAGTACAAGGAGACCAAGCTATATGGTTTGCAATGTTAAAAGATGGAGTTCACTCATTCTCATCATCTACATATCAAGGAGCTGGAAAGTTTTTAACTGGAAAATTTGTTTTCATGATGTTTGGATTACCAGCAGCAGCTTTAGCTATGTATCATGAAGCTAAGCCAGAGAATAAAAAAGTAGTTGGAGGAATTTTGTTCTCAGCAGCTTTAACAGCTTTCTTAACAGGAATTACTGAGCCATTAGAGTTCTCATTCCTATTTGTTGCTCCAGTTTTATATGGAATACACTGTTTATTTGCAGGACTTTCATTTATGTTAATGAACTTATTCCAAGTTAGAATTGGAATGACTTTCTCAGGTGGATTAATAGACTATGTAGTATTTGGAGTATTACCAGGTACAAGTGGATTTGAAACAAGATGGTATATGGTTATAATAGTTGGAATTTTCTTCTCTATAATCTATTACTTTGGATTCAGATTTGCAATTAGAAAATTCAATTTAAAAACTCCAGGAAGAGACGAAGCAACTTCAGAAGGTGGAGAAGCTCAAGCAGTTGAAGGAGATGCTTTAGCAGTAGGAGTTTTAGAAGCTTTAGGTGGAAAAGAAAACTTAATATCTTTAGATTCTTGTATCACAAGATTAAGAGTAGAAGTTAAAGATACAACTATAGTAAAAGATGCTGATCTTAAAAAATTAGGAGCTTCAGGAGTGTTAAAAGTTGGAGCTCATGGAGTTCAAGCAATATTTGGATCAAAAGCACAATTCATTTGTAACGATTTAAAGAAAATGACTGGAATTTAATAAGAAATTTTAGTTAATGTCATATGGGTAATTTAATAAGGGTGGGAAAAAGGTTGTAATATACAGCCTTTTTTCTTTTATATAAAAAAGTATTAAATTTATAAAATTTAGTGTTATAATTAAATTATTCAAAGAAATCGGAGGATGAGAATGAGATATCTTATGCATAATAGAGAAGCTTCTTTGAAGCTTGAAAAAAGAATAAAGGATTATTTTCTTAAGATAAAAACTATAGAGATTAAGATAAACTTTTTAAATAAGGAGTATATAGGTATTATTGATGTAGAAAGCTTTAGATGGTTAAGCAATTTTGACTGTTTTAACTGTTTGACCAATTGTTGTGTACAGTTCCCTTATAATTTTAACTCTAAAGCTAGAGAGGTAATATTAAATAATTTAAAAGAGTATAATGAGTTAACAAAAGCTGTTTCTATTATGAAAGAGGAGGGAATGACAGAAAAAGAGATAGAGGAATCTATAAAATTAGATGATATGCTTATTCCAAAAGAGTTTGAAGAAAAGGTGTTTGATAGATGTACTTGTTCTTGTGTCTACATAGATAGAAGTCTTTGTGCTTTACATAAAATATGTATAGATAAGGGAATGACACTTGAAGAGATTATTGATACAAAACCTTTTTGGTGTTCAATTTATCCTTTAGAAATGATAGAAGATGGAAATAAATTGTATATTTTTGTCCCTACTCAAGGAAATAATTTTCTTTCAATGAATGACTGTGATTTCCCTTGTATGAATATAGAGAAAGCAAAATCCCCATATTTTAGAAGAGAGAATCCAATAGGATTTAAGATTGGTGACTATAAACCTTTTATAGAGAATTATTATAGTGTATTAAATTATATATTCGGAGATGAATTTACTGAAAAAATATTAGAAAAGTTAGAGATAGCTATAGAAAAGATAGAAGATGAACAGTATATAAAGAAAAGATAACTAAATAGTTACTAATAAAATATAAAGAGGGAGATTTTAATACTTCAGTTAGAATCTCCCTCTATTTAAATTTTTTATTTTTTTATTTTTTCAATGTAACTACTCAGCTATGAGTTTTTACAAAAAATAAAAATAGCCAAATAGAGGGAGTTTTCAACATTTTTGTTGAAGGCTCCCTTTCTATTCAA
>NZ_JACSNP010000037.1 GCF_016900045.1 Fusobacterium mortiferum
ATCTGCAAATTCTCCTATTGAGTAATATTTCATTTTCTCACCTCAATAGTATTATACCATAATCTATAAATTATTTATAGAATTTTATATTAAATTATATTTTTTTATAACAGTCATACCCTTCCTGATAATTACAAAAAAGGAATAGTTATTCACTATTCCCCTTTTTTATTATTTAGAATATTTATTTCTGTAGTTTTTTGCAAACTCTTTTGTGAAAGCTAAGAATATTCCTAACATTCCACCTAATACCACTCCTACTGCTAGGAATAGAACTAATGGTTTTCCATTATGTGTTTCTATTACTGGAGAAACTATTGTTATCATATCTGAATATTTAGCATTTACATACTCTTCATTTAATTTATTCAATTCATCTATTATATTATTTAACTTTTCTCTTATCATTTGTAATTTTTGATCAATTACCTCTTTTTGAGCTTCAGATGGATAGTTTACTATTCCTTTCTCCTCTTGTAATTTTTTTATAATAAACTCTTTATCCTTTATCTCACTGTTAATTGTCAAGTATTGATTTATTAGATTTGAATAATATTCATTTTCAGTATCTATCTTTATTCCAAACTCTCCAACATTAGGGATGATTAAATTTCTATTTGTTGGTTTAAATTCCTCTAACATATTTTTTATCATTTGTGATTTAGCTTGTAATTTTTCTTTTTCTAACTTTACATCTCTTATCTCTGAGTCATATCTTATCTCTCTCATTATTTTATTTAAGCTCAATCCATTTACAGTAAAATAAGAGTAGTAATCTTGTAGTTCAACTCTTTCTAAACTTTCTACTTTTACTAATAATTCATTAAAAGAATATCCCAATTTATTTGATACATAATTTTTCTTAGCTTCTGAATCAATATTATTTTTTAACAAAGATATTCTATCATTTAATAATGAGTAAATATTATCATAGTCATAATTCCCTAACTCTTCCATTTTAGCTACACTGTAATTTGGTTTATATTTATTTATAAACTCATTTACTGTATCAGTAACAACACTCTCTAATACATCTTTATTTTCTTTTGTTGATAGTTTATATTGAGTCGGAGTATATGATATATTCTCCCCTCTTTTTAGAGCAGCTTCTATTCTTGTCTGGATAGCATCTGGAATCAATCCTTCCACTTTTATTCCAACTTTAAAATCAGCTATTTTCTTAGCTTTTAAAGTATCATGATATTCTGAATAATTATTATTTAATACATTTAGTGGTACTATATACTCCTTAAGAAAAACAGAGCCATCAGGATTTTTCCCATTCTCTATTTCTGGGTAATTAAAGCCTATTATTGCACTATTTACTGTACTCATCTTATTATAAATATAACCACCTATTAAAGATACCAATGTTACAGCTATAGTTGTAACTCCTATCGCTATCTTATGCTTCATAAGAGTTCTTATTAGTTCCATTAAATCAATTTCATCATCTTCTTCGTAATACTTTCTTTCTTCTAGCTGATTCATTCTTTCCTCCACATTTTGTCATATTTTTAATTATATTTATTTTTATAGTTTCTTATAAACTCTTTCATAAATGCTAAGAATATCCCTAACATTCCACCCAGTATAACTCCAATTCCTATAAATAGAATTAAAGGCTTCCCTTCAGTTGATGTAGTAACTGGTGAAACTATTTTTATCATATCTGAGTATGTAGAATCTATATACTCTTTACTTAGACTATTCATATCCTCTATTATTCTATTTAATTTTTCCACAGAAACTTTTAACTTTTCCTCTAAAATCTTTTTAGCTTCTGAGCTAGGAATTTTTATATCCAATTTACTATTCTCTAATAATTTTATTTTTACTTTATTATCTTGGATATCATTATTAATTACTACATAATCTGCTACTAACTTCGAGTAATAATCATTTTGATCATTGATAGTTACTCCCTCTTGCCCAACATTTGGAATTATAAGCTGTTTTTGATTAGGTTTAAGATCTTGCAACATCTCTTTTAAAATCTTAGCTTTTCCTTCTAGAGCTTGATTCTCTAATACTAACTCTTGTATCTTAGAATCAATTCTCATCAGCTTATTATCTCTATTCTTAGAGAATCCATTTATTGTATAGTATGAATAATAATCTTGTAACTCTACATTTTTAAAGTTTTTTATTCTTTCTGCTATCATATCAAAAGAGTACCCTAATCTAGATGATATATAGTTCTTATTTTCATATGAAGATATTGCCATCTCCATCATCTTTACTCTCTCATTTAATAGCACATAGCTATCACTATAATCATAGTTATAAATATCATTTCCTATTTCTTGAATTGTATATGTCGGCTTATACCTATTTATATATCTAGCAATAGAATCATTTACTAACTTAGCAAGTATATCTTTGTTTTTTTCCTTAAGAGTAATCTCATAGTTACTTGCTGTAAAAGATAAGTTTTCCCCTCTTTTTAGAGCGTTATCAATAAGAGTTTGAGTAGAAGCTGGTATTATTGGCTCTACCACAATAGCATTTCTAAACTCATCTAAACTCTCATTATTCATACTTCCCTTATATTGTTCATACACTTGATTTATTACATCTAAAGGTATAATACTAGTTCTTAAAAATATAGAGCCATCTGGATTTTTTCCCTTCTCTAACTCTGGGTAATTAAATCCTATTATTGCACTATTTACTGTATTTATTCTATTATATATATATCCACCTAAAGTTACCATTAATGTAATAAGTATAGTGGATACAACTATTGTAAGTTTATGTCTCAACAAAGTATGAAGTAACTCCATTAAATCAATTTCATCATCTTCATAATATTCTCTCTCTTTTAATTGATTCAACTTACTTTCCTCCTAATTTTTTATCTCTAGATATTATATCCTATTTATCTGACTTAAGCAATGCTTTTCTTATGTAAATATCTCAATGCTATCAGTACTACTATTCCACATATACCTAGATAAAGGAAAGTCATCGGATTTTGTAATCCTCCAACTATTATTGTAAGAGAACCTAGAGCAGCTATTAAAGGAATGATTAGCCCTTTTCCTACCCCTTGGATCTCTCCCTTTAGATATAGTCTAATTACACAAATATATAGTATAACATATATGATGTAACTAGCCACTATTGGAATCTCTGATATATCAGAGTTTGGGATAACATCATATTTTAAAGTTATGTAGTTAATAAATATATATACTAATGAGATTACAAATGCTATCTTAGCTGAACACTTTGGTACATGGTGCCCCTCTTCTAAGTATCCTACCTTTTTAGCCATAGGGAACATATCTCTAATAGCTAGTAGATATGGCATTCTTAAGAATCCTAATGTAAATCCATTCAATGTTCCTAGAACAGATATAAGGATTAGAATTAAGAAGATCTTAGCTCCACCAGTTCCAAAAAGCATAGTTACTGCTTCATTTACATGAGCATCTCCAAGCTCCATTATTCTTTGTGGTCCCACTAATATACTTACTCCTACAAAGTAAGATACATAAGCTATAAGAACAAATATTGGTCCAAATACTAATGCTATTGGTAGATTTCTCTTAGAGTCCTTTATCTCGTGTGATATAGATGTAGCAACTACCCATCCATCATATGAGAAAGCTATTGGAGATAATGCTCCAATCCAAGCTAATGAGCTACCAGTTGTCTCTACAACCTCAGATGAAGTTATAAGCTTTGGATCTCCATAGATAAAACCTGCTATAGCTAATACAGCTATTAAGACTACCTTTGATACAGTACTAAAGTTTTGGAAAGCTCCTCCTAATAGAGCTGAGAAATAGTTTACAAAGTAGATGATTAAAAATGCTATTAACCCTATAAATCCTACTCTCTCTGGAGTTCCTTCCCACCCCATAAGCATACATAGATATACTCCTACTATCCAAGAAACTATACTTAGTATAGCTGGGAAATAAATAAACACTTGGAACCATCCTAGTGCCCCTGCTACCTTAGGTCCTATGTACTCTTCTACATAAGTTATAAGCCCTCCAGGCTTTGTTGTTCTTGATGCTAATACTGCTATTGTTAAACTTCCAAAGATGATACCAATAGCAGCAATTGTAAATACTAAAATACCCTTTATTATGCTTCCATTAGTATACACTAATATGTTGTCACTTTTAAAAAATATTCCTGATCCTATAACTATTCCCACTATCATGGCAATAGCTGTAAACAATCCATACTCTTTTTCTTTATGCATACCTTTTTCTCCTAACTAAATTTATCGTATTGTACTATTATACTATAATTTTAGTGGAAAGCAAAGAGATTTTATTCTATTTTACAACACAAAAATTAAACTTTTGGTATATATCATTATCTTTCTTTCATTTTGTCTGTAAATAAAGCTATTCTCATCTTTGTACTTATAAATAGTACTTCTACTCTTACCTACAATCTCCATAGCTTTTTCTACTGTAACCCATATCCCATACTTATCCTCAAGCTCCTGTGTAAACTTCTTATCAAACTCTGGAAGATCCTCCAGCTTCTTAAGTAAGTAACGCTCACACTCTCTTTGAAACTCTTTTTTGCTTTTTTCATCATCTTTTTTTGCCATAACCCTCACCTCTAAAATTTTTTATCATTCTGTAATTAGTGTTATGTATAATCTTTAAATACATATTATTATATTTTTTTGGATTTGTAAAGCTTTATTTTTAAAGATTTTCCATTAATCACCATTTATTGATATTTAGTGAGAATAATTTTTTTAAAAAGAAAAAAAGAGAGTAACTTTAATTACTCTCTTTCTATGTTTTTTACCCTAGATAGATACAGCCCAATTATGAATACTAACATATTGGATTTCCATATCTCTCTCCATACATTCTCTGTTAGTCCTCCTACTAAGAAAGCTACTAACATACCTATTGTACCTACTACTATGTAGTAATTCATATCTCTTTCTCTTCCTATACAGTATCTTACCTGCCTATATAGGATAAATAGGAACATTCCTACAAAAGGAAAGAATAGTATCCCTTCCTCTGCTAAGCTAGTTATATATAAGCTATGTAAATTTCCTGCCTCTGCTAATTGCATCATTCCCTTAGAAAAATAATTAGGTTTCTGCCCTTTAAAATGATTTTTCATATATTCTAAAGAAAATTCACCAGCATTGTCCCTTCCAACTCCAAAGACTGGATGAGATTTATACATCTCTATTCCACTTTGCCATAAAAGTATTCTACTTTTATTTGAATTATCATTTTTACTATTTATACTTATAATCCTTTTAATATATCTATTATTCTCTAAAACTTTACTATTTATAGCTCCATACCCTAAAAGAGAAATAGCTAACATAGCTACAACAAAGTTCTTCTTACTCTTGAATAGAAAGAAAAGAACTATAAATAGAGCAACTACAAAACCTATCCAAGCTCCCCTTCCTTGTGTAAGTAATAAAGCTATTAAAGATAGTATGAAGGTTACGCTGTAAAACAGTGTATATAACCATTTCTTCTCTTTAACATAATAAACTATAGCTACTAATACTAGCATACTTCCCATAGCCATTATATGAGCTTCATCTAAAGGATTACTTGAGAAACTAATAAGTCTAATATTAAAATTCCACTTAAGTTTTTTGTAGAAAAATATTCCATTTATAAAGCTAATAATTATACTTAAAGAGAAAAGTGACAATACTCTCTCTACAATTTTATCCTTCTGTAAAAATAAAGGCATAAAGAACAATCCTATATATCTATATGACTTCTCTAAAGCTCTCTGAAAAGAGTAGCTTCCACCTACTGATAATAAACTAAATATTGGTAGTAGAATTAAAATAACTAGTATATATTTTTCTTCTACAGTTAAACTTATTTTTCTTTTATCCCAAAGATATAGTAAAAAAGCTAGAATCAGAAATCCTAGCCCTATACTTACTCCAGATTTTGAGATAAATAGAGAGAGGGTATAGATATATACACCTAACTCTCCTATTTTATTGTATATATTGTCATTTATCTTTAACATCTGTCTCTCCTAAATATTTTATTTTAAATTACCTATAAGATTTGTTAAAATATATAGCCCAAAACATCCAAAATAAATTATAAGATATATATGTATCACTTAATAATAATTTAGTATTTAAAAAAATAAGAGCAATTAAAAATAACTTATAACTACTATTTTCCATAGTAATAATCCTATATCCTACTTTTAAAATAATAATTATAAATATTATCAATCCTATTATTCCCCAATGCATTCCTATTTCTATAAATATATTATGTGGATAATATCCTAATATTAAACATTTAGATTTTGCTTCAAATAAATATCCCCATACTCCTATTCCAAGAGGATTATCCTTTATAATTTTTATTGCTTCTATATAAATATCAGTTCTTCCACTTGTTATATCTGCTCCTTTTTCCTTCAACTCTAAGCTTCTAATAAGTCTTAAAACACCATAAACTTTATAATTAAACTTTAAAAATAAATTATTTATAACTATTAGTATATTTTTAAGATTAAAATATAAACCTCCTCCCCCTAATAAAACTATAAAATATAAAATTATTTTCTTTATTCTTTTTCCTTCATAATACCAATAAAAGATTAATACTGAAAGAGTTCCTATTAATAGTGCAAATCTATTTCCAAATAATAAAATCATAAATAGAGAATAAAAAATAGATAAAAAATCTATAAATAAAATATTTTTGTTTTTCAGTTGTAAAAATATTAAAAATACTGTACTCTGTAGCATTGTATATCCATAAATCATATAATCCATTTTTTCATAATAAATATCCTTTGCATAGAATATAATATATGAATATACTAGTATATTTATATATGAAAATATCTTCATATATTTATCTAAATAATCTTTCTTTATTTTTAAACTTCCTACTATTGCTGCACTAATTCCATAAAAATATATATTTTTCATATGAAATAAAATCTCTTTGATTGTTGCTTTTGTAAATATTAAATTTATTAATATTAATATTGTAAATAAAAATATAATTTTTATAAACTTAATATTAATATTCTTTAATTCAAAAATAATCGGGAATAAAGTTATTAATAAAAAATACTTACAATAACTTTCATTTATTCCTAATATTTGAAATGTTCTAGGTAAGACATGGTAAAAAAGATAGAATATTACTAAAAAACTATTATATTTTAAAAAATTAATCTTCATATTTTAATTCTCTCCATATAAATAAATTGATAAATATTGTCCAAATAATAAAATTAATAACTATCATATCAGCACTCCTATACTTATTATGTTTTAATTAATAATTCAGTATAACTTATAAATAAAACCATATATTATTCTCTCAAGATGAACAAAAATTAGTTCTTAACACTCTATAAACATGATTAAGAAATTTTTATATAAAAAGTTAAATAAATTATACTTTTGTTCAAATATCTTTAAAATTATATTTTTTAAATAATAACCTCCAATTAAGAAATCTAATATAATTGAAAAGTTCTTAAACATTTATTGTTTCTTATAATAATTTTTTCTAATCTATTTTTATTAAAATAATTAAATTTAAAATATTTGAATAATACATATTGAATTAGTTATTATTATTAAAATTATATTTAATTAAATTGTTGGATTATAGTTTTTATCTTTTTTTAGATACTATATAATTATTTTTTCTATCTACTTATCAAATAATACTGATACCACCATCTTAGCTTTCTTGTATCTTTGTTGGTACTACTTATATCATATCCTAATCTATTCTATACATAAATTATTAAATATGTTTTAATCTTTACTTCTCCTTAACTATTTCTACCAAATATTTTCCATAATCAGTTTTAAGTAAAGGCTCAGCTAATTTTAAAACTTTTTCTTCTGATATCCAGCCGTTTTTATATGCTATCTCTTCTATACATGCTACATAATTTCCTTGTCTCTCTTGTATAGTCTCTATAAAGTTAGATGCTTGTAATAAATTCTTGTGTGTACCTGTATCTAACCAAGCAAAGCCTCTTCCCAATAGATTTACCTTTAAATATTT
>NZ_JACSNP010000038.1 GCF_016900045.1 Fusobacterium mortiferum
TTGAATAGAAAGGGAGCCTTCAACAAAAATGTTGAAAACTCCCTCTATTTGGCTATTTTTATTTTTTGTAAAAACTCATAGCTGAGTAGTTACTTGTATTTTAAATAAAAAGATTAGTATTTGCTCCTTCTGTTGCTCCTAAATACTGTCCTACTCCACCATAGTTTATTCCATCTATTAATTCTTCTTGAGTTATTCCCATAACGTCCATAGACATAGTACAGGCAGTTATTTCAACACCACTTTCAATGGCTTTTTTCATTAACTCTTCTAAAGACATTATATTTTTTTGTTTCATTACACATCTTATCAATTTTGCTCCTATTCCAAAAAAATTCATTTTAGAAATTGGAAGTTGATTACTATTTTTAGGAAGCATCATAGCAAACATCTTTTCTATCCATGATTTTTTCTCTAAATTTTTTCTTTTTAAAATAGAAAGTCCCCAAAATGTAAAAAACATTGTTACTTTTTTTCCCATAGCTAAAGCTCCATTTGCTATTATAAATGCTGCAATAGCCTTATCTAAATCTCCACTAAAAACGACAATTGTAACTCTATCTTTTGTTTCTATTATTTTATTATCATTGTTTTTAGTCACACCTGATTTTTTTAAAGTTGCAAAAATATATCCATTTTTTTTCTCAAGTGATAATAAACTATTTTTAGTTGTTTTACACCAACTTTGAATATCATTATAAAAACCTGGATCTGATACTTTTACCTTTAATATCTCTTCTTCTTTCAAATTATCTATTCTTTCTTTTATTTTTACTAGTGGCCCCGGACAAGAAAGTCCTGATAAATCTAAGTATTCTCCTTCAATTATACTAGCACTCTCTATTTTATTTTGATTATTACTTTTATCTATAAAGTGAATATCTTTAATTTTGGATTTTATTCCTCCAGCAATATTTCTTACTCTATACCCATTTTGTAATAAGAATCTACTTGCAATATATCCCCTCAATCCAACAGCACAGTATATTAAGATTTCCTTATCCTTAGGTAATTCTATAAATCTTTTTCTTAGCTCACTCAAAGGAATATTTATACTATTATCTATTTTTCCAGTTGCTACTTCAACCTCTTCTCTAACATCTAAGATAATCTGTTTATTTTCATCATAATTTTTTAAGTCTTCCATTACTATTTGCTCAACTAATCCCTCTTCAAGATTTAATCCTACAAATCCTGCCATGTTAATAGGAGATTTAGCTGAGGAAAATGGCGGAGCATAAGCTAATTCTAACTCTGCTAAATCCTCAAGTTTTCCACCAAATTTTATAGTTGTTGCTATGACATCAATAAATTTATCTACTCCCTTTATACCAATAACTTGAGCTCCAAGAATTTTTCCACTACCTTTTTCATAGATTAACTTTATACTTATTGGTGTAGCTCCAGGATAATATGATGCATGATCATTAGGATGCAAATAAATTCTTTCATATGAAATATTTAATCTTTTTACTGCCCGTTCATTTAATCCAGTAGATGCTCCTGTTAGTCCAAATACTTTTATTATTGCAGTACCTAAACTACCTTTATATTTCTCATTTCTATTTTCTATATTTCCTGCTACTATTCTTCCTTGTCTATTAGCAGGTCCAGCTAACGGAATAGCACTGCTCTCATTAGTTATATAATTTTTTACTAATATAGCATCTCCCACTGCATATATTCCAGGAATATTAGTCTCTAACTTATCATTTACTAAAATGTGTCCCTTTTCTCCCAATAATACTCCTGAATTGGATAAGAATTTTGTATCTGAAATTACTCCTATAGCCAATATAACTATATCAGTCTCTACTACTTTATTGCTCTCTAGTATAATCTCTATTCCTCTATTTTTTTCTCTAAATTCAATAACCTTCTCTCTAGTCATTAAATTTATTCCACTGTTAACTATCTCATACTCTAATATATTTACCATCTCTCCATCAAATGGAGCTAATATATTTGGTGCTGCCTCTATAAGTGTCGTTGTTATTCCTAAATGAGAGATATTTTCTGCTGTTTCTACTCCTACATATCCCCCTCCTACTACCACTGCTCTTTTTATATTCTTCGATCCTAATTTTTCTTTTATTTTGTCCATATCATTCATATTTCTTAATGTTAAAATTTTACTATTTTCTATTCCCTTTATATTAGGTACCAATGGTTTTGCTCCAGGAGCAAGTATTAAAAAATCAAACTTTTCATCCATCTCTCTACCATCATCCATCTTTACTTTAATTTTTTTTTCAGATGAATTAACTTCTATAACTTCACTATTTACTCTTACATCAATATTAAATCTTGCTTTTAGACTTTCTGGAGTCTGTAAAAGTAGACTCTCTCTATTTTGAATAACTTCACCTATATGATAAGGTAATCCACAATTTGCAAAAGAAACATAGCTTCCTTTTTCAAATATTATTATTTCTAAATCTTCATTCAATCTTCTTAATCTTGCAGCTGCTGAAGCTCCTCCAGCTACTCCTCCAACTATTACTACTCTTTTCATTGTATCACTCCTCCCCTTCTGTTGTAATATAATTATAAACCTTTTTCTTCATTTTTGTAAAGTACAGACATTTTTGTCTGTACTTTACTTTTTAGACTAAAAAATGTAAAATATATCCAATAAGGAGGAGGATTTATGAATAAAAATAAACAATATAATTGCTATTTTGAATTAACTCTTGATATTATAGGTGGAAAATGGAAACCCATTATTTTATATTATATCAATTCTAATAAAGTAGCACGTCACAGCGAGTTAAAAAGATTCATTCCTAGTATCAATGAAAGAATGTTAACTAGACAACTCAGAGAATTGGAAAACGATAACTTGATAAATAGAGTAATTTATCCTGTTGTTCCACCTAAGGTAGAATATACTTTAACTGAAATAGGTAAAGATCTTATTCCTATTCTAGAACTACTTGTAAAATGGGGAAAAAATTATGCCAAGTATATGGAGTTTAATAATTTTAAGCTGGATATCAAATAAATGTACTGTATCTAAATTTATTTATATTTCTTTAAAAAAATATGATATACTATATATTATAAACTATTTTAAGGAGAAAAGAATGAAAAAAAAAGTACTATTAGGAAGTCTACTATTAAGCCTTTCATTATTTGCTAAGGATATCTATAATGAGAGTCTAAAAGAAATGAATATGTATGAATTATCTAATACATATTCAAAGGAAAAAATAGAAAAAAGTTTAAAAGGGTATAAAAATCTAAAAAAAGAAAGTTTAGAAGAACTTTCACAAAAAGCTGTTTTAGTTGATATAGGAGCTTTAAATGTTGCTGATCTAAATACACCAATAAATATAGAAAATAAATTAAATTTATATGTTGCTGACTTTAAAGATATGAGTGAAAATTCTTTAGGAGATATCTCTGATAAAGGAATTATTGAGAGAATAAATAAAAAATATTCAACATTTAAACCTATAGAAAAGAACTCTTTAATTGATACTTTAAACATAGCTTTATCTAAAGGACTTACAACAGGATACAATGTAAAAATAAGAGATACTTATGCAAACTTTAATCCAGAACTTACTCTAACTTATGGTCATAACGGAATAAAACATGCTGATCAACTTATTGCCCTTATGAAAAGTGAAGGAATAGATGCAAAAGTTCAAATTGAACCGAAAACTTCAGCATATCTTCATATGCCAGAGTGGGGAGAACCTGCAACACCTAATATTGTTATGAATAACGGGCAAATTGTCATTACTCCTCTTGAATATGATCTACAATTTGAATTTAAGAATAAAGAAGATAAAATTAAATTTGTTGAAATAATTAAAAAATATGCTAAAAAAGATGAAGTTGATGAAAAAGGACTTATATATGATTCTTGGTGGCAACCATTCATGCAAACTGAAAAAATAGACGGATTTCAAAAATTAACTGTAAACATAGCTAGTCAGGGAGAGTATGATGCTTACATATTAACTTTACCTGAAAAATCAGATGCTTTAATAAAAGAATTAGCTAAGAATAAGAATTTAAAATTAAAAACTAAAGAGATATATGTAAATCCATCATTTTATAGATTTATGTTAGGTGAATATAAATAAATTAATTAATTCTAATACAATTGATTATTAGTGAACCTCTCCCACTTAAAATTACTTTGTAATTTTTGAAGTGGGAGCTTCTTCTTGGGAAGTAGTTGCTTTTGTTAGCCAACTATATTTACCAAGCTAACCCCGTAGTTCCTACGGTTCTTTTTATTTTTAGACTGCTTGTTTTATTCTTAGACCTTCAGTCAATATATTTTTAGCTGCGTTTATATCTCTATCGTGATGAGTATGACAATCAGATATAGATTTTGCTAATTTATGATTATGAAGTAATCCTTTTGTATTTAAGTCTTCAATACAGATAATATCGTGATTTTTGATAATATCTGTACTTAACTTATTTAAGAAATCTGT
>NZ_JACSNP010000039.1 GCF_016900045.1 Fusobacterium mortiferum
TCCGTACGGGAACGTGCGGATGGATCACCTCCTTTCTAAGGAGCAATACTTTCTCTATTCTATTGATAATGTTCTTCCAATAATTGAGGAGTGCAAACGACTACAATTATTGAGATGCAGACGAATGTAAATGAGTCAGCGCTACATTATTATTAATGGACATTGGAAACTATATAGTAAATCAGAAATGATACAATTTTAACTCTAATAATTAATAGAGTTAGCTGTCAATCAATATTTAAAAACTAAAGGTTAAAATAATTAAGGGCACATAGGGAATGCCTAGGTAGTAAGAGCCGATGAAGGACGTGGTAAGCTGCGATAAGCTCAGGGGAGTTGCAATCGAACGTTGATCCTGAGATTTCCGAATGGAGAAATCCGCTAAGTTGAAGACTTAGCACGAAAGAGGGTACCGCGTGAACTGAAACATCTAAGTAACGCGAGGAAAAGAAAGTAAAAACGATTCCCCAAGTAGCGGCGAGCGAACGGGGATGAGCCCAAACCGCATAAATGTCAAGGATGCAGCCGTTGTTTATGCGGGGTTGCGGGAAGAACTACGAGGAACTGCAACGTACTCAACAATGTTAATGACTGAACTGGAACTAGTTGGAAAGCTAGATCGTAGAAGGTGATAATCCTGTACAGGTAAACTCATTAACTTGTCTGTTCTCTCCCAAGTAACATGGAACACGAGGAATTCTGTGTGAATCTGCGAGGACCATATCTCGTAAGGCTAAATACTCTTACTAACCGATAGCGTATAGTACCGTGAGGGAAAGGTGAAAAGAACCCCGGGAGGGGAGTGAAATAGAACCTGAAACTATGTGCTTACAAGCGGTCAGAGCCCGCAAGGGTGATGGCGTGCCTTTTGGAGAATGATCCTGCGAGTTACGTTCAGTGGCAAGGTTAAGTTTAACGGAGCCGAAGGGAAACCGAGTCTGAACAGGGCGATTTTAGTCGCTGGGCGTAGACGCGAAACCTGGTGATCTAAGCCTGTCCAGGGTGAAGCTGTGGTAAGACACAGTGGAGGCCCGAACTCACCGCCGTTGAAAAGTTGGGAGATGAGGTAGGTTTAGGGGTGAAAAGCCAATCGAACTAGGAGATAGCTCGTTCTCTCCGAAATGCATTTAGGTGCAGCCTTGAGTGTTTAATTATGGGGGTAGAGCACTGAATGGACTAGGGGGCGCATTGCTTACTGAATCCAATCAAACTCCGAATACCATAATTCAAGAGCTCAGGAGTGAGACTATGGGAATTAACTTCCATCGTCAAAAGGGAAACAACCCAGACCACCAGCTAAGGTCCCTAATCATAACTAAGTGGGAAAGGAGGTGGAGATTCATAAACAACCAGGAGGTTGGCTTAGAAGCAGCCATACCTTTAAAGAGTGCGTAATAGCTCACTGGTCGAGAGTCTCTGCGCCGACAATGTAACGGGGCTAAGTTATGAACCGAAGCTGTGGAATTGCGCAAGCAATTGGTAGGAGAGCGTTCTGTAGGCCGTTGAAGGAGAAGCGTAAGCAACTCTGGAGGTATCAGAAGTGAGAATGCAGGAATAAGTAGCGAGAAGGGAGGCGAGAATCCTCCCCGCCGGAAGACCAAGGTTTTCAGGGTAAAGCTTGTCTTCCCTGAGTAAGCCGGGACCTAAGCCGAGGCTATAGTGCGTAGGCGAATGGAAAACAGATTAATATTTCTGTGCCAGTCATATTTTGTGATGGAGGGACGCAGAAGGGTATGTACGCGGAAGAACGGTAGTTTCCGTAAAAGCATGTAGAATGGCTTGATAGGCAAATCCGTCAAGCTAGATTTGAGGTGTGATATATAGTCGTAAGATGAATGTACAGATCCCACGCTGCCGAGAAAAGCTTCTAACGTTAAGGTATGACTGCCCGTACCCGAAACCGACACAGGTGGTCAGGATGAGAAATCTAAGGCGGACAGGCTAACTCTCGTTAAGGAACTCTGCAAAATAGCCCCGTAACTTCGGGAGAAGGGGTGCCCCTGAGTGTGAGCATACACGCGATGTAAAGCGCTTGGGGGTCGCAGTGAAGAGGCTCAAGCAACTGTTTAACAAAAACACAGGTCTATGCTAAGCTGTAAGGCGATGTATATGGGCTGACACCTGCCCAGTGCCGGAAGGTTAAGAGGAGGAGTGAGAGCTCCGAATTGAAGCCCCGGTGAACGGCGGCCGTAACTATAACGGTCCTAAGGTAGCGAAATTCCTTGTCGGGTAAGTTCCGACCTGCACGAATGGTGTAATGATTTGAGCGCTGTCTTGACGGGAGGCCTGGTGAAATTGTATTACCGGTGAAGATACCGGTTACCTACAGTAGGACGGAAAGACCCCATGGAGCTTTACTGTAGCTTGGTATTGGGTTTTGGCATTGCATGTATAGGATAGTTGGGAAACTATGAAGGTGTGGCGCTAGCTGCACTGGAGTTGTCGGTGGAATACCAACCATTCAATGTTGAAATTCTAATCTGTGGTTTGGAGCCACGGAGACAGTGCTAGGTGGGCAGTTTGACTGGGGCGGTCGCCTCCGAAAGAGTAACGGAGGCGTTCAAAGGTTCTCTCAGGTTGGATGGAAATCAACCGCAGAGTGCAATGGCATAAGAGAGCTTGACTGCG
>NZ_JACSNP010000003.1 GCF_016900045.1 Fusobacterium mortiferum
TTTGGCAACAAAAAAAGACCTTCTTCAAATTTTTTGAAGAAAGTCTTAGTTTTTTAATTATAGACCTGAGTAGTTACTCTCTCTTATATGTAATATCGTATTTTTATTTTTAGGAGGATTTTTATAATGAAAAAATTTATTATTCTTTCACTTTTAGTAGCTTCTTTTGCTGCTTGTAGCAACTCATCAAGCACTACTAAACCAACTGTTTCAACAACTACTGTAGTGAATACTTTAAACTCTACAACAAATATTTTACAAGGAATAGCTGCTTATAAAAATGGAGATATGACTGGAGCTTATAATGCACTAAAAAATCTATCACCAGCTTCTACTAACTTAGAAACTTATTCAACATATTTAAATGTTCTTCAAAACTTAAATAAAAATCAAGAGCTATTAACAGCTTTAAAATCAGGAAATGAGTATTTTGGTAACTCTAAAGAGTATGCTTTAAATTATGCAAATATACTTGCTTCAAAGTTTAATGATAAAACTGCTGCTATCAATGTTTTAGAAAACTATATGAAAACAAACGGAAACAATAGTGAAGTTGTAAAATCTTTAGCTGACCTTTATGCAAGTGCTGGAAATGTAGCTAAAGCTGCTTCTTTATTAAAATCATCAAACTAATAGATAAAAGAGGAACTCCTTATATTGTAAGGTTTTCCTCTTTTTTACTAAATTTTATTCCAACTCTAATATTACTCTATCACCAACTTTATATTTCAAAGCTTCTTCTCCAGAGATGATTACATATATATTTTTCTTTAATCTTTCTACTACAAAAAGAGTAGTTGCTCCCATGAATTCTCTACTTAAAATGATCGCTTCCCCGCTTTTATCTTTTTTCATTTTTATCTCTTCTGGTCTTTTATTTCCTGTTTCTAAAAAATTTATCTTCCCTATAAATTCAGCTACATAGCTATTTTTAGGAGAATAGTATATTTCTTCAGGTTTTCCTATTTGAGCTATCTCTCCATTTGACATCACAACTATTCTATCAGATATACTCAAAGCTTCCTCTTGATCATGAGTTACAAATATCATACTTATTCCTAATCTCTTTTGTAGCTCCTTTATCTCCTCTCTCATAGCTATTTTTAATTTTGCATCGAGATTGCTAAAAGGCTCATCTAAAAGTAAAATTTTAGGTTGTAATACCAAAGCTCTAGCTAAAGCAACTCTCTGTTGTTGTCCTCCACTTAATTCTCCTACAGAATTTTTTTCATATCCTTCAAGTCCTACTATTTTCAGATACTCCTTAGCTAATTTTATTTGTTCTTCTTTATTATATCCTTTATATTTTAAGCCATACTTTACATTCTCTATTATATTCATGTGAGGAAAAAGTGCATAATTTTGAAATACTGTAACAATATCTCTCTTCTCTGGAGGATGCTCAGTTATATCTTTATTTTCTAGATAAATACTACCACTATCACTTTTTATAAATCCTCCTATTATATTTAAAAGAGTTGTTTTTCCACAACCACTTGGCCCTAAAAAAGATACCAATTCTCCTTTTTTCAATTGAAAAGAGATATTTTTTATTCCTCTTTCCTTTTCAAATATTTTACTAATATTCTCAACTTTTAAATACATTATTCTTTCTCTCCATTATTTAAAAATTTTACTACCAATATATTTAAAGAAAAAGTAATTAAAGTTATTGCCAAAGCTGTAATAGAAGCAAGTCCATACTCTCCTTGTGATACATAATTAAATAATACAACTGTAGCTACATTTGCTCCTGGAGATATTAAAAATATAATTGCTCCTATAGTTGTCATTGTTGCTATAAAACAATTGATAAATGCTATTAAAAAAGCTGACTTCAAATTTGGTAAAACTATATCCAACAGAAGATTGAGATTAGTAGCTCCCAAATCTCTTCCAGCCTTTAACAAATTCAAATCAAATCTTGCCAAAATAGAATCTCCAGCTTTTATACCTATACTAATCTGTCTAAATATACAGTTTAGTACTACTATGGTAGCTGTTCCTGTCAAAGTTAAAACTCCATCATTAAAAGCTAATATATATCCTAATCCAAAAAATGTTCCTGGTATTATATATGGCAAGCTTGAGAAAAATTCAATAACTTTTATTAATATACTATCTCTCTCTTTATTAAAATATGATATCAACACCCCTATTATTGCAGAAAAAAATCCAGCAATTAGAGCATAGATAAGAGTTCTTGCAAAGACATCTAATGTAGAAAGTTTAAATCTTTCAAGATATTCCAGTGTAAAAGCTATCCCCTTTGTTGTATAGTTATAGAAACCAGAAAAGAAAATAGCTCCATACTGTAATAGCATAATTCCAAAGAAACTCCAAGCCACAACTCCTAAAACTAATTTTAAATATATAGGAAAAGAAAACTCCATTCTCCTTAAAACGTTTCCTTTGTTTTGATTATACTCATTTTTTTTCTTAGATAAAAATAATCTGTATAACATATAGGATAGAAGAGCTGGAAAAATAAGAAGTAAAGTCATAGCTGAACCCTTTGGCATATTCCCCTCTCCTATCACTGTAAGATATGCTTCGGTAGCTAATGTACTATATCTTCCACCTATGATTATAGCACTTCCAAAGTCAGCTAAATTTTTTGTAAATAGAATAAAAAATGTCCCCAAAAATGCTGGAGCTGAAATAGGAAGTAATACTCTTTTTATACTCTCCAACATATTTGCTCCCAATGACCTTGATACAGCTATGAAGTTATAATCTAGACCTTTAAATAGTTCATATAACATAAAAGTAGCAAAAGAAAGTTCTCCTATCAATTGTAATAGTATTATTCCCCTTAATCCATAGGGATTTGTGTGTAATCCTAAAAGTCTATAAGTTATAAGCCCTCTTCTTCCAAAAAGAGTTATATAGGAGATACCAAAAATAAATGGTGGAGATATCATTGTCAACATTAAAATATAGTGAAAAAACTTTCTTACTCTCTCTTTGGAAAATATCATATAAAAAGCTATCATTCCACCAAATATAGTAGAAAGCAGTGCCGAAATTATAGAGGTTATCAAAGTATTTTTTAACAAAGGATAGTTATCTCTAAAAATCCCTTCATAATATTTCAATGTCAATCCACTTTCATCATAGAAACTTACCTCTAGTATCTTATAAATGGGGTAGAAAGAAAAAATTACTACCCCAACTACTAAACAAAATAAAATCCCATAGTAAATAAGATTATTTTGCTTTATTTCCAAATCTCTTATTCCATTCATTTAAAATCTTTTCCCTGTCATTTCCTAATAGATCTATATCTATATTAATAAGTTTATCTCTATCTATTTTTTTTACTATATCCGGAGTCGCTACACCATTTCTTACCATCGCTCTTGGATCTTCATCTCTTATAACTATTTGTCCTTTTTCAGATAAAGCCCAGTCAATAAATTTTTTAGCCGAATCTAAATTTTCAGCATTTTTAAATATTGCCATTCCCGCTGGAACCCAAGGAATCATATCTTCTGGATAATAAGTAGTTACTGGATATTTTTCTTCTAATAAAATAAATTCTCCTGACATTGGAATTACTGCTACAGCAAACTCTCCAGTAACAACTTTCATAGGTGGTTCTCCACCTCTTTTAGCTAAAAAAGGAACATTTTCATTTAATTTTTCAAAATATGTCCAAGCTTTCTCTTCTCCCATTTCTTGTATAAGATTACTTACCATAGCATAATTAGTTCCAGAAATAGCCGGATTAGCCATAATAACTTCATCTCTATATTCCTCTTTTACTAAATCTGTCCAAGTTTTTGGTGCTTCTAATCCTTTATCTTCTAAAATTTCATTATTTACCATAAATCCTACTAAAACAAGAGAAACTCCTGACCAATAACCATCTTTATCTCTATATTTTAGTGGTATCTCTTTCGTTTCTGGAGATATATATTTTTCTAATAGTCCTTTATTTTTTGCACTAATAAAGCTATCTAATCCTCCACCAAACCAGACATCTGCTGACGGTTTCCCTTTTTCTGCTTGTAATTTAGATAATACCTCTCCTGATGACATATCTATAAAATCTACTTTTATTCCTGTATCTTTAGAAAATTGTTGAAATATTTTTTCTTTTCCTCCGTATGCTGCTACTACTTTTAACCTTTCTTCTGCAAATGAAGTCAAAGTTATTGCCCCCAGAAGTATTGTTAATAACAATTTTTTCATTTCTCTCCTCCTAAAATTATTAATATTCGATTATCTCATATTTTCCATCTTTAAAAATTAATGGCTTACACTTATTAGTTTTTAAAGCTTCTATTAACTCTTTTACATTTTTTACTGAATATGGTAATAAAGTAGCAAATACTCCAACTTTATTTTGTATATGAGCATCACTTGAGCCTATTACTTGTACTCCTATTTTCTTTCCAATTTGAGCTGCCATATCATTGTGTATATCTTGTGTACTTCCATTATATCCCTCTATTGCTGTAAGCCCTTTAACAATATTTAATTTTTCCTTCAGTCCTCTATTATTAGTTCTAAATGGATGTGCTGCTGTACAAACTCCCCCACAGTTATTCACATAGTCTATAAATTCTTGAGCTGTTAATTGCTCTTCAGGTAATTTATCTACTCCGAAGGCAACTATATCACCATCTTTTGTTAAATATTCAACACCCGGAAAAATTGGAAATTGATACTTTTTAACTAATTCTTCTACTTCTTTTTTTACTTCGATATTTTCATGATTTGTTAAAGCTATTCCATCGAGTCCTTTCTTCTTTGCTTCTTCAATTATTTCAGCTATTGATACACGACTATCATTTGAATACTTGCTATCATGCAAATGTAAATCTACTTTCACTTTTTCTCCTTTCTATTTTTACTCTTCTATATAAACAGTTGCAAAATTATAAAGAGTAACTGGATGTATTCCTAACCCTTTAATATATTTTTGAGCTCCTACAGTTAAATTTCTGTTATATAGCATAACATCTGGAGCATCATTTACAATTAAAATTTGAGCTTCTTCATATAATTTTTTTCTTGTTTCAGGATCAATTTCTGTTTTAGCTTTATCTAGTAACTCATCTACCTTCTCATTTTCATAGAAATCTCTATTTCCGGCTCCACCTTTAGCTGAAGAGTGATACATAGCATACAATCCATAGTCAGCATCCCCTGTTACAACTCCCCATGAACCTAAGAATAAATTATGAACTCCTCTTTCAGTCATATCCCAGTAAGCACTTACTTCTACTATTTCAATTTTTAAATCTATTCCAATCTCTTTTAAATACGCTTGAACAATCTCAGCAGTTTGAGTATTTGCTTCTCCAGAGAACACTAAAATACTTGTTGTAAATCCATTCTCATATCCAGCCTCTTTCATTAATTCTTTAGCTTTCTCTACATTGTACTCATAATTTTTTGTTTTATCTGTAAATCCAAAAACCCCTGGAGCTATTGGAGAAGTAGCAATTTTTCCATTTCCATTTAAAATAACATCTATTATAGCTTGTTTATCAATAGCATAGTTTATTGCTTTTCTGACTCTTATATCATTTAATGGAGCCTTTGTCATATTCATCCCTATGTATGAATAAGAGATTGATGGCTTAGTTAAAAGTTGTAATTTTGGATTATTTTTTATATTTTCCTCGTCAACCGAACTTATAGGAGTAGCTATATCTATCTCTCCTGTTTCTAAACCTATAGCTCTATTTGAAGCTTCTACAACATTTTTAAATATTATATATTTTAATCCTCTTTCATTTTTATCATAGAAATCCTCATTTTTTTCTAAAACTAACTTATCTCCATATATCCATTCTTTAAATTTGTAACTTCCAGTTCCAATTGGTTTCTCTTTTAAAGCTTCTGGATTTTCAGTTAAAAGTTTTTTGCTAACCATTCCTAAAGCCGGATGTGATAGATGAGCTAATAATGGTCCAAATGGTGTTTTTGTTACGATATTAACTGTGTAATCATCTACTATATCAATTCTTTCAATTGGTGGTAATACAAAGGCTATTCTTGGAGAATTCATCATTCTTTCAAATGAAAATTTTACATCTTCAGCTGTAAAATCATCTCCGTTATGAAATTTTATACCTTTTCTTAATTTGAATTGCATAGTTTTATCATCTAACTGCTGCCATGATTCTGCAAGCCCTGGATGAATTTGCATATTCTCATCAGCCTCAACTAATCTTGAATAAATAAGTCTATTTGCTCTTAATGAAAAGCTATCATTTCCTTGATGAATATCTAATGATTTTGACTCTCCGTCTTGGGCAATTATCAATTCCTCTTTTACTTTTTTAGCCCCATTTTTTTCTCCACATCCAGTGAACAATAATATCATACTTGCCAACACTACTAATATTTTTTTTAACATTTTCCCCCCTATTTTTTATAAATCCTAAACTAATAAACATCTCATAATTAACACCAATATAATAAATCCTGTATAGATATAATCTCTTTTCGAAAGACTATACTCTTTTAATCTTGTTCTTGCCATTCCATTTCCGTATCCTCTTACTTCCATAGCTCTAGCTATATGAAAAGCTTTTTGAAGCCCTGAAATAACTACTGGAAAAAAAAGATTTATTATACTTTTTATTTTTTCAATTATATTCATCAACTCAAAATCTAAACCTCTTGCTTTTTGAGCTTTATATATTCTTTCACCTTCTTCTTGAAGTAACGGAATAAATTTTAGCCCAAGAGCCGTTATTACTGCAATTGAATCTACTTGAACTTTAAAAAATTTTAAAGGAGATAAAAAGCTTTCTATAACAAATCCTATATCATCTATATCTATAGAAGATACTAAAGTTACAGCTATAAATATTATCCCTAAAAATCTAAAAACTCCTACAACTATATATTCTAACTCTCTTCCTATTAAAAAATAATTTACAAATACAATTGATAAAAATAATGTTATTGAATATTTTAAAACTTTTCTTAAATTTTCTAACTTAATTGAGAAAATTAATATATGACCTAGTAAAAATGGAAGTATAAATAAAACTCCTAAATATGTTTTTGTTATAGCTAATAAAATTATATACATAATTGTTGTAAAAAACAGTGTTCTAGGATCATATTTATTCACCTAACATCACCTCGCATAGTTGCTCGATAGAATATATTTTTGATAAATCAATACCTTTTTGTGATAATTTTCTAAAAATATCTATACTTTCACTTTTTTCTTCCAATAAAATATCTTTTGGATTTCCATTCTTTACAATCCTTCCATTTTCAAGTTTTATCACTCTTTTTCCATATTTTAATACATCTTCTAATGTATGTGAACTTTGAATTATCATTATACCTGAACTATTTAACTTCTCTAAAACATTATAAAAAACTCTTTTATTTTCTATATCTAGCCCAGCAGTAGGTTCATCTAATATTAATATCTTTGGTTCGTTTATTAATATTGAAGCTAAAGCTGTAAATCTTTTCTGACCACCACTTATTTCGAAAGGTGAGTTTTTTAAAATTTCTTTTGGAAAATTTAAAAGTTCTATTATCTCTTCTAATCTCTTTTCTATTTCAATACCTGAAACTTTTTTTCTTCTTAATGTATAAGTTATTTCTTCCTTTACACTATTACAAAAAAATTGTTTCTCTGTATATTGAAACATCACTCCGATTTTATCTCTAAATTCTTTTAAACTTTCTTTATTTCCTAACTCTTTTCCGTTAAAATAATATTTTCCTTGAAATATTTTTGTTAAATAAGCTATAGTTTGAAGAAGAGTAGATTTTCCGCTTCCTGTCTCTCCAATGAAGAAAATCCAATCATTACTTGAAAAAGATATATCTATATCTTTTAGATACTCACTGCTATATCCAGAAATTATTTTTTCAAGCTTAATTTCCATAAATACTCAGCCACCTCCTCATTATTAAAAAGATCAGCCGTTATATCTACTCCCTTTTTTCTAAATATCTCTCTGGCTATATAAAAATTTGGTGGAAGTTCTAATGTTTCTCCTAAATTTCCTTCAATAATTTCCTTTAAAAAACTATCTCTTTCTCCTTGCCAAATACCCTTCTCTTTCAAATAAATCACTTCATCTACATATTTTAATTCATTTAAATGATGACTTATTAAAATTATTGTTGTTCCACTATTTTTTAAGCTTTCTAACAATAGCATTATCCTATCCCTATTTCTTTCATCTAGCATAGCTGTACCTTCATCTAAAATTAAAACCTTTGGCTTCAATACTAAAGCTGAGCCTATACATAATCTTTGCTTCTCTCCTCCCGAGAGCTGAGATATTCTAAATTTTCTTTTTTCAAGAAGGTTTATAGCTTTTAAAACTTCATCTATTCTTTTTCTCATCTCTTCAGAAGAATAACCATAATTCTCCATTGCAAAAGCTAATTCCTCATCTATTCTTTCAGAAACTATTTGTTCATCAGGATTTTGAAAAACCATTCCTATCTCTTTTCTTACCTCATAGAGATTATCTAGTAAACTTTTCCCATCTAGCAGTATCTCACCTTTTTGAATCTTCTCTATACCAAGTAGAAGTTTTACTAATGTAGATTTACCTGTACCATTTTTTCCTATTAGAATATAAAATTTTCCCTTTTCTAACTTTAAAGAAAAATTCTTAAATACTTCTCTCTCATAATATGAAAAATCAATATTTTTAATCTCTATCAATATTTTCCCTCCAGTTATCAAAATCAAAGAAATTTATATTTATTCCTCTATCTTTTACTAATTCTTGGAAAATTTCCATTAATATTCCCTTTTCTTCTACCATCTTGACCTTAGCTGTTGCATCTTCTATATTTTTATATGTACTTACTTCTCCTTGCCAACCTCCTACACAAGTTAGTGTAACTCCACATGTAGGACTCCCTTTTATTCCACAAACTCCTAAAACTTTATAATCATTTGCTAAATAATCTTCTAATTCTTCTACTATAGGAATTAATAATTTTTTACATAAATTTCTATAACCAGTGTAATCTAATTGTGTTTTTAAATGTCCCCATCTTTTTAAACCTAACTGTTTAAACTCTGGACATGGAAGTTGAATTAAACCTATATTATTTTCCAAACAATAATTTATTAATTTTTGAAAATCCAACATTTTTCTTCCATAAGGTAAAACAACAGAGTTTTGATTCAAGATACAATGAGAAAGAACTAAAATTTTTCTTCCTCTATTCATTTGTATTCAACTCTCTTTTTATATTTTGAGGCAATTTTTGAATTATTAAGGCAACTATAACACACGAAACACTTTTATCTATAACATTTGACAATACCCTTGGAATAAAAGCTGCTGTAAATATTTTTTGCCCACTTTTAGCTAACCAACCTACAAATATATCTAAAGTTCCACCTGCTAATCCACCAAATAAATATACAGTAATAGGAGTTCCTATAAGTGGAGCTAATACTGATAAAATAAGTCCTGTTATGATCGCAGTTTTTACATTAAAAACATATTTTCTAGCTATATAACCTACAAATATTCCTATTACCATATTCACTATAGCATAAGGTAATTCAACAGGATTATTCACAATAGATGTTAATACATTTGTTATAAGCCCTGTAATCCCACCAAAAAATGGTCCTAAAAGTACTCCAGCTAAAATTGTTCCAATAGTATCAAAAAATAAAAATGGAATTGCAAAAGTTTTAGCTAAAACTGCTAATACTATATTTAATCCTATTCCCATTGCTGATATTGTTATAGATAATGTTTTTTTATTCATATTTTCTACCATCCTTTTTACTTCATTTCTCTTTTTTTAATTTATTTCCTCCTCTCAAAAACTTCTCATTACGCTGCCGAAACATTCTCATTATAAATCCCTCCTAAATACTTTTTATCTTTTAAAAACTAAAAACACTTTAGTCTCGTCAAATATTATATCACATTTTTTTAATTTAATAAAACAAAACTGACTAATAACTAGACTTTTTTAATACAAAAAGGAGTTAAGTAGATTATTTCTACACAACTCCTTTTAATTAAAATATTTTTTATCTATATAATACTCCGATATCTTTTCTGAAATATTTCTTTTCAAAATTTACTTGTTCAGCATCATAATAAGCTTTAGCTCTAGCTTCTTCGAGAGTATCTCCTAGTGCTACCACATTGATTACCCTTCCTCCATTTGTAAGAAGTTTTCCGTTTTCAATTTTAGCTCCCGCTACAAACACCATATTTTCTACCTTATCCATTCCAGTTATCTCATAGCCTTTATTGTATTTTTCAGGGTATCCCCCAGATGCAAGCACCACACAACAAGCTGATTTATTACTCCACTTTACCTCAATAGTAGAAAGTTTCTTATCTATTCCATTCTCTAATAAAGTTATGAAATCTGATTCTAACAGTGGTAAGACAACTTGTGTTTCTGGATCTCCCAATCTCATATTGTATTCAAGTAGATAAACTCCCTTTGAAGTTATCATAAGTCCAAAGAAGATAAATCCAGCAAAATCCATTCCTTCAGCTTTTATTCCTTCAAGAGTAGGATTCATTATCTCAGTTATAAATTTATCATAAACCTCTTTGGTTACATAAGGATTTGGAGCAATTGTTCCCATTCCACCAGTGTTAAGTCCTGTTTCCTTTTCCCCTATCTTCTTATGGTCCTTAGCTGAAATAAAAGGAAGTATAGTATTAGAATCTGTTACTGATAAGATAGAAGCTTCCACTCCATCTAAGAACTCTTCAACTACTATTTGCTCTCCAGCACTATTAAAAACTTTATCAATCATTATCTCATCTACAGCTTTTAATGCCTCTTCAAGATTTTGACAAATAAGAACTCCCTTTCCAGCAGCAAGTCCACTAGCTTTTACTACCAATGGAAAATCACAATTTTTTATATACTCTTTAGCTTTATCAGCTTCATTGAACACTTCATAAGTTGCTGTTTTTACTCCATATTTTTTCATAAAATCTTTGGCAAAAGCTTTTGATCCTTCAAGTAATGCAGCTTTTCTATCTGGTCCAAAAATTCTTAACCCTTCAGCTTGAAATTTATCAACTATACCATCTACTAAAAGCTCTTCACTTCCAACAATAGTTAAATCTATATTTTTTTCTTTAGCAAAATTAAGAATTTCATCTACACCATTTAGATTTACATTCTCTCCCTTTTCAAGTAGTTCTGTTCCTCCATTTCCAGGAGCACAATAAACTTTTTCTACCTTCTCATTTTGACTTACTTTCCAACAGATAGTATGCTCTCTTCCACCGCTTCCAACTACTAATATTTTCATTCTCTCTTCTCCTTATAGATTGATCAACTACAAAATTTAACTAAGAAAACTCAAAGAATTTTAATTTCTTTTTAATTTTTTAATAATTTTGCAAATTAGTGTTTGAAATGTCTCATTCCACTGAATATCATAGCTATTCCATGCTCATTACAAGCCTCTATAGATTCTTTATCTCTAATAGAACCTCCAGGTTGAATTATAGCTTTAATTCCATGTTTTGCACAAGTATCCACTACATCTCTAAATGGGAAGAAAGCATCAGAAGCAAGTATCGCTCCCTCTATTCTATCTCCAGCTCTCTCTATTGCCTGTTCAGTAGGCCAAATTCTATTTGTTTCTCCATTTCCTATTCCGATAGCCATCTTATCCTTAGCCACCACAATAGCATTCGATTTAACATGTTTTACTATTCTCATTCCAAAATCTAGATCACTCATTTCAGCTTCAGTTGGTGATTTCTCTGTAACAGTTTCATAATTAGTCGAAAAACTTAAATCTTCATCTTGAACTAAAATTCCACCATCTACTTTCACAAGATTTACTCTATCCATTGGCTTATGATTACATTTGATTACTCTTAAATTTTTCTTAGTTCTTAATACTTCTAAAGCTTCTTCAGTAAAACTTGGAGCTATAACTATTTCTAAGAATATTTTTACTAGCTCTTCAGCTGTTGCTCTATCAACCTCTTTATTAAGTGCTACTATTCCACCAAAAATAGATACAGGATCACACTCATAAGCTTTTACATAAGCTTCGTGAATATTTTTCCCAATTGCTGCTCCACATGGAGTAGAGTGTTTTACTCCACAACAAGCTGGTTCTTCAAATTCACAAACAACTTTCCAAGCTACATCCATATCTCTTATATTATTAAATGATAGCTCTTTTCCATTTAATTGTTCAAAATCTTTCATAGCCCCATTATCAGTAGTAGAAACATAATAAGCTGCTTTTTGATGTGGATTCTCTCCATATCTTAAATCCATTACTTTTTCGTAAGAAGCATTTAAATAGTGTGGCATCTCATCTCCTAGTAAAAAATTAGATATAGCTGCATCATAAGCTGATGTTAAGTTAAAAACTTTTCCAGCAAGTCTTTTTCTAGTTTCAAAACTTACCTCTCCAGCTTCCATCTCTTTCATAACCGTTTCATAATCAACCGTGTCACTTATTACTACTACATCTTTAAAAGATTTAGCTGCTGATCTTAACATTGTAGGTCCACCAATATCTATAAATTCAACTTTTTCTTCAAAAGTTAAATCCTCGTTTACCTTCTTAAAAAATGGATATAGATTTACAACTACCATATCAATAGTTTCTATTCCTCTCTCTTTTATAGTAGCCATATGTTCTTCATTATCTCTTATAGCTAAAATTCCCCCATGTATTACTGGATGTAAAGTTTTTACTCTTCCATCTAACATCTCTGGAGCTTTTGTAAGCTCAGCTACCTCTATTACAGGAACATTATTTTCTTTTAAATATCTATAAGTTCCTCCTGTTGATATTATTTCAATACCTTTTTTTACTAAGAATTGTGCAAATTCTAATATTCCATTTTTATCGAAAACTGATATTAATGCTCTTTTCATTGTATATAGACTCCTTTATTTTCTCTTTAAAATGATCTTTGCAATAGATTCTGGTAATAGTTTATGTTCCTCTACTAAAACTCTTTTTTGTAATACTTCTGGAGTATCTCCTTCTAAAACTGCTACCTTTTTTTGAGCAATTATCTCTCCACTATCTACTCCAGTATCTACATAATGAACTGTACAACCACTCTCTTTTTCACCAGCATTTAACACTGCCTCATGTACCTTTATTCCATACATTCCAGGTCCTCCAAATTTTGGAAGAAGAGATGGATGAATATTGATTATTTTTTCCTTCCATTTATTGACAAACTCTTCATCAATAATAGACAAAAATCCAGCTAAAACTATTAAATCAACATCCTTCTCTGTCACTATTTTATCTATTGCTCTACACAGCTCTTTTTTTAGAACCTTTCTATCTAAGATATATCCATCTATTCCAGCTTTTTTAGCTCTCTCTACTCCATAACACTCTCTATCTCCAATTACAACTTCAACTTTACATTGTAACTCTCCACTTTGAGATTTATCAATTATTGATTGTAGATTGCTTCCTCCACCAGATACTAAAACTCCTATCTTAAACATAGTCCCTTATCTCCCTTTTGAACATATCCTATTTCAAAAGCTTCTTCTCCATGTTTTGCAAGCTCTTCTATCACTCCATCTTTATCTTTAGGATCTACTACTAATACAAATCCTACTCCCATATTAAAGGTTCCATACATCTCCTCTTCAGAGATATCTCCCTCTTTTTGGATATATTTGAAAATATCTAATACTCTTAATTTCTCTTTTAATACTACTGGTTGATATCCTTCACTTATTGTTCTTGGTAGATTTTCTGGTAATCCCCCTCCAGTTATATGTGCCATACCTTTTACATTGTATTTCTCTAATACTGCAAGAACTGGTTTTACATATATTTTTGTAGGAGTAAGAAGTGTCTCACTTATTGGTTTTCCATTATATTCTTTAGAATAATCAGTTATTACTTTTCTCACTAACGAAAATCCATTACTATGTATCCCAGAAGATGGAATAGCTATTAAAACATCTCCTTCTGATGTTGTACTTCCATTTACAATTTCGGATTTTTCAACAACCCCAACACAGAACCCAGCTATATCATAATCTCCAACTTTATAAAAACCAGGCATTTCAGCTGTTTCTCCCCCTATAAGTGCAGCTCCAGCTTGATAACACCCCTCGGCTACTCCAGAAACTAATTCAGCAGCTACTTCTGCATCTAACTTTCCACAAGCTAAGTAATCTAAAAAGAATATTGGCTTTGCCCCATGACATAGCACATCATTTACACACATAGCTACTGCATCTATCCCAACAGTACCATATTTTTTAGTAGTAAGAGCTACTTCTAACTTTGTTCCTACTCCATCAGTTCCAGAAACCAATACAGGATTTTCATACTTTCCTAACTCATACATAGCTCCAAAGCTTCCTAATCCATTTAGTACATTATTATTCATTGTCTTAGCAACTGCTTTTTTCATAAGCTCTACTGCTCTGTATCCTTCCTCTTTATCTACTCCTGCTTCTTTATATGAAATTGCCATTTTTTCCTCCAAAATTGAAATTATTTTTTAATAACTTTTTTACTCTTCTGTTGGTGTATCTACTGGATACTCACCATTAAAACATCCTACACAATAATTGCAACCCTTTAAGGATTTTAACATATTTTCCATTGTTAAATAATCAAGTGTATCTGCATTTATCTCTTTTCTTATCTCTTCTACTGATAATCTAGAAGCTATTAATTCCTCTCTATGAGCTGTATCTATTCCAAAATAACAAGAGTGTTTAACAGCTGGAGAAGCTGAACGAAAATGTACTTCCTTAGCTCCTGCCTTTCTAATTATCTCTATTAAAATCTTACTCGTTGTTCCTCTTACTAGAGAGTCATCAATAATTACTACTCTTTTTCCCTCTAAGTTTACCTTTAATGGATTTAATTTTACCATTACAGCTTGCTCTCTAAGAGCTTGGGTAGGCTTTATAAATGTCCTTCCTATATACTTATTTTTTACAAGTCCTATTGCATAGGGTATTCCACTTGCTTCAGCAAATCCAATAGCTGCTGGAACTCCGGAGTCTGGAACTCCTATTACAACATCTGCCTCCACCTTCATTTGTTTAGCTAATAATCTTCCAGCCTCTACTCTAGATTCATACACATTTAATCCATCTATTATACTATCAGGTCTAGCAAAGTATATATGTTCAAAAGAGCATGGGGCTTTTTTATTGTTCTCAGAGTATTTTATAGATTTTACTCCATTTTCATCTATTATTACCATTTCTCCAGGAAGTATATCTCTAATTAAAGTTCCACCTACAGCATCTATAGCACATGATTCTGAAGCTAATATGTAGTCTCCATTTTCATTTATTCCCAAGCAAAGAGGTCTTATTCCATATGGATCTCTAACTCCAACTAATTTATTTCCTGCTAATATCACCAGAGCATAAGCTCCTTTAATAGCTCCTACTGTACTTCTTATAGCATCTTCTACATTTCCATTTGCCTTTCTAGCTATCATTTTTATAATAACTTCTGAGTCTATAGTAGTATTAAATGTTGATCCTCCATCTTCTAATAACTCTCTTATTATCTTGGCATTTGTTAAATTTCCATTATGAGCTACTGCTATTTGCCCCAATTTGTATCTACTCTCAAGAGGTTGAGCATTCTCTAATTTACTTGCTCCAGTTGTAGAGTATCTAACATGTCCTATAGCAGCATTTCCCACAAGATTTTCCAATGTTTTTGAAGTAAAAACATCAGCAGTAAGTCCCATTCCCTTATATGTAACTATCTCACCAAAGTTGGAAACAGATATTCCTGCACTCTCTTGACCTCTATGTTGAAGAGCATATAATCCATAGTAAGTTATCTGTGCTACTTCACTTCTATCCTTTGAATATATTCCAAATACTCCACACTCCTCTTCCATTTTATCTCTAGCCATTAGAATTTCTGTGCAGTTCATCATTAAGCCCCCAATCTCTTTAATACTTCTATATAAGCCTCTTCTATTCCTCCAAGATCTCTTCTAAATCTATCTTTATCTAGCTTTTTACCAGTTTCCTTATCCCATAATCTACATGTATCAGGAGTTATTTCATCAGCTAACAATATCTCTCCTTTTGAATTTTTTCCAAACTCTATTTTGAAATCTACTAGAGTTATTCCAATTTTATCAAAAGCATCTTTTAATAGGTTATTAATTTGTCCAGTTATTCTATAAATTTCAGCTAATTCCTCATAAGTACAAAGTCCTAAGGCCACTGCGTGGTGATCATTAATTAACGGATCTCCATAGGCATCATTTTTATAACATATTTCAAATATTGTATTTGATGGTTTAGTTCCTTCTGGAATCCCTACTCTTGCTGCCATAGATCCAGCTATTACATTTCTTACTATTACTTCTAATGGGAATATTTTTACTTTTTGACAAAGTTGATCTCTATCATTTAAAACATCAACTAAGTGAGTCTTTATTCCATTCTTTTCTAACATTTTAAATAGCATCGCAGTTATCTTATTATTTAAGATTCCTTTATTTTCTATTGTACCTTTTTTAGCTCCATTTCCTGCAGTAGCATCATCTTTATAGTGGATTATTACTAAATTTTCATCTGTTGTTGAATATACTTGTTTAGCTTTACCTTCATAAATAAAATCTTTTCTTTCTACTGACATCTTAACTCCTCCTGAGATACTTTTAATATTTTTTATAACTTATTTTTACTATTTTTATTAAACTTAATTTTATAGCTCTACTCCACCTTCGTTATCTGCTATAAATTTGGCTTTCATCTCTTTTCTATACTCTCTTAATTTCTCTTTTAATTCCGGTGATTTTAGTGCTAACATCTGAACAGCTAACATACCTGCATTATATGAGTTATTTACCCCTACAGTTGCTACTGGTATTGATTTAGGCATCTGTACTATTGATAATAATGCATCCATTCCATCAAAAGCCGCTTCAATAGGTACTCCTATAACTGGTAGTGTAGTTTTTGAAGCAATAACCCCAGGGAGATGAGCCGCAAGCCCAGCTCCTGCTATTATTACCTCATATCCCTCTATCTCCAATAACTCTAGTGTCTCCTCTAATTTTTCAGGTACTCTATGAGCTGAAAGTATATGAGCTGAATACTCTATCCCAAATTCCTTTAAACAGTTTGCAGCACCTCTCATCTTCTCTGTATCTGATTTACTTCCGAAAATAATAGCTACTTTCATAATTCCTCCTATTTAAAATATTTTACTCCATTTTCAAATATTTTTTGCTCCTTATTCCCAATTATATTTTTATATACATTATTACCGATTCTCTCTGTATGTCCCATTTTACCAAATACTCTTCCATCTGGTGATGTTATTCCTTCTATAGCAAAGCTTGATCCATTTGGATTAAATCTAAATTCATTTGTTGGCTCTCCCTCAAAGTTTACATATTGAGTTGCTACCTGTCCATTCTCAAACAGCTTTTTAATTACTTCATCACTTGCAAAGAATCTTCCTTCCCCATGTGATACAGCTATTTCAAACTCTGATCCTACATCTATTCCTGCAAGCCAAGGTGATTTATTTGAAGTAACTTTTGTTTTTACCATTTGAGAGATATGTCTTCCTATTTTATTGAATGTAAGAGTTGGAGAATTCTCAGTTATTTTACCAATTTCTCCATATGGTAATAATCCTGATTTTATTAAAGCTTGGAATCCATTACATATTCCTAAGATAAGTCCATCTCTCTCTAAAAATTTATGAATTGCTTCTGCTACCTTTGGATTTGTAAGTACCGTTGCTATAAATTTACCAGAACCATCTGGTTCATCTCCAGCACTAAATCCACCTGGAAACATAAGAATTTGTGAGTTATTGATCTCTTTTACCATTTTTTCAATAGAGTCATTTATATACTCTTGAGTTAAGTTTCTAAATACCAGTATATTTGATTCCGCTCCAGCTTTTTCAAATACCTTAGCTGAATCATATTCACAGTTTGTTCCTGGAAAAGCTGGTACTAAAACTCTTGGTTTAGCTACTTTATTTTTACAAACTACAATCTCTTTCTTTTCATATGGTGTCCAAATATATTTTTCTACCTTTTCCACTGTTTTATGTGGGAATACTGGGAATAACTTATCTAACCATACCCTTTCACCAGTACTCATATCTATCTCTACTTCTCCAACAATAATCTTATATTCAGATATTGTCTCCCCTATTAATTCAATATTATTACCAGTAAGTTCAACTGAAGATTCAATTATAAAGCTACCATATCCTAATTTAAATAGTTCGTTTCCAAGATCTTTTATTTTAGCTCCTACTCTATTTCCTAATGTCATCTTACTTACAGCTTCAGCTATTCCTCCATGTTTTAATGTCATAGCTGATAATATATTTCCTTTAATTATATTTTCATGTAAATATTCAAAATTCATTTTCAATTCATCTACATTAGGCATATAGTTCTCTAGCATATGATGTTTTAATAAATAGATTTTATTTCCTGATTTTTTAAATTCAGGTGATATAACTACACTAGCTTTTACTGGTGCTACAGCAAATGAGATCAATGTAGGTGGTACGTGTATATCATTAAATGTTCCACTCATCGAATCTTTTCCACCTATGGCTGGAATTTCAAAAGCTCTTTGCATCTCTATTGTTCCTAATAAAGCTGAGAAAGGTTTTCCCCAATTTATAGGATTTTGTCCTAATTTTTGGAAGTACTCTTGGAATGACAATCTTATTTTTTTATAATCAACTCCAACACTCACTAACTTTGCTAAGGATTCAACCACTGCATAAGCTCCTCCGTGAAATTGAGACCATGATGATAAAACCGGATTATATCCCCATGTGATTGCAGATGCTGTGTCTGTCTCTCCATTGATCAATGGAATTTTTTGTACACTTACATCTGTTGGAGTCATTTGATATTTTCCTCCAAATGGCATAAGTACAGTTGTTGCTCCTATTGTAGAGTCAAACATCTCCATAAGTCCTTTTTGTGAGGCTACATTTAGTGAAGATAGCATGTTATACCATCTTTCTTCTAAAGTTTTTCCATCATATTCTATATTTACAAGTGGACTTTCTTCATAATTTATATTTTCTACTTCTACCTCACTCTCTTGAGTAACTCCATTAGTATCTAAAAACTCCCTTGAGATATCAACTATCTTTTTACCTTTCCAATTTAATACTAATCTATTTGTATCAGTAACTACTGCCACCACAGTTGCTTCTAAGTTCTCTCTATTTGCTAAATCTATAAACTTATCTCTATCTTTTGCTTCTATCACCACTGCCATTCTCTCTTGCGATTCAGAGATAGCAAGTTCTGTTCCACTCAATCCTAGATATTTTGTTGGAACTACATCTAGATTTATATCTAGCCCTGGAGCTAATTCTCCTATTGCTACTGATACACCCCCAGCTCCAAAATCATTACATTTTTTTATAAGTTTTGTAACCTCTGGATTTCTAAATAGCCTTTGTATTTTTCTTTCCTCTGGTGCATTTCCCTTTTGAACCTCTGCTCCACAAAGTCTTAAAGAATCATCAGTATGCTCCTTTGATGAACCAGTTGCTCCACCACAACCATCTCTTCCCGTTTTTCCACCTAAAAGTACAACTATATCTCCTGTTGAAGCACTTTCTCTTCTTACCCAATCAGCAGGTACTGCTCCTACAACAGCTCCTACCTCCATTCTTTTTGCTTTATATCCATCATGGTATATCTCAGCTACATGCCCAGTAGTAAGACCTATCTGATTTCCATATGCAGAGTATCCAGCCGCTGCTCCAGTAGTTATTTTCTTTTGTGGTAGTTTTCCTTGAAGAGTATCTTCTAACTTCTCTAATGGATTTCCAGATCCTGTCACTCTAATAGCTTGGTAAACATATGCTCTTCCAGATAGTGGATCTCTTATTGCTCCCCCTAAACATGTTGAAGCACCACCAAAAGGTTCTATCTCTGTCGGATGATTATGAGTTTCATTTTTAAACATCAATAACCATTTTTCAATTTTCCCATCTACATCTACATCTATGTACACTGAACAAGCATTTATCTCATCTGATACTTCTAAATCATTTAATTTTCCTGTTTTTCTCATCTCTTTACCACAGATTGTCGCCATATCCATTAAAGAGATATATTTTTTTTCTACTTTTTCTTGATGAACAAATTTTCTAGCTTCTAAATAATTCTCAAAAGCTTTTTGTAAAGTATCTCCAAATTCTGATTTTGGAAAAATTATATTTTTTATTTTAGTTTCAAAAGTTGTATGTCTACAATGGTCAGACCAATATGTATCTAAAACTTTTATCTCTGTTTCAGTTGGATCTCTTCTTTCCGTATTTTTAAAATACTCTTGAACAAAGGCTATATCTGCAAATGTCATTGCAAGCCCTAACTCTTTTCTAAAATTTTCCAATTCTGCAGCTTTATATCCTATAAACCCATTATATACTGGTACCTCTTGAGCTTGTTCTCCACTCTCTATTTCTAATTTTTCAAGAGATTTTTCTCTCATCTCAACTGGGTTAATGTAGTATTTTTTTACTCTTTCTAAATCTTCTGTAGAGATATTTCCTTCAAGAATTATAACTCTTCCACTTGTTACTACAGTTTCTTGATTTTTATCAGATATTAAATTTAAACATTGCATAGCTGAATCAGCTCTTTGATCAAATTGACCTGGTAAAAACTCTATAGCAAAGTATTTTGCTCCTTTATTATCTAATTTTTCAGTTACTATATCTGTTACTACTTCAGAAAATATCAATTTCTTAGCTTTTTCTAGCTCTAAACTATCTATTTTAAAGATATCATAACAATTTAGTAATCTTACTTTTTCAAGTCCCTTTAATTGAAGGCTCTCTTTTAATTCATTTTCAAGTCTTTTGGCTTCTAAGTCAAATCCTGGTCTCTTCTCTACAAAAATACGGTAATTCATTTCTCCTCCTGAAAAACTTAATATAGAATTTTTTATACTAGAATAATCCCTCTATTTTTCCATTTTCATCTATATCTATCAATTCTGCAGCTGGCTTTTTAGGTAATCCTGGCATATCTATTATATCTCCTGCCATTGCCACTATAAATCCTGCTCCTGCTGATATTCTCAACTCATTAATTGTTACTGTGAATCCTGTAGGTCTTCCTATTAATGCAGCATTGTCTGAAAGAGATTTTTGAGTTTTAGACATACAAACTGGTAAATCTCCATAACCTAGCTCATCTATTGTTTTTAACATTTTTTTAGCTCCAGTGCTAAATTCCACTCCATCAGCACCGTAGATCTCTTTTGCTATTATCTCTATTTTATCTTTTATACTTAATTCTAATGGATAAAGTGGTTTATAATCATCTATTTCTCTTTCTAACTGAGTAATTACTTCCTTAGCAAGAGAAATTCCACCTTCTCCTCCCTTTGCCCATACCTCACATAATGCTACTGGTACATCTAATTTTTTACAATGTTTTTCTATAAATTCAAGTTCTTTCTCTGTATCACTTACAAACCTATTAATTGCTACTACAACTGGTAAATTATACTTCTTCATATTTTCTATATGCTTATCTAAATTTGCTATTCCTTTTTCTAAAGCTTCTACATTCTCTTCTGAAAGCTCCTTTGCTCCTCCGTGATGTTTCAAAGCTCTTACTGTAGCTACTATTACCACACAGTTAGGTTTTAGATTTCCTTTTCTACACTTTATATCTAAAAATTTCTCTGCTCCTAGATCAGCGGCAAATCCAGCTTCTGTAATAGCGTAATCTGAAAGTTTTAAAGCTAATTTTGTAGCTAATATTGAGTTACAACCGTGAGCTATATTAGCAAATGGTCCTCCATGAATAAATACAGGAGTATTTTCTAAAGTTTGAACAAGGTTTGGTTTTAATGCTTCTTTCAACAGTGCTGTTACAGCTCCCTCTATTTTTAACTCCCCAACTGTTAAAGCTTTTCCATCTTTCGAATACCCAAATACCATATTTCTAATCTTATCTTTTAAATCCATCAATGAATTAGCTAAACATAGAACAGCCATTATCTCAGAAGCTACTGTTATTTGGAAAGATGATTCTCTTGGAACACCATTTACCTTTCCACCAAGCCCTATAACAACCTCTCTTAAGGCTCTATCATTCATATCCACTACTCTTTTCCAAGATATCTTTGTAATATCTATATCTAAAGCATTTCCTGAGTTGATATGATTATCTATACAAGCAGCAATTAAATTATGTGCTACCCCTATAGCATGTAAATCTCCAGTAAAATGTAAATTGATATCTTCCATTGGAATTACTTGAGCATATCCTCCACCAGTAGCTCCTCCTTTCATTCCAAATACAGGTCCAAGTGAAGGCTCTCTCAAAGCAGCTATAGAGGATTTTCCTAATTTATTTAGTGCTTGAGTAAGTCCTACTGTTACTGTAGATTTCCCTTCTCCTGCTGGAGTTGGAGTAATTGCAGTTACTAATACTAATTTCCCATCTTTTCTATTTTCAAGTTTTTTTAATACATCTAAATTAACCTTTGCCTTATACTTACCATACTGCTCTATATCATCTTCAGTAAGTCCTACTTTTTTTGCTATCTCTATAATATTTTCTATTTTTGCCTCTTGAGCTATTTGAATATCAGTTTTCACATTTTCCTCCTCAAAGTTTCTATTAAAACAAAAGGTCTAAACATATACTGATGCTCTGCATTAGTATACACTTAGACCATTTCTTATACATATTTTTAAGTTTACAACTATGCCTTTGTTAGAAATTGATTTTAAACTATTTTTCAGTTTTTTTCTCTTTTCATTAACAAATAACATACTCTTCCTCCCTAACAATATCATACATACCAAAGAGGAAAATAATAGTCATACAACTATTATCTTTAAACTCATAGCGGTTTTTTACAGTGGTAAACCCTAGAAACTCCTCACCATATTTGAGGTATATATGAGATATTTTTTCTTTCATATGTTAAGAATATCATATTTTTTGTTTTTTGTCAAAATAAAAACTTTTTTCTTTTAAAATTTTATTTTTTATTTTTATTTCAGTACTCTATCAGTATTTTAAGAACTATTTGTTTATTATTTTATTATATAAAAATTCTATTGCTAAGATATATCCATCACTACCAAGACCACATATTTGACCTATACAAGCTGCTGCAGTAAACGATTTATGCCTAAAATCCTCTCTTTTATGAATGTTTGAAATATGTACTTCTATAGTTGGAATACTTACACTTTTTATTGCATCATATAGTGCTATTGATGTATGAGTATAGGCTCCCGGATTAATAACAATCCCATCAAATTTATCAAAATATGCTTTTTGAATTAAGTTTATTAATTCTCCTTCTATATTACTTTGATATATTTCTAATTCTATCTCTTTTTTTATATTTTTTTTAATATATTGACACATTTCTTCATAGTTTTGTGAACCATATACTTCTTTTTCCCTTATACCTAAAAAATTTATATTTGGTCCATTTAACACCATAATTTTCATACTCTATTCACCTCATTTTAATCTTTCTAAAAGTATTTTTTCTATTCTATCTTCTATACTATTATCTATTTTTATCCCCTCCCATAGCTCATCACTTTTTATAGCTTGAGCTATTAACATAGTTATTCCATCTACACATTTTAATCCAATCTCATCTGCTTCCTTTAAAAACTTTGTAATCTTTGGATTGTAAACTATATCAACTGCTACACTAAAATTTTTAAATATATCTTTATTTACAGGTGTACTATCTATATTAGGATACATTCCTAAAGGAGTAGTATTTATTATGATATCACCCATACCAATCTCATCGTATGATACAACTTTTATATCCTTAAATTTATTTTTTAACTCCTCTTTTTTCTTTTCTACATCTCTAGTTACTACTATTATCTCCTTAGCCTCTAGGTCACTTAAAGCCACTATAACAGATTTAGATGCTCCTCCACTTCCTAAAACATAACATAGCTTATTTTTTACTTGAACCTCACTTTTTTTTAACATCTCAATTACACCAAAGTAATCACTATTATATCCATAACTTTTTCCCTTTTCTATTTTTACGAGATTTACTGCTCCTATTTTTTTAGCTTCTTCAGATATATAATCCAAATGTTCTATTATACTTTCTTTATAAGGAATTGTAACATTAAATCCTTTTATACCTTTTTTTAACATTATCTCTAATATATTTTTACTATCTTCCATCTCATATAGTGAATACTCTCCATCTATTTTCAAACTTTTAAAAACATAGTTATGTATTATAGGTGAAAGAGAGTGTCCCAATTTTTTTCCCACAAGTCCGTACTTATTCATATTTACCACCAGCCTCATATATTTTATCTAATAATGCTATTGCCATAACTGATTCAATTACTACAACAGCTCTTGGAACTATACAAGGATCGTGTCTTCCCTCTATCACCAGCTCACAATTTTCCTTTGTTTTTATATTTACAGTATTTTGAATTTTTGAAATTGAAGGTGTTGGTTTTATTGCAACTCTGAAACTAATAGGCATACCAGTTGAGAGTCCACCTAATATTCCACCATTATTATTCCTTTTCGTTTTTATTTTTTCCCCTTCATAATAATACTCATCTTTTATTTCACTACCATAATATCTTGTTATATCAAATCCCTTTCCAAACTCTATCCCTTTTACAGCTGGAATAGAGAAAGCTAAATGAGATATACTACTTTCTAAAGAATCAAAAAATGGTTCCCCTAAGCCTGCAGGTACACCTATTGCGAAACATTCTATAGTTCCTCCTACAGAATCTTGATTTATTCTTGCTTTTTCAATCTCTTCCTTTACCTCTAATATTTTTTTATCACTTAAAATAGCCATCTCCTTATAAGCTAATTTATCAAAAGCATCAAGTGTTAACTCCTCCATTTTTAAACTTTCAACCTCGATATTTTTTATGCTTTTTATTGAAGCTCCAACATATATCCCCTTTTTAGCTAAAATTGTTTTGGCTATACTTCCAGCAAATACTATAGGAGCAGTTATTCTCCCTGAAAAATGACCTCCTCCTCTTACATCATTATTTCCTCTATACTTTATGAAAGCTGGATAATCACTGTGATTTGGTCTCATTACCTCCTTTAATTTAGAGTAATCTTTTGATTTTTTATCTTCATTTCTTATTATTGCACAAAGCGGTGCCCCTGTTGTTTTTCCCTCATATATGCCACTTAAAATTTCAAAGGAATCACTTTCCTTTCTTTGAGTCGAAAATTTATTTCTACCAGGAGCTCGTCTCTCCATATTTTTTTCTATACTTTCAAAATCTAATTCTATCCCACTTGCTAAACCATCTATATTTATTCCTATAGCTTTACCATGAGATTCTCCAAATATCGAAAGTCTCAAACTGTGTCCCCAATTCGCTCCCATATTATCTCCTTTCATATCTTTTTTCTTACAATTATACCACATATTTTTCTGTATTAACTATACTATTTTTGATAAAAATATGCTATAATAAAAACCGAATTTTGTTTATGGAGGAATTTATATGAAATTAAAATCATTATTAGCTGGAATAGCTTTACTATCTTCAGTTTCTTTTGGAGCTACTCAAGGAGCTCAATTTTCTATCCTACCTGGTGTTCAAATAGGAGCTACTAAAACTGATTCAATAGATGGTTTCAGTTTTAACCTACTTGGAGCAGAAAACCAAAATGTTTCAGGACTAGATTTATCACTTATTGGTTACAGAAAAGTAAATGGTAACTTTAGTGGACTTCACCTTTCTTTATTCTTTGAGGCTTTTAGAGTAGATGGAAATATGAAAGGAATCTCATTAGCACTTTGGAATGATGTTAAAGGGGATGTAAATGGAGGAAATCTAGGACTTGTAAATACTGTTGGTGGAAATGCTACTTTCCAACTAGGAGGGCTTAATATGGTTAATCAAGAAGCTTTAGTACAGCTTGGATTTATTAACTATGCTCAACAAGTAGGAGGATTACAACTTGGTTTTATCAATGCTACTAAAAAATTAGAGGGATTACAAGTAGGGCTTATTAACTATGCTGAAAATGGAGTTTTTCCAGTTTTACCAATCGTTAACTTTAGAAAAACACTATTTTAATTAAAAAAAGCGTTCTATCAAAGATTAATTTCATTGATAAAACGCTTTTTTTATCTGTTCTTATTTATATTAATTATAATTCCTAAAGCAGAAAAAACAGTTACAATAGAACTTCCTCCCGAACTAAAAAATGGCATTGGTATTCCAAACACTGGTAATATTCCTAATGCAACTGATAAATTTATTATCATTTGAATTATTATATAACCACCAATTCCCATCGCTAAATACTTCCCAAAATAATCCTTCGTTTCCATAGCTGTTCTTTGAGTTATATTAAATAGTAATAAAAAAATTATTAATAGTAATAACATTCCAATAAATCCTAACTCTTCTCCATAAGAAGCTAAGATAAAATCCGTTTCAATCTCTGGTAAGTACTTATATTTTTGTACTCCATTTCCATATCCTTTTCCTATTAAACCTCCACTTCCAAAAGCAATAAGAGATTGTCCAACTTGATATCCTATACCATAATCATACTCGTTTTTTAAAAGTCCATTTAAAAAACTAGCAACCCTTTTTATCTTATAACTTTTATCTCCCAACTCACTTAAAGTATTTACATAATAAAATAATCCTCCAATTAATGTAAATACTACTGTACTAACTGTTACTATGTATTTCATATTGATTCTACTCATAAATAACATAAAACAAAAAATTCCCATATAGTGTATTGAGGTTCCCATATCTTTTTGTAAATTTATTAGTAACATATATATGAAAAATACAGGACATAATGTCATCAGTATTCTTTTATCATCATATCTTTCCTCTTCACACTTTTCCAATATGTGTGCTATAACTATTATAAATGGTAATTTCATAAGTTCAGAAGGTTGTATACTAATTGGTCCTATTCTTATCCAACCAATACCTCCATTTACCTCTGGAATTATTCTATGAAGAGCTGGTATCTTACTTCCTATTATAACTGATATAAAAATCAAAATAGAAGATAGAAATAACAGACCAGATGTTCTATTTTTATTATAAGATTTATAGTTTATTTGAGAGGTTATAACAAAGCATACAAGCCCCGCTAAAATATATACAAAATGTTTCCATACAACTGATATTCCATTTGAATATATACTATAAAATCTTGTACTAATCATATTTAAACAACTCATTATTACAATGACTATTATTAAAATAATTATTCCTCTATTTCTAGCTTTTTTTCTCTTTTCCTTATCTAATTTTTTCAATACTTTATCTATCTGATTTCTTTTATAGTAAGGATTTTCTGTTTCCAATTTTACTTTTTCCATCAATCTCCTCCAAATCACTCATCTTAGAGTAATTTTCCTATAAAAAAATTTCTTTTAAATACTTAGCTACTCCATTTTCAGTATTTTTTCCTATCACTTCATTATTTGGAAGTTTCTCTCTAAGTCTTTCAGCACAATTTCCCATAAGAAGCCCTTTTCCTACTTCACTAAGCATTTCATAATCATTCAGTCCATCTCCAAAGGCCATAGTATTTTCAAGTGAGATATTTAATTTCTCCATTATATTCTTTACAGCCTCTCCCTTTGTTACATTTTTCGCCATTAACTCTAAACATTCTGGTCCTGATAATGTAATTGAAACTTTTTCTCCCAGCTCTTTTTCAAAATATTTTTCTAACTTTAAAAGTTCCTCTTGATTTGTACTAATAAAAAATATTTTTATAAATTTTTCTCCAGTTATTTTTGAAAAATCTTTTACTTCATATAAAAATCCACTTGCTTGATGAGATATTCTATACTCCTCTTTTTCATCCTCTACATACCATTTTTCATCGGTATAAATATGTCTTGAAATATCTGAACTACACTTGGTATCTAAAATAAAGTTTACTATATCTAAATCTAAATTTCTTTCATAAATTTCTTTATTATTTTCATCATGGATTCTAGCACCATTTGAACTTATTAGATAAGAATCTAACCCTAATTGTTTTTTAATCTCCATTGCATCTTTATGATGTCTTCCAGTTGCTATAAAAATTTTCTTACCTGTATCCTTTACCTTTTTTATAACCTCTTTTGTTTCTTCTGCTAATCTATGATCAGCATTTAAAAGTGTTCCATCTAAATCGCATACTATAGCTTCATATTTCATAAATTTAACTCCTTTTTAATTTTATTTTCTACATTAGATATAATACCATTATTTTTTTTTTTTGAAAAGTTATTTTTTTTATTGACAAAATTTTTAAAGTATGATATTATAATATTGTTGATGAGACGGAATATAGCGCAGTCCGGTAGCGTATCTGCCTTGGGAGCAGGGGGCCGCAAGTTCGAATCTTGCTATTCCGACCATCTAAAATTGGGGTGTCGCCAAGCGGTAAGGCAACGGACTTTGACTCCGTCATGCGTTGGTTCGAATCCAGCCACCCCAGCCACTTGCAAATTCACCACTCATTGTAATGAGTGGTTTTTTTTATTTTATTTTTTAAGCTTCTATGCTATAATTAAAAAAAATATTATGAGGTGAATGCTATGGATAGCAGAATATTAAAATTAGCAAAAAATTTAGTCTCTCACTCTTGTAGAGTACAAAAAGGTGAAAAAGTTTTAATTGAGGTTTTTGGAGATGCACCTAGAAATCTAGCAAAAGCTCTAGTTAAAGAGATACATCAAGTTGGTGCTCTACCTTTCGTAACTTTAAAAGATCACTCTGTTATTAGAGAACTTATTAAGGATTCTACTGAAGAACAACTTGAATTGATGGCAAAATATGAATTAGATAGAATGAAAGATATGGATTGTTATATAGGTATAAGAGGTAGTGACAATACAGCTGAATTATCTGATATATCAGATGAAAAAATGAGAATGTATTCTGATATATTTATGAAACCTGTACACTTAAAAGAGAGAGTTAATAATACGAAGTGGGTAGTGCTTAGATATCCTAATAACTCTATGGCTCAACTTGCAAATACTTCTTTAGAAAATTTTGAAGATTTTTATTTTGATGTATGCTGTTTAGATTATTCTAAAATGGAAAAAGCTATGGATAGCTTAAGCTCACTTTTAAATAAATCTGATAAAGTTAGAATAGTTGGACCTGGAACTGATATATCTTTCTCTATCAAAGGAATACCTAATGTTAAATGTTATGGACTTAGAAATATTCCAGATGGGGAGCTTTATACTGCACCAGTTAGAGAAAGTGTTAATGGTATAATTTCATATAATACTCCATCTATTTATGAGGGATTTACTTTTGAAAATGTAGTTTTTGAATTTAAAAATGGAAAAATTATTAATGCAACAGCTAATAATACTAAAAAATTAAACGAAATTTTAGATTCTGATGAAGGTGCTAGATATATTGGAGAGTTTGCTTTTGGTGTAAACCCTTATATATTAAAACCTATGAAAGATACTCTTTTTGACGAAAAAATATCTGGAAGTATTCATTTTACTCCTGGACAAGCTTATAAACTAGCTGATAATGGTAATAAATCAGGAATTCACTGGGATTTAGTTCTTATACAAAGACCTGAATTTGGTGGAGGAGAGATCTGGATAGATGATATCCTAGTGAGAAAAGATGGTATCTTTGTTTTAGATGAATTAAAAGCTTTAAATCCTGAAAATTTAAAGTAATTAAGGTGGTGAATTAATGCTTATAACAGTTGATATTGGAAATACTCATATTGTTACTGGATTATTTGATGAGAGTGGAAAAATACTACTTACTTTTAGAATTTCAACTAACGATAAATTAACAGAAGATGAGTATTTTTCATATTTTAGAAGTATCTCTATCTTTAATGGCATAGAGATTGAGAGAGTTAGTGGAATTGTAGTTTCATCAGTTGTCCCAAATTTAATAACTATTTTCCAATTTTTTGGAAGAAAATATTTCAATATTGAACCTATGATTGTAGATTTAGAAAAGAAGCTTCCGTTTACTTTCGCTAAAAATATGAATCCCACTGGTTTTGGAGCTGATAGAATAATAGATATTGTTCAAGCTCTTAAGGATTATCCAAATAAAAATCTAATAATTATCGATTTAGGAACTGCTACAACATTTGATGTTCTAAAGAAAGATGTATATATCGGAGGGGCTATCTTACCGGGAATAGAGATGAGTATAAACGCACTTTGTGGAAATACTGCTAAACTTCCAAAAGTAAAATTTACAACTCCTGATTGTGCCTTAGGCTCTGATACTATTTCACAAATTCAATCTGGAATATTCTATGGTTATGCTGGTCAAATTAAACATATTATTAGAAAAATAAAAGAAGAAGTAGGAGAGGAGTGTTTTGTTGTAGCCACTGGTGGTTTAGGAAAACTTCTTTCTGCTGAGATAGATGAGATTGATGTTTATCATGCTGATTTAAGTATAAAAGGTCTTTATACTCTTTATAAAAATAACATATAATCACTTTTAATTTTTAAGAGGTTGATTAACTATAATACTGGATTTAAAATATAAATTTTAATTTCTAATTTTATTAAGTTAATCAACTTCTTTTTTAAATAATCTCTATATTCTTTTCAATATAGTATATATTCCCTTCAATTAATTTAAATTGTAATGGATATATCTCTACTCCCTTAGATTTAGCTTCATAAAATAATTTTGAAAACTCTTCATCTGTTTCATATTTTGGTCTAAATTTATCTGAGTCTCTAAAAATTAATAATATAACTGCACATCTATCTCCATTTTCCTTTAATTTTATTAACTCTTTTAAATGTTTACAAGCTCTTGTACTCGGAGCATCTGGAAATTTTGCAACTCTTCCTTCAGATAAGGAAACCCCTTTTACTTCAATCCAAATTTTTTCATTTCCATTAGTTAATAGGTAATCCAGTCTACTATCTCCTATCTTTACTTCCGCCTTTATATTTTCTACTTTTCCAAATGGAGAAATTTCAAAATCTTTTAATACGTTTTCAGAAATATATCTATGATAAGCTGAATTAATCAAAATCATTTCATCTTTTTCTGACGTCAATGCACAGATGACATCATAAGCTGTTTTTCTTTTTTCTAAATTTCCAGCTTTTTTTATTCCTATTTCATTTCCCAAAAACAATAACTCTTTTATTCTCCCAGAATCATGTACATGACACCTTTCTGTTTTTCCATTAATCTCTATATCTGCTATAAATCTATTTATTCTTTCAATAAATTTTCCTTTTTCAATATTTCCTATCTCATATATTTTTTTCATCTTTTCTCCTATAATAAAAAGTTGCTACAATTTTAATGTAGCAACTTAGTTAATCTCTATTATTATCTACAAGTACCTTCAGAATAAGTTTCTTCAGCCAATTCTTTAAAATTACGTGATTCCAATTTCTTTATAAACTCTCTTTGGATATCTCCAAAAGCTCTATGTAAAGCACAATTTCCTCTTCTTAAATTACATGATCCAGGATCATTAACACAATCTTTTATACAAATTATTGGCTCTATTGTCTCAACAGCATCTCTTAAAGTTATCTCTTCACTAGGTTTAGTTAGTTGATATCCACCTTTAGCTCCTTTAAAAATCTTTACAAGTCCTGCTTTTTCTAATTTTTTTAAAATTCTTAAGCTGAATAAGTGTGGAATATCTTCTGCTTCTGATATCTCATTTGATGGAACTATTCTATTCTCGCCATATTTTGTTAAATATAATAAAATTCTCATTACATACTCTATTTCATTTTTAATTCTCATAACAATCTCCCTGATTCCTGATATATGAGTCATTATAGCATAGTATACTAAAAGTTGCAACTTTTTTATATTAATCTTATATAACATGTTTCAACTTAATATTTTTTTATTTTATTTTAGTTTGTGAAATATTTATCTATTTATTTCTCTTGCGTTTTCAATTTTTTCACCTAAAGCAGCTTTTATTGCTACTATAGCAACCTCTAATTGTTCTAAATCAGGTTCTCTCGTTGTTATTTTTTGTAAAGAAAGTCCTGGAAAAGCTAAAAATTTTATACAAAAATTATCTAAATGTTTTGAACTATATCTTTGAATCTCATAAGATATTCCAGCTATTAATGGCATCAAAATTACTCTTAATCCTATTTTCATACCTATTCTTCCAATCATTGTAGTAGGTGTAGGAAAAATAAAATCTATTGTCGAAAAAACAACTATTGCTATCAACATAACAATTAATAAAAAACTTGTTCCACATCTAGGATGTAAAGTTGTAAATTTTTTGGCATTTTCAGGTGTTAACTCCATTCCATTTTCATAAGCATAAATAGACTTATGCTCAGCACCATGATATTCATAGACTCTTCTTACATCCTTTGAAAAAGATATCAGCCATATGTATAGTATAAAAAACACTAGTCTTAAAGCAGCCTCTAAAAGATTTGAATACATCTTATTATTTAAAAATATAAAACTTCCTATCAAAGAGGGTAAAACTATAAATAACCCTATTCCTAACCCTAAAGATAAAATTGTGGTTAAAATTGCTTCCTTTTGGGTAATTTGTTCCTCTTCTTTCTCTTCAGCTTCGTTAGCTGAAAAAGTTAACTCTTTTACTCCCATTACTAAAGCATCAAAAAGCATCACTGCTCCTCTTATAAAAGGAATCTCTGCTAATCTTCCTTTTTTATTAGATATCATTGTTTTTTTATAAACTATCTCTCTAGAAGGTTTTCTCACAGCTGTAGCTATACAACTTGGACTTCTCATCATAACCCCTTCTATTACAGCTTGTCCACCTATACTAACTTTTTCTTTCATACATCTCCTTTCTACTAAACATTGCTTTTCAATATCACAAATGTTAAGTCATCTGTTTGTTCATAATCTTTTCTAAATCTGTTTATAGCTTCCAATATCTCTTCTCTTAACTCTTTAGGAGATTTATCTTTATTTTGATAGATTACCTCTTTTAATCTATCGATTCCAAACATCTCTTTATCCTTATTTTCAGCCTCTGTAATTCCATCTGTATAGAATATAACAATATCACCTTTATCTAACTGAATCTCACCTTGCTTATATCTATATTCATCTAAGAAACCTATTGCTACTCCCTTTACAGTATGAAGTTCTACTGTATCTTCTTTTGCTCTATAAACTACTAATGGATTATGTCCTGCATTAGAATAGTAAAGAGTTTTATTCTCTCTATTATACTTGCTATGTATCATCGTAATGAACATATCCTCAGTTATATCTGAATAGATTATCTTGTTTAGTTCATTTAAGTTTTCATTTGGAGCAAAATCTCCTGTTAAGGTAAGTGTTTTTAACACTGATCTCCCCAGTGCCATTAGAAAAGCTGCCGGCACTCCTTTACCACTTACATCAGCTATAGTAATTGAGAAAACATTGTCATCTAAAATAGTATAATCGTAATAGTCTCCTCCTATCTCCTTAGCTGGTTCAAAATATTGTGCTATCTCAAGTCCAAATATTTCATCCATATCTGCTGGTAATATTTTCTTTTGGATTCTTGAAGCAACATCCAACTCATTGGACATTCTCTCTTTTATCAAAAGTTCTGAATAAATTTTAGCATTATTTATAGCTATTGAAACTTGAATAACTAAAGCAGATATTGTTTCTTCATCTAAATCTATCAATTTATTCTTATCTTCTACTACATAAATTACCCCAAGTTGTTTTTCCTTTACAACCAATGGTGATATTACAATTATCTCATTATCAGCTAATGTAAATTTTTTAGATAGCTTTTCATAAGTCTCTTGATAATCCTTCTTAGAAAACTCTCTCATTTCCTCTTCTGAAAACAATAAATTTTCTTTAAAATTACACTCACCTTTTGTTTTCTTATTTATTAAACCTTCGCTTTCCCAAAGATATAAAGAGATTCTCTTAGCTCCAGTTAAAACAAAATAAGCATCTAATATGATATTAATAATATTATCTAAATCCAATACAGAAAGAACAGCTCTAGAAAGAGAATTTAAATTAGATAGATTTTCTACTCTTCTCTCCAGTATCTGATTACTATATTCCAACTGCATAGACTTTTGTACAAGTGAATTGTATGTTTCCTCCAATTCCTTCCTATATTCCCTTAATTCTCCAATTGAATTTTCTAACTCTAAATCTTGTTTTATTACATTTTTTATTGTATCTTCATATTCTTCTTTTAAAATTTCTGGAACATCTTCTAATTTCTTTTTATTCCTAATACTTGTAAGAATTGTCATCATTCCCTCTGTCATCTCTTCTTCTCTTTTTTTAGAATAGTATAGCATCAATCCAATAACAAGTATAAAAATAAAGTATATCATTACTCTATCCTCCACTTACTCTCTGTTTTATCGAATTCTATTGTTTGTCTTTTTCTCTCTGGAGTTTTTACACTCGCTTTTTTCAATACACTATTAGGTACATGCTTGATATCAAACTTTTGAATATCTTTTAATTTTAATCCTTGATACTCCTCTATCACTGGAATAAGATTTAGTGGATTATCTATATCTATGATATTTGTTGAAATTTCATAATCTTTTACATTTTCAACCTTTAAATTATTTATTAAAGTTATTTTTTCAGGAATAACTGTATCTTCTAACTTTCCATTTAAAACGATTATTTTAGAATCTACTCCTTCTAATTTTTCCATAGGAATACTATCTGTCGCTAAGTAAAGAGGATAAGGTATATCCTTTACCTCCTCTAGTTCATTTTCAGTAACCTCAATAACTAAATCATCAACTACTGCAAAAACAGTATTTGAAAAGAATTTTCTATTTTCAAATACTTCATCTACTACTCTATCCTTATCTAACTCAGTATAATATCTAGTACCATCATACTTTTCTGGCTTTTTTAAATAATCATACCAATAAGCTACCTGTTTATTAAGATATTTTTGTATCTCTCCAGCATCATTTGGTGTACTTACATTTATCTTACTATCAATAAATTTTTTCTCTTCTTCAGTTAAAGAGTATGCTTGTTTATAGTAGATCTTTTCTCCCTCTCTTACTTCTCTTTTTTGAAGGTTTAGCAGATCTTTATATAGTTCTAATGGGATGATCATATTTATATCTTTTCCATAGGCCACCATCTTAGAAGTTAAAATATCAAATTGCTCATAAAATTTATCTTTATCATGAGGATTTTCAGGATAAATTATTTTATAGAAAGTTATATCATATCTATCAGCAACTATTTTACTATTTTCAAATTTTACTATTTGACTTTTATCCTTTCTAGCCACGATACTCCCACAACTTGTAGTTAAAAGTACCAAAGCTAATAGGCACAAGGCTCTCTTTTTCATAGTTTCCTCCATTTTATAACCTTATTATTTTTTCTCTTTTAATGTATTCAATATATTTTCTGCTACTTTTTTCGGAACAAATCTAGCTAACGACTCTACATCTTCAGCTAAAATCTTCCTAACCGAACCAAATTCTTTTAATAACATCTCTTTTCTCTTTACCCCAACTCCTTCAACTTTATCAAGTTCAGAAGATATTACTCTCTTACTTCTTAATTTTCTATGATAAGTTATTCCAAATCTATGAGCTTCATCTCTTACTCTTTGAAATATCTTTAAAGCTTCCCATTCCTTTGGAAATGAATAAGGTCTTGCTTCTCCATATTTATATATCTCTTCATCTCTCTTTGCTAAACTCAATAATTCTGCTATTCCATCTTTACCTATCTCTTTAAAAACTTCTCCAGCAGCATTTATCTGCCCAAGTCCCCCATCTATTAAAACTATATCTGGAAATTCGTGTTCTGGAAGCTTACTATATCTTCTAGTTATTACTTCTCTCATCATAGCAAAGTCATCTGGTGTATCCTTACAAGTTATTTTAAATTTTCTATAATCTTTTTTAGAGGCTCTTCCTTCTACTGAAACACTCATAGATGCAACAGCATCCTTTCCTTGGATATTTGATATATCAAAGCATTCTATCTTTCTTGGATATCTTTTTAATTTCAACTTTGTATATATTTTATAAAGTCCCTCTTCTATTACATTTTTCTTTTTAAAATAACTTTCAATATCTCTACTTAAATTTAACTCCCCCATTTCAAGTAACTCTTTTCTTCTACTTTTTATCTTTGGAAAGTAAAACTCTACCCTTTGTCCTCTCTGTATTTCTAAACTCTCTTTTACTAGATTTAAACTTTCAGATAACTCCTCTTGAAAAACTATACTTTTAGGTATTGGATGTTTAGAATAAAATGCCATAACTATATCTTCAGCTAAATTTCCATCTATCTTACCTTTTAAATCAATATTTGTAGATGTCTTTCCTAAAATTTTACCATCTCTCACATTTAAAACACAGATAAATACTCTATCTCCCTCTTTTTTTAGTGAAAATATATCCTCATCTAAATCTTTTCCATACTCTGTCACTTGATTAACAACAGCATTTTCTATCTCTTTTATCTGTTCTCTTAGATTTATAGCCTCTTCAAACCTCATATCTTCAGCTGCTATCTCCATATCCTTTTTTAATCCATCTATTACCTCTTTGCTCTTTCCTTTTAGAAGATTTTTAGCTTTCTCTATCTGTCCATTATACTCTAAAAAAATATCTTTATATGTACACGGCCCTGGACACATTTTCATAAAATATTTTAAACATGGACGTGAATATATTTTATTCATATCTCTTTCACAATCTCTTATTTTAAAAATTTTAACTAAAACTTTTTTTAAATTCCAAGCTCCAAATGGATATGGTCCAAAATATACTCCAGATTTTGTATCTAGAGCTTTTGTCGTTCTTATTATTTTTATATTTGGAAAATTTTCTTTGCTTATTTTTATATAAGGATAAGTTTTTTCGTCTTTTAAGAGAATATTGTATTTAGGAGTATATTTTTTTATTAAATTATTTTCTAAAATAAGAGCATCGAGTTCACTATTGCAAATTATAAACTCTATATCCTCTATATTTTTTACCAACTCTTTTGTCTTTTCACTCTCATGTTCTCTATTAAAGTATGAGGAAACTCTATTTTTTAAATTTTTAGCTTTTCCTACATAGATAACTTTTTCATTTTTTTTCATTAAGTATACTCCAGGATTCTCTGGAATATCTACCTTTTTTATATCAAAAACCTTTACCAATTTCCTCTCTCTTTCTCTCTATGATTTACATAGACATTAAGATTCTCTATCTCTGATAACTCTTTATACAACAACTCTGCAAAAGTAACTGAACGATGTTTTCCTCCGCTACAACCAATTCCTATTGTCAGGTGCTTTTTTCCTTCTTTTATATAATTGGGAATTAAAAAATCCAACATATCCATTAATTTTGCATAAAATTCTTGAGATATATCAAAACTCATCACATAATCTGAAACTTCCCTATCCAATCCACTTTTTGGTCTTAACTCATCTAAGTAATATGGATTTGGTAAAAATCTCACATCAAAAACTAAATCTACATCAATAGGAATTCCATACTTAAATCCAAAAGATTGTATATGAATATTGATATCTTTTATATCAACATCTAACCCCAATACTATTTTTAATTTTTCTATTAGCTCCTTTGGTTTATCACAACTTGTATCTATTATTCCAGTAGATAACTCCTTTACTCCTGCCATTATCTCTCTCTCTTTTCTAATACTTTGAAGTAAAGTACTCTCTTCTACTGGATGTTTTCTTCTAGTGAGATTATATCTATTTAAAATTACCTCTTTAGATGCTTGTAAAAATATAATTGAACATATTATCTCTGAATTATTTCTTAATTTTTTTAAAAAATCTATAAATTCATCAACTTTTTTAAAAGAACGAATGTCCATTCCAAGAGCAATTTTCTCTATTGATGAATCTATAAAGTGAGTTCCTATTTCACAAGGTAAATTATCCACTGTATAATATCCCATATCTTCAAGTACATTTAAAGCTGTTGTTTTTCCGCTTCCACTTAACCCTGTTACAATTACTATTTTTTTCTTACTCATCTCTTCACCTATCTTTTTTAATCTTTCCTTTCCATATATTATATCATATTTACAATATTTTTTGCCAATTACTTTTTTATATCTTTATTCTAAAATCTAGCTATAAAACAACAATTTTTAACTTACTATTACTAGTTCAATTTTTTTATAAATAGAAAAATTGAGCTTTTTTAATATCTTTTAAGGAGTGATTTTTTATGACAGTAAAAGAATTTTGTACTTGTACTGACCACAAATGCCCACTTAATCCTATTAATCACGATAGAGGATGTGAACTATGTATAAAAAAATGTTTACAGCTTAATGAAATACCTTCGTGCTTTTTTAAAAAAATATCTTTGGAAAAACCAGAGAATAATATCTACACTTTCCAAAGCTTTGCAGATTTTGTAAATAAATATTCTAAATAATAAAAATAAAGGAGAAATTATACTTTAATCAAGATAACTTTCTCCTTTAATCATTTTATAATATATGAGTAAGTGGCATTAAAATTATTCCAATAAAAGTAGAAATAAGAGCTGTCCTAATATATCCATACTGTCTTGAACTTGGAATAAGCTCTTCTATTGCAATATATAACATTATTCCTGAAATAACTGAAAAAATTGCCCCAAGTGAAAAATCATTTATATAAGGTTTTAAAATTAAAAAAGCTAAAAGAGCTCCTATAGGTTCAGCTATTCCAGATAAAAAAGTATATTTAAAAGCTTTTCCTATACTTCCAGTAGAAAAATAGATTGGCATAGCCACAGAAATTCCTTCAGGTATATTGTGCATAGCTATAGCTAAAGTAATAGATAGTCCCAATGCTAAGTTATCATAACCAGCCATAAATGTAGCTATCCCTTCTGGAAAATTATGTAACCCTATAGCTAAAGTTGACACAAATCCTACTCTAAATAGATTTTGATGCTTATAATCTTCCCCTTGCTGCTCCTCAATATGAGGTACAAACCTATCAAGTCCTCCAGCTATAACTACTCCAAGTAACAAAAATATTGTACTTAAAATTATCCCTATTTTTTCTCCTGAATAACTTTGCAAAAGCTCATTAGCGTTGGGCAATAAATCAGTAAAAGATACACTTATCATCACTCCACCAGCAAACCCTAATGATGCACTAACTAATTTTTCACTTCTCTGTTTCACAATAAAAACAACTAATGTCCCTATTAAAGTTGACATTCCTGCTATAAAAGATAGAATCAAAGCCCTTACACTATTATCATCAAACATAGATTTCCTCCTATTCTAACATCTCATAATTTGTGGCTATCATCGGCATTTTTAAAACATCTAACATTTTTTCCAAAAGTACCCCTTCTTTTTTAGGATATTTAAATCCATAACTAGCCATTATACATTGAGTTATAAATTGTACTCCTCTCTCTATTGCTATAGGTAAACTATCACCTTGAAGTAAGCTTCCTATTACAACACTTGTATATGCATCTCCAGTTCCCGGATATGAAGCTGGGATATATCTACAACTAACTCTCCAAAATACATCATTTTCTCTATCATAAGCTACTACACTTGTTTTTCTATCTAATTTATTACTTTCTTCATCTGGTACACTTGTTGCTATAACAATTTTAGGCCCCATATTTGCTAATTCTTTTAAATATTCCTTTGCCTCATCTAAAGTAATATTTTCTTTATATTCTTTCCCCAAAAGGTAGATTACCTCAGTAAAATTAGGTGTTATAATATCAGCATTTTTTATAAGTTTTCTCATTCCAACTACCATTTCGTTACCCATAGTACTGTACAGTTTCCCATTATCCCCCATAACTGGATCTACAACTGTAAATTTAGCTTTTTTACCAAAAAAATCTATAAAATCTGCTACAATCTCTATCTGCTTTGGTGAACCTAAAAAACCAGAATATATACAATCAAATTCTAGTTCTAATTTTTTCCAATGATTTATATGCTCTTGCATATAATCTGTTAAATCTATAAAGCTATATCCTTCAAAGCCACCAGTATGCGTTGATAGTATTGCTGTTGGAACAGGACAAACCTGTACTTTCATATTTGATAAAATTGGAATAATAGTAGTTAATGATGCTCTTCCATATCCTGATAAATCATGTATTGCTGCTACTTTTTTTACTAAGCTTTCCATTTTTCCCTCCACAAAATTTATTATTCAAGAATACTTTAGCATATTTATAAACTTTAAGCAACTTTATATTTAATTACTTTTATTTCTCATAAAAGCTATTTATTAAATAAAAAGTAGAGAAAATACTTTTTAAATTAGCTCCACACTTTTATATAATACTAATTTCCTAAAGTTTTCTCTACTCACTTATATTTTTTTAAATATTTTTATTTTTTTGTTCCATTCCCTCTATATAGGTACAATCCTTTAATAATTTACCTGTTGTATCGAACTCTCTATATCTTCCATGGAGTTTCCCATGATCTATATAATGACACTCTAAATGAAGAATTCCATTTGAATAATACTCTTTATAAGGACCAAACATAGCCCCATTTTTTAAATTTACACTCATTTTTAATTGACCATTAGGATAATACTTTATATTTCTACTGGTAGTAGATGTTGTCTCATAAAAAGCTGTTCTTTTCAATTTTCCATTTGGATAATACTCTTCACATAATCCCTTAACTTCACCATCAACTAAATGACGTATAGAACTTACTTTTCCATCTACATAATAGGTTTCATATACTCCATCTATATTTCCATTTTTATAAAACTTTCTCGTTTCTACTTGTCCATTCATATAGTAAGATTTATACTCTCCCTCTCTAACACCATTAACATAGTTCTTCTCTTCTTGAATAACACCATTATCATAGGTTTTAATCCATAGTCCCTCTTTTTTACCATCTTTATTATATTGATTAACCATTTTAATTCCCCCTTATTAATGATATTAAATTAACCTTCTTACTCTAATACAAGTATACTCTATAACGGGAAATAAATAAAGGCTTTTTATCTATTTCTTAAACTCTCCACTGCTATCTTTATTCCCAAAAGTCCTTGTTTAACCTTTTCTCTAGAACATCCAACATTAAATCTTAAAAACATTTTTCCTTCTTCTCCATATGTAGCTCCTGGCATTATAGCAACCTTTCCTATATCTATTAAAGCCTTTTGAAACTCTTCGCTACTTACAGCTAATTTTGAAAAATCTATCCAAGCAAAATAACATCCATCTGGTATATCACAATTTAATTCCGGTATATTTTTTTCTAAATATTTCTTTACATACTCTATATTTTTTTTCGTATACTTTAATAACTCATCTACCCAGTATCCACATTTATTATAGGCAGTAATTGTTGCTATTATTCCTAAAATACTTGGTGAAGAGAGTGCCTCTTTATTTTTTAATATTCTCAAATACTCATCTCTATCTTTTAAATCGGTACATAAAATATATGCTCCTCCTAATGATGGAGTATTAAAAGTCTTAGAGGCTGCTGTACATATTACCATATTTTTTATATACTCTTTTTCTAATTTTAATATAGGTATATGTTTTCCACCATATACAATATCCATATGTATCTCATCAGATATAATGAAAACATTGTATTTTTTACATATAGATATTATTTTTTCTAGCTCCTCTCTACTCCATACTTTTCCAATTGGATTGTGAGGACTACACATTAAAAATATTTTAGAAATTTTACATTTATTTTCAAAATCTTTAAAATCTATTTCATAATTATTATTTTTTTTAATTAAAGACGAAGATATAATTTTTCTATCATTATCTGCTATTACTTTAAAAAATCCATCATATGCAGGATTTAATATAAGTATGCCATCACCTTTTTGAGATTTCATCTCAATAAACTTTGCTACTGAATAGATTACACTTGGTGCATATAATATCCACTCTTTATCTATTTGATAATCAAATCTATCCTTATACCATCTCTCTATTGAATTTTTAAAATCCTCATTATTCCATCTACTATACCCAAATACCCCATGTTTAATTCGCTCTATTAGAGCTTTTGTTATCTCTTCTGGAACTTGAAAATCCATATCTGAAATTGTAAATGGAAGCAACTCTTCTTTTCCAAATCTATCTTTTATATAGTCCCATTGTGTACAATAAGTACCTCTTCTATCAATGACAGTATCAAAATTCATCTTATCACCTACATTATTTAATAAGTTTATCTAATTTATTTTTTACAACATGCACTTGTGGTCCAATTACAACTTGTAAATTATATTCATCTAATTTTACTATTGCAATAGCTCCAGTTGCTTTTATTTCCTCCTCGTTTATAAGTCCCATATCATTAACTACTAATCTCAATCTTGTAATACAGTTATCTAATGATACTATATTTTCTTTACCACCTAAAGCTTTTAGCAGTCTTTCAGCATCAAATCCACCTAATTTTATCTCAGAATTATCTGTTACTTTCTCTCTTCCTGGTGTTTTTAAGTCAAATTTTAAAATAACATATTTAAATACAAAATAATATATTATAAACCAAATTACTCCCACTGGTATTACTAGATACCACTTTGTTCTAAATCCTTGTAAAACTCCAAAAACAATAAAATCTATTAGATTTCCATCTGTATTTCCTATTGCAACTTTTAAAATCCCCATTGTCATAAAACCTAATCCTACCATTATACAATGGAAAAGATATAGTAGTGGAGATATAAATAAGAATATAAACTCTAATGGTTCTGTTATACCTCCTATTACACAAGCTACAATACCTGAAACTAAAAGTCCTTTTATTCTTTTTTTATTCTCTGGTCTAGCTGTGTGATAAATAGCTAATGCTACTGCTGGTAATCCAAACATATATGAAGGCATTTTTCCTTGAGATAAAAACCTAGTCACATTTGGATCTAATATTCCATTAGCAAACTCTCTATAGAAAATATTTAACGCTCCATAAACTGGTTCTCCATTTATAATAGCCTCTCCTCCAGCTGAAGTAAATCTTATCATAGCAACTAATATATGATGTAATCCGAAAGGTCTTAAAACTCCCTCTCCAGCTCCAAATAAAAATGGACCAAAAATACCAGCTTTACTTATTAAATCTCCTATTTTTATAATTATACCGTTGAAGAAAGGCCAAATAAGTGGAATTGCCAGCCCAACAACTCCAACAATCACAGCTGTGGCAATTGGTACAAATCTCGCTCCTCCAAAGAAAGCTAGAGCATCTGGAAGTTTAATTTCACAAAATTTATCGTGTATTTTGTATACTATAACTCCTATGATTACTCCACCAAGTACTCCTATATCTATACTTTGAATTCCAAAAACCATAGCTTGACCCGCAGCTTTCATATTTTCTGGAGTTGCCAAAGTACCTGTCACTTTTAAAAAGAAATTTGCTGTCATACTTGACATTACAAATCCTACATACCCTGAAAAAGCTGCAACTCCTTTATCTTGTCTTGCAAGCCCTAAAGGTATTGCCATTGCAAACATTATTGGTAAATTTGAAAAAGCAAATGAACCAACAGTAGACATAAATTCAAAAAATAATTTTATTGCTGGAATTTTTAAAAATGGAAGTATTTCAGCCGTAACTGAACTAGCAAATGAACTTCCTATCCCCAACATAATTCCACATGCAGCCAATAATGATACTGGTAACATAAATGTTTTTCCCAATCCTTGAAAAAACTCCCAAAACCCAACTTTTTTACTCATATTTGAGAACCTCCTATATTATATTAATACATTTATTATATATTTAAGATACTTTTTTGTTAATATCAAATAACTTTCACTTTTTTTTGAAATAAAATTTAAGGTAAATTCTCAAAAATAAATTTATTCAAACTCTATCTTATCTTTAAATACTTTTATTATCTCTTCTTTCAGCTTTTTTTCATCTAAATCTAGACTACACTTTTTTATAATTTCCAATAATTTTTTAAATGAAATTTTTTTATCTTGCTCTATCTCTATATACTTTTCTATTTTATTAGTAAGAAAATATATTTCATCCTCTCTAAATGGTTCTTTTAAAATATGATTACAATCTAAAACCACACTCTTTACAATAGTATATATATCTTTATCCACATTAGGTTTCTCATCCTTTTTTAATAAGAAAAAATTGTTTTTTATCCTGTAAACTGCTGGCAATAAATATTTCAAAACTTCTTCTCTAAAATCTTGAGAATTAAAAAATTCAAACTCTAATTCTTTTTTTATTTTTCCACAAAATGCATCTATAAAACTCTCAACCAAATAAATGTTCTCTGAAAAATCATGAGAGTAATAACCACTTATAAAATACTCTGTAAGATGTAAAAATTCAAATTCCAACTCTTCTGGAATAATATTTTTCAAAATATTTTTAATAATTTTATAGTCTGTTAATTGACTTAAAAACTTACTATTATCTTTTTTAGTTATAATAAAATTTTTATCAATTCTCTCTATTGTTGAAATTAAATATATACACATCAATTTTTTAAATTTAGTATCAAATTCAACTTTTAATTCTCTTTCTATTTGTAAAATAATATTATAATATTTAGGTATATCAAATTTTTCTAAATACCTTTTTACTATCTCTAACTCTTTTTTTTCAGTAAGATATATTTTTTCTAAATACTCAACTTTTCCATTCTTTATATCTAAATATTCTAAAAGTTTTAATAATTTTAAATGTCTTAACTTTTTCTCCTTACCAACTATAAAAATTCTATGCTCTTCTCTTAAAAATTCTAATTCAAATTCTTTTAAATAACTATTTAAAGAAATCAAATCTTTTTTTATAGTGGGTCTACTTATTTTCAAATATCTTTCTATATCAGTTATCTTAGTCCTATCTGAAAAAAGATAACTAATTAAAATATAGTTCTCTCTTTCTTCCTTTGAAAAAATATAATTTTCTATATCAATACTTTCTATAAAATTTTTTAAATTTTCTTGCTCTATACTCCAATATACCTCACCTTTTTTTATTTTTATTTCTGCTAATGAAAACTTTAGAAGATAATAGTTTAAATTTTCTATACTATATCTTATGTTTCTTTCACTAACATTATACTTTTCAGCAAAATAGGTAAGAGAAATTTTAATACTTTTATTTAACTCTTCTAAAATACTTAACTCTTTTCTATTTAAACTCATTTTTACCTCCTATATCATTAAAACATTTTTTCTAAAGATAATCAAGTATTCATTGACATCAAAAAATACCTATGATAGAATTAATGAAATTATATTTAATATTAAATGAGGTAATATATGACATTCTTAGAAGATTTAAAAAAAAGGATACTAATAATGGATGGAGCTATGGCTACTACTATTAAAAGCTATCACATACCATCAAAATATTTTCTTCTAAAGGGGAATTATTATGAAGCTTTAAATTTATCTTATCCAGAGCTCATTAAAAATATTCACCAAAAATACATTGAAGCTGGTGCTGATATTTTAAAAACTAATACCTTTAACTGCTCTAATATAGCTCTCCAAAATCCTAAATTTATTGATATGGTTTATACTTTATCTAAGGAGGGAGCAAAGATAGCTCGAGAAAGTGCTGATATCTCTATGAAAAAAATCTATGTAGCTGGTTCTATTGGGCCTACCAATACATCCCTTTCTAAATATAAAAATTTATCTGAAATTGAAAAAAATTTTAATATTTTAAAATCAACCTACTATAAACATATCAATGGTTTAATTGATGGGGGTGTTGATATTCTTCTAATTGAAACAATTTATGACTATCTAAATGCTCAATGTATTATCTCTGTCATAGAGGATATTTTTCATAAAAGAAATATATTTCTTCCTGTTATGTTATCTTTTACTATTAATAAAAATGGAAAAATTTTTACTGGACAAGATATAAAATATCTTGTCTGTAACTTAGACAGAAAATTTGTTGTCTCTTTTGGTTTTAATTGCTCTTTCGGCTCTAAAGGAATAAAAATTTTTATCAAGCTTCTTGAAAGTTTAACTACAAAGCCTATATCTTTACATCCAAATGCTGGTTTTCCTGATATAAATGAATATTATCCTGAAACTCCTGAAATAATGTTAGAAAATTTAAAAAGTTTAATTGAAAATAGTGAGCTTAATCTTATTGGGGGATGTTGTGGTACATCCTTTGAGCATATTCGTAAACTTTCAATTTATTCTAAAAATAAAACACCTCGAAACTTTACCTTTTGCTTTGATATTTAACAATTATTTAAATTACCTATATTTGTAACACTTTTGACATTAACTAGTGGTATACTTAATACATACTAAATCTTTCCCCAAAATATTTTATATAGATATAACTAAATAAAAAGGACTTGAAGATCAAGTCCTTTTTATTTTAATTTCCACCTTGCTTGTATAACATTTCTTTCATATTATAAACTTTATTTTCTGGTAAAAGAAGTGTCAACACATCTCCACTTTCTATCTCAGTATTTCCTTTAGGAATTATCTCATGATCATTCCTTGTAATAGCAACTACCAAAACATCTTCAGCCCATTTTATTTCTGATATTTTTTTCCCATCTAATTCAGATTCAGCCATTATAGGTATAGAGATTACTGTCTTTTTCTCATTTTTCTCCTCGATCATTGGAGTATCTTTTGGCATACGTTTAAACAGTATCTCATATATAGGTTCTAAACCTAAAAGATCAGTTACATAGTAAGCTATAACCGATACAGTAACTAATGCTAATAAATGATCAAAATTCCCAGTCATCTCTAAAATAAGTACTGCTCCAGTTATTGGAGCTCTTACAACAGCTACAAAGTAACCAGCCATTCCTAAAACCATAAAATGTGGAACATATTCTATTCCTATTCCAAGATATTTCATCAAAGTTAATCCATATATTTTTCCAATAATAGCTCCCAATACCAACATTGGTAAAAATATTCCACCTGCAAATCCTGTTGCATAGCTTAATGCTGTAAAAAAAAGTTTTATTAAAAATATTATTATTAATAACTTTATTGTCCTAGTTCCACCAGCCATTCCCTCTACTAGTTCATGACCTCCTCCAGTAACTTCTGGAAGTAAATAGCATAATAGTAAAGAAGTTGACATTACAAAGCTAATCTTTAGCCATCTTGAAAGCTTTAACTCCTTGAAATGATCTTGTACTTTTATTAATGTAGTTGTAAATAATTTTCCAAAAAAAGCTATAATAATCCCTAGGATAATATATAGTGCAAACTGATAATATGGATTAATATTTTTAGGATAACTAGCTATTAAATTAAATGATGGATTCATTCCAAATATTCTTCTTCCAACAAAATCAGAAGCTATACTAGCTAAAAATGTACATATCAATAGTTTAGCAGAAATATACTTATGTAATTCCTCTAAAGCAAAAATTACTCCTGAAAGAGGAGCTCCGAAAGCACCAGCTAATCCTGCACTTGAACCACTTGTAATTAAATATTTTTTCTCTATACTATCTCTTTTAAATATTTTAGTAATTCCAAAACCAATATATGAACCTAATTGTACTGATGGCCCCTCTCTTCCCAATGAAAGACCAGCTCCAATTCCCATAAGTCCAGTTATAAATTTAGCTATAAGCTCTTGGAACCACTTTGTATAATCTAACTTTCTTAATAATATTCCCTTTACTTGTGGTATACCACTTCCGGAAATCTTAGGATATTTTTTAGATATATAATCTACTAAAAGTCCTATTAAAATAAAAGATAACCAAATAATAAATATAGTGTGTGTTCCTTCTATCAAAGAGTTCTTTATCATTAGCTCTCTAAAATGATTAATATAATTTAAAGCTAATCTATAGAGTGATACTGTAACCCCTGTCAAAGTTCCCACAACTATACATAACAGATATAATTTTCCACTTCCTTTTTGTAAAAGTTTCAAATTATCTGCCACTGTTTCTGTTTTCATGAAACCCCTCCAGATTTTTATTATTGAACTCCTTTATTTTAATACTTTTTATGTTTTTATTCAATATATTTTTTATATTTTTACACTTTTTTGGCAGGCTTGTAAAAATTTTTTCTAAAATTATTTTAGCAATTTTTTTACCTGTATACTATCTATCAATTTTATTTTTTTATCATTCATATTTTTATTATTTTTCCTTTTAAAAATTAATATTTCTTTATTTTTTTTGTTCATAATAATAGAATTCAATTAAAAAATGAGGTATTTTGAATTAAACTCACAATACCTCATCTCTACTTTATTCACTAACTACTCTCTCCAATACTTTTAGCTCTTTATTATAAGTATCTATTTCACATATAGCCCCTAATGGAAGAGTCAACATTGGTTCTGAATGCCCACTTTCAAAATTATATATTACAGGCTTTTTTAACTCCTTAAAATAATTCTGAAAAACCTCTAAAAGTGTCATATCTTTTTCTGAATCTTGAGTACAGTTTTTAAAATCTCCTAGAACTAAACCCTCTATTTTTTCAAAAACTCCATGCTTTTTTAATTGATTTAGAAATCTATCTATTTTATAAGTTTTTTCTCCAATATCCTCTAAAAATAGTATCTTTCCATTATAATCTAAATCATATTCAGTTCCAAGTGTTGCTATAAGAGTAGCTAAATTTCCACCTACAAGCTTTCCCTTTGCTCTTCCTTCATTTAAAACTTCCAACTCTTTTGTAATATTTTTTATACTTTGTTCATCTTTTGAGTTAGAAAGTATCTCTATGAAATTTTCATATGTATCTCTGTTATAATTACCAGTAAAATTACTCACTGCCATTGGTCCATGAAATGTTATTAAATTAGCTTTTTCATTTAATGCTATATGTAGTGTTGTTATATCACTGTAACCTACAAATATCTTTGGATTTCTCTTTATAACTTCAAAATCTAAAAGCTCTATTAATCTATTACATCCATACCCACCACGCATACAAATTATAGCATCAATACTTTTATCAGCAAAAAAACTATTTATCTCTTCTGCTCTTTCTTCGTCTGTTCCAGCATATGAATACCACTGTTTTTTAGTACACTCTCCCAAAATTACCTGATATCCCATGTCTTCTATGTTTTTCTTTGCCTCTAAAACTTTCTCATAAGTTGTACAACTAGCTGGTGCTATAATTCCTATTGTATCACCTTTTTTTAGTTTTTTTCCTAACATTTTATACCTCTAAAATAAATCATTAATTAACGTTTCCATATTATCTTTTAATTTATTTCTACTTCCATTCCAATGATTAACAATTATTGTAAATGCAAGCTCACGTCCATCTTTCTCTACATATCCAGTATAAGACTGAATTCCACTCATACTTCCACTTTTTACTCTTACATCTCCAGAGAATACACTTGGTTCTAAGAAATCTGAAACAGTTCCCTCATAACCCCCTCTTGGTAAAAGCTTATCAAACCCAGAATAGTTTTTATTCATATATACTAATATATTTGTTAAAATATCTGCTGATACATAATCTCCACGAGAAAGTCCACTTCCATCATTCATCACGAGGGCTTTTGTATCAACTCCTTTTGCTTTCCAAAACTCTTCAATATCTACATCTTTTAGTTTTATAAGTTGATATAGATGCTCTGTATAGTGATTATCACTTCTTTTTAGAAGTACTCTTACCATCTCTTCTATTGTAGCTGATTTTGTAATAGCTAAAGTATTTGGGTTTTTAGGTCTTTTATTTGTATTTCTACTTGTTTTTACCTCTCCATTTACAGCAATTCCAACAGTTTTTAAACTATTTTTAAAGTATTGCCCTAAAAATAAACCTGGATTTGGAATATCACTTTTTGTAACTATTTTCTCTTGATTTGCTGGTACTTCTCCGTTTAAGATTCTCTTATTTTCAAAAGCTAATCCTCTTACTGAAAAACTCTTTCTGCCCTTTTCAGATACCTTTAATCTATTTTCAAATTTTAATCCTTCTATTTCTGGCTTAGTTCCAACAATTTTTACATTTTTAACATCTGATTTTAAATATAAAGTATAGAGATTATCAAATATACTAATTCCATATGTTCCCTGTCCATAGCTAGTTCCAAAATCTTCCCATAGCCATTTCTCCTCTACTCCTACATAACCAAATAGATTATCTATTACAATTATATCTCCATCTATTTTTTTAATCTGAGCAGCTTCTATTTTACTTATCCAATCTTCCATGAATGCACTTTGTTTAACCTTTATTCCATCAGATCCTAATGTTGGATCTCCACCACCTACTATATATACATCACCTTTTAATATACCCTCATTATCTATTTTTCCATCATATAAAAGTTTAGTTTCCAATCTAGTATTAGCTCCTAAAACTTCTAAAGCTGTAGCTGATGTTATAACTTTAAAAACTGAAGCCGGATTCATTGCTGCCTCTTTATGATAACTTCCTATGGTTTCTCCAGTTTTTAAATCTACAATACTGATACCTATATTACTATATTTGAGTGTTTCTAAATTTACAAATTTATCTATAGCTTTTTGAGTTTTTTCCTTAACTATATTTTTTTTACTTTTAGAAATCTGTTTTTCATTTTTTTTCTCTTTAATATCGTTAAGTATAGTCTCTTTTTTAGTTGAATCTACTTCATCTATACTTTTAATACTATTTTCTAAACTCTCTTTTTTGATATCTATTCTAGCTTCCTTTGTTTCTTGAAGACTCTCGTTAGTGTTTTGAAGATTTTTTAAAATATCACTTGGTGAATCTATTTGGGTTTGCTCTGAAACTTCAAGATTTTGAGCAAGATTCTGATTTTCATTTTCCACTTTTGTATTAGTACATCCAGTTAATAAAATTATAGCTACTAATAATAATTTAATTTTTTTCATTTTCTACTCCAAATTATATTTTTATGCAAACATAATTCTACAAATCCATACTGCAGTTAGTAATCCAGCTAGGTCGGCTAGTAATCCAACTGCAACAGCATGCCTCGTTTTTCTTATGCTTACTGCTCCAAAATATACAGCAAGAACATAGAAAGTAGTTTCTGTAGATCCCATCATTGTTGAAGCTATTCTTCCTATTAAAGAGTCTGGTCCATATGTTAACATTAAATCATTCATTACCCCAGTTGCTCCACCACCTGATAATGGTCTTAATATTGCCATTGGTAATACCTCTCCAGGCATTCCTATCAATCCAAATACAGGATCTAATATCTTCATCATTATATCGATACATCCAGAAGCTCTAAATATCCCTATTGCAACTAACATTGCTACTAAAAATGGTATAATTCTTATTGATGTATTAAATCCTTCCTTTGCTCCTTCACAAAATACCTCATATACTTTTATTTTTTTTACAAAATAAGCATATCCTACTATTATTAAAATTATTAATGGTATTGCATAAAGTGAGATACTCTCCATTATTCTTACAAACATATTCTTCCTCCTAAATTTTACTAAATATTCAAAATTATTTCAATATTATATTTTTTCTCTTCTATACTTTGGTAATTTTTCTAAAAATTTGCACGAAATTATAGCTACTGCTGTAGACGCTATTGTTGCTACTATAGTAGGAGCTATTATCTCTGTTGCATTAGCTGAACCTGCAGCTACTCTATAAGCTATTGTACTTGATGATATAAGAGTTATTGATGAAGTATTTATAGCTAAAAACATTACCATTGAATTTGAAGCTTCATCTTTATTGTCATTTAATAATTGTAACTCTTGCATAGCCTTTATTCCTAAAGGAGTTGCTGCATTTCCTAATCCAAAAAAGTTTGCTGCCATATTGGCTACCATACTTCCCATTGCTGGATGATCAGCAGGTACTTCTGGAAATAATCTTACTAAGATTGGTTTCATTAAATTTCCAATAGCCTTTACCATTCCAGCTTCCTCTGCTATTTTCATTAACCCAAGCCAAAGTGCCATAACACCTATCATCTCTATAGATAAAGTTACTGCTGTTCCTGCTGATTTAATTGCTGAGTCTGTAACAGCTTGTACATTCCCTGTAAATATTCCTACTAAAATTCCTATAACTATAAGTCCACACCAAATTGCATTAATCATTAATATATACCTCCTCAAATTTTTAGCAAAATAAAAAAATCACAGCTGACTAAACTGTGATAAATTACAAAAAAGATAAAATAATCCCTCTCTTATTCTCACAGATAGCTCTCCACTGAAAAAATTCAATGACAACAATGTAGATATTATCCACATTGCCAACAAAAGAGTTTAGCCCTCTCTTCCATTTCGGCAAATTCCCCTTTCAAAATATCATAACGCCTGCCAAGCTATATATTTTTACTCCTGTCATTTGCTCCTCTACCTTGCTTTTATTATTAGTATACATTAGTTTATCTCTATTGTACAATATATTTTTTATATCATTAAAATATATTTAATCTCATATATTTATAAAAAAATAATTAGTTTTTCAAAATATTTATTGACAATAACAAAATATATGTTATAATAATATTGTCATAAGACATTTCCTTAAATTACATTTTAATTTCTACGTATAAAGAAGTCCTGAGGCCGAAGGGACTTCTTTATCGTTTTTTGTAAAATCCATATCTTATTTATAAAAAAATAAAACTATTCCTAAAACTGATATACATGCTCCAATAATCTCTTTTAGTGCTATTTTTTCTTTAAAAAATAAATATGAAATAGGAATAATTAATATAGGACTCGTTGAGGCAATTGTTGATATAACTCCTGCATTTCCTAGATTCAATGCTGCAACCAAAAATGTTATTCCTGCTGTTGCAGTAATAGTTCCAGCTGTAATTAAAAGTAAATTTCTAAAATCTCCAGCTACTTTAAATACTTTTCTCCATAACTTTTTTATAGTTATAAAAATAATGAAAACTAATAAAGCACATATCATTCTAATCTGAGTAGATGAACTAGGATTATATCCAATCGAACCCATTTTTGTAAAAATAGTTCCTATAGCTTCAAAAATAGTAGCTATACATATATACATTATCCCTTTTGAAGATATTTTTTTATTTTGCTCCCCATCTTTAGATTTTAAAACAACTATTAATACTCCACTACATGTTATTATCATAGCTAATAATTGAGTTAAAGTTAAAACTTCTCCTAAAAATACATATCCAAAAACTCCAACTATAAGAGGTGTTAATGTCATAAACAACATACATAATCTAGCACCTATTAAAACATAAGATTCATATAGAAATATATCCCCTAAAAATAACCCTATTATCCCAGAAACTCCTAGTATCTTCCAATTATAACTAGTAGAATCAGTTGGTAAAAATACTCCTCTTTCTACGAAGGTAAATACCCCTAAAAATATTATTCCTATTACTAATCTTATTACATTTACTGAAATACTATCAGCTCTTTTTGATGCTTTTTCAAAAAATAAAGAACTCAAAGCCCAACCTAAAGCTGTTATCAATGCAAAACTCTCTCCTAAATACTTCATTAAATCCTCCTTCTATACCTTTCTTAACTATGATTATATTATATATATTAAAAAATCAAAAGAAAATATTTATTTTATTTGACTATCTTTTATAATATTGATATCATTTAAAATATAAATCAATATAGGAGAAGATAGTTGTTATGAAACTCTTTAAATTTTTAAAAAATTTGATATTTGGAACTGTTATTTTTATTATAAAGGAGATATTTTCATTCTTTATAAAATTAGTTTTAATGTCAATACTATTACTTATAATAATTGGAGTATTTAATAAATATTCATCACAAAAAGAAAAAAATAATTTAAAAATTGAAAAAGGAAGTTATATTGTTATTGACTTAGGAAATAAATATAGTGAGAAATCTGAAACTATTCCTAATTTTCTCAAAGATGGAGAGATCAATTTTTTCTCACTGTTAAAAAAATTAGATTCTATCAATTCTAATCCCAATGTTGAAGGTATTTTCCTTAAACTTGATAACATAACATTAGATAGAGCTCAAATTGAGGAACTTGGATCAAAATTAAATATTTTAAAAGAGAATAATAAGAAAATTCTCTCTTTTGCTCTTAACTTAAATAATAGAAACTATTCACTTGCACTTAACTCTAATGAGATAATTATGCCACCTACTATGAGTGCTAATGTTAATCTCACTGGTTATTATAGTGAATTAGCATACTATAAGGGATTAGCAGATAAATTTGGAGTAAAATTTAATGTTATCCACGTTGGAGATTATAAGTCTTATGGTGAAAATTTTACTAAAAAAGAGATGTCTAATGAGTATAGAGAGAATATTAAAAGACTTCATGATAAAATATATGATAACTTCTTAAATAAAATTATTATAGAAAGAAAAATTAATAAAGAACTTATTAATGATAGAATTTTAAATGGTGATTTTGTTTTTTCTGAACCACATCAAATGGAAAAATTTCATCTTATTGATAAACTTGCTTATGAAGAGGATATATTTAATACAATAGGAAAGAAAAAATTAATTCCTATTGAAAAATATCAAGAAACTAAAATCAACTCCCCAGAGAAAATTGCTATCATCTATGGTGAAGGAAGTATACTTCTTAGCAGTGAAAAAGGTAGTATCGGTAACTCTATAACTCCTGATAAAATATCAAATGAAATTGATAAAGCTTTGGAAAATCCAGAGATAAAAGGAATTGTTTTAAGACTTAATTCCCCTGGTGGTTCTGCACTTGCTTCTAATATCATTCATCATAAATTAAAAGAAGCTAGTAAGCAGAAACCTATCTACATATCTGTAGGTGGAGTTGCTGCTTCTGGAGGATACTATATTGCTGTTTCTGGAGACAAGATTTTTGCTGATAAAGAAAGTATTACTGGCTCTATTGGAGTTGTTTCCCTTATTCCAAACTTCAACGGTCTTATGAAAAAATTAGATATTAATATTGAAACTGTTAAAAAAGGTAAATATTCTGATCTATTCTCTTTGACTAAAGATTTTACTGAGGAAGATGAAGAAAAAATTTATGCTTCTAGCTTTAAGGTATATAGTGAGTTTTTAGATATTGTAGCACAAGGAAGAGAGTTAGATAGAGATTATGTACACTCTATTGCTCAAGGAAAAGTTTGGTTGGGAGAAGAGGCAAAAAATCTTAAACTTATAGATGAAATTGGTGGCTTAGAGCTGACTATAAATACTCTGGCTAAAGATTTAAAATTAAGTAATTATGAAGTTATTGAAATTGTTGAAAGTGATAGTTTTGAAACTATTCTTAAACAATATCTACCTTTTAAAACTTTAATTCAAAATTTTTCATCTCTAGATGAAAATAATGAATTATTCTTCAAACCTAGCTATTTTTTCCCATATAATCTATAAGAAAACTATTGAAACTTTATATAGTTATATGATATAATCACTGTTAGTGAGAAAAATATCAGGAGGAGAATTATAATGGTAAGAAAATTAAAAGGTGGAAAAACATCTCAAGGTGCAGGAAGCCAAATGAATATATTAAAACAAGCTCAAGCTATGCAACAACAAATGTTATTAGTTCAAGAAGGACTTAAAGAAAAAGAGTTAACTTCTTCTGTTGGTGGAGGAGCTGTAACTGTAAAAGTTAATGGGCAAAAAGAACTATTAGAAGTTAAATTAACTGATGAAATAGTTAAAGAAGCTGCACAAGATAAAGAGATGTTAGAAGATTTAGTTCTTTCTGCAGTAAAAGAAGCTATGAGACAAGCTGATGAATTAGCTGAAGCTGAAATGGGAAAAATAACTGGTGGTATCAATATCCCTGGACTTTTCTAATCTATAGAAAGAAATTTAAGAGAAGATGTTTTTCTTCTCTTTTTTTATTGCTCTACAGTTTTTATATGGTATAATGTATTATCAAATAATTTTAGGAGGGTTTTCATGAAAAAAATTTTTAAATTGTCACTTAGTTTATTTTTAATTTTCTCTAGTGTTGCTCTTGCATGTACTGGTATTACTATTAGAACAATAGATAACCAAATGATTCAAGGTAGAACGATAGAGTATGGTGAAAGTAATCTGAATAGTAAATTAGTGGTATCTCCAAGAGGAAAAGAGTATCAATCTTTAACTCCTGATGGAAAGATGGAGGGGCACAAATGGAAAGCTAAGTATGGTTATGTTGGAGCCTCTGTCATAAATGATTTATTCATCGGAGAAGGGATCAATGAAGCTGGGCTTAATGCTGGTCTTTTTTATTTCCCTCATTATGGTAGTCTTACAAAATATACTCCAAAAATATCAAAAAAATCTGTTGTTGATATGCAATTTGTGAGTTGGATCTTATCTAACTTCTCAACTGTCGAAGAGGTAAAAGAAGGAATTAAAAATATTAAAGTTGTCAATGTTGGTTATGATAAAAATGGAAACCCTCTTCCTACAGCTCACTGGAGAGTTGCAGATGCAAAGGGTGGAAATATAGTTATTGAAATTATTAATAATGGTGAAGTTAAAATCTATGATAACAAAGTAGGAGTTCTAACTAATGCTCCAGATTTTGATTGGCACGTAAAAAATCTTAATAACTATATAAATCTTTATTCTGGAAATGCTAAAAACTATAACGTAAATGGTGAAGAGATATTCTCTTTTGGAGTAGGAACAGGAGCTTTAGGATTACCTGGAGATATCACTCCTCCATCGAGATTTATCAGAGCTTTTTATCTTCTTACAACTATGAAACCTGCTGCTACTACTAAAGAAGCTGTAGATGAAGCTATTCATATTCTTAATAATTTTGATTTACCTATAGGTGTTGAATATCCTGCTGATCAACAAGCATATATTCCAAAAGATTTACCTAGTGCTACTCAATGGACAGCTATAAGTAATTTAAGTGATAGAGAGTTTTATTACAAAACTATGTATAATAGTCAAATAAGAAAAGTTGATTTAAAGAAGATAAATTTTTCAACTGTTAAATTTACATCTATTCCTTTAGATGAAAAACCTCAAGAAAATATACAAGAATTAACATTTTAAATTGATGTTCCAATAACTATTCAACTATATTTTAGTAAAAAAACTCAAGAGTTAACTTTTTTCTCTTGAGTTTTTTATTCCCATTTTTTATAATACTTTAATATTTATACAGAGTTTTCTTAAATCCACTTCTTCTTCTTAAAATATGCAATCATAGCTAGTACAAGTACAAACATTATTCCTAATATTACAAAATATCCATATCTGCTCTGTAACTCTGGCATATATTCAAAGTTCATTCCATACAAGCTTGCTAAGAAACTAAGTGGCATAAATATTGTAGAGATTATTGCTAATATTTGCATAACCTCGTTCATTCCATTACTAATTGTAGAATGATATAGTTGAATTAATTCCGTTACTCTACTATTTAATATATCTAGAGTATCATGTACTATAATTCCATGATCTGATAAGTCTGTCAGATAAATTTTAATATCATCATTCAAATATTCTGCTACACTATTCGTCTGTAGTCTACTGATTAACTCTCTAATAGGTCCTATCGTTCTTTTTAATGTAGTAACTTTTTGTTTTAATGTAATAATAGTTTGTAAATCCTCTCTTTCAGGATTATTAATAACTTTAGATTCTAATCTATCTATCTCTATCTCTACTTCATCTAGTATCATAAAATAGTTATCTACTATACTATCTAATATTACATAAGTTAAATAACCTACACTCTTCTTTCTCATTCTTGAATTTGGAGCTTCTATTCTAGCTCTAATTGAATCAAAAGCATCCCCTGGAGTTTCTTGAAATGTAATAAGATAATCCTCTTTTACAATAAAGGAAACTTGCTCATAAGCTATATCCTTGGATATAAGATTTAAATTTAGCATCTTCATAACTATGAATAGATAATCTTCCCGTTCTTCTACTTTAGCTCTTTGAGTACTATTAACTAAATCCTCCATTACTAGATTATCAAGATTAAAAAGCTCTCCTATCCTTTTTATCAGTGGAATATTGTGTATTCCATCTATATTTATCCAAGTAATCCCTTTAAAGTCTTTTTTTATCTCACTCAAATCACTATTTTCATCAAAAAGTTCTCTTTTAGTTATACTATCATTGTAAGCAAGTATATCTATATGTATCTTATGTTGTGGATTTTCACCAGTATATATTATACTTCCTGGGGGAAGTCCAACTTTTTTTACTCTATTTGATGAATCATTCATCTAATTCACCTCACTTACTAAAAATTTTTTCAAAATAATTATCAATCTCTCTCTGAATCTCTAAATCATATTTATCTATCTGCTTCTTTACAAGAGAAGATATATACTCTATATCTTCTTTAACTTTTGGATAATATATTGGTGTTTCTTTTAATGGTGTAGAATAAAATTCATAATTTTTTCCTTTTGATTTTCCATTATACTTAAACCATTCTAAAAATGAAGTAGAATTCATATATCCTAAAATATAAAAAATATCTATCTCATTACTCTTAGTTGTTATAAAGTAAATATCAGCACTTCCATAAAATTCACTTTCATCGTAAGAGAATTGATTTGTCTTACATCTTTGTCTTACAAGAATCTTAGGTTTGCAAAATATCTCTCTATCTCTAGCCCATTGAAGTTGCCACCATTTTATCTGACCAGTCAATACCTCTCTTCTTTTTGAAAGCTCTTCATAATAATTTTTTAAATATAGCTCTAACTCCTCATCTAATTCAGTTTCTCTATCTAAATAAAGTATCCAAAACTGATTCTTACTATTAGTATATTTTCCTATATCCTTATTTTTATAAAAAGGTTTTAAATACTTTGAAAACTCCTCTTGAAAACTATTGAAAATAAAAGCTTTATCATAACCAGAAACTATTCCTTGATTTATATTTACCAAATCTCCCAATTTATAATTTGAGATACTAATCACTCTTCTATTATACTCTCTACTCTCTTCATCTGCCAAGATTATTTTATCATTTTCATCATATAATAAAGAATTTTCTATCTTAAAACTTTTTTCTGGTAGCTCTATATTTATACTTTTTTTCTCTTTAATTGATTTCGTCCAACTAAAAATAATATTATGCTGACCTTTTGCCTTTGAAAAAAGTGAGTTATCATAGAATATAATTTCAGAAAACAAGCCATTTTCTTTTAAGGTGTTTCTTAATTTCTTTCCACTATCTGCCTTAAGCCAATAGTTTGTAGTTAGATAAACAAGGATACCATTTTCATCTAATATCTCAATAGCTTTCTCAATAAAAAAGTAAAAATAATCCATTCTCGCTTCATAATACTTTTTTCCAAAATTCGTATTTTTTACCTGTTGAAATATCTCTTTATTATTTTTTTCACCAAGATATGGTGGATTTCCTAAAATGATATTATATCCACTCTCTTCTAAAAGCAATCCATCACTATTTTCAATATTTAGTATTCCATCTAAAGAGTAGCTTGTTAATAGCTCTCTTCCCTTCTCCTTAGTTAGCTTTACTGCCTCATTATCAATATCATAACCCTTTATCCAATTAGAATTATAATAATACTCTCCTGTAATCTCTTTTGAAATTATAATAAGAGCTTCTAAAAATGGAAGTAATAGATTTCCACTTCCACAAGAAAGATCACAAACTCTTATTTTATCTAATTTCTCTTTACTCATTTCACCATTAAAATAATTGTCAATTGCAATTTTAGTAATTTTATCAGCAATCTTATTTGGAGTATAAATCTTATAATTATATACCTTCTCTTCCATTAGAATACTTCCATTTTATTTTTTATTAAGCTTCTTGTCCAAAATAACATATATACAGCAGAAAAAACTATCAGTTTTAAAATTGTATTTTCTACTTTAAAACTTGCTAATAGAGCAAAACTTGTAACTATTAGTGTTTTAGCAAAGAAAATATAACTTTTTTTCAAACTAAAATTAATATATTTTTTTCTGAAAACTATTAAAAGTAAAATAAAGTTAACTGCGGCAGCTACTGAAGTAGACAGTGCAATTCCTCTATACTCTAATTTTTCTATCAGTAGAAAATTTAAAACTATATTAACTACTATAGATACTATAGAAAACTTTACTGGATGTCTACTATCTTTTACACTATAAAAAGCTCTTGTCATTAAGTATATAGCTGTATAAAAATATAACCCTAAAGAGTAATATAGTAAAGCTTGAGCTGTTACTCTTACTGCTTCCTCATCAAATTTTCCATAAGATAGTGTTAATCTAATAACTTCTGGAGCATAAAAAGTCAGTACAGCAGTTGATGGAATTATTAAAAATAGTAGTATGTTTAATCCTTTTACTATATTATCCGTTGCCTCTTTATAATTATTTTTTGACATCGCCTTTGATAATCCTGGAAATATTACTGTAGATATTGATACTCCAAAAACTCCTACTGGTAATAAATATAACCTTGTAGCATTTTCAAGGGCTGATACCCCTCCAGCGGCTAAATATGAAGCAAACATCTGATCTACAATGGTGTTTACCTGTCTAGCTACTATCCCTATAAGCATTGGACATATCATTATAAATATTCTTTTTAAATAAGGATCCTTCCAATCTATTTTGAAAGAATATCCCTTTACTATTTTAAAAAACGCTGGTAAAACTACTAAAAATTGAAGAACTCCTCCAATTACAACTCCATAAGCTAAGGCATCTATTCCATAGCTTTTTCCAAAATACATAGAGGCTAAAATTATTGCTAAATTAAAAAATATTGATGTAGAAGCTGGAACAGCAAATTGTTTAAAATTATTTAAAATAGCACATATCATTCCTGATAAACTTATAAAGATAAAATATACTGACATTATCTTTAATAGTCTTGAAGCTAGTAATTTAGTTTCTACCGAAAATCCACTTACTATTCCATCTATTATTCCCTGTGAAAATATTATCATCAATATTGTAATTATCGTACTAAAAACAAAGAGTAAATTTAGTATTGAATATATAAACTCCTTACTTCTCTCTTCTCCCTCTATTTCTACTCTTTCATTATAAAGTGGGATAAATGAGCTACCTAAAGCTCCCTCTCCTAAAAGTTGCCTAAAAAAATTACTTATTTTAAAAGCACTGAAAAAAGCATCTGTCATAGCAGATGCTCCAAAGTAATAAGCTATTATTCCAGCTCTTACTAAGCCTAATACTCTGCTTATCATTGTTATTATCATTACTAGAAGTCCACTTCTAAACATAAAAACTCCTTATCTATTTATTCTTGATACTGTATCTTCTTCTATCTCTATAAGTCCCTCTTTATAGAGTTCTAAGATAGCTAAAAATATATATACTAGATGCATTCTTCCTTCAGCTTCACTAAATATTGAATCAAAAGTCCTTCTTTGAGAGTATAATTTTATATATAATTTATCCATCTCATCTTTTAAAGTGTATTTTTTTCCTAGCTCTAATTCTAAATACTCTTTTTCACTCTTTCCAATATATTTTTTATAAGCTAAATATAGATCACTAGCTTTTAACTTTGAAATATCATACTCTTTAGCTGCCTTTTTTATAATCTTTCTTCCTTCACCACGTGTATAGGAGATGTTGTACTCTTTTTCCATCTCACCTATCTTTAATGCTACCTCTTTAAAGATTTTATAGTCTTCTAATCTTCTTTTTAACTCTTTTTCTTTATTCTCTTCCTCATTGATAGCTAAAAGCGTTGAAGCTTTTATTTCCAATAATTCTGAGGCTGTAACTAAAAATTCTACTTTGATATGTAAATTTTCCTCTTGAGCTTCCTTTAAAACACCTAGATATTCATCTATTATTTGTGAAATTTTTATCTCTGAAATTTTTAATTTTTTCTTTTCTATTAAATGAAGAAGTAAATCAAGTGGTCCTTCAAAATTATCTATCTTTAGTACTATATCCATTTTTTCTCTCTTCTACTACCCTTCTCCAAGTTTCTATATCATTTCCAATCACTCTTTTTAGTTCATCTATTGATGAGAATTTTTTCTCTTCTCTTAAATACTCTTCCAATTCAATAACTACAGTTTTTCCATATATAAACTCATTAAAATTTAGTATATTTACTTCAACTGTTTTTTCTCCGGGTTTTAAAGTTGGATTAACTCCTATATTAACAACTCCATAACGATAGAAATCCTCTCCTTCTATCTTTACTTTAGCTCCATATATTCCATTTTTAGGATATAATCTTGTAGACATTTTTATATTTGCAGTTGGAAATCCTAACTCTCTTGCTATTTTTTTCCCATGTACAACTTCACCCATAATAACAAAATTATGCCCTAAATATCTATTTATTGTTTCTATATCTTTATGTAATACTTTATCTCTTAAAAGTGTTGAACTTACTAGTTTTCCTTCTAAATATATTGGAAAAAGTTCATTAACAACTATTCCTCTAACCTCTCCTAATCTAACCAGATCCTTGGCAGTAGATTTTCCTCCCACTCCAAAAGAGAAATTAAATCCTACAAATAACTCCTTACTTCCCAATTTCTTTTCTAAAATATCTACAAACTCCTCTGCAGTTAAATTGGCAAACTCTTGGGAAAACTCTTGTACAATAACACAATCTACTCCTAATTGTTCTAACAAATAAAGTTTTTCTTCTATAGTATTTATAACTTTTGGAGCTGCCTCTCCCTTTATTAATTCCATTGGATGATTTGAAAATGTAAAAACAACTGAATAACCACTATTTTTTTTTGCTGCTTCTATAGCCTGTTTTATAAGCTTTTGATGTCCATAATGAACTCCATCAAACGTTCCTATTGCTACATAACTATTACTTAGACACTCATTAAAATTCAAGATATCTTTTATTATTCTCATACTTTATTCCTCTATCTCATCTTTTATTAGATTATTATAAATCTCTTCTATTCTTCTAAACCTATTTCTAACTCCAGACTTTGAAATTCCAATCATCTCTGCTATCTCTTGAAGTGTACTCTCAGGATTATTAAGTCTCATATGAGCTATCTCTTCAAGGACTGGACTTAATGAATTAAGTCCAATCTCTCTATCTATATGATTTATCATTTTAATTTGATTATTACCTGTATTCAAAGTCTTAGTTTCATTAGCTACTTCCCAGTTCATCTCTCTAATTGTTTTATTTTTCAAATCTTTTATCATTGTAGTTTCTTCATATTTAAAGAAAGATTGAATTGATCCTATCAGAACAATTATATCCATAATATTTTCTGAATTTCTAAGATAAACTAATGGTTTATTTCTTTTTAAAGTTTTAAAAACTTTCTTTCCTTTAGATAAAAGCAGGGTATACAATTTATCTGCCGCCTCTTCATTATCCATGAAAAAATCAAGGGCATACTCTTTTTCTGGATCCTTTATATACCCACAAGAAAGAAATATTCCTCTAATAAATCCTTTTAAAATTTCTTCACTTGTAAGTATCAAATCTACATTTAAACTCTTCATCTTTTCAATAAAGTCTCTATATCCCTTTTGCTTGGGAATAACAATTATGTATACATTATGCTCTCCCAACCTTTTAGATATTGAATACTTTATCTCTATTTTTAAATCTGTTGTATCTTTTATAAATTTATATACTCTTTTAGCTAAAGGTAAATTTTCTAATCTAAGTTCAATTCTATCATTATAAAAAGCATTTTTACTCAGAAATATAGCAGATAATTCAGCAGTTTTTTCAATTGCTGTTACCATATCATTACTTAGTATCTCCTCTTTAACACTATATGTATAAGACATCTTACCTCCTATTAAAACATATTACCTTTTCTACCTCTTCTATTTTGTTTCAGCCCAGTTAACTCCTATATTAGTATTAATTTCAAGTGGTACACTATCAAATTTTACACACTCTTTCATTATTTTTTCTATATTCTCTCTATATTCCTCTAATCTATCCAGAGATATTTCAAAAATAAGCTCATCATGTACTTGAAGTAATAATGATATTCCAGCTTTATCCTTAATATATCTATATATCTCTATCATAACTTGCTTTAAAACTTCAGCTGCTGTTCCTTGAATAACACTGTTCACAGCCATTCTTTCTGCCTGACTTTTTATATTTTTATTTTTAGAATTTATTCCCTCTATAATTCTTCTTCTTCCAAATAAAGTCTCTGTATATCCGTTTTTCTCTGTAAATTCAACTATCTCTTTTTCAAACTCTTTTACTCTTGGATATTGATTGAAGTATCTCTCTATATATTCACTCGCTTCTCTTTGAGTAATTCCAAGCTCTTTTGCTAAACCAAAGGCTGTTTTTCCATAGATTATACTAAAGTTTATTGTCTTAGCAATTATCCTTTGTTCCCTTGTTACCTCATCGTTTTCAGAAAGTTCAAAAATCTTTCTGGCTGTTAAACTATGTAGATCCATATTATTTTGATAAGCTGCTCTTAAATTTTCATCTCCCGATAATTGAGCTAAAACTCTCAATTCTATTTGTGAATAGTCAATTCCCATTAAAATTGATCCTTTTTCCGCTACAAACCCTTGTCTTATCTTTATACCTTCATCTGTTTTAACTGGAATATTTTGTAAATTTGGATCAGAAGATGAAAGTCTTCCTGTAGTAGTTCCTATTTGATTAAACGTAGTATGAACTCTATTATTTTCATCTCTTAATTTAGGAATAGCATCTACATATGTATTTTTTAATTTAGCTAGTTTTCTATACTCTAATATAGCCTTTGCTATCTCTGCTCCATCTTCCTTTAACTTCTCCAATACCTCTTCATCTGTAGATAAACCTGTTTTAGTTTTCTTAACTGGTGGAAGATTTAATTTAAAGAAAAGTATCTCGGCTAGCTGTTTTGGAGAGTTGATATTAAAATTTTCTCCAGCTTCTTCATATATTTTTTCTTGAAGTTCATCTATTGCTCTCTCTAATTCTTTTCCATATTTTGAAAAATAATCTGGGTCTATCATTATTCCCTTTTTTTCCATAGATGAAAGTATCTCTATCAGTGGCATCTCTATCTCATTTAGGACTTTCATTAAATTTCTATCCGTTAATTCCTCTTTTAAGATATCAAAACACTCTAAAAGTCCTCTTGTCCTTTGACAAATATATTTTCCATACTCTTCTGCACTTAAATTTTCTGGTTTCTCTTTTCCAAACTTTTCAGCATAATCCTCTAACTCTATTCCTGTGAATTGCTCAATAGGTAACTCTATATTTTCCTTGGTTTGAGAAGTAACTAAATGATGAGCTATCATTATATCCATTCCACAATTTTTTATATCAAAACTCTTATTTAATAAGTTTTTTAAATTATATGTTATTATATTTCCAGTATAATTATCAAAAAATTCCTGTATTTCTGGATAATCTTTTTTCTGCGTTTCTAGTGCTGGCTCAACATCAAATAATGAGATATTAGCCCCTATTTTATTTTCACATTTTTTATCAAAAGGATAATAAAAATCTCTATCATATGAACTTAATGCTATTCCATAATCAGTATAGAAAATAGAGACTAGCTCCTCTTTTTTCAAAGTTTTAATCATATCCTTAATATCATCTTTTTTAGATAAAATTTTAAAATCTCTATCCTCTCTACTTCTACTTTGTTTTTCTAACTCTTCTTCTTTCCCTTCTACAATCTCAAGCCCCATTTTTTTAATAAGAGCTTTAAACTCTAATACCTTAAATAACTCTAAAAGTTTCTCTTTATCCTGCTCATAAGATAATTTTTCTAAATTAAATTCTAGAGGAACCTCCTGACAAATTATAGCCAACTCTCTACTCATAAAAGCAATATCTTTATCCTCTTTTAAATTATTCACAAGAGACTTTCCTATCCCGGGTATCTCTGTTAATGAATCTATATTTTCATATATTCCCTCTAAAGTTTCATATTTCTCCAACATAGGAATAGCTTTTTTAGGTCCAATTTTTCTTACTCCAGGAATGCCATCACTAGAATCTCCTATAAGTCCAAAAAGATCAGGAATTTTTTTAGCTGATACTCCTAAATATTCTATAACATCCTCATCTGTTCTTATTATTTTAAATTTATCTCCACCTTCACCTTTTCCTAGTAAAGCTATATTTATATTTTCATCTAAAATTTGAGCTAAATCCTTATCTCCAGTTATAACATAAACCTCTACATCTTCCTCTGAAAGCTTTTTTGCTAAAGTTCCTAATACATCATCAGCCTCATACCCTTCAATTTTAAATCTCGATATATTATAACAATCCAATACCTCTTCTATTCTTGGAATTTGAACGATTAAATCTTCAGGTGCTGATTCTCTTTGAGCTTTATAATCCTTATAAATTTCACTTCTCTTTAAAGAACCTCTTTTAACATCAAAAGCTGCTCCTATAAAATCTGGATTAAATTCTTTTATTATACTCATCAAAGTATTTACAAAACCATATACTGCTCCAGTTGGCTCTGTTTTAGTTCTAAAATTCATATTTGCAAAATATGCTCTATACATTATGGCACTTACATCTAAAAGTACAGCTCTTTTCTTTTCCATTATAGCCTCCTAGCTTAACATTTTACTGTATTATTATATCATAAATACTACCATTTTGCTTATAATTTTTTCTTCTGTTTTCCTTTAAAAAATATTGGTGCTACTCTTGAAAATATGCTATAATTAGTTAAGAATATAATTTAATAGGAGGTTTTAATATGAATATAGTAGTTTTAGTTGGTAGACTTACTAGAGATCCTGAATTAAAATTTGGACAAAGTGGAAAAGCTTACTCAAGATTTTCTTTAGCTGTAGATAGACCATTCTCTAAAGGTGAAGCTGATTTTATAAACTGTGTAGCTTTTGGAAAAACAGCTGAACTTATCGGAGAGTACCTAAGAAAAGGAAGAAAAGTTGGAGTAAATGGAAGGCTTCAAATGAATAGATATGAAATGAACGGAGAAAAAAGAACTTCATATGATGTTCTTGTAGAAGCAATTGAGTTCTTAGAAGCAAAAGGAAGCAGTGATTCTATGGGTGGATATGAGCCTGAGTATTCATCACCTGCTCCAAAATCTATTTCTAAAGAAGTAGAAGAGATTCCATATGAAGATGATGATGAATTTCCATTCTAATTAAATTTAAAAATGAGGGGTTTTCCAATTATCCCCTCATTTATTATTTTACTCCTCTATAGTTTCCGTATCTAATTCCTTTGGTTTTAAAGTTAATTTTACTTTTGTAATTCTTTTATCCTTTATCTCTAAAACTTCTAACCTTACATTTGTATACTCTAATACTATTTTTTCTTTTTCCTCTGGTATTCTCTCTAGCTCACCAGTAATAAATCCTGAAAGAGTATCATAGTTATCTGAATAAAAATCCAATCCTAATTCATAATTTAAAGCATCTAATGAAAAAAGTCCATCTACAATATATATATTTTCTTCAACTAGAGTAATTTTTGGCTCTTTATTTTGATATTCTTCTTCTATAGAACCCACTATCTCCTCAATTAAATCTTCCATTGTAACTATTCCTGAAAATCCCCCATATTCATCAATAATGATTGACATGAAGATTTTAGATTGTTGCATCTCCTTAAAAAGAATATCTATCTTCTTTGTCTCAGGTATAAAATATGGTTTTCTCATTATAGTTTTAATATCTACTTTTTCAAATCCTTTTTTTCTAGCTTCTAAAATAAAATCTTTTATAAATAAAATTCCAATTATATTATCTACTTCGGTATCATAAACTGGAACTCTTGAATGTTTTCTATTTAATAACTCATCTAGATACTCATCTAACGGTGAATTAATATCTATCATGTATGTAGCTGTTCTAGGAGTCATAATCTCTTTAGCATTTTTATTATCAAAAGATAGAACAGAAGTTATCATATCCTTTTCAGTTTTATTGAAAACTCCATGAATTTGTCCTACTTCTAATAGCGATTTTATCTCCTCTTCAGATACTTGTTCCTCTATATTATCAATTTTGAAACCTAATATACGTAATATTGTATTTGTTGAAATAGAAAGCAACTTTATAAATGGAAATGTTAACTTTGCTATTATATATATTGGTTTTATAGCAAACATACTTATTGCTTCTGCTTTATGTAAAGCAATTCTTTTCGGTACAAGCTCTCCAAATACAAGAGTAAAATATGATAATATTATTGTTACAATTACAATAGATAACTCTTTGGTATACGCAATATTAAATACTGTAAGTTTTTTACTCAAAATATCTGCAAATCCTGTAGCTGCAGATGCACTAGCAAAAAAACCAGAAAGAGTAATTGCAACTTGAATTGTTGATAAAAAATTAGTTGGTTCAGCTAAAACTTTCTGAATAAGTTTTGCTGTTTTATTCCCATTTTCAGCTAACAAATTAATTTTATTCTTATTAATAGAAACCATCGCTATCTCTGTACAAGCAAAAAAAGCATTTGTTAGAGTTAAAAAAATTAAAAATAAAAGATTTAAATAAAGATTAAATTCGGGCACCGTGTCCATTAATAATTCCTCCTAATATATTTTAATTTAGATCAATTATACATGAATTTAAATAAATAGTCAATTTTTAATTTTATCATTTTTAAAAATTTTTTTTATTTTTATAATAATATAAAAAGAGACTGATATTTCTATCAGTCTCCTATATTTATGACTCTTTAACAGCCTACTCTTATTTTTTCTCTGTAGAGAAATCCATAGCAGCAAGTCTGTTATATTGTCTCCATCTTCTTTGAGCTTCAGCTTTATTTCTTTCATAAAGTTCTTTAGCTTCTGTTGGGTTAGATTTAGAAAGAGTAGCATATCTTACTTCTCCTAATAAGTACTCTTCATATTTATCCCAGTTAGGCTCTTTACAATCTATTTGAAGAGGGTTTTTACCTTCTGCTTCTAATGCAGGGTTATATCTGAATATTGGCCAGTATCCACACTCAGTTGCCATCTTCATTTCGTTTTGTACTTTAGCCATTCCTTTCTTTAATCCGTGGTTGATACATGGAGCGTATGCAATGATTAAAGATGGTCCGTTGTGAGCTTCAGCTTCTTTTAAAGCTTTTAAATATTGTTGTTGGTTAGCTCCCATAGATACTTGTGCAACATAGATGTGTCCATAAGACATAGCTATTGCAGCAAGGTCTTTCTTCTTAACTGCTTTTCCTGCAGCTGCGAATTTTGCAATTGCTCCTGTAGGAGTTGATTTAGAAGCTTGTCCTCCTGTATTTGAGTAAACTTCTGTATCTAAAACTACGATATTTACATCTTCTTTAGAAGCTAGAACGTGGTCTACTCCACCATATCCGATGTCATATGCCCATCCGTCTCCTCCGAAGATCCATTGAGATTTCTTAGCTAAGTATTGTTTTAAGCTTAAGATTTCTTTACATACTTCACAGTCTTTTCCTTCTAAAGCAGCGATTATCTTATCAGATACTTCTCTTGATTTAGCAGCAAATGATCTGTTTTCTATCCATTCTTTGAATAGTTCAGCAACTTCTGCTGGAACTTTGTCCATATTTTCTTCCATTATATTTTGAAGTCTATCTCTTAAAGTTTCTACAGCAACGTGCATTCCCATTCCGTACTCAGCGTTGTCTTCGAATAGAGAAGATCCCCATGATGGTCCGTGTCCATCTTTGTTAGTTGTATATGGAGTAGATGGTGCAGATCCACTGTATATTGAAGAACATCCAGTAGCATTAGCTATCATCATTCTTTCTCCAAATAATTGAGTTATAGCTTTTAAGTATGGAGTTTCTCCACATCCAGGACATGCTCCGTGGAATTCGAATAATGGTTGAGAGAATTGAGATCCTTTTACAGTATCTTTAGACATTAAGTCACTTCTGTACTCAACTTTGTTGAATAAGTAATCAGCTTTCTTATCTTCTTTATTTTCTAAAGATTGTCCGATGCTTACCATTACTAATGCTTTCTCTTTAGCTGGACATACGTTAGCACATGATCCACATCCTGTACAGTCTAAAGTAGATACTTGCATTCTATATTGTAATCCTTCTAATCCTTTTCCAACTGGTTTAATAGTTGTTAATTCTACTGGAGATGCAGCTTTTTCTTCTTCAGTCATTAAGAATGGTCTGATTACTGCATGTGGACATACATATGAACATTGGTTACATTGGATACAGTTTTCAGCTTTCCACTCAGGTACGTGAACTGCAATTCCTCTCTTCTCATATGCAGTAGTTCCGTTTTCAAATGTTCCATCTTCATATCCGTTGAATGCAGAAACTGGTAAATCATATCCTTTAATTGCGTTGATAGGTTTTGCAATTCTTTCTACGAATAATTCAGTTTTTGATTTTTCGTGTCCACATCCACAAGAACAACACTCTTCAGCTGCTTTTAACTCTTCAACTGGTAAGTTAGCCCATGCTGGATCTACTGGTACTTCGATTAATCCTTCTGCTCCTTTATCGATAGCTTTATAGTTCATTTGAACTATATCGTCACCTTTTTTAGCATATGATTTTTTAGCATAATCTTTCATGTATTGTTGAGCTTCTTCAAATGGAATAATGTCAGCTAGTTTAAAGAAAGCAGCTTGCATTATTGTATTTGTTCTTTGCCCTAATCCAATTTCTTCAGCTAATTTAGTTGCATTGATTATGAATAATCTTGCTCCATTTTTAGCTAGATCTCTTTTTACTTTGTTAGGTATTTGATTTACAGCTTCTTCTGCATCCCAAATACAGTTAACTAATAATGATCCACCTTTTCTGATTCCAGAAGTCATATCATATTGGTGTAAATATGCTGGAACTGAACATGCTACAAAGTGTGGATTTGAAATTAAGTAGCTTGCTTTTATTGGAGATTTTCCAAATCTTAAGTGAGATCTAGTAACTCCTCCAGATTTTTTAGAGTCATATGCGAAGTATCCTTGTGCATATAAATCTGTCTTATCTCCGATGATTTTTATTGAGTTTTTGTTAGCTCCAACTGTTCCGTCTGCTCCTAATCCGAAGAATAAGCATTCTTTTACGTCATCACCAGTTACAGTTACAGGTGCTCCTACTTCTAATGAAGTAAATGTAACGTCATCTACTATTCCTACTGTGAATCTGTCTTTTGGTTGGTCTAATTTTAAGTTATCAAATACAGCAATTACGTGAGCTGGTGTAGTATCTTTTGAAGATAATCCGTATCTTCCTCCGATTATTACTGGAGCATTTTCTCTTCCGTAGAATAGAGATTGAATATCAAGTAATAATGGTTCTCCTTGTGATCCAGGCTCTTTTGTTCTGTCTAAAACTGCTATTTTCTTAACTGTTGATGGGAATACATCAAAGAAGTATTTAGCAGAGAATGGTCTGTATAAGTGTACAGATAAAATTCCTACTTTTTCCCCTTTAGCATTTAAGTAGTCTATTGTTTCTTCTGATATAGGACAAATTGATCCCATAGCTATTATAATTCTTTCAGCATCTGGAGCTCCATAGTAATTGAAAGGTTTGTAATCTCTTCCAGTTACTTTAGAGATTTCTGCCATGTAGTGAGCTACTACATCTGGTACTGCATCATAGAATTTGTTTTGTGCTTCTCTTGTTTGGAAGTAAATGTCATCATTTTCTGCAGTTCCTCTTGTTACTGGGTGCTCTGGGTTAAGAGCTCTCTCTCTGAATGCTTGAACAGCTTCCATATCGATTAAGTTTTTAAATACTTCATAATCCATTACTTCTACTTTTTGAATTTCGTGAGAAGTTCTGAATCCATCAAAGAAGTGTAAGAAAGGTACTCTTGTTTTGATAGCTGCTAAGTGAGCTACTCCTGCAAGGTCCATAACTTCTTGAACTGAGTTTGTTGCTAACATAGCAAAACCAGTTTGTCTAGCTGCATATATATCTTGGTGATCTCCAAAGATAGATAGTGCTTGAGCTGATAATGCTCTAGCTGATACGTGTATTACTCCTGGTAATAATTCTCCAGCTATTTTATACATGTTAGGTATCTTTAATAATAATCCTTGTGAAGCTGTATAAGTAGTAGTTAAAGCTCCTGCTTGTAAAGAACCGTGTACAGTTCCTGCTGCTCCAGCTTCTGATTGCATTTCTACAACTTTTACAGGTACTCCAAATATATTTTTCATTCCTTTTGAAGCCCATTCATCTGTGTACTCTGCCATTGGTGATGATGGAGTGATAGGATAAATTCCAGCTACTTCAGTAAAGGCATATGATGCATATGCTGCAGCTTGGTTTCCATCCATTGTCTGCATTTTTTTAACCATTACAATTCCTCCTATAAAATCTTTTATGAAAGTATTTTTTTAATTTACTTCTATATACTATTTTAAATCATATTTAAAATTTGTCAATAATTATTTAAAAATTTTTTATAAAATTTTTCTACTTTATTATTTTCCAGTTACAATTCTATATGTATCTCTAGCAATTACTAACTCTTCGTTTGTAGGTATTTTATAAACTAATACTGTAGAATCATCAGTTGATAATTTTACATTTCCTTTCTTTCTAACTGAGTTAACTTCTTTATCTATTTTAGCTCCTATAAATCCTAAGCTTTCAATAACTCTCTCTCTTATTCCAGAAGCATTTTCTCCAATTCCTCCTGCAAAACAGATAGCGTCTACTCCACCCATTACTGCTGCATAAGCTCCTATATAAGATTTGATTCTATAGATAAACATATCCTCTGCTAATTTAGCTCTTGCATCTCCTTCATCTACTGCATTTTCCATATCTCTACAGTCAGATGATTTTCCAAATACTCCTAAGATTCCAGATTCTTTATTTAATCTGTTATCCATTTCTCTATCAGTTAATCCTCTTTTATTTTTTATAAATAATACAGCTGCTGGATCTATATCTCCACATCTAGTTCCCATCATTAATCCTTGTAATGGAGTTAATCCCATTGATGTATCTACTGATTTACCATCCATTACTGCAGATACAGATGCTCCGTTTCCTAAGTGACAAACTATTATTTTTGAGTGCTCTGGATTTCCCATAATCTCTCTCATTGTTTCTGAAACATATAAGTGAGATGTTCCGTGGAATCCATATTTTCTTACTTTTAATTCTGTATAATCTTCATATGGTAATGCATACATGAATGCTTCAGCTGGCATTGTTTGGTGGAAAGCAGTATCAAATACAGCTACATTTGGTTTCCCAGGCATTAATGACATACAAGTTCTAACTCCCATTAAGTTAGCTGGATTATGTAAAGGAGCTAATTCATTGTTAGCTTCTATAGCTTTCATAACTTCATCTGTTATTAATACAGATTTAGCAAATGTTTCTCCTCCATGTACTACTCTATGTCCTATTGCTTCTACTTCTTCTACTGAAGCTATTACTCCATTTTCTTTATCAGTTATTGCATTGATAACTAATTCTAAAGCTTCTTTATGAGTTGGCATTGGTTTCTCAACTTTTATTTCATAATCTCTAGCTGGAACCTCATATTCCATTTTAGAACCTTCAATTCCTATTCTTTCACATAATCCTTTTGCATAAACTTCTCTTGTTTCTGGATTCATTAATTGATATTTTAATGATGAGCTTCCACAGTTAATTACTAAAACTTTCATTCTTTATCTCCTTAAAATAATTATTTATTATATTTTTTAAATAGCTTTTATTACTCTGCTGCTTGTACTGCAGTAATTGCTACTAAGTTAACTATATCGTCTACTGAACATCCTCTTGATAGGTCATTTATTGGTGCTGCAAGTCCTTGGATTATTGGTCCGTATGCATTTGCACCAGCTAATCTTTGTACTAATTTATATCCTATATTTCCTGCTGCTAAGTTAGGGAATATTAAAATATTTGCACTTCCTGCAACTTGAGAGTTAGGGCATTTTTTCATTGCTACAGATTTCACTATAGCTGCGTCTGCTTGAACTTCAGCTTCATATTGGAAATTTACCTTTCTTTCATCTAAGATTTTTCCAGCTTCTATTACAACATCTATATCTGGATGACTAGCTGATCCTTTTGTTGAGAAAGTCATTAATGCTACTTTTCCTTGCATTCCAACTACGTTTTCTGCCGTAATAACTGATGCTTCAGCTATATCTGCTAGTTGTTCTGCAGTAGGAACTGGTATTACTGAACAATCTCCAAATAATAATACGTCTCCATAAGTTTCTTGTCTTTCTGTTAATTCCATAACAAATACAGAAGATACAGTTTTTATTCCAGGTCTAGTTCCTATTACTTGTAGTCCTGCTCTTAAAACATCTGCTGTAGGTGAGTCAGATCCAGATACCATTGCATCAGCATCTCCCATCTTTACCATCATAGCACCAAAGAAGTTTGGATCATTTAGTAAGATCTCTCTTGCTTTTTCTACTGTCATACCTTTTTTAGCTCTTAATTCAGCTAATTTTTCAGCATAAGCCTCTAATTTAGAAGAATTTTTTACTTCTACTATTTCTACTCCTTTTAAACTAAGACCTAAGTCATTTGCTACTCTTTCCATTTCTTCTTTGTTTCCTATAACTATTGGTCTAGCTATACCTAATTCAACTACTTTAGCTGCAGCTGTTACTACTCTTTCATCAGTTCCTTCTGGTAAAACAACTGATCTGTTAACTTCTCTTGCTTTTTCTCTAATTTTAACTAAAAAACTCAAAACTCTCACTTCCTTAAATAATATTTTATCTTAATTTTTTATATATATCATTAATAACAACTTTGTTGTTGTTAAGTATATACTAACAAATTTTAAGTATAATTACAATTATTTTTTTAAAAAATTTACAAAATAAATATTTTACACTAATCAAATATAGCTTGTATATATTCTTTTGCATCAAATTTTCTTAAATCTTCTATCTTTTCACCGACTCCAATAAATTTTATAGGTTTTTTCAACTCTTCAGATATACTAAATACTATACCACCTTTAGCAGTTCCATCAAGTTTAGTAATAATAAATCCCGTTAAATCAGTAACTTCATTGAATACCTTTGCTTGTGACAAAGCGTTTTGACCAGTAGTTCCATCTATAACTAAAATTGATTCATACTTCTGATCTCCTAATTTTTTCTTAATAATATTATGTATCTTTTCTAACTCTTTCATTAAATTATTTTTATTGTGTAATCTTCCAGCAGTATCAATAATAGCAATATCAGCTTTACGAGCTTGAGCTGCTTCCAATGTATCAAAAACAACTGCTCCTGGATCTGAACCTTGAGTACTTTTCACTATTTCGGCTCCCGATCTATTAGCCCATTCCTCTAACTGTTCTATAGCCGCTGCTCTAAAAGTATCCCCTGCTCCTAAGATAACTTTTTTACCCTCTTTTACATACTTAGAAGCTAATTTTCCTATAGTAGTAGTCTTTCCAACACCATTTACACCTACAACTAAAATAACATTTAATTTTCCATCTTCTATATAAATTTCATTATTTTCTTTAATCAGAAATCCTTCCATTACCTCTTTTAATACTGGATAAACCTCTTTAGGATCTTTAATTCCCCTCTTTTTAACCTCTTTTTCAAGGGCAGCAACTATTTTTATTGTCATATCCATTCCTATATCAGATTGAACTAAGATATCCTCTAACTCCTCATACATCTCAGCATCTATTACATTTCTTCCTAAGATAAATGACTTTAATGTTCCAAATAACCCTTCCCTTGATTTAAAAAGTTTTTCTTTTAAAGAGGTAAAAAAACCTTTTTTTTCTTTTTTTACTTCTTTATATTCTTCAGCTTCCTCTTTTTGCTTTTCAATTATCTTTGTCTCTAGTGTATCTATTTTTTCACTTTCAACATCCTTTATTTCAATTTTTTCTTCTAATTCTATATCTTTTTTTTCATTAATGCTTTCTTTTTCATTTTTTTTATTTAAAATTTCATCAATTTCTACTTCAGCAACTTTAAAACTTTCCTTTTCTTCCTCTTTCTTTTTCCCAAACAGTTTGCTAAAAAAACCCATTTTTATCCTCCTATTTTTCTTATCAATTAGATTTTACCACAATTTTTTCTTTTTTTCAATTCAAAGCTATAAAAAATGGTGTTTTTTTCTCCACAAAATGAAAAACAAAACACCATTTTAAGATTATTTATTTAAAATATCTCTAACTGCCAACATTCCCATTACCGCTGCTATATTTAATCCACTACCATAACCTGAACTATCTCCTACTGCATATAACCCCTTCATAGAAGTTTCCATATGCTCATTTATCTCTAATCTAGTACTTCTAAATTTAATTTCTGGGAAATAAAGAAGTAAATCTCTAGAAGCAAATCCTGGTGTTATTTTATCCAATACTTCTATAAATTCCATTATGTTATCCAATAATCTTTGAGGACAAGCAAGAGCTATATCTCCAGCTACATAATCTTCAGTTGTTGGAACAATATTTAATCTCTCTAATCTCTCTTCTGTAGATCTTCTTCCCTCTTTCAGATCAGCATATGATTGAACTAAAAGTTTTCCACCTGTAAGCATTGATGATATCTTAGCTATTGCTGTAGCATATTCAAAAGGTTGATTAAATGGTTCTGTAAATTTTTTAGTACATAGTAAAGCTAAGTTAGTATTTGTTGATTTTCTATCCTTATATGCATGTCCATTTGCTAATATGAAATCATCATATTTTTCAGCAGCAATAAATCCACTTGGATTACTACAGAAAGTTCTCATCTTATCTCTATAGTTTCTTGAATAGTATATCATCTTAGCTTCATAGAAGTTTTCGTTTATCTCTTTCATAATAATATCTGGTATCTCTGCTCTAACTCCTATATCTATAGCTCCATTTTCATATTTTATATTATGTTTTTGGCAAAGCTCCATCATTTTTTTAGCACCACTTCTACCCATTCCAGCTACTATATTATCAGAATAATACTCTTCAGTTTCACCTTTGTGTGTAACTATTACTCCTTTTACCTGATTATCCTCTACAATTAAACTTTCAATCTCTCTTTCTGTTTTAAATTCAACCCCTTTTTCTAAAAGATAATCTATTAATTGACTATATAATTTTCTTGAACCATCAGTTCCTAAATGCATCGTTGGAGTATCAACTAGTTGAACTCCATTTTCAATACAACTTTTCTTAATTCTTTCCATTGTTGGATTATATTTTAACCCTGTAGGCTCTTCATTAAAACCAAATTTTCTATAAACTTCAACTACATCCTTTATAGTGTCGTTTACTAATTTTTTTCCAGCTACTGTATGAACGTCTCCTCCAACTCTATAATCCATGTTAAATTTAGAATCTGAAAAAGCTCCAGCTCCACTAACTCCATATATTATAGAACAAATTGGACAGTTTACACATTTTCCTAATTTTTCTTTAGGGCAAACTCTTTGCTTTAACATCCTTCCCTTATCTATTATTAGTATTTTTAGATCCTCTTTCTTTTCTATTGCTTCATAAGCTCCAAAAATACCAGCTTGTCCGCCACCTAAAAAAATAATATCGTACTTCATACTTACTTTCCTTTCTATTTTCCTTATATATTTATATTAATATTCACACCAGTTAATTCCTTGAGAATAAACGTTATATGGAAGATTGGCATGAATTTCTCCTGTTTTTCCAGAAAAGTCATAGTTCCATCCACCATTATTATTCCCTTTTGTAAATTCTGATGTGTCATATACTATATTGCTTGCTGCACTTACTTCACTTCCAGAGGTTTTAGGAATAGAGTTATGTCCATAAATTTTAGCAAAAGATATTACTTTCCCTTTATCATCTTTATAATCTAAAAGTTGTAAATTATCCTTTACTCCCTCTTTTGATAAATCAGGATAACTTTGAGTCAATTGATAATATTTCTCTAAAGCTGCTCTTAATTCTACTAAATTATTTAATGTTTCTTCTGCTTTTCTTACCTCTTTTAAATCCTTTACATTATAACTTCCTAAAACAATAACAGCAATTATAACAATTATTGAAAAAAAACCTACAATAATCTTTTCTTTAAACTCTTTTATAATCTTAGTCATACTATCTTCTTGGCTTGATAAAAGCATCTCTTATAACTATACCAGCTTCTTTTGGTGCTGTTATCTCTATATCTAAAGGTCCTCTTTTTACAGATATCCATCCAAGTCCTTTAAATACAAGCTCTTCTCCTGTTTTTACTGTAATTTTATGTTTTACTTTTTCTAAACTTCTGTATCTATCTCTACACTCTTCACAAGGTGGTGTCAATAAATCTCCTCTATCTGCCTTTAAAAGCTCTTTTAACTTCTCTTCATTTGTTTCATGAAAAGTTACATCTTTAGCTGCATATAATGAGAAAATTGGTTTTGTCTCATCATTATTTAAAACCTTAAACCATAATAATTCACCAATAATTAAAGCTCTTCCCTTTGACATTTTAAAAGTTTTTCTAGATATCTCATTTGCAGGTATCATCTTTAAGTTACAATTTTCACAAACTAAATCTGATATTCTTCCTTCTGGAATTAATCCAGGAGTGTCAATCAATGTTATCTTAGTATGAGGAATTTGATTTCTTACACTTTTTAATGTTGTTCCAGGATATTTAGAAACTGTTACTTTTTTTAATCCAAGTAATCTATTTACAATACTTGATTTTCCAACATTTGTTACTCCCAAAACTAAGGCTTCTACCCCTTCTGGATAAAAATGCTTTATTTTCTTAAATATTCCATTTATTCCATATCCATTTTTACTACTTACTATAGCTATATCTAATGGAGCTATTCCTTCTTCTGCTAATCTTGTTTTTACCCAATTTGCAACCTCTGAAGGATGTTTCTCATCTGGAATAAGATCTAACTTATTAATTACAACTATTGAATCCATTTCTCTTAAAACATCTAATATCTCATCGTCAAATGATCCTTCAAAATCAATAATATCAAATACAGCTATTGCAACTTGTGCATTATTCATTTCCTCTTGTACTACTCTTCTATAGTCATCTCTAGTAAGTCTTACAGGCATATACTTCCCATAATTTTTTATTTTAAAACATCTTTGACAATAATGCTCTCCAGCTTCTTCTAACTTTGCTGCTGGAAGATATCCATTTTTCTCTGGGTAATCACTTTGTAATTCTATTCCACACCCTATACAAATTTTCTTACTCATAGCATCTTCTCCTCTATTTAAATTACATCATAAGTAATATTTGAATTTGTGTAAATACACATTTCTCCAGCAATAGCCATAGCACCAATTGCTATCTCCTCAACAGGCATCTCTTTTCCATATAAAATCATTGCCCTCGCAGCTGCATAGGCATAGCTTCCACCACTTCCTATAGCTGCAACATCTCCATCCGGCTCTATTACATCTCCATTTCCTGAAAGAACTAAAATTGTATTTTTATCTGCTACTATTAACATAGCATCTAAAACTCTTAATGCTTTATCATTTCTCCATTCTTTAGCTAGTTCTACTGCTGACTTTTTCAGATTTCCACCAAATTCATCTAATTTACTTTCAAATTTATCCATAAGAGCAAAAGCATCAGCTGCTGTTCCTGCAAATCCAGCCATTATCTCATACTTTTCTATTTTTCTTATCTTTTTAGCATTGCTTTTAAATACTACTTCTCCGAAAGTCACTTGACCATCTCCAGCCATAGCAACTCTTCCGTCTTTCTTTACAGCAACTATAGTAGTAGCTTTTATCATATCTCTCTCCTCATTGCTTTATATTAAACTTTTATCTTAACTAATTCTTGATATATCTTTGTACTTTCTAATGTTACATGTCCCATTAACTCTTTTAAATATAGTATATCCATTCCATTAGATAGCATATGAACAGCAAATGTATGTCTAAAACTATATGGACTGATCTCTCTCTCTATTCCAGCTTTTAAAGCATATCTATCAATTATTCTACGTAGTGATCTATCACTTAATCTCGTTGCTGATCCATTTACAAATAATATATCAGGATTATATCTATCTTTATATTTCTCTTTTTTAGACTCTACATATTTTTTAAAAAACTCTCTTGTTCTCTCACTAAAAAATACTACTCTTCTATTTTTTCCATTAGCTACATAGAGTTCTCTTCTATCTAAATCAAATACACTCTCTCCAACTCCTAACATCTCATTTGAAGTTATTCCGCTAGAATAAAGTAGCTCTAATATCAATCTATCTCTTAATCCATTTGTATTTTTTAAAGATATAGCTTCTCTTAATCTATTTATCTCTTCTATTGATAATATATCTGGTTTTTCTACATAAAAGCTTGGAGATGCTATTACCTCTATTGGACTTTGATTTATTAGTTTATTCTTTACAAGATATTTGAAGAAAGAACGCATTGAAGATAGTTTTCTGTTTATCGTTCGTTTGGTAATTCCATCTTCTTGTAACTTTGCAAGAAAACTTCTTAACATTACTGAATCTATCTCCATACTATTCTCTATCTTCTCGGTGTCATAGAGATACTGGGCCATTTGATATAGATCTTTTTTCATCGATCTAACTGTATTTAAACTTTTATTCTCTCCAAATTCAGCTAAATATAGAAAATCTTTAATCTCTCTTTCTATATTTTTCTTCTCCATCGTTTACAAGACCACTCCACATTATATACTATTTTTCTAAATATTGCAATTTTTTTATTTTATCTCATCTAGTTTTGTTTCTAAATATTCTAATGCTATTGCTGATATTTTACTATATTTCTCTTTTTTATCTCTTATTCTTTCATCTAAACTTCTTATTATTCCAAAGTTAGGTCCCATTGGTTGAAAATTCTTTTTATCTTCTGTTATATATTTTACCATTGCTCCTATAGCACTTCTATCATCTAGAATAAACGGTGTTTTTCCTTCCAATCTATGAGCTATATTAATAGCAGCCATCATTCCTGTAGCTACAGAAGATACATACCCTTCACTCCCCGTAATTTGTCCAGCAAAATAAACATTATCTTTTGTCTTTAGTTTTAGACTTTCATCTAACAATTTAGTTGAATTGATAAATGTATTTCTATGCATAACTCCATATCTTATAAATTCTGCATTTTCAAGCCCTGGTATCATAGAAAATACTCTTTTTTGCTCTCCCCATTTTAAGTTTGTTTGGAAACCTACTAGATTATATAATTTTCCCTCTTTATCATCCTGTCTTAACTGAACAACAGCATAATCCATCTTATCAGTTTTAGGATTTATAAGTCCCTTTGGTTTTAGAGGTCCAAATACTAATGTTCTCTCTCCAGTCATTGCAATTCTCTCCACTGGCATACAGGCATCAAATATTTTTTCCTCTTCAAAAGCTTTTAGTGGTGCTCTTTCAGCAGTTATAAGAGCATTGTAAAAATTGTAATATTGCTCCTTATCCATTGGACAGTTAATATATTCTCCATCTCCTTTACCATAACGAGATTGACGATAAGCTATATCCATATTTATAGACTCCAATGTTACTATAGGTGCTGCTGCATCGTAGAAATATAGATAGTCACTATGTGTTATCTCTCCTATCTTCTTAGATAGTACATCTGAGGTAAGTGGACCAGAAGCAATCAAAACAATTTTATCCTCTGGTATCTCAGTTAACTCTTCCTCTATTATCTCTATATTTTCCATATTTCTTAATTTATCTGTAATCTCTTGAGAAAAACCATCTCTATCAACAGCTAATGCTTGTCCAGCAGGTACTCTATTATTATCTGCACTTTTTATAACTAGAGAATCCATTCTTCTAAGTTCTTCCTTCATAAGACCAGAAGCATTTGCTAAGTTATCTGCTCCTAAAGAGTTACTACATACTAATTCAGCAAAATTTTCACTTTTATGAGCCTCAGTTTTCTTTACTTTTTTCATCTCGTAAAGCTTTACTTTTATTCCTCTTTTAGCTAATTGATAAGCAGCTTCACTCCCTGCAAGTCCTGCCCCTACTACTATTACTTCCTTATTATATATCATTAATTGCTCCTTACTTTTTCTCTATTTTTCTTATATTTTTACACTCTGGATATCCTGTACAAGCTAGGAATTTCCCCCATCTTCCTCTTCCTATTTTAAATGGTCTTCCACACTTTTCACATACTCCAGCCTCTTTTAATATTTTTTCATCTTCATCTAGAAGTTTTCTCAATTCTGAATTAATTTGGACAACACCATCTTTTTCTATCACTTGATTATTAGCCAAAGCTTTCCTTATTTCAGGTGGCAACGGCATTCTCAAATTATCCTTAGCGTAATTTTCACTCTCAAGATAGCTTCCAAATCTTCCTGTTTTTAAAAGATAGATATCTCCATTTTCCGTTTTAACATCTGTTGGTTTTCCTTGTTTTGATTTTACAAGCTCTTCCACTCTATCTTTGACAAATATTTTACCATTTTTTATATCTTCTGCAGGAATCTCTATCCCTTTTAAGGATATTTTCTCTTGGCATCCACTCTCATCATCTACATGTGGACAAGCTAAATATCTTCCAAATCTTCCTGTTTTTAATATCATATTTCCCTTTCCACAACTACACGGAACATCAGATTCAACTATTCTATTTGATTCCTCTTCAACTTTTTGAGCATACTTATCTATATATCTCTTTAACTCTCTATAGAAATCAGATAATAATTTTATCCAATCTTTTTCACCATCAGCTATTTCATCAAGCTCTGTTTCCATTTCAGCTGTGAACTTAACATTCATTATATTTGGGAAATTTTCATCTAAGGCTTCCTCTATTTCAAACCCTAACTCTGTAGGAATAAAACTTTTTCCCTCTATTTTTACATACTCTCTCTTTTTCAATGTCTCTATTATAGAAGCGTAGGTAGATGGTCTTCCAATCCCTTCAGCCTCAAGTTTTTTAACAAGTGAAGACTCTGTAAATCTTGAAGGTGGTTTTGTAAAGTCCTCTTTTATATGTAATTTTTCAAGTTTACTCTTATCTCCAACTTTTATCTCTGGAAAATCACCAAGAGGTAAATCCTCATCTTCTTTAAATATTTTATAATACCCATCAAATATTATCTTATTTATCGTTCCTCTAAAATCAAACTTTTCATAGTTTGCTACAAGTTCAAACTGCTCATACTTCATAGGAGCTAGCTGTGATATTAAAAATCTATCCCAGATAAGCTTATACAACTTAATTTGATCTTTATCTAAGGAATTTTCTAAAATTTCTGGTGTAAGAGTTATATCTGTTGGACGAATTGCCTCATGAGCATCTTGAATTTTTTGCTTACTCTTACTCTCTTTTTTCACTCCTAAATACTCTTTTCCGAAATTTTCTAATATATAATTCTTAGCCATCTCTTGAGCATCTTCAGAAATTCTTGTAGAGTCTGTTCTCATATATGTTATAAGCCCTTTGTGTACCCCATTTACATCTATTCCTTCATATAATCCTTGAGCTATTCTCATAGTTTTTGAAGCAGAAAATCCTAAATAAGATGAGGCTAATTGTTGTAAAGTACTTGTTTTTAATGGCAGAGGTGAATTTTTAGTTTTCTTAGTTACTTTAGCCTCTACTATTGTAAATTCTTTTTTCTCAATTTTTTTTATCTCTTTTACTATATCCTCATCAGTTAATCTATCTATCTTTTTATTTTCTACTCTATATAGAGATAGTTTTAAATCATTAGTAAAATCTCCCTTTACTTCCCAAAATTTAACTGGTACAAATTTCTTTATCTCATGCTCTAAATCACAAATAAGTTTTAAAGCTACTGACTGAACTCTACCAGCACTCGTATTAGAAGCTACACTCTTCCAAAGAAGGGAACTAATTCCATATCCCACTAATCTGTCTAATATTCTTCTTGCTTGTTGAGCATTAACCTTATTCATATCTATCTTTCTTGGATGAGTAATAGAATCTTTTATTGCATGTTCAGTTATCTCATTAAACTCTATTCTATTATTATCATTTTCATCCAATTTTAAAGCATGTGCTATGTGCCAAGCTATAGCTTCTCCCTCTCTATCCGGATCGGAAGCAAGATAAACCTTATCAGATTTTTTAGCTAATGCTTTTAAATTTTTTATTACATCTCCCTTACCTTTTATTGTAGAATATGAGGGAGTAAAATTATTTTCTATATCAACTCCTAATTTACTTTTAGGTAAATCTCTTACATGTCCAAAAGACGCTACTACTTGATATGTCTTTCCCAAGATTTTTTCAATGGTTTTAGCCTTTGCTGGTGACTCAACTATCACTAAGTTCTTTTTTTCTGCTGCTTTTGCCATTTTCTTCACCTCTGTTGTTTTCCTTGTCTCTTTTCCGTTTCATTCTACTAAATTCTCCAAAAAAAATCAATACTTCTATTTAAAATTTTCTCCTATACTTTCCTCCAGCCACGCTCACTACTACCTTTTTTACCTCTAAATCCATTAAAATAGATAGTATTTCACCTGCTTTCATAGAGGTTTCCTCTATTATTTCATCGAGATTTTTTTCTCTCTCTAAAACATTGTATATTTTTTTCTCATAATCTGTCAAATTTAATTTATCTCTACTATTAATTTTAATCTTATTCCAACCAAACTCATCTAAGATATCATCTACATTTGTTATTAATTTTGCACTTGAATTTTTTATTAAATTATTACACCCTTCTGAAGCTGGAGAAGAAATTTCTCCAGGAATAGCAAACACCTCTCTCCCCTCTTCTAGAGCTAGCTCTGCTGTTATTAAACTTCCACCTTTTGAACGACTCTCTATTACAACCACCCCTTGAGAAATCCCAACTATTATTCTATTTCTCATCGGAAAATTATACTGAAATGGTTCTGTACCTAAGGGGTATTCACTCATAATTAACCCCTTTATCTCTATCAATTTCCATATTTTTTCATTCTCTTTGGGATAAACCACATCTAAGCCACTTCCTACTATAGCTATAGTTTTTCCTCCATACTCCAATGTTTTTTGATGACAGATACTATCTATACCTGTAGCTAATCCACTCACTGTGACAATATCATTCTCTACCAAATCTCTAACTAATTTATCACAAGTAATTCTTCCATAAGAAGTTGCTCTTCTAGTTCCAACTATAGCTATTTTTCTTTTGCTTAATAAAGTTATATCTCCACGATAATATAAAAATATAGGAGGTTTTGCTATATTTCTTAATTCCTCTGGATATCCTTCATCTCTTATAAATAGTAAAGAAACTCTCTGTTTTTTTAATTTTTCTAACTCACTCTCTAAATCAATATTTTTAGAAGCATATATTTTTTCTATTTCACTTTCATCTAAGTTACAATATTTTTTTAAATATACTTTATCTAACAAAAAAATGTCCTCATATTTTTCAAATTTTTTTATTATACTTCTAAAACTACTATCTTTTAATTTTACAACTACTAATCTATACCACTCCAAGATCCCACCCTCTTTTTTGTGATTTTTTATTCATATGTTGAATCTGCTTTAACTTTTTAGCTCTGCATAAACCCTAATTAACATATCTTTTATTACCTTAGAATTTGGATATCTATTTCTTGCTACTTCTAATACTTTTTTAGCCTCTTGGTAATTCCCTGTTACCATATAAAGATCTCCAAGTCCAGTATATACAGCTTCATCTTTTTTATATTCCATATATTTTTTAAAATCTTCTATAGCTTCTGAATAATTTTTTATATTTCTATTTACTATTCCTCTTCCTAAATATGACTCATAAAAATCTGGTGCCATATTTATTGCTTGAGTATATAACTTTAATGATTTATCGTACTCACTTAGAAATCTAGCTGTTGTAGCAGCTCCAAATACATTTTTTAAATTTGTATTATCTTGAGAAAAAACTTCATAAGCTTTCTCATATCTACCATCTTTAAAATAATAATCTCCTACTTTAAATAATTCTTCGCTATCTTGTTTGATATATTCCAAATATATATTGAATTCCTCTACATACTTTTTATAGTTTTTTTCTAAGTTTTCTTTATTTTTATCAAAAGATATCTTTTTATCTAATTCTTTTATTTTTTTCCACCTCAAAGCCATTTCTTGTTTTTTAGCCTCTATTTGAGCCTTCTCTTCTGAATTTTCATTCCAAAATAATAACCCTTCTCCATATACTAAACTTGTAATTAATATAAATACTCCCAATATTCTTTTCATTAACTTCTCCTTATCCTCTTAATTCTTAACTATTTTTTCTACCTTACTTATAATTTTTCCATCATTAATTCTAACCTCTATCTCATCTCCTATATTGATATCAGATATAGTTTTTACTCCCATTCCCTCTTTAGTTACTACAGAATAACCTCTTTCTAATATTTTTAATGGATTTAAAGTAATTAATCTTTGTATTTTATTTTCTAATTGATTTTTTTTAATATTTAAATAATAATCAATAGCTCTTAGTAATCTACTCTCTCTTTCCATTAGCAATCTATTTTTTTCCTCTATTAGTTTAGAGAAATTTTTTAGATAATAACTTTCCTTTCTGACTTCCAACTCCTTTCTTTTATTTGAAAGTATATTTTTCATTAGTGCCACAATATATCTTTCTCTATCTTCAAGACTTTCAAGCGTTTTTTTTCTCTCTGGTACCGAAATTTCTACTGCTTGAGTAGGAGTTGCCGCTCTTACATCTGCTACTAAATCTGTTAAAAGATTATCTATCTCATGCCCTACTGCAGATATTATTGGCTTTTTAGAGTTAAAAAATGCCATTGCTGTTTTCTCTTCATTGAAAGCCCATAAATCTTCAATACTTCCTCCACCTCTTCCAGCTATTATCAAATCAATTTCTGGAATTTCGTTTAATTTTTCTATACCTCTAACTATCTCATCACTAGCTCCACTACCTTGAACTTTAGCAGGATATACATATATATTTATAGTATTATCTCTTTTTTTTATGGTCTTTATTATATCTTGTACTGCTGCCCCAGTAATAGCTGTTACTACACCTATATTTCTTGGATATCTAGGTAACTCTTTCTTATATAAAGAGGAAAAATATCCCCTCTTTTCCATCATCTTTTTTAACTCTTCTAGCTTAGCAAACATATCCCCAAGTTTATTCTTTTTTTCTATATGTCTTACTAAAACTTGAAAATCACCCTTATTTTCATAAAAACCTACATCTCCAAATAGTTTTACTGAATCTCCATCTTTCAAATCCTCAGCTATTCTTTTGAATTTATATTTAAAAGCTACACATTTTATTTGAGCCTCATTATCTTTTAAGTTAAAATACAGGTGCCCACTCTTATAATAAGTAACCCCTGATAACTCTCCTTCTAAGAAAAATTCTCTCAGATTAGGATTTTCTTCTATATATCCCTTTATCATTCTGTTAAAATCACTTACTGTATAAGTTCTCTCTTCAAACATAACTCTCCTCTATTAAAACTCTAATAGTAATTTTTTTAATTTCATCATCTCATCTCTTTTTGTAATAGCATTTTCAAAATCTAACTCCTTTGAAAGCTTTGTAATCTCTTTTTGAAGTTTAGATATCTCTTTTTCAATATCCTCTTTTGAAGTGAATAACTTTTTCTCCCTCTCTTTTATCATATCTTCTGGTAAACCATAATCAAGGTTTATTATATCTTCACTTATCTCTCTTATTACAGTTTTAGGATCTATTCCATTATCTATATTATATTGATGTTGTATTTTCCTTCTTCTATTAGTCTCGTCAATAGCTTCTTTCATAGAATCTGTCATTATATCTCCATAAAGAATTACTCTCCCATCTACATTTCTAGCTGCTCTTCCTATTGTCTGCACTAAAGAACGTCTACTTCTTAAAAATCCCTCCTTATCAGCCTCTAAAATAGCAACTAAAGATACTTCTGGAATATCCAATCCCTCTCTAAGTAGATTTATTCCTACTAGAACATCAAATTCTCCCTTACGCAATCCTCTTATTATTTCTATTCTTTCTAAAGTATCAATATCTGAATGCATATATTTTACTCTGAGTCCAAAACCTAAGTAATACTCTGTTAATTCCTCAGCCATTTTTTTCGTTAGTGTTGTTACCAATACTCTTTGATTTTTTTCTACTCTTAATCTTATCTCTTCCATCAAATCATCAACTTGATTTTTAGTCTCCCTTACCTCTATAATAGGATCAAGTATACCTGTTGGGCGAATTAATTGTTCTGCTATATGACCGTTTGCCTCTTGTACCTCAAAATCTCCTGGTGTTGCTGAAACAAATACTGTCTGCCCAGTTATATTTCTAAACTCTTCAAATTTCAGTGGTCTATTATCAAGGGCAGCTTTTAATCTAAAACCATTTTCTACTAAGGCCTCTTTTCTAGCTCTATCTCCATTATACATTCCTCTTATCTGTGGTATTGAGATATGAGATTCATCTATATATGTCACAAAATCTTTTGGAAAATACTCTAATAACGTATCTGGAGTTTCTCCTGGTTTTTTCCCAGATAAGTATCTTGAATAATTTTCTATTCCTTTACAATATCCTATCTCTCTTATCATCTCAATATCATATTCTGTTCTTTGCTTCAATTTTTGAGCTTCTAAAAGTTTTCCTTTATCTTCAAAAGCCTTTACCTCTTCTATTTTATCCTTTTGAATTTCACCTATTATTCTTTCTACATCTCCATCTTCAGTTAAATATTGAGTAGCTGGATATATCATTATTCTCTCTAAATTTTTTCTTATTTTCTGCCCTGTTAGAGTATTTATCTCGGAAATCTCCTCTAAATCTTCATCCCAAAACTCTAATCTATAACCTGTCTCCATATATGAAGGATATATATCTATTACATCTCCCTTTATTCTAAACTTTCCTCTTTCAAAAGCCATATCATTTCTCTCATATCTTATACTTATCAACCTTTGAATTAACTCTTTTCTCCCTATCCCAGTCTTTTTATCTATAGGAATAGTCATCTTCTTATATGTTTCAGCTGATCCTAATCCATATATAGCTGAAACTGATGCCACAATAATCACATCTCTTCTATTAATTAAGGCAGCTGTAGCTGCTTGTCTTAATTTCTCTATCTCATCATTAACAGATGAATCCTTCTCTATATAAGTATCTGTTACAGCAATATAAGCTTCCGGTTGATAATAATCATAGTATGAAACGAAATACTCTACAGCATTCTCCGGGAAAAAACTTTTATACTCACTATAAAGTTGAGCTGCTAAAGTCTTATTTGGAGCTAATATCAAAGCTGGTCTATTTGTCTCTTTTATAATATTTGCTATTGTAAAAGTTTTTCCAGATCCCGTTACTCCCAATAACACTTGATCTGCTATTCCATCATTGATATTTTCAACAATTTTTTTTATCGCTTCTGGTTGATCTCCCATCGGAGTATATTTTGAATGTAGTTTAAACATTAAATCACCTATTTACATAATTAAAATTACACTTTCATTATAACATAATTTTTCTATATATAATATTTTTCTTTTGGCAAAATAAAAAGAAGAGTAAATATTACTAAAATAATCTCTATACTCTTCTTTAATTAAACTATTTTTCTTAGAATAAATTTTTATTTTAAAATCATATTGATAATTCTTTTTAATTGAAAATTACTATTTATTTTTCTTACCTTCTCATCATCTAAAGAATATATTATTGCACCTATATATGTAGTCATTGGTGCTACCACAACTAATCCTATACTTCCTATTATTATCTTTATAATCTCAGAAGTAATCATTTTCATATTCAAGATCTGTAGCAATGTCATATCTCTTTCTAAAAAAAGTATTAATAAAGTTAAAAAGCCCCCAGAATAAGCCAATAAAAGAGTTGTAGTCATAGTTCCTATAACAGATCTCCCCACATTAAATCCAGATTTTATCAACTCTTTTCCATTCAAAGCTGGATTATGATATTTTAATTCCTCTATTGTTGCTAACATATCCATTGCTATATCCATAGCTGCCCCACTGGCACCAATCACAATAGCTGCATAAAATATCTTTAAAATATCCAATCTCATAGCACTTGAAAAAATAACACTTTGAGCAAAGGGCTGACTCATTCCATCTATTCTAAATATATCCCCAAATATAAATGTTAGACTTGCTGTTACAAACAATCCAGACATTGTCCCTAAAAATGCTGTAAACCCTTTTCTTGTAAAACCTGCCACTAAAAAGATAATTAAAGCTGATAAAAAAATTAGAGTTAAAATTGTCACTAGAAAAATATTTTCTCCATCTTTTAAAGCTGGTATTAGAAATTCCCAAATTATTACTACACTTCCTACGAAAGAGAGTAGAGATTGAAAGCCAACTTTTCTAGCATAAACTAATAACAGTACAACAAATAAAAGTCCTAATCCTATAATTTTATCAACTCTCAATAAAGATAAAACTTTTCCAAACAACTCTCCATCCTTTTCCATTACATACATGAGGACCTTATCATTTCTTTGATAAAACTCATCATACTCCATACTCCCATTTAATAGATTATTTATTTTTAATATTTTTCCTTTATTCTTTCCTGTAAGTATCTCAATTGTCAAAGCTTGACTTCCTACTTTAGAAATTCCTTGAACTATTGTATTACTATTATCAACTACTAAAACTCTCCCTATATTTTCTTTTTTAAAAATATACCCTTCTAGTTTTTTAGAAAAAACTAGAAGGGCTAGGAAGATTATAAATATAATAATCCCTATTTTTTTCAACTTAATTATCCCCCTGAGGTTATTTTATTTTCTTTCCCATACTTTCAGCTATTAGCCTAGCTACATCTGTATTATCTTTAAATCCTGTAAACTTTTCTGAATCTACTCCTACAGCTGCTAAAGGTACTTGTATTCCAGTGTGAGCAAAAGTTGTCCATTGCATCCCTGCTCTCTCTGATACTATATGAGCTACAGCTATGGCTGTTGGACTATATCCTCCAAATTCATCTTTTGTATCCGCTCCGCTATCCTCTATATCCATTGCTTTTAAAATACGTTCTTTCTCTTTAGCTGTTAAATTATTTAACCCCATATTTTTAGCTATATATTTGAAATATTCATCTCTATTTCCCTTATATGCTTTTTGTAAAGTATCCTCAACTGAAATTTTTACATCTTTTAAATTTTCTAAATTCATAAAATAGTTATTTCCGAATCCTAATCCCATACCACCTGTTTCATGGTCAGCTGCAATAACTATTAAAGTATCTTGTGGGTGTTTTTGATAAAATTCATATGCTGATTTTATTGCTTCATCAAAGGCTAGAGTATCATATATTGAACCTACAACATCTTGAGCATGAGAAGCGTGGTCTATTCTTCCACCCTCTACCATTATAAAGAATCCTTCCTCATCTTGTGATAATAACTCTATTCCCTTTTGTGTCATCTCACTTAAAGTAGGTAACTTACCATTTATATCATCTACAGTATATGGCATATGAGAGGCTCTAAAAGCTGCAAATACCTTTTCTCCATCCTTTGGACTCCACTTTTCAAAAGCCTTTGTTGAATCTTCTCCTATAAATGTTTTATACCCTTTATTTTGAAACTCTTTTACTAAATCTCTATTATCTTTTCTTTTACTTGAAAGACCACTATCTTTTCCAACAAAGTGTCTATATCCTCCACCAGCAAAGTAATCTACATTACTATTTACATAATCCTCTGCTATTCCATTTTCATCATCTCTATCTAAGTTATGAGCTGCAAATACAGCTGGTGTTGCATGAGTTATTCTTGTTGTAGAAACAAGTCCTGTTGCCATACCTTTATCTTGTGCTAACTCTAATAACGTTTGAAGATTTTTTCCATTTACATCTTTAGCTATATATCCATTATTAGTTTTATATCCTGTTGCTAAAGCCGTTCCAGCAGCAGCCGAATCTGTTATTAATGTATCCGCTGAATATGTAGTTGTTATTCCTGCAAATGGTAGTGAGTTTAATAATAGTTTCTCATCTTTTTTTAACACACCTTTTTTAAACTCTTCAGCAATCTGTCTTTGTCCCGCTCCCATTCCATCTCCTATAAAATAGAATACATACTTAGCTTGAGCAAAACTTGTTGCCGCCATTAAAGCCATTCCTGCTAACATTACTTTCTTTCTACTTAACATCTTATCCCTCCAAAACTTTTTTATTTCTTTTTACACTTTAATTATATTTCTCTTATGTTAAAATAATATTTACTTTTTGTAAAAGATATGTAAAATTTTATATTCAATTCTATAATGATGAAATAAAAAAAGAGTTTTTCCAATGGTAATTATTCTCTCAATTACCAACTAAAGATAAAACTCTTTCTTTTTAATTAAATTTCTTTATATATTTATAACTCTTCTCCATTTGTCTCAATGACTTTTTGATACCAATAATAGCTATCTTTTTTTATACGTTTTAACTCTTTTATATCAAAGTCATCTCTGTCTACATAAACAAAACCATATCTCTTTTTAAAACCTTGATGTGAACTTAATAGATCCATAAAAGACCATGGACAGTAACCAAATAGTTCAACTCCATCTTCTATCGCCAATCTACACGCCTCTATATGTTGTCTTAAATAGTCAATTCTATAGTCATCATGAACTCTTCCATCTTCTGTTAGAGTATCAGCTGTACCAAATCCATTTTCTGTAATTATTAGAGGTAGACGATATTTTTGGTAATAATTATTTAAAACTAATCTTAAACCAGATGGATCTATCTGAGCTCCATATTCGCTAGCCTTTAAATTAGGATTTTTAAGGTGTTTAAAATATCCATACTGATTAAAATCAACCTCATTCATTATAGCTTCTCTCTCTCCTATTGAATGATTTTCATCAACTGGAAGATACTCTACACATAAAGTTCTATAGTAGTTAACAGCTATATAATCTATTTTAGCCCCTTTTAAAATCTCTTTATCTTCCTCTTCCATTTTAGGTACTATTCCACGCTCTTTTAAATAACGCATATAATATCCTGGATACTCACCATATATATGCATATCAAGAGCATACTCAGTTTTAAAATAATCATTCATCTTAGCTGCTAATACATCCTCTGGTTTATTAGTTGCTGGATATGAGCAAGTTGAAGAAACAGCTGGCCCTATCTTTCCATCTTTTACTATCTCATGGAAAGCTTTTACAGCTAAGGCATGTGCTAAGAACATATGATAATCCATTTGAGCTCTCATTCTATCTGCCTCTAATTTATCCTCTGTAACTATATTTACCCTTTCGTCCACTCTTACCATAAGATTTTGCTCATTATGAACTTGCCAATACTTTACCCTATTCCCAAAATTCTCAAAACATATCTTTGCATAACGTTCAAAGGCATATATACTCTCCCTTGCCTCCCACCCATTATACTTTTCAACTAAGGCATATGGTAAATCAAAATGATAAAGAGTTATCATAGGTATTATTCCATTTTCTAACAAATAATTTATAACATTATTATAGAACTCTATTCCTTTTAAATTTATTTCACCATCACCAGTAGGAATTATTCTTGCCCAAGATATAGAAAATCTATATACCTTCATTCCCAACTCTTTCATTAAATCTATATCACTTCTCCAATTATGATAAAAATCACTTGCAATTTTTGAATCAGCTTGCTTATGTGAACGTTTAAAAGAGTTGAAATCTGCTACTGTTTTTCCTTTTCCATCTTCATTCCATCCACCTTCTATCTGAAAGGCTGAAGATGATGCCCCCCATAAAAAATCCTTTGGAAACTTTACTCTCTCTCTTTTCATAAATCCTCCTCTATTTAATTAAATTCTACTTTTTTCCTCTATATCTTCAAATCCAAATATAATAGTCAAAATAGTTGCTCCAAAAAATGAAACCCCTATTCCTAATAGGTAAAACATAAATTTCTTTAATCCAAAAGCTGCATATGTGGCAAGTGTTAGAACCCCATTATTAGCAAAAGCATCTCCATAAACTCCAGCTGCTCCCATTATAGCTCCTCCTATTGCCCCTGATATAACAGCATATATCATCGGTCTTTTTAAACGAAGATTGCATCCATAGATAGCTGGTTCTGTTATTCCACAAAGTATTGCCGGTAAACTTGCTGAAGCTGCTATTGTTTTTAAATTTTTATTTTTTGTTTTTAACATTACTCCTAAAGCTGCTCCACCTTGTGAAAAATTAGCTGCTCCAGCAAATGCTAAAAGATTTTGTTGACCATATAGAGCAACATCATTTATTCCAATAGGTATCAAAGCTCTGTGTGCTCCAAATATTACAAATACACACCACATTCCTCCTATAAATCCCCCGCATAAGATAGGGCTTAAACTCATCATTCCTCTATAAGCAAAACTTATAAGATCTCCTATATAGATACCAATAGGTCCAAAGATTATGAATGTAGCTGGAACCATAATTAATAATGAAAATCCTGGTACTAAAATGATTTTTAAAACCTCTGGTATTATCTTCTCTAAAAATTTTTGTATATAGGATAAGATAAAGACACCTAATATTATTGGAATTACTGAAGATGTATAACTTGCCTTTGTAATCTCTATTCCAAACATAGATACACTATTTACTCCTGTCATTAGAGATATTATCATAGGATAACACATTGTTCCTCCTAAAGCCATAGCTACAAACTCATTAGCTTTAAAAACCTTAGAACTTGTATAAGCTAATATGATTGGCATAAAATAAAATATTGCATCTGTTGAAGCTAACATAATACTATATGTACTACTTATCGTTATATCTCCACCTCTATTTGCTACTAATATCTTAGCCATAGTTAAGAATCCCTTTAGCAATCCAGAAGCTGCTATTGCTGGTACAATTGGAGTAAATATCGTTGAAATAGATATCAGTAGTTTATTCCAGATATTTTCTCTACTTTCCTTTTTTTGCTCTTTAGTAACATCTATTAATTCTAATAGTTTTTCATATACTTTACCTACCTTTGTTCCTATTACAATTTGAAACTGACCTCCACTTTCAACTACTGATATCACTCCTTCTAATTTCTCTATTCTTTTTTTATCAGCTTTTTCACTCTCTTTCAATGTAAATCTAAGCCTTGTAAAACAATGAGAAAAATTTATTATGTTCTCATTTCCTCCTACTGCTTCTAAAATATTCCTAGCTATAAGATTATAATTCATTCTTGACAACCTCCCTTTAATTTTTCAATAAAAAAAGGTCAAGCTAAAAACTTTGAAAATTTTTCAAAATCTATCTAACTCGACCTAAATATATCACTAGTGCCTTACTTTCTAATTCAGTTCTATCTTAACATATATCTCGAAAAAAGGCAAGTATTTTTGTCAACAATGATCATCTTTATCAACTTTGGATTATTAATCTTCTAATTTTCTGTGGTGTCCCATCTTTTCAAATCCAGCCCCTAAACCTTTATAGTCAGCTCCACTGTTTTCAATTGTTTTTAAAACACTATTTGCTTTAGAAGCTATTGCTAAATTTACAGCTGTTCTTTGATGATTATTTTTTATCTCTAAATCTCCACCAAACTCTAATAATAGCTCCATTATTTTTCCATAATTTTTTTGAGCGGCTATGTGAAGTGGAGTATTTCCTTCTTTATTTTTAGTATTAGGATCTGCTCCATTGTATAATAGGGCATCTACAAATTCGTACTTGTCCATATCCACACAGTGATGAAGAATTGTATTTTTTTTCTCATCTAACTCTTCAATTGCATCCATATCCAAATTCTCTTTAAATTGCTCTAAATCATTTTGTTCCACAAATCTTAAAAGTTCCATTTTTTTCTTTAATTTTTCTCCTTCTATTTTATTAAACAATTAAAAAATTTTATTTAGCTCTTTACTTTTCTTTACCCTTTAATAACCACTCTCCTCAAGGAAAAGAGGTGGTTCTATCTCCAACTGGAATTTTTTTCCCTTCCAAGCTTCAATTAAAACAAGATTTGAACTTCTCTCTTTAGAAAAATAAACAAATCTAACTCTCTTTAGAGAAAAACCATTCTCCTCTAAGATTCTTGATATCTCTGTAAATCTATAGCTTCTATGAACTAAGGTAAAACTTCCAATAGGTTTTAGAACTCTTTTAGCATTCTCTATTAATTCTTTCAGAGTTAACTTTATTTCATGTCTTGCTATAGACTTACTATTCAAGTCATTTTGTTTCTTACCATCTGCTTTCATATAGGGTGGATTTGAAACTATATAATCAAAAGTATTTCCATATGGATACTCTTTGATATCTGCACTTTCTATTTTTATACTCTCTTCAAGTTGATTTAGCTCCATATTTCTTTTTGCTAAAGATACATTTTCCTCTTGAATATCAATACCAATAATATCTTTTCCTTTTCCTTTAGAATACAATAACACTGGTATTATTCCATTTCCTGTTCCAATATCTAAAATTTTTCCAATCTTATTAGAATGAAAAAAATCTGCTAATATGATAGCATCAACTGAAAATCTAAATCCATCTTTCTTTTGAATAAGTTTATAGTTATCTTTTAACAATGTTATATCTTCATCTTTATGTAACATAACTATTCCTTTTCTAGCTCCTTGTGTGCAAGCTCTTCGGCAGTTTTTTCATTTTTAAGCTTATTTGCTTCTTTTCTATTAAATCTTACCTCTTCAACACCAAACTTCATCATTCCCTTATTTTCAATATCTACAAAAAGATATCCATTTAGTGGACTAATACTTATTACTTTTCCCTCACCCTTTGGTGTTTTTACTAATTGGTTTACTGCTGGGTAATTTCTTAAAGCTTCTTCATATTGATGGTATTCATAATTTATACAACAAAGTAATCTTCCACAAACTCCAGAAATCTTTGCTGGATTTATTACCAACCCTTGATCTCTCGCCATTTTTATAGAAACAGAATCAAATTTATTTATAAAAGTTCTACAACAAAGCTCTTTTCCACAAACTCCCACAGTTCCTAAAATTCTAGCTTCATCTCTAACTCCTATCTGTCTTAATTCAATTCTTACTCTAAAAATATTAGCTAAATCCTTTACTAGATCTCTAAAGTCGATTCTTCCCTCAGCAGTGAAGTAGAATATAAGCTTTGTTTTATCAAAAGTATATTCAGTCTCTACTAACTTCATTGGTAATTTATGATGAGCTATTCTCTCTCTACAAACCTCTTTAGCTTTTAAAGAATCAGTTTTTATCTCTAAATATCTCTCTTCCTCTTCCTTACTAGCTCTTTTTAAAACAGGTTTTAAAGGTAATACAACTTGAGATTCTGGTAGCATTCTAGCTTCCCCATATACAACACCTATCTCTTTTCCTCTAACAGTATCTACTATTACCTTATCTCCCTTTTTATATACTTCATTATCTATAACTTCAAAATAATATCTTTTTTTAGTAACTTCAAACATAACACCTAAAACTTTATAAAATTTTGGTTCTTGGTTAATATTTTCAAGTTCTTCTCTATTTATCTCTTCCATTAACTCCTCCAAACTTTATTTCTATCTATATCATCTTATCATACTTTTGAATTCAATACAAGCTTTTAGATTAGTCCCTCTTCTAGAAAACTAAAATATCCATCTTGGGTTATAATTATATGTTCTAATAACTTTACATCTATCAAATCTAATGCCTCTTGCATATGCTCTGTTATTTGAATATCCTGCTTTGAAGGTCTCAAATTTCCAGAAGGATGATTATGTGCAAAAATTATACCTTTAGCTTTATAATATAAAACTTTTTCAACTATCTCTCTTGGATAAACAGCACTTTTATCTATAGTTCCTATGAAAAGAGTCTCACTTCCAACTAGCATATTATAATTATTTAAGAATATAACACGAAACTCCTCTCTTGACGAAAATCCAATCTCACTTCTCAAATATCTTATCAGAGAGTTTTTATCTTTTAATTGTATTCCCTCTTTCCTTATCTCCCCTTTATAGAGATTTTTGGAAAGATCCCCTAGAAGTTTTACAAATATTGCACTATTCTCTTTTATTCCAGAGATACTACATAACTCCTCTATACTAGCTGTTACAACTCCATCTAAACTTCCAAATTTCTCAATTAAATCTTTTGCTATTGGTTTTGTATCTTTTCTAGGTATCACATATGTTAAAAGAAGCTCTAGTACCTCATACTCATGAAAAGCAAAATACCCTCCTTGTAGATATTTTTTTCTAAGTCTTTCTCTATGTCCCTCATACTTTTTCTCCATATTCCGCCCTCTTTATTCCTATTTAAAAAGATTATATACAGCTGTTGGAGTTTTCATTCCATTTAACATATCCAAAGCACAATCTAAAATTGGATATGCCAAAACAGCTCCAGTTCCCTCACCCAATCTCATATTTAGATTTAAAAAAGCTTTCTCTTCAAAAAGATCAAGAATTACTTTCATTCCTGGTTCTTCACTCATATGGGTAAATAAAATAAAATCTTTTACTTTTGGTTCTATTCTATATGCTGTAAAAGCTGCAACAGCAGAGATAAAGCCATCAACTAACATAAGCTTTCTATGTTTAACAGCCCCTAGATACATTCCAACCATACAAGCTATATCTAAACCTCCAACATGGGATATTATATCTATAGGTTGCATATTAAAAGTATTATATCTTTTACATGCCTCTTTAATTATCGTTTTCTTCTTTATAAGAGCTAAATCACTTAATCCTCCACCTCTTCCAACAATTTTATCCAAATCAAATTTTGTAAAAGAGTATAATATTGCAGAACTTGTAGTTGTATTCCCTATTCCCATCTCTCCATTAGAAAAGACTGTCACTCCATCAGATTTTTCAGCTATTATATCTATACCAACCTTTATAGCTCTAATACACTCATCTCTGTTCATGGCAGGCATTTTATAAAAGTTTTCTGTTCCTCGCCTTATATTTTTTTCATAAAGATTTCCATATGCTCTTGGAATAGGCGTTTTCATTCCCATATCTATCAAATTGAACTCGACTCCCAATCTTTGAGTAAAAATACCAATACAAGCTATCTTATTCAACATAGCCTCTGATACTATTCTTGTATATTCTACAGGGCAAGAGGATACCCCTTCCTCTATGACCCCATTATCTGCTGAAGCTACTATATGACATCTCTTACTAATTTTTTCTATTGGATAACCGTAAATTCCAGCCATATTTTTTGCTATTTTTTCTAAAATCCCTAAACTTCCTTGGGGTTTCATTTTACTATCTAGCTCCTCTTGAGCCATCTTCATACTCTCTAAATCTAATCCTTTTATATTCCCTAAAATATCTTTTATCTCAGTCATAGCACTCACCCTATATTTAAGCCTTTTAATATTGGAAAATTATCTACAAACTCTATTATACAGACTCCACCATTTTCAACAGAATATTTCCAATAACTATCTAACTCATTTGAAAAATACCAACTCAATATACAGTTTATCACTCCCCAATGAGTTACTACCAAGTTATCTTTTGATAGATCTAAACTCTCTACAAAATCAATAGCACGTTTTTGTAAATCTCTTGGACTCTCACCAGTAATAAAATTAAAGTTTTTCCAATTTTCTGCACTCTCTTTAGCCTCTAACGGATATCTCTCTTGAATCTCCTGATAGCTTAATCCTTCAAATATTCCAAAGTTTAACTCCCTAACTCTTTTATCTAAGATTATATCTCTCTCTAAATAGTTAATCAATATTGCAGTTTCTCTAGTTCTTTTTAAATCACTTGAATAGATTTTATCATATGGTATATTTTTCAATATATCTCTAGCCCTTTTTCCCTGCTCTATTCCATTTGAATTAAGCTCTGGATCTAACCAACCAAAATATATGTTCTCTATATTCATATCAGTTTGTCCATGTCTTACTAATATTAATTTTCCCATTTTTTACCTATACAAATAGAGAAGCACATAGATATATCATAAAAATAACTAAAATCTCTGATATCTCAACTACAGCACCAAGTGTATCTCCAGTAACTCCTCCGATTTTTCTTGTCATAAGTTTAGCAAATATATACCCTAATATCATTAATACAGGTATAATTCCTAATAAAATATATGGTAGGAAAAATACTTTGCATATGATAAAGCCATAGATAAGTGTAAGTAGTGTTGCAATCACTAAACTTATTCCATTTGTATTATCAACAAAAGTTTTTCCCATACCAGTTGCCCTAGCATAAGGAGCGGCATAACAGTTTACAACACTATTTAATCTTGCAAAAGCTGGTGTTAATAAAAACACTATTCCACTTGGTACACCAAATGTTACATCTAAGTCGTATAAAAGTGCTACTTTTAAAATAAAATAAAGAATTAAAACTAATCCTCCATTTGTTCCTAATCTAGAATCTTTCATTATCTCTAACATCTTTTGCTTACTTCTATAACTAAATATTCCGTCAAAGGTATCAGCTAAACCATCTAAGTGTAATCCTCCAGTAAGTACAACTTCTATTATAACTAAAAGTACTGCCATTAACATTGAAGAGTATATAAAATGACTAAAAAGCCAAAAGAAAATAAAAAGTATAATTCCCATTACCATTCCAACTACTGGAAAAAACTTCATACTTTTTCCTAGTGAGTCTGATTCAAACTTTGGTTCAAATCCTATTGGTAATCTTGTCATAAATTTAAAAAGTAATGCTATTCCATTCATATATTTCCTCCATTATTTCTATTTTAATTGTAATTGTAATCCTGATACAGCCATATATGCTTCATCAGAATATTCTGCTGCTAATTGATTTATCTTTCCACAAATATCTCTAAAATATCTCCCCAAAGGATAAGCTGGTATTATCCCCATTCCTATCTCATTGGATACAATTACCATATCTATAGGCTCTCTCTTTACAAATTCAAGAAGTTCTCTCACCTCTTTTTCTATTCCATTCTCTATGTTTTTTATCTCACTCATAGATATTGTATCCCAATCATACTCTTTTTCTAGAATCATCAAATTACTAACCATATTGGTTAAACAATCTAATAATACAACTCCTCCTTTTTTTGAAAATGGAGTAAGTTTTTTAATTAATTCCCTATAAGCTTCTATAGTTATCCAATCTTCTCCCCTCTGCTCTCTATGTTTTTCTACTCTTGCTCTCATCTCCTCATCAAAGGGAATAGAGGTTGCTACATATATTTTTGAGATATAATTGTTATTGAGAATATATCTCTCTGCCTGTAGACTCTTTCCACTCCTAGCTCCCCCAGTGAAGTATATTACTTTTCCCATAATTTCACTTCCCAAAACTTTCTTAATGCTCTAATTATAGCATAAATATGAAACTTTTTAAAGAAAAAAGAACGGCTATTTCTAACCGTTCTTAAGACTACTCTTGATTATCTTTTTTTCTTTTTTTAGCTCTATCTTTTCCAGATTTTGATTTGCTACTTCCCTCTTCAGATTTATCCTTTGCTTTTTCAACAAGAGGTTTTTTACCATTTTTTTCTTTTTGGAAAGCTTCTAATATTATCTCAGCTTCTGTAAAAGGAACAGACATAAATGAGAAGTTTTCAAATACCTCTACATTTTTTATCTTTCTATCATCAACTTTAGATCTCTTTATTACATAATCAACAAGTTTTTTAGGAGTCATTGCATTTTTTCTTCCTAAAGCTATAAATAATCTAACTTTTCCAGATTTTTCTAATTTAACTTCACTTATCTCATTGTAATTATTTTCATCTAATATATCATCATAAGCATGTTTTAATAGTGCAGCTACTATATCTAAAGCTTGCTCTCCATTTAATAACTCTTTTGCAAAATCTTTAAAGTTATCATAATTTCCCTCAGCTAAAATCATATTTAACTCTTCCATTAATCTAAACTTTTTAGCTTGAATTACATCTTTTATCTCAGGAACTCTCTCTTTTCTTATCTCAGTTTTTACTATTCTTTGAATTTGAAGTAATCTTCTATACTCTTGTGGAGTTATAAAAGTTATCGCTGTTCCCTCTTTTCCAGCTCTTCCAGTTCTTCCTATTCTATGTACATAGCTTTCAGCCTCTTGTGGTATAGAATAGTTGATAACATGTGATAGATCGTTTACATCTATTCCTCTTGCTGCTACATCTGTAGCTACAAGAACATTTATCTTCTTAGCTTTAAATCTTTTTAATGTAACCTCTCTATAGTTTTGACTGATATCACCATGTAATCCTTCAGCATCGTACCCTCTATCATTTAATTTTCCAACTAAATCATTAGCATCATTTTTTGTACGACAGAATACTATTCCATAGAAATCTCTAGTTAAATCTATTATTCTACATAGTGCTTCAAACTTATCTTTCTCCTGTACCTCGAAGTATATCTGGTCAGTTAAATCTGTAGTTAGCTCTCTTGCTTTTACAGCTAATACCTCATAATCTTTCATATGATTTTTTGCTATTTTCATTATCTCATTAGGCATAGTTGCTGAGAAAAATAACATTCTCTTATCCTCATTTGTAGCCTCTAAAATTTTCTCTATATCCTCTACGAATCCCATATTTAACATCTCATCAGCTTCGTCTAGAATAAAGTATTTAAGATTTTGAAGTTTTATTAACTTTCTATCCATTAAATCCATAACTCTTCCAGGAGTTCCTACTATTATATCAGTTCCCTTTTTTAATTGTCTGATTTGAAACTCTATAGATTGCCCTCCATAAACAGGAGTTATTCTTATTTTTTTACCATGAGCTAGACTGTTCATCTCCTCTGCTACTTGTAGTGCAAGCTCTCTAGTTGGAGCTAATACAATTGCTTGAATATTCTTATCAGCTTCAAAGTTTTCTAAAATTGGTAAAGAAAAAGCAGCTGTTTTTCCTGTTCCAGTTTGAGCCTGTCCTATTATATCTTTATCTCCATTTAAAAGAGCTGGTATTGTTAAAGCTTGTATTGGAGTTGGTTGCTCATATCCCTTTTTTGCCAAAGCCTTTAATGTTTTTTCACTCAACCCTAATTCTCTAAACTTTTCTAATTTTTCCATTATTCACGTCCTTATAATCTAAAATTCATCATTAAACACCGCAGTGTCCTATAATATAATGATAACTGTTTTATTATAGGAATCCCCTCTGTTCAAATTTTATATAAGCATTTAGCGGATAAAAAGATTAATAAATTTTTTATTAATTTATAATTCAGAGAATAATCCTATATTTTTTTATACAGTATGATATATTGTAACATACTTTTCAAATAATTGTAAGTCTTTTTATTTATTTCTCAAAATTTTTATTAAAAATATGTTTTAAAACCGTTTATCTACTAATTAAAATACTCCTGAAATAAGATATTTTCCTCTAAATCTCTAATTTCAAATTTCTCTTCATCTAAAATAGCGAAACTATTTTTACTTCCATTTTTAGGTAATGAGATCGAACCTGGATTTAAAAAGTATTTTCCATCTTTTTTTTCTAACATTGGTATATGAAAATGACCATATAGCATAATATCTCCTTCTGACATATGAAGAGGATTGTCCATATTATATATATGACCATGTGTTAGATAGACTCTTCTTCCACCTAAATATATCATAGTATAGTCACTCATAATCGGATACTTTAAAACCATTTGATCAACTTCACTATCACAATTCCCTCTTATTGCTATAATCCTGTCTTTATAGCTATTCAAAATCTCTATTACATCCTTAGGAGAGTAATCCTTTGGTAAAGGATTTCTAGGTCCATGATATAATTCATCTCCTAATATTACTAATTTATCATACCCTCCCTTTTCAAATATCTCTATCGCTTTTTTCAAGTAATAAAGTGACCCATGAATATCAGAAATAATAAATAATCTCATAACTCCTCCTTTTGAAAATAGGACTGTCATAGATTAACAGTCCTTTACATTTTTAATTATATAACTTATTTTCTTTTATAAACTCTGCTACTCTTTCTGGAACTAGCTCAGATATATCTTCACCATTTTTTATTCTTTCTCTTATCATCGTTGATGATATATTATATAGTGGTGTATCTAGATAAATTATATTTCTATCTTCAACTCCACCCACATATCCTTCTCTACGAAAAACAATAACTTTACTTAACTCTAATATCTTTTTATAATCCTTCCATTTCGAAAAATTATATGCTGAATCCTCTCCTATTATCTCATAAAATTCATTATGTCCACCATAATAAGAGATTATTTTTTTCAAGGTGTCAACTGTATAAGAAGTTTTTTTACTCTTTATCTCAATATCTGAAACTACTATTTTATCTTCACCTTCAAAAGCTAATTCACACATCTTTTTTCTTAGTTCACCACTCAACATAATATCTGCCCTATGTGATGCTTTTCCAACTGGAATTATTATTATCTTATCTAAGTTCATCTTTTCTAGAATAAATTTTACTATCTCCACATGAGCTCTATGTATTGGGTTAAAACTCCCACCATATATTCCTATTCTCATTTTAACTCCGCAATAGCCTCAAGAAGTTCTTGATAATTTGTTGCACATGTTACAGCTTCTCTCAATTTCTTATCTCTAAAAGTTCTAACTAGTTCAGAAACTAAGTGTAGATACTCTTTATTTTGTCCCTTTGGTGCACCAACTAAAATTACTATCTTTACACCTTCACCATCAGGAGAATTAAAATCTACTCTATGCTCTAATAACCCTATAGCTACTACTATTTTGTCTATTTTTTCACTTCTTGCATGAGGAATGGCAATTCCCTGCCCTATACCAGTACTACCTAATTCTTCTCTAGCTAATATATTTTCATAAAAGTGGTTTTCATCTTTCAGAGCATCACTATTCTCTCTTATTAAATCAACTAAAATTTTCAAAGCTTCATTCTTACTATGTTTTCCTTTTATATAGGTAATTAGCTTACTATTAAAATATTTTAACATCTATCCTCCTATAAAAAAACATTTAAAACTCTTTTCTCTATATCTTTAAGAGGAGTGTATAACTTTTTACTCTCTATCATAGCTTTTAATTTTCCAAGTATCTTTTCCCTATTATCAACCTCTACAACATCAATAAGTGCTAAAGAAGTAAGAATTTGTAACCCTTCTAAACTTTCTAATAATTCTTTATTTAAAAAAAGTTCTGACCTTAACTCCTCCACACTTCCTAAATAACTTTCTGCATTCTCATAAAAAGCTGTATTATCCCTTGATTTTGTCATATATGATATAAAAATATAGAAAATATTTTCATTGTACTCTTTCATTAATTCTTTTACGCTTAAGACCATTAATGGTTTTATATTATCATCACCTATTAGGGCAAAGTTAGAAGAAATTTTAAAAAATGTTTCTCTATCTCTTAAAAATAGTTCCTTTCCATATCTTTTTGAAAACTCTAAATTACCATTAAAAAGTGTCTTTATATAATTTAACTTTACCTTTTCAATATCTAAATTAGAATATCTCTCTATCTTATCTAAGTTTTGTCTCTCTTTAATATCACAAGAGTTCAATAATACCTCTACATAATCATCTTCTGTCTTTAAAAAAGAAAAAACAGGTAAAGCAAAATTACCCTTCTTTCTTTTTATATCTCCCTTTGTATCAATAGTTAAATACGATCTTTTATCTAAAAACTGAGCACTTTCACTCAAAACTTCTATTTTTCCACTTTCTTTTAAATAAGATCTAAGATTTTTCTCATCTTTTTCTCTTATTATATCAAGCATATTATACTGCATTATTTACATTTCCTCCAATTCCTTTTAAACAATTATCCTCTAAAATAGTAAACTCTATTTTTAAAACGAAAAAGTTCTCCATATTCATATCTGTAGGTAATTTTACAAGATCTTTTTCTGTCATAATTATAAATGATGCCTTCATACTTTCAGCACGTCTTTGTATCAGCTCTATATCTTTTCTTTTAAAATTATGATGATCCATAAAATCAACTCTTTCTATATATGAGGGCTCCAAAGATATTACTGTTTTTTCAAAATTTAGTGGATTAGCTAATCCTGAAAAAAGAAGTACCCTCTTTCCTTTTACCCAGAAAAGAGGTTTTTGATTTCCTTTTAAATCACATAGAGAAGTTACTCCATGCTTTGCTGTAGAAACCTCTTTTCCACTCTTCTTTTTTAAATATTTTTTTATTCTCTCTACTTCTCTTTCACTTACCAAATCTGATTTTGTTATGATAAACTCTGTAGCTCTCTTTGCTCCCTTTTTAAAGTCTTCTCTCAACATACCTTTAGGCAGAACCTCTCCCCAACCAAATGGATTAGTTGCATCTATCAAAACTATATCTCTATCTCTATAAAGCTTTCTGTGTTGAAATCCATCATCTAGAACAATAGTATCTATATCAAAATGTTTTTTAGCAAAAAGACACCCTTTGTATCTATTTGAGCTGACAACTATAGGAACTTTTAAATTCAAGGCATGAATGAATGGCTCATCTCCACTCTCTCTAGCAGTTGCAAAAATTTCATAACCATCACTCACTAATAGAGGTTCTCTTTTTCTTTTTCCTCTATAACCTCTTGAAACAACAGCCACTTTCCTTCCCATTTTTTGCAACTTTTTTACAAAATATTGTACAGCTGGTGTCTTTCCTGTTCCACCTACAGTTATATTACCTATACAGATAATCTCTACTCCCTCTACTCTCCTTATTGGTAAAATTCTCTTATCATAAAGAAAATTTCTAAGGGAAGTTATGAGGTAATATATATATGCTAATATTCTCATTATTACTCCTCAAATAAAATGTTCTACTTTATATTTTAACCTTAGAAAAAGTAAAAAGTCAAGGAATTTTCCCAAAGAATTTTCTTTATATTTGTTAGAGCTTTATATATCTAGATTTTAATAAGGACTTTCATTTTAAAATTTTACTGGTACAATTTTCGATATTCCTATCTCTTTATTCATAGTTACTCCAAAGATACTCTCTGACTCTCTCATAGTATCTTTATTGTGAGTAATTAAAATAAATTGAGATTTATCTGTGAACTCCTTTAATTTTCCTATTAACTTTCTAGTATTTTTTTCATCTAAAGCCGCTTCTATCTCATCTAGGAAAGTAAATGGACTTGGTTTAAACATAAATATCCCCATTATAAATGCAATAGCAACCATTGATTTTTCTCCACCAGAAAGTAGTGAGAGAGATTGTCTTTTCTTATTTTTAAACTTAACAAATATCTCTACTCCACACTCATCAAAATTATCTGGATTATTTAGTATCAATTTTCCTTCTGCGTTATTTATAGTTTCCATACACATTTTATTAAAGTTTTCATCTATAGCTTTATATGCTGTAAAAAATCTACTATGTATAGTTTCATCAATCTCTTTTATAAGTTCTAAAAGTACATTTTTTCCCTTTGTTAAGTCCTCTCTTTGAGTTGCTAAAAAGTTATATTTCTCATTTAACTCTTTAAACTCTTCAATAGCAAGTAAATTCACTGCTTGGAAATTTTTTAATCTACTATCTAATGTTTTAAATCTCTCTTTACTCTCTTTTAAATTCTCCACTTCAATAGTAATTGCTTCTATCTCTTTAAGATTTTCTAAGCCCTCTTTTAATCTCTCTAGGTCCCCATTCAATCTTATAAGCAATTCATCAACTTTGTTTAAACTGTCTCTTTTATGTAAAAGATAGCTCTCTACCTCTTTTCTCTTTTTAAGAAGTTCTCTCTCCTCAACTCCAAGCTCTTCGTTCAGTTTTTTCTTTTCAACAATCTCTATATTTTCACTTTCATATTTCTGAACTTTTTCATCTATCTCTTTTATTAAAGTTTGCTCTAAATTCTCTAGTTTTTCAATCTCTTTTTGTAAGAAAGATATCTTTTGAGTTAACTCCTCTCTCTCAAAATTCAATATCTCAAAATCTTTTTTCTCTCTTTCTCTCTCTCTTTCTATTTGATTTACTCTATCTTGTACATTTAGATATACTATTTTCTTATCTGAAAATTCTGCTCTTTTTTGAGTTATAACTCCATTTATCTCCTGAGCTTTTACTATATCTCCCTCTTCCTCTTGTTTTAATTTTTCAACTATTAAAACTATTTTTTCCATCTCATCATTAGAGGTATTTATTTTCTTTTCAAACTCTTCATTGTATTTTATCTCTTCCTCTAACTCTATCTTTATGGTTCTTATCTCTTTACTTATTCTCTCTACCTTAGCTCCATTATCCTCATAATACTCTTTGGCTACTCTTACCTGCTTTCTTAATTCCTCTTCTGCACTATCTATCTTATCAATCTCATTCTCAAAGTTTTCTAACTCTTTACTTAATCTATTTTGTTCCTCCACACCTTTTGAAATAACCTCTTTTAACTCTTCAACCTTTTCCTTTAGATGTTTAATCTCTCTTTTTCTTTCAAAAAGTTGGCTAGCTGTAGAGTTTCCTGAATCTCCCCCTGTAATTCTTCCTCTTGAGCTAAGTAATTCTCCACCTAAGGTTACAACATTTCCAGAAAACATCGAATTTTTTATAATTTTTAAAGCTACATCCATATTTTCAACAACAAGTAGATTTCCAAGGATAAAATCCACTACTATTTTATATCTCTCAGATGTTTCAACTAGCTCTGATGCAAGTCCAATTACTCCATCTATATTCAATTTGATATCTTTTTTGGCTCCTACTTTTATTGTATCTAAAGCTAAGAAAGATGCTCTTCCTACTTTCTTCTCTTTCAATAAATTTATTGCCCTTTTAGCTACCTCACTTGTAGATACTATGATATCTTGAATATTTCCAGGTACTCCAGCTTCTACTGCTTTCATATATCTCTCTGGAATGTTTACAAGGGAGATAAATACTCCTTCAACTCCTTCAATTTTACTATTTAGTACCTCTTTTACCCCTTTAAAAAATCCCTCATTATTCTCTTCTAATCTAAGTAAGGCCTGTAGTTTTGATGAGTATCTCTTTTCATCATAATCTGAAGTTCTTATGATCTCAGAAAGCTTATTCATTCTTTGGCTTGATTTACTAATCTCTTGCTCTAAAAACTCCCCTCTTACCTTTATCTCTTCAAGATTTTTATTTTTTTCATCTAATGCTTTCTTTGACTTATCCCTCTCAGTTTCAGCATCGATCATCTTTTTATTAGTTATTTCTAACTCTTCTTTTAAAGAGTTTATTTTATTACTACTTCCTTTTACCCTTCTATTAGAGTTTTCAATCTCGTTAATAAGCTTCATTCTTTCGATCTCTAACTCCATAACCTTTCTCTTCTTTATCTCTCTTGCAGTATTAAAATCCTCCCTTTCTTTCTCCAATTCCTTTATCTCTTTTTCAAAATCTTGGTTTTCCTTTGAAAGAGTCTCTATTTTTTCTGCTATTGCAGTAGCTTCTTTTTCTAATTCAGATAGAGCTTTTCTCTTCTCTTCAATCTTTATTTCTCCCTGTTTCAATCTATCCTCTCTATCAATTATATCTCTTTTATAGCTAGAACATCTTTCACTAACCCTCACTTTTTCCTTTTCTTTCTCATCAATCTCCTGCTTTAGCTCTTGATTCTTATTTCCACTCTCTTCTATATAAGTTTTTAATTCAACTTTATTTTTATCTATCTCCTCTAATCTTAACTCTATACTTTTGAATTCACTTTGAAGTCCCTCTGTTTCTTTAACTAAGTTCTCTTTATCTACACTATTCTTTTCTAACTCTTTATCTTTACTTTCATACTCACAAAGATATATCCCCTTAGCTAATGAATCTCTATTATCTTTTAGTTTTAAATACTCCTGTGCTTTTTCAGCTTGTTTTTCTACTTTTTCTCTATTTTCTCCTACCTCTCTAAGTACTAAATCTATCTTTTCTAACTCTCCATCTACATTTTCAAGATTCTTTACTGCTTCATTTTTCTGTCCCTGGAATTTTTTTATCCCTGCTGCTTCCTCAATTATTCCCTTTATCTCTTTTGATGAAGAACCTATTATTCTCTCTACCTTTCCTTGTCCTATTACAGAGTATGCACTCTTTCCCACTCCTGTATCTAAGAAAAGATTTCCAATATCTTTTAATCTAGCTTTTGAATCATTAATATAGTACTCGTTTTCTCCAGATGAATATAACTTTCTAGTTATTTTTACCTCTTCACTTTCAATTTGTAAAAAAGAATCTCCATTATCTATATACAATGAAACCTCAGCAAAACTCATTGCCTTTTTATCTTTTCCTCCAGAAAATATTATATCCGCACTCTCTTTAGCTCTAATATTTTTATATGATTGCTCTCCTAATACCCAAAGTACAGCATCTAGTATGTTAGATTTTCCACTTCCATTTGGTCCCACTATCGAAGTTAATCCTCTATTAAACTCTATATATACTCTCTCTCCAAAAGACTTAAAACCAAAAATCTCAACTGCCTTTAAAAACATTTCTCCTCCTAGTAATTTTTAATACCTTCTTCTCTTCTAACTATTTAAACTCTCTTACTCTTGAAATCTATCTATTGCTTTCCAAGTAATTACTTTTACATCTGAATACTCCTGTTTATTATTTGAGCAACACGCCCCACATGTTCCATCATTTTTAGAACATTCTCCACAATTAGAACCTGAATGACAATCCTCCTGCTCTCTTTTTTTATACTCCTCATAACTCTCTAGGTACCCCTCTTTTAAAAGTCTTGTGTATGACTCTTCTAACTCCTCATAAGTTATTCCTAAATTTTTAACTATTGCCAAATCACTGTAAACTCCAGCTGACAATAGGAACTTTATAACTTTTATATCTATATCTTTTAACTCTTTACTCATCTCTATACTCCTCTTTATCTATCTTTAACATTAAAAATTATAACACAGTTTTAATTTTTTTGTTATATAAATTAGATTATAAGTTATATTCTCATAAAAAGAAAACTCTTTATATTTTATTTAAAATAAACAATCATAAAACTTACTGCAAATAAAAAGGAAAAAATTTACTCTAAAAACTAAAGTAAGTTTTTTCCCTTTTTTATAACTTTAAATTATTTTATTGTTTTAATTTTAATAAAATTTATATTACATAAAAATTGAGCTTGATAAAATTATAATTTAATTATTATATATCTTTTTCCCTTTACTGTAATATACTCCTCTTTCTTTTTATGAACCTTTTCAAACTTTCTATGTGTATATCTCTTTAGTTGCTTTGGTGGGTAATCCTTATGATATGCTCTGAACTCCATTAATCTAATTGTAGATTCTATCTCGCCTTTATCATCTGCTACTAAATAATCATCTGTTCCTACAGTAAATAAAATATTATAGTAAATAGGGTCATTCTTTATCTGTTTAAAATTAAAATTTTTCTTAGTTTGTTCAACAATATATTGTCCTAAAGCATTTAATCTATCTGACATTATCTTTTTCCTTTCTTTTTTGATTTTTCTGTTGATTTATTCTTTTTCTTTTTAGGTTTCACTTCTGTTTTAATTTCAGATTTTTTTCTTTCTACTGTTGCTTTTTTAGCTACTGAATATCCAAAACTTCCTATTGGTGTCTTTGGAACAGGAAAATACTCCCCATGAGAATAAGTTATAAGATTTGCCCATTCAAAATGGATTTTTCCATTTTCATCAATCAGTTTTTCATCTATATGTGAGCAAAGTACTTCTGCTATGAATAAGTCATGTGTTCCTAATGGAATTATTGATTTTACTTTACACTCAATATTTACAGGACACTCATCTATATAGGGGCTATTTACCTCTTTTCCCTCTTTCATGGTGAATTTCATCTCACTTATTTTATCTACAACTCTTCCAGAACGAACTCCACAGAAATCAGTTTCTCTTGTTAATCTTCTAGTTGGAAGATTTATAGTAAACTCCATACTCTCTTTTATATAATCATAAGATAATCTTTCTGGTCTTATTGAAATTGATAACATTGGTGGTTTTGTACACACTGTTCCAGTCCATGCAACAGTAAAAACATTGTCCTTTCCCTCACTATTTCTACTTGTTACCATAACTACTGGAACAGGATTTAAAACAACACTTCCTTTAAAATAATTTTTACTCATACTCTTAGCTCCTTTTTTTATTTCATTTAAAATTATAACATTTTTTCATAATTCTTACAATAATAATAAGCTATAGTATTGATTAAATGTTGAACATGTGGTATACTCACTGTATAAGGATAAAAAAGGTGATACTTTATGAGTAATTATGTCATTTTAAAAGGAAAAAAAGATAGATTATCCATTCACCTAAATAATGAAGTAGATTTTTTAGCTATAAGAGATAGTTTAGTTGAAAAGATTAAAGAAGCTAGAAATTTCATCGGTCAAGGACAGATGGCTATTGAATTTACTAATAGAAAATTGAGTGAATTGGAAGAAAATGTACTAATTGATCTAATAAAATCTAATAGTGATTTAAATATAACTTATGTATTTTCTGAACACAGTGAAGAGCCAGAAAAAATAAAATTTGTAAAAGCTATTACTGAAGAGGGTTTTACAAAATTTTATAGAGGTACTCTACGTTCTGGAAATAAATTAGAGTATGATGGTAATATTGTAGTTATCGGAGATGTTAACCCCGGTGCCTTGATTAGAGCAAAGGGAAATGTCATTGTATTAGGATTTTTAAATGGTACTGTATATGCTGGTCAATCGGGAGATAGAGATGCTTTTGTTGGAGCTACTCATATGAATCCTGTTCAATTAGTAATTGGACACACAATCGCTGAGCCTATGCAAAAGAAAATCTTAGATACAAATAAGGTGGATAGAAAAAGTGGATTTAAAATAGCCTATATAAGTGGTAAAGAGATTAGAATCGAAGATTTTAGTACTCGTTTATCTAGTGATTATTAAGTTGGGAGTGAATAGTATGGCAAAAGTAATAGTTATAACCTCTGGGAAAGGTGGAGTTGGAAAAACTACTACTACTTCTAATATAGGAGTAGGACTGGCTCTAAAAGGAAGAAAAGTTCTTCTTATAGATACAGATATTGGACTTAGAAATCTTGATGTTGTTATGGGATTAGAGAATAGAATTGTCTATGATTTAGTTGATGTTGTTGAAGAGAAGTGTAGAATAGCTCAAGCTCTTATAAAGGATAAAAGATGTGCTAATCTTTGCCTTTTACCAGCGGCACAAATAAGAGATAAGAATGATGTAAGCCCTGAACAAATGAAAAATCTAATTGAAAAATTAAGAAAGGATTTTGATTACATCTTAATTGACTGTCCAGCAGGAATAGAACAAGGATTTAAAAACGCAATAGCTGCTGCTGATGAAGCAATAGTTGTAACAACTCCTGAGATATCTGCTGCTAGAGATGCGGATAGAATAATCGGATTACTAGAAGCAAATGAGATTAGAAATCCTAAGCTAATTGTTAACCGTATAAAAATGGATATGGTTAAAGCTGGAAATATGCTTAGTGTTGAAGATATGTTAGATATCTTAGCTATAGAATTAATTGGTGTTGTCCCTGATGATGAAAACATTGTAATATCTACTAACAAGGGAGAACCATTGGTATACAAAGGTGAATCTTTAGCTGCTCAAGCATATAAAAATATTGTTGAAAGAGTTGAGGGTAAAGAGGTTCCATTCCTAGATTTGGATGTAAAGTTAGGATTTTTTGATAAATTAAAAATGGTATTTAGTAAGTAGGTGATCAGGTGAGTATATTTAGTTTTTTTAACAAAGAAGAAAAATCTAAAGATGTTGCTAAAGATAGATTAAAACTTGTTCTTATCCATGATAGAGCAATGCTATCTTCTGGAATGTTAGAGCAGATGAGAGATGATATAATTGCTGTTATCTCTAAGTATGTTGAAATTGACAAAGAAAGCTTAAATATAGAGATTGCTGAAAATCCAGACAATACTAGAAGAACTACTCTAGTGGCTAATATTCCTCTAAAGCAAAAAAAATCATAAAAATAACGGTTTCATCTGTATTCAGAATGAGACCGTTATTTTTTTGAGTATTAAACTCCCCTGCCAAGGAATTATATTATATCTCTTTTCTTTTAAAGAGTAAAGACAAAGTTTCCATTTTTCATAATAATTGTTTCTCTACCTTCTGAGTCTATACCAACTATCTCCATATCCTCAGTACCTATCATAAAATCTTCATGAGTTAAAGAGTTATTCATTCCTCTTTCTTTTAACTCCTCTTCACTCTGTCCCTCACTATTTTCTAAACATACAGGATAAGCTCCTCCAAAAGCTAAATGGCAAGAAGCGTTTTCATCAAATAGTGTATTATAAAATACTCTCTCCGACTTTGAAATTGGAGAATCATATTCAACTAAAGCAACCTCTCCTAAATATTTTGAATTTTCATCCATAGATAGAAGTTTTCCCAGTATCTCTTCTCCAACCTCTGCTGAATAGTTAATAACCTCTCCATCTTTGAATGTTAAAGTAAATTTATCAATTACACTTCCACCATAGATTAAAGGCTTACTGCTCACAACTACTCCATTCACTTTTTCTCTATGAGGCATAGTAAAAATCTCTTCAGTTGGAATGTTTGCAACAAATTCTACTCCAGCTTTAGATTTTTCTCCTCCACTTATCCATTTATGCCCCTCTGGAAGCCCTATCTCTAAATTTGTTCCCAAAGAGTTTCTATATATCAATTTAGCAAATCTTTTCTTATTTAGATAACCCATTCTAGCCTTTAAAGTATTTAGATGATTTTCCCATTCTAAAATTGGATTCTCCTTATCAGCTCTAACTATTTTTAAAATTAATTTCCACATCTCTGAAATAGCAACTTCTGTACTTAATTCTGGAAATACTCTCTTTGCCCAAGCTTGTGTAGGAACAGAGATTACACACCATTGGTTACTATTTCCCATCACATTTTCATAATACTCTTTAAGAGCTAAGCTTTTTGCTTTTTGAAATCTAGCTACTCTTGTTTTATCTACCTCTTTTAAAATATCCGGATCAGTAGCATATACACTTAAAAAAGCTGCTCCCTTTTTTCTATAATATTCCATTGATTCTTTTTGCCACTCTGGAAAAGTATCAAAAATATCCTCTGCTCCATATACATATTTATACTTTCCAACCACTTCATCATTCCAATGAACTACAACTTCACTAGCTCCTAATTCATATGCTTGTTTTACCAATTTTCTTGTAAAATCATAAACTTCAACTGGTGAACTAATAACTAAAATCTGTCCTTTTTGAATATTTATTCCCTTTTGAATAACTAACTCTACATATTTATCTATCTGTCTTTCCATGATACTCTCCTCTATATAATTATGCTCTAAATACTCCTTTAGATATAAAATTGTTTATATACTTTGCTGTACCCATTTTCTTATGAATTTCATCATGTATTAAAGGTAATTTTAATGTTGCCTTTGCTCCATCATATAGGCACTCTTTGTAATTTACAATTCCATCACTGTACTCTCCTAACCATCTTGAAAAAATTCCATGAGGTTCTGTACCTATAATTATACCTACCTCTATTGAATCATCTAATTTAAAAGTACTTTTTTTATTTAAAACATGTAAAGGTTTAAATATCTTATCTAAAATAGGAAATACTCTTTTTAATCTTCTGTGAATAACCGAATCTCTAAGAGGAGCTGATATCAAGATAACTTTGTCAACTATACCTTTTACCTCTTCATCTCTTAAAGTTCTCTCTATTAACTTTCCTCCAAGCCCATATCCTATTAGAATTATCTCTTCTTTTTCATTTAAACCACCATACTTTAAATCTAAAAGAAAATCTTTTAGCATACTTACTGAGTATTTTATATCTGGAAATGTTAAAGGAAAATTTAAATTTTCAACTTTATATCCTAATAGCTCTAAATTTTCTTGGAGAGGTCTCATATCTCTATAACTTTTATTAAATCCATGTATTAAAACAACTCTAAAACTCATCTGACTATATTCTCTCTCCTCTCTATTACTATTATTATTGCTCTAAGTAACCTTTTAAGTTACTAATAATCATATCAATAGCTACTTTATTCTCTCCACCTCTTGGGATAATTACATCTGCATAACGTTTACTTGGTTCACAGAACTCTAAAAACATAGGTTTTACTGTTGTAAGATATTGATTTTTTACAGATTCAAAACTTCTTCCTCTCTCATTCATATCTCTTTCTATTCTTCTTAAGATCATCTCATCTGCATCTGTGTCAACAAAAATCTTAACATCTAACAGCTCTCTTATCTCTGGCACAGCAAAAATCAGTATTCCCTCTACAATTATTATCTTAGATGAATTTATTCTTACTGCCCCCTCTTTTCTTGAATGAGTTGTAAAATCATAAATTGGTCTATCTATAGATTTTCCCTCTTTCAGCATCTCCAAATGCTTTCTTAAAAGTTCAAATTCTATTGAGTCAGGGTGGTCAAAATTTACCTTTGCTTTCTCCTCAATACTCATATTTAAAAGCTCTCTATAGTAAGCATCTTGCTCTACTAAAACAGCATCCTCCGCTTTAAAAGCCTTTACTAAATTGTTAGCAACAGTTGTCTTTCCACTTCCACTTCCACCTGCTACTCCAATTATAATACAATCCTTCATTTCTACTTCCTCCTATATTTCCCTTTCCCTACAAGTTTTATTATAACATATTATCTAAAAAAAATAAAATTTTCTCATTTTAATTGATCATTTTTTATTATAATTGCTTTAAATAATAGTAGAATTACTATTTGAAATATAGTAAAATAGATTATCAACATATATTAGGAGGAGGATATGAAAAAATTAAAAAGTTTTCTTTTTATCTTATTATTTACTCTATTTTCACTCTCTTTATCTGGAAAGAATTTTGAAAATAGTAAAAATCTAATCTCAGGAAAGTTAGAAAATGGTATACACTATTATATCTATAAAAATAATAAGCCTGAAAATAAAGCTATGCTCAATCTTGTTGTAAAAACTGGCTCTCTTATGGAAGAGGATAACGAACAAGGTATAGCACACTTTATGGAGCATATGGCCTTTAATGGAACTACAAAATTTGAAAAAAATGAGATGATAAAATATCTACAGTCTATTGGGCTTAGTTTTGGCGGAGATTTAAATGCCTATACATCATTCGATAGAACTGTATACAAATTATTGGTTCCAACTACACCAAAAGAGCTTGAAGATGGAATTGAAGTGTTAAGAGAATGGGCAAGCGAAGCTACTCTCTCTCCTCAAGAGATAGATAGTGAAAAAAAAGTTGTAATTGAAGAGTGGAGACTTCGTCAAGGACTGGCTCAAAGATTAGGAGATGTTCAGAAGAAAGCTCTTTTTGAAGGCTCTAGATATTTTGATAGATTCCCTATAGGATTACCTGAAATTATAAATGGAGCTGATCAAAATTTAGTTAAAGGCTTTTATCAAAAATGGTACCAACCTGAAAATATCTCTATTATAGCTGTTGGAGATTTTGATACAAATCAGATTGAAAATTTTATTCATAAATACTTTAATTATCAAGGAACTCAAAAAGGTAAAACTCCTAAGGAATATTCTTTAAAAAAATTAAAAAATAAATATGTGGTCTTTTCCGATGATGAGATAAGATACAATACTTTTACTATTACTAAAATACTTGATAGAGATGTTATTAAAGATGAAAAATCTATGAAAAATTCTATCATTGATCAACTACTTTTTAATATTTTAAATACTAGATTAAATAACCTTCAAAAAGAATCAGATACTCCTTTTTTACAATCTTTAGTGTACAAATATGATATTAATAATAGTCAGGATATCTTTAGTGCTGTTGCAGTAATAAAAAATAATAAATTATCTGAGGGAATAACATTACTTAATAATTTTCTCAAATCTTCAGCTAAAAATGGAGTGACTGATTATGAATTAGAATTAGAGAAAGAAAATTTAATCAATAATTATAAAAATCTTGTTACTAATAAGGAGAGTATTACTCATGAGACTTATGCTGATTCTCTTGTAGAATATGTGATGTCTGGAGAATGTTTTATAGATATTGATGAGGAGTTCAACATCTACTCTACACTTATAAAAAATATTACCACCAAGGATTTAAATAAAAGAATAAAAAAAATATACAAAGAAAACTCTCTTTATTTCTTAACTACAAGTACTTCTCAAAATAAGATAAATGAAAAACAACTAGAAGAGTTAATAAAAGAGAGTAAAAACTCTAACAAAATCATTGATTTTTCTATAAAACCTGTAATTCTTACACCTTTGAAAACTTCTCTAGGTAGTTTTACAAAAGAAACAGATGGTAAATATCTACTTTCTAACGGAATAAAAGTTTTTAGTAAAAAAACTGATTTTGATAAAGATAAAATTTATATAAAACTTTTTAAAAAAGAGGGTAGTTCTAGTAATGACTATACCACATTTATTAACTCAACTATTGCTCCAACAATAATTGAGCAATCTGGAGTTGGAAATTTAAAGCCTACAGATATAGATACCTTTATGAAAGGGAAAAATTTCTCTATCTCTTCTTATATAAGTGATTATGAACAAGGATTTATAATTTCAACAGATAGAAAAAACTTAGAATTAGCTCTCGAATATATGAATTATTTAATTTATGAACCAAAAGTAGATAAAATCATATATGAAAATACAATTTCAGATTTAAAAGAAAGTCTCAATAATAGAAATAATTCTCCTCAAATAGTTTATAGAGATAAAATTAGAGAGATATATAGTGGAAAAAATAACAGAAAACTTCCATTATCTGAAAAAGATCTAACTCTTATCTCACCAGAAAAAGTTTTAAATATCTATAAAGAGAAATTTAGTAATTTTTCAGAATATAATCTCATAGTTGTAGGTTCTTTTACTGAAGAGGAACTAGAGAAAAACCTTAAAACTTATGTTGCCTCTCTTCCTTCAAAAAAAAGTGAAACCACTATTACTCCATTGGATTTAAAAATTCCTAAAAATATTGTCAAAGAAAAAATTATAAAAGGTGTAGATAAAAAGGCTACGGTTACTCTTATCTTTCCATACAATTTTAAATATGGATATGAGGAAAAAACATTATACAATAGTTTTTCACAAATTCTTAATATCGCCTTAATAGAAGATATTAGAGAAAAAATTGGTGGAGTATACTCTATATCATCTAGAACTTCACTATCTCCTAATAACTATGGAGAGGATAAGATGGTTATCTCATACAGTTGTGATATTTCAAGAGTAGATGAGATAGAAAAAGCTGTCTTACAAAGTTTGGAAAATTTATTATACAAAGATATAGATAAAGAAAAAATTAATAGTGTTGTAAAAAATTATGAATTGTCGTATAATACAGAAATGAAAGAGAATAGTTTTTGGTTTAATTATCTTTATCAAAAAATTACTGTTCCAAACTATAAATTAGCAACTCCTGAAGAGTATAAAGAGTTAGTAACAAAGGAGAATATTTGGAAAGTAAATAGAAAGGCAATTAATCTAAAAAATTATATTAGTGTTACTTTAATTCCAGAAAAAGAAGAGATATGATATAAGGAGGAGAAAATGCCACATTTAAAAATCAGAGGAATGGCTAAACAACCAATTATTGAAAACAGTAAGGAGCTTATAGATGGACTTACTGAAATTGTAAAGTGTGATAGAACTTGGTTTACTATCGAACATATTGATACTGAATATATTTTTGATGGAAAAATTGTAGAAGGGTATACATTTGTTGAGCTTTTCTGGTTTGAAAGAACTCCAGAAGTAAAAAAACAAGTAGCTGATTTTATTACAAAATTTATCAAAAAAATCAACGGTAATAAAGATTGTTGTGTAATCTTCTTTCCACTTCAAGGTGAAAATTACTGTGATAATGGTGAGTTTTTCTAAAAAATTTGGAGCTGTCATAAACAGCTCCCTTTTTATTTCTCTTTTTGCTCTATCTCATCTAATTTTTCAAGTGTAGGAAGAGCAAAACCAATTCTTCTGGCTGGCTTATCCTTATCTATCTTTTCCACTGAAGTAATTAAAAAATTCAGTTGACTCATATGCTGAATAAGTTGAGCTGGTTGCCCATCAACAAATCCATAGAAATAAAGCATATCTGGATTTTGATATCCTATTGTCACTACATACATCATAATGGCAGAACCAAATGAAGCTAGTTTTAAAGCAACCTCATGGTCATCATCTAACCCTTCTTCAAAATCTTTTATCTGCTCTATTAACTTTTCAAACTTCCAATCAGCCATATTATAATCTCTTGGCTCCTCTATTGGAAAGTTTTCCATCTGTTTAATTACCTCTCTTCTCACTTTCTTTTCTGTCAATATTTTAGGTTTACTCATATATATCACCCTACTTCGTATAATCCTCAGTTTGTTAATATGAGTATACCCTATAAATTTTAGATTTTCAACTATTCAAATTAAATTTTATTATTTGTACTTTTATTTTTCTTCTTTACGGAACAGACCAATTCCATCTCCAAAAGGTAGAAGTACAAACTCTCCTCCCTCTCTAGAATATAGATACTCTATAAACTCATTCAATCTTCTAACTATAGTTTTAAATCTTTTTGGATACTCTTTATATAGATAACCTCTAAACATAATATTATCTATAAATATTATTCCATTTTTATTTAATAGTTTATATGAGTCTTCAAAAAACTCTAAATAATGCCCTTTAGATGCATCAACAAAAACAAAATCAAAGTTTTCATCAATCTTCTTTATCTCCTCTACAGCATCTCCCTTTATTGAAACAATATTTTTTAGTCCTGATTTTTTGAAGTTTTCTTGAGCTAACTTATATCTCTCTTCATCAATCTCTATTGTATATAACTTTCCATTATTCTTTTCTATCTCTTTTGCCATAAGTATTCCAGAATACCCTATTGCAGTTCCTACCTCTAGTACATTTTTTATATTATTACTTCTCACTATAAATTTTAAATACTCTGCTACCTCTTTTGTTACTATTGGAACATTATGTTCCTCAGCATATTTCTCCATCTCTAGTATCAATTCATCATTTTCTCTTATCTTACTTATAATATACTCATTTGCTTCTCTTAACTCTTCTAACATAAATTTCCTCTTTCAAATATTATTTTTACTCTTTTAAATTACTTTTTTGATAACTTAACTATATAGAATCCATCTAAGATATCCTCTTTATAGTCTACAGTAAAGCCACCTACACTATCATATGTTCCATTGACATTCTCTGGAATATAAAGTTGAACTGTCTTAAATTCTGGATACTTCTCCAAAAATCTTTTTATATTTTCTCCATTTTCCTCTTTTAAAATAGTACAAGTACTATACACCAATTCTCCTCCCTCTTTTAAAACTTGTGAGGCTGACTCTAATATTTCAAACTGAAGTTTTGCAAGTTCTTGCACATTTTCAACATCTTTATTGTATATAGCTTCTGGTTTCTTTCTTAGAACTCCATACCCACTACATGGTGCATCAACTAATATCTTATCAAATTTTTTACCTTGCTCTTTTAATTTTCTAGCATCCATTTTAACTGGTTTTACAATAGTTACTCCACACTTATGACAATTTTCCTCTATTAATTTTAATTTATGAGGATATATATCTAGTGCTAATAGCTCCCCTGTATTATTCATTAACTCTCCTAAAACAGCAGTTTTTCCACCTGGAGCACTACAAGTGTCTAAGACTGATTCATTAGATTTAGGATTTAAATTTTTGGCTGAAAGATATGATGAAGCATCTTGAACTATTATCTTTCCCTCTTTAAACTCATCACTATAAAGTAAAACTCCAGAGTCTACATAATAGACTGTATCAACTTTTTTTATAATCCCTATTCCCTTTTCCTGTAATAATTTTTCAAATTCTAAATTGCTATATTTTAAAGTATTTACCCTAAAACTTATATACGGTATCTTTTTTAAAGAAGTTAAATATAGTTCTCCCTCTTCTATTCCATACTCCGATATAATCTTATCATAAAACCATTTTGGATAAGATAAATATATATAGTTTTTACCTTGCTCTTTTAACTCTTTTACGTCCTCTTGCCACTCTCTTTGATAGCTTCTAAGTACACCATTGATAAATTTTCCTACTGGAACACTAAATTTTTTCTTAGCTAACTCTGTAGCCTCCCAGATAACTCCCTTATCATCACTTTTCATAAAACTCATTTGATACATAGAGATTCTAAGTATATTTCTTATCCAATCTTTCTTTATCGTTGTAGTTCTCTTATCTATTTCATAATCTAGAAAAATTTTATTTCTAATTACCCCATAGAAAAGCTCTGTTATAAAGCCTCTTTCCTTTTTAGTAAGGGGATTTTCTTTAAAATACTCATTCAGAGCTATATTTGAATATTTACCATTTTCTACCTCTTTTATTAGGCTAATAACTCTAGCTTTTATATTCATTTTTTTCCTCCTAATTTTTTCATTCACATATATTATACAACATTTATAAACTAATTTGTAGTATAATGAATTTTTATTTGCCTTTTTTCAATTAAAATGGTAATCTATATAGAGAAAGATTTTTATTACGTGGAGGTTTTTATATGGAGGTTCCGTTGGAAGATATTTATCATTTATTAGAGACTAATCAGCTTAACAAGGTGAGAGAGCTACTGGTAGACCTGCAACCAGTTGATATTGCAGAGTTTTTTGAAGAGATGAGTAAGGAGCAAAGTCTAAAGCTTTTTAGAATTTTACCTAAAAGTTTATCAGCAGATATTTTTTCTTATCTTTCATCAGATAAGCAACAGGAAATTATTGAAAACATAACAGATGAAGAGATTCGTAATATAGTTAATGATATGTTTATCGATGATACTGTAGATTTTATTGAAGAGATGCCAGCTAATATTGTAGATAAAATTCTACAAAATACATCTTCAGATATTAGAAATTTAATTAACCAATTTTTAAGATATCCTGAAAATAGTGCTGGTAGTGTTATGACTGTAGAGTATGTTTCTCTAAAAAGTGATATGAATATTGGACAAGCACTACACTCTATTAAGAGATTTGGAATTGATAATGAGACTATTGATATCTGTTATATAATAGATAATCAAAGAAAACTTGTGGGATATATATCTCTAAAAAAATTAATTTTCTTAGATGATGATGTTCCTCTTGTCGATGCAATGGAGACAAATTTTGTTACTTGTCATACTACAGATGACCAAGAGAATATCGCTTCTGATTTTAGAAAATATGACTTAACATCTATGCCAGTTGTAGATAACGAGGATAGACTTGTTGGTATTATCACTATAGATGATGTAGTTGATGTTATTGACCAAGAAAACACTGAAGATATGCAAATGATGGCTGCAATGTCACCTTCTAATGAAGAGTATCTTAAAGAGTCTGTATTTTCATTAGTTAAACAGAGAATTGGTTGGCTTCTCATTCTTATGATTTTAGCAACATTTACTGGAATAATTATTAGAACTTATGAAGGAGTGTTACAATCTGCTATTGTTTTAATCTCTTTTATTCCTATGCTTATGTCAACTGGAGGAAATGCTGGTTCACAAGCTTCTATGCTAATTACTCGTGGAATAGCCCTTGAAGAGATTGAACTTTCTGATATTTGGGAGATTTTCTGGAAAGAGCTCAGAGTTAGTATTATAATAGGATTAGTCCTATCTATTGTAAACTTTTTAATTATTTACTATTTAAGTGATATTAATTTTGCTGTTTCTTTTGCTATATCGCTTAGCTTATTTATAACTATAATCATAGCAAAAGTTGTTGGAAGTACACTTCCTATTATAGCTAAGGCTCTTAAATTTGACCCTGCTATAATAGCTAGTCCTCTTATTACCACTATGATTGATGCTTGTGCTTTAATAGTATTTTTCTTAGTATCTACACATTATTTACATTTAGCATAAAGATAATGAGAGGTTATTGCAAATTTGCGATAGCCTCTATTTTTTTAATATTTTGGAGGTTATATGGCAACATTAAAAGATATAGCTAAATTAACTGGGGTTTCTATTTCAACAATATCTAGAATTTTAAATAATGACACTACTCTTAATGTTTCTTCTCAAACTAAAGATAAAGTAATTGAAACTGCTAGTAAACTAAATTATAAAACTATTGCTCAACGTTATAAAGATAGTAAAACTAAAAAATATAAAATTGGAATAGCACAGATGTTTGACCTAGAGGAACAAAAAAAAGACATCTACTATGTAATGATGAGAACAGTATTAGAGGAAATTTGTCTTGAGAAAAATATTGAGGTTATCTCTCTCTTTAGAAATCAAGATAAAAACTTTATAAAAATAAATAAGAAGAAACTAGATGGAATTTTTCCAATTGGAAGATTTACTGTTGAAGAGATTGAAAACTTTGAATTATATACTAAAAATATTGTTTTTATTGATTCCTCTCCAGATGAACTAACATATCATAGCATAATTCCAAACTATCAACTTGGATTAAAATTAGCTCTTAAACATTTTTTAGAAAGAGGACATAAAAATATTGGTTTTATCGGAAGTAGATATACATTTGGAAATACTAAGGAATGGGAAATTGACTCTAGATATGTCTATTTTAAAAGTTTTTTAGAAGGACATAAACTTCTTAATGAAGATTTTATAATCGAATGTGATATGAATGCTAACTCAGGTTATAAAAGCATGATGGAATTTCTAAAAAATAAGAGTCTTCCCAGTGCATTTTTTATCTCATCTGATGCTATTGCACCTGGAATTTTAAAAGCTCTTAATGAAAAAAATATAAAAGTTCCAGTAGATATTAGTTTAATTACTTTTAATGATACTCCTCTTTCAGAATTTGCTACTCCATCTCTTTCATCAATTAGAATATTTATGAGAGAGTATGCTCACGCTGCCCTAAGTGTTATGGAGGAACTCTGGGCTGGTGAGCATGGGGTAAAAAAAATTATTATGCCTTGCAACTTAGTTGAAAGAGAGAGTGTTAAAGATTTCTCTTCCAAATAAATTAGGACTGTTTGCAACAGTCCTAATTATCTCTATAATGTTAAAGTCTTACTATAACATACTTTTCCATTTTGATCCTTTATTATAAGATTAACCTTGTCACCTTTTTTAGCATTTTCTAAGTTTATACTTGTTGATATATTTCCTTCTCCAGTTCTTGGTGAATTAGCTAGTCTTCCTTCTGACTTTATTCCCTTTCCCTCTAAAGAGTAATCAAATTTTAAAGAGGTATTTCCTGTTGAATATCCAATTCCCGATAAAGTTAAAATTCCTTTATCAAATTGATAACTTAAATTTTTTATTCCTCCCTCAACAATAGAATTATCTCCCTTTCCATATACTGATATTAAAATCGAAGTTATCATTTGTACTTCACTTGAAATACTATCTAAACTCACATTCTTAGTTTTTATTGCTGAAGGTATCTCCGTAAATGTAATATGACTTTTATACTCTCCCTCTTTAATATCCTTACTAGGTGTAATTCTAAATCTTACTACCTGTTTCCCAGCTGGTTTAACTGAAACAGTTTTTGGAAAAACTCTTATAATTGAATTTAGATTATAATCAGCTCCAAAATTAGGATCACTTTCTGGAGTGATTCCTACTCTTAGTGGTAAATCTGTATTGTTTACTATATACATCTCATAGGTATTACTTTTGGTTAAATCAACTTCAAATTTTGTTGGATAGATAGAAAAATTTAAAGCAGTTGCTACTGTTCCTAAAATAATAAATAATCCTAATACTATAATTTTTTTCATAAATCTTCCTCCTAGTCATATTGAACTTTTACTGTAAACTTACCTTCATATCTTCCTGGCACAACATTACCAGCATCTAAAGTTCCTCCAACTGTAAAATTTACCTCTCCACTCTCTGGTATTACAATTGAATTACTCTGTAATTTACTATCATTATAGAAAATATCCGCATAATAGTAAAGTGTTTTTGTTAAATCACTCGAATTTATCTCACCAGTAGGTGAAAGAAAAACAAGTACAGCTCCCTTTGTTGCATCCCACTCTCTATCTGAGCTTGTAAAAGTAACTCTTACATTAGCTCCTTCACTCCCCTTTATATTTATAGTTCCCTCTGTTTGTGGTGTATTTCTGTTACTATTTTTAGCAACTACTCCAAAATTAACTGGAGTAGTTGTTACCTCTAATGGACCTAAAACCTCTGCATATACTTCAACATCAGCACTAGCCTCTCCTAAAGCAAAAGAAATTGTTCCTAACATTAACCCAAATAATAATCCTAATATTTTTTTCATAACTCCTCCTTCTATATTTCATCTAAGATTTTATCATATTTTTTATACTCCAAATCTTCTGTAAATCTTTCAAACCCTTTCAATATCTTATCTCCGTAATTTTTATATTCTTGACTTCCATCACTATCGAGTCCCTCTTTAAAATTTAAATCTTGTAATATCTCACCTCCCTTTCCATAAATTATACTTTTCCCATCTCTTTTGCCATTTTTATAATTAACTATACTCTTCAATTCTCCAGTATTATAAAAAAATCTCCACTCTCCTTCCCTTTCATTAAGCTTATAATACCCATCTACCACTTTTACTCCTTGAGTTGTAAACAATTTTAATTCTCCATTTAATTTTCCAAATTTAAAATTAGCAAGTGTTGATATTTTTCCATTTGGATGATAAGCTATAAACTCCTTATTCAATAATCCTTCTTCAAAGTTCATTCTCATTTTTGGATTTCCTTTTAAATTAAATTCTACTACCTCTCCATCTAACTCCCCATCAACAAATTTTTCTATTTCCATTATCTCTCCATTTAGATAAAAATACTTCCACTCACCGATTGGTCTATCATAGTAATACTTTAAAATAGCTTTAGGTTTTCCTTCTGAAAATTTTATTATCCATTCACCATGTTTTAATCCATCTTCAAATCTTCCTTCACAAATATATTTTTCTCCATCTATCTCTATAATATTTTTATAATATCCCTCTCTTATTCCATTTTTATACTCTTCTTCAAGATGTGTATCTATAAATTTACCTGAAAATGGCAATTTTTCTCCCTTAAAATAGATAATATTATCTATTTTCTCTTTATTTTTTATACTTTCTATTCTATCTTCGGAAAATAGAAAGCAAGGTAGGATAAAAAATATTGCTATTAATTTTTTTAACACTTTATTTCATCTCCTCCTTCCCTTTTATCATATCTGTATCTAATCCTTCAAAATATTCACCATTTTCACTATTATTAATATTTACTTCTATACTATCACGACTAAATTTAACATTTTCATAACCTAAATAATTAAATCTTATCGTGTATTTTCCAGGTAAAACATCCTCAAAAAAATACATACCATCAAACTCAGGATCTGTTTCTGCAACTATCTCTCCATCTTTTTCTAAAAATATTGTTATTAAAGATAAATTTTGAATAAATTGTTTCTCTGTAAATTCATCAGTTAAAATTATATTACCAGACAATATAGATATCGGTTGAACTGGTATATCTAATTTTAAAGTTGCCGATTCTCTACTTTTTACTTTTATCTTTCCATCACTATTTTTATAGCTTGGATCTAGAGTTTTTCTATTTAAATCAACTGTAAATATCTTATCTCCAGCAATACTATCAGCTATGTAATTCCCATTTTTATCAGTAATAAATCCTTTGTTATCTATTAAAACTTCAACTCCTGAAAGTGGGGTATCTCCTGAATCAAAAATATGATTTCCATTTTTATCAAAATATACTCTTCCATATAACCATGCACTACTTACAGAGGCTGTATTATCTACCTTACTAATAGGACTCGATAAATTTACTAATTTACTTGTTTCTATACTATTTGTTGTTGTTCTCTCTTTATTTTCAGAAATATTTGTTGTTGAAGTAACTCCCATATGAATATAGTTATCCCATTCAATATCAAAGGTTATTCCATATCTAAACCTTTCACTTATACTTGAATACCTTGCAAATATACCAATATCTAAATAGAGCTTATCTTCAATAATTTTTATATCTCTCTTATTTAATCTTATACTATAATTTTGTGTATATTTTTCCTCAGCTCTTTCCTTTCCTATCTCACCATCTATTATAAGAGATAGTATTCCAGAGTAGCTTATACTTGGATAGAAAACATTGTAATTATAACCTCTATATAAATCTTTCTCCATTTTTAAAGAAAAAGAAAGAGGAGAAAAAATTGAAGTATACCATCCTAAATATAAGTTATCACTCTTATACTCACCACTTTTTTCAAAAAGTCTTTTATTATTAACTCCTATTTCAATAGAGTTTTTTTCAAAATTTTTTCCTATAGTGATAGAAGTATAATCTTTTAATCTATTTTCCTCATATATAAACGGAGAATAACTTTCATGTAAATATCTTAATGTGTAACTTTTAAGTTTTTGCTCTATAATTAAATTGTAACTATTCTCACTTTGGTTATTCTCATAAAAATTTCTATATGTTACAAGAGTAGGATATTCCTTATGTCTAGTATTAAATAAAATATCATTTTGTAAAAAATTATATTTTCTATTTTCAAAGGATGTAAGTTCCATAACTCCTAATCCTAAAGTTAAATTGTCTGTTACTCCATAATATGTATGAAATATTCCTTGAGGATTACCATTATTTGAATTTTTACCAAGTTGTAAACTTGTTCTATTCTTTCCCTTTTGTAAAATATCCATATCTGTTAAGGAGAAAACTCTCTTCTCCTCTATTCTTCCATTATTATAATATATTTTTAAAATATAATCAGAATTTAATACTCCATCTACTATTTTAAATTCAAAATTTTTGCTCGTTGGATAAATATAATCTATTAAAGTATACTCTCTATATAGCTCTATTACTTGTGCATTTTCTGCCTCACCCTTTATAATAGTTACTCCACCATCTCTTGTCATATACGTATTCTCATCCCTAAAACTTATTCCTATTATATCACTACCTATATTGATAAAATTGGGTGATACCATAGAAAAGCTTCCTAGAACAAGATCATTATTTTCCCATATATTTGAATATGTTAAATTTCCATAATTTATTCTATATTTAGGTTCTATATCTCCATTTAGGTATAAATTCCCATACAAAAACTGTGTTCCATACTCATATTCTAAATTATAAGTTTTTTCTTGTAAATCATATTTATACCAATTTACTTTTAAAAATCCTGGAGTTAGTAACTTGGCTGGCATAACAATATCCAGTTCATCTTCTCCTCCATTTTGAGCATCTAATCTGAGTCTCTCTATCTTACTTTTTTCTCTCATTTCATATGGAAGAGTAAAATTAGGTATCATTGAAATAGATAAATTTTCATAATTAAATGTTATTTTTCTAAAATTTAATTTTTCCTTTATTGCTTCTAAATCAACATATAAACTATTCTCCATTATAAAAGCTTCATCACTATTAAATTTTATGTTTATATTTTTATTTCCTAATACTCCTATAACTTTCATCTCTTTTAGTCGAACCTCTAAAGTATATAACTCTAAGAAATAAAAAAGCGAATTGAGACCTATGTATACTTTATTAGTTTCTATATCATATTTTACCATGAAAAAATTATCTTGTAAATCCCCACACTCTATTTGAATAAAGGAATCTTCAAAATTTTCATAATTTGTTACTGGATAGGTAATTTTTAAAAGAAGAAAAAATAGAAGTACAACTTTTTTAATCAAGATATTCCACCTTTACAGTAAACATTCCCTTATACACTCCTCGATTTCCTTTTTGAGTTTGAGTTTCTCCATCAATTAAAATATCTTTAGATACAACCCTACTCTCATTTCCTATCCTAAATACATCTCTATTGTTCGGAGCTAATAATTTAACTAATTTTTGTCCCCCATTTTCCCTAAAACTTAAATCTACTATTAAACTTTCATTTTTAGAATTTTTAATAGTTGTACTCTCTGGTATAGTTATATTAACACTTTTATTCTCTTCACCTTCTATACTTATATTTGCAGGAGTTCCCCATTTTTTTGTAGATAATCTTTCTCCAGCCTCTCCTTTTCCAAGGTTCATGTTATCTATAACTCTTATTTTTAAACTTTGAACAGGATTAAAATTTTGTAAAGATAAATTTAGATAAACAGGATTAAACTCATCATTAATATACCCTATTCTTATATTTTCATCTCTTTGATTTTTAACTAACCAATTGAATAGAGCCTCTCCCTCTAATAAAAACTTTATCTCCTTTATAATTTCTCCATTTGTTGAACTTTTAAAGTAAATCTTATTTCCCTCTTTTATACTATTAATTGGAGATACTTTTATATTATTTAGATTTAAAAATTTATTCCCATTTTTTAAATCTAATTGAAAGTAATCTTGATTATTTGCAAAATCTTTTGTTAAAGTTACCTCAGCTGAAAATCTCACTCTATTTGTTGTTCCAACTGCTAGTACATCATTAGAATAAAATTTAGAAATTTCTCCTCTAAAATCTTGACCTAGAGAGATTAAAGAAAATATTAAAAAACTCATATAATATATAACTCTTCTCATTTTTTTATCTTCTCCTCTCCTATCTCTTTATTATGTAGTATATAAAGAGCTTGGTGTTTTATAGGAATATATGGAATCTTATTAAAAATATTGTTAATATCCCTTATGAAAGTTGAATTGTTTTTTTCCAGTCCTTTATCTATTCCTAATTGAGCTTTTATTAAACTAAAACTATTATATAAATTTCTATCATATATATCATATAATATTACCTTTCCCAATGAAATCTGCGGAAATTTTTTATTAAATACTAAATGTTGAAGAGCTATATCATAATCTTTATTTTTTAATTTATAATAAAATGCATCTACTTGATAAGGAGTTATATTTATCTGAATTCCATTATTTTTTAAATCACTCTCTATTTTTTTAGCTAAAGCTCTATCTTCTTCAGTATTTAGTATCATTAATTCAATTTTTTTATTTTCCTTTTTTAAAAAATCAATATATGATTTTATTTCAATTTCACTTAAATTAGATTCCTGTACTTTAAATTTTTCACCATAAATTTCGGGTGGAAGTATATTTTCTGTTTTATCTTTAATAGAACTTTGAATTACCTTTTTAAACTTTAACTCTCTCTCTTTTCCAAATATTAGAGCTAAAGTTACAATATTATCACTTGCCTTTATCTCAATTTTATCTTCATTTATAATCTCTAATCTCTTGCCTTTAATAATATTATAATCAGTTATATCATAAACTATATCTGCATTTTCATTAAAAAGAGCTAATAATCTTTCCTTAGTAGAAAAAACTCTTTCAATAGTAAATGTTTTTTCTTTATTATTATCACTTAAAACAATCTGATCCTTGTCAAAAGATTTAACTTGATACTCTCCAGTTCCAAAAAGCTTTCCATCTTTCTCTTTAATGATTGAACTCATACTATGGGATAATAGTTTAAATAAATACTTCTCTTCAGTATTTAATCTAATTATCAGCTCTGATGAATTTAATACTTCAATATCCTGAATATTGGAATAAAACTCTTTCAAAGCTCCCTTTTTTTTCATTCTCATCAACGAATACTTAACATCTTTTGCTGTTAATAAACTTCCATCTTGAAATTTAATATTATCTCTTAATTTTATATAAAGATTTTTACTATTTATATATCGATAATCACTAACTAATTTTTTATGAATAACTTCATCATCATCAATTTCAAATAAAGTTTCATATATATATATAAAAGCTCTTTTAGAATATATATCATTGAGTTTTATTGGATCCAAAGTAGTTACTCTCAACTCCTGTAAAGCTCTTATATTATTATGCTCTACCTTATTCTTCAATGTATAATCATCTAAAACTGCAAAAGCTATTCCCCTAATTAATAATATAAGAAATATCAACTTTCTTTTCATAAATTTACACCATACCTTCCTAATATAAGAAAAAAGCAACTATAAATTTAGAAAATACTCTAATTTATAATTGCAATTAATCATTCAAAATCTTATATTTCCATAATTTATTTTTTTCATTCCCCCTATATTAAGTTTATCCTCTTTTAGCCTAAAAGTCAATAGTCAATCTACAAAATAGAAAAAAGGGGAGCTAACTTCTTAACTGTCCCCTTTCTTAACTATTTTTACTTTAATTTAACTATTTTAATAAATTATTTAATTTTTTAATAAAATCTACTGGATTTTCAATTTGGAATCCTTCTAACATTAAAGCTTCTGTATATAGAACTTCTAATAAATCATTAAATTTAGAAGTATCCTTGCACTCCTGAAGTTTTGCAAACAATGGATGTTCTGGATTTAATGCTAAAACTTTCTCTGCCTTAATATTTTCATTTCCTGGAATTTGTGATAAAACTTTTTCCATCTCAAGAGATATCTCTCCCTTAGCTAACAAAGCTGAAGCTCCACTACCTAAGTTATTACTTAACTCTACGTCTACAATTTTTCCAGCTAAACTCTCTTTTATCTTATCTAGCATAGTTCTATTATCTTCGGATAATTTTTTTATCTCCTCTTCTTTTTCCTTATTCTCTTCTAATTTAAAATCAGAGTCATTGATTGATTTAAAGTTTTTCCCAGCAAATTCATTCATTGTTTTTAATGCAAACTCATCTATTTTATCAGTTAGAATTAAAACCTCTATTCCCTTTTCCTTTAAAGCTTCCATCTTTGGAAGAGATTTTACTGTAGCCAAATCCTCTCCTACTACATATAGTATCTCTTTTTTCTCTTCTCCCATACGCTCTACATACTCTTTTAAAGTCACATATTTATCATCTAATGAACTTCTAAAGATTAATAGATTTTGTAATTTATCTTTATTCATTCCAAACATATCATGAATACCGAATTTAATATTTCTTCCAAAAGCTTCCCAAAATTCAATATATTTCTCTCTATCATTCTTCAATATATATTCAAGCTCTGAAATAATTTTTTTCTCAAGGTTTTTAGAAATAACTGTTAATTCACTATTTTGTTGTAAAATCTCTCTTGAAATATTAAGTGATAAGTCATCACAATCTACAAGTCCTTTTATGAAACTAAAGTACTCTGGAATCAATTCATCACATTTATCCATTATAAAAACATTTTTTGTATAAAGTTGAAGACCTTTTTTGTAATCCTTTGAGTAAAAATCCATTGGAGCTTTTTTAGGTATATATAAAAGTGCTGTATACTCTATATTTCCTTGAACTTTTAAATGAAAATGGAACATTGGATCTTCCCAATCATGGAAATTAGATTTATAAAATTCATTATAATTTTCATCTTTAAGTTGAGATTTATCTGTTTTCCAAATTGGTTTAGTTGAGTTTATTGTCTCATCTTTAAAAATAATTGGATATCTAACATAATCAGAATATTTTTTTACTAAATCTCTTATTTTCCACTCTTCTAAGAATCCAATATACTCTTCTCCCTCTTTAATTGTTAGAGTAATAGTTGTTCCTCTTTCAGTTTTTTCATATTCCTCTATCTCATAAGAACCATCTCCTGTAGAAGTCCATTTTACTCCAATATCTGATTTTGGTGACTTTGTTACAAGAGTCATTTTATCAGCTACCATAAATCCTGAATAGAATCCAACTCCAAATTGTCCAATAATATCTATGTCATCCTTTGATATATTTTCTAACTTCTCTTTAAAAGCTTTTGATCCAGATTTTGCAATAGTTCCTATATTTTCTGCAACCTCTTCATATGTCATTCCAATTCCGTTATCACTTATTGTTATCTCTTTTTTATCTTTATCCACAGAGATAGTTATTTTAAAATCCCTATCTTCTCCTAAAATTTCACTATTTGTCAAAGACTCAAACTTTAATTTATCTATAGCGTCACTAGCATTTGAGATTAACTCTCTTAAAAAAATCTCTTTATTTGTATATATTGAGTGTATCATTAAATTTAATAACTCTTTTGTTTCTGCTTGAAATACTTTTGCTTCTTTTCTCATTTGTCATACCCCTCCTTAGCACTCTAATTATAAACTGGCTAATAATTAATATATATCATAATATTATATTATTGTCAATTATTTTTTATAAATTTTGAAGTCAAAAAATAATTTAGTAAAATTTTTACTAGTTTTATCGTTACTCTTATTGATTAAATGTTGTTTTATATGATATTATTTCATTGTAATCTAAATGATTGTTTTATTTTTAGAACACTAGATATAGAAATTTATTTTGGAAAGGATGAAAAAGATGATAATCATTAATGAACAAAACAAAGAATTCCACCTACAAGGAAAAAATTTAAGTTATATCTTTAATGTTATGCAAAATGGACAATTAGGACAACTCTATTTTGGAAAAAAGATAAGACATAGAGATAGTTTCTCACACTTTTTTTATAAACCAGAAGTTGGTATTGGAATAATTGCTCACTATGAGGAAGATCCTGGATTTTCTCTAGAATATTTTAAACAAGAATATCCTTCATATGGAACCACTGATTTTCGTAAGCCAGCTTTTGAGATAGAGAGTGAAAACGGGAGTAGAATTAGTAATTTTACTTATAAAGGATACAAAGTACTTAAAGGAAAAGAAAAACTAAATGGACTTCCTGCTACATATGTTCTATCTGAAAATGAAGCAGATACTTTAGAAATTACTCTAGAAGATGAGGTTTTAAAGTGTAGATTGTACCTTACTTATACCGTTTATAATGATAGAGATATCTTAACTAGAAATGCTAGATTTGAAAATTATGGAGACAAGAATTTAAAATTAAATAGAGCAATGAGTTTATCCCTAGATTTACCAGATTATAATTATGAGATGTTACATTTCTCGGGTGCTTGGGCAAGAGAAAGACACCTAAAAATTAGAAAATTAGAAGTTGGAAGTCAATATATAGATAGTACAAGAGGAGCTAGTAGTGCTCATCAAAATCCTTTTATTATTTTAAAAAGACCGAATACAACTGAAGATACTGGAGAGGCTTTTGGTTTTTCGTTAGTTTATTCTGGAAACTTTTTAGCTCATGTAGAAGTGGACCATTTTGATGCCACTAGAGTAACTATGGGAATAAACCCTTTTGACTTTTCTTGGAATCTAAATAGTGGTGAAATTTTCCAAACTCCAGAAGCTATAATCTCTTTCAGTAACTCTGGACTAAATACTTTAAGTCAAAATTTTCATTCACTATATAGAGAGAGATTAATCAGAGGAGAGTGGAAAGAAAAGGAAAGACCTATCCTGATCAATAACTGGGAAGCAACATATTTTGATTTCAACGAAGAAAAATTACTGAATATGGTAAGAAAAGCTAAAAAATTAGGATTTGAACTTTTTGTTTTAGATGATGGTTGGTTTGGAAAAAGAAATGATGATAAAACTTCTCTAGGAGATTGGTTCCCTAATCTTGATAAATTACCTAATGGTATTAAAGGATTAGCTGAAAAGGTAGAAGCAGAAGGAATGAAGTTTGGACTTTGGTTTGAACCAGAGATGATAAGTAAAGAGAGTGAACTTTATAAAAAACATCCTGATTGGATACTTGGAGTAAAGGATAGAAAGCTCTCTCTTGGAAGAAATCAATATATTTTAGATCTATCTAGAAAAGATGTACAAGATTATATTATATCAATTCTAGATGAAAGATTTGCTGAAGCTCCTATTTCATATGTTAAGTGGGATATGAACAGAAATATGACTGAAATTACTTATAGAGATTTACCTCATAAATATATTTTAGGGCTATATAGAATCTTAGAAAAAATAACTACAAAATACCCACATGTATTATTTGAATCTTGTGCTTCTGGTGGAGGAAGATTTGATGCTGGAATGTTATACTATATGCCACAAGTTTGGACTAGTGATGATACTGATGCTATTGTCAGATTAAAGGTACAACATGGAACTTCTATGGGATACCCATTATTAGCTATGGGAGCACATGTTTCTGATATCCCTAATCATCAAACTGCTAGAAACACAAGTTTAGATATTAGAAATCATGTAGCTTACTTTGGTAACTTTGGTTATGAATTAAATCCATTAATTTTTAACGAAGAGATGGATCAAAAGGTTATAAACTATTTAAACTTCTATAAAGAAAATAGAAAACTACTACAGTTTGGAGATTTTTTCAGAATAGAAAGTCCTTTTGAAGGTAATACAACATCTTGGATAGTAGTTAATAAAGATAAGAGTGAAGCTTTAGTTGGATATTTCCAAATTTTAGCAGAGCCAAATCCTGGATACAATAAAAAGGTAATATTAAAGGGACTTGATCCTAATAAAAAATATATTATCAATGAAGAGTGGGAAGCTTATGGGGATGAGCTTATGAATATGGGAATTGTCTTTCCTCAACCTGAGAGATATTTTTCTAAGGATTCCGAAACTCAAGATTTTCAAAGTAGACTATTTAAGTTAAGAGAAATTTAAAAAGTATAAGGGGGATAAAAAAATGGTAGATTTTAAAATGAAACTTTCATATGGAATAGGTGCATTAGGAAAGGATTATGCTTGTGCTATTATATATATTTTCTTAATGTATTATTTAACTGATGTACTTGGACTAGTTCCAGCTTTTGTAGGAACATTATTTCTAGTAGCTAGATTATGGGATGCTATCAATGACCCTATGATGGGAATGATAGTGGATAATACTAGAAGTAGATGGGGAAAATTTAGACCTTGGATAATAATAGGAACAATTTTAAATGCAGTTGTTTTAATAGCAATGTTTTTTAAACCTAATGGATTAGAGGGAAAAATGTTATATGTGTATATCTCTATTGCCTATATTTTATGGGGTATGACTTATACAGTAATGGATATACCTTTCTGGTCTATGATTCCAGCTCTTTCAAATGATAAAAAAGAAAGAGAGAAAATAGCTGTTGTTCCTAGAATATTTGCTAGTTTAGCTTGGTTAAGTATTGGAAGTTTTGGTTTACCTGTAATTGGATTACTTGGAAATGGAAATGAAGGAAAAGGATTTTCGTTATTAGCACTTGGAATTGCAATATTCTTTATAATTGCTTCTCTTCTAACTGTAGTAAATGTAAAAGAACAGATAGTTAGTGATCAAAAAGCTCCAAAGGTAAATTTAAAAGATACATTCAAATTAATTTTCAAAAATGATCAATTAGTTGCTTTAATTGGAACTGTTTTAATGTATAATTTAGTTGTTCAAATATCTGGTGGAGTTGCTATATACTATTTTAAATATGTTGTTGGAAAAGAATCACTTTTCTCTGTATTTACAGGATTTTCTGGAGTAGCAGAGATTACAGCTTTAATGGCTTTCCCTTTTCTTTCTACAAAAATAGGAAGACAAAAGGTTTTCTTCTTAGCTTGTAGCTTACCAATAGTAGGTTTTGGACTACTTTGTTTAGCTGGTTATTTAGCTCCAGAAAATGCTCTATTAGTTGCTATCTGTGGAATTGTTGCTAAATTAGGTTCTGGTTTATCACTAGGAATATCTACAGTTATGTTAGCTGATGTGGTTGATTATGGAGAGTATAAATTTGGAAGTAGAAATGAAAGTGTTATTTTCTCTGTACAAACACTACTTGTTAAATCAGCTTCTGCTGTAGGAGGATGGTTAATAGGAGTTGGATTAACACTAGTTGGATATGTTGCAAATGTTCAACAATCTGCTTCTGCTATAATGGGAATAAGAAGCTTAATGATTGTATTCCCTATGCTTTTATCTGCTATAGGGTATATAATATATAAAAAATACTATAAATTAAATGATGAGTACTATGATGAAATAATTGAAGAATTAGCTCATACTAGAAAAGAAGTTGCTTAAAAAGGAGTATATAATATGTGGTTAGGTGTAGATTATTATCCTGAACAATGGGATATATCAATGATTGATAAAGATTTAGATAATATAATAGAACTTGGAAGTAATGTAATTAGAATAGGAGAGTTTGCTTGGCATATTATGGAAAAGGAGGAAGGAAAATTTGATTTTTCCTTCTTCGATATGGTTATAAAAAAAGCTAGTGAGAAGGGACTGAAAGTAATATTTGGAACTCCAACTGCTACTATTCCAGCATGGTTAGCTAAAAAATATCCAGAGGTTCTATCTGAATTTGAAAATGGTCAAAAGAGAAGATTTGGTGGTCGCCATACAAGTTGCTATAACAGTAAAAAATATATAGAATACTCTAGAAAAATTGTTACAGCTTTAATTGAACATTATAAAAATGAAAAAAATATAGTTGCTTGGCAACTTGATAATGAGTTTGGACATGAGGGAAGTGATGAGTGCTTCTGTCCTTGTTGTGAAAGAGAGTTTCAAAAGTTTCTTTCTAAAAAATTCAATGGTAATATTGATAAATTAAATGAAATTTATGGAACAACTTTCTGGTCTCAAGAATATAATAATTTTGAAGAGCTTCCTATCCCTACTTCTACAATAACAACTCATAACCCAGCTTTAAGACTTGACTGGGAGAGATTTAGAAGTGAAAGTATAGTTAAATACTCTGATATGCAAGTGGATATAATCAGAGAAATTATTCCAGATGCTGTAATTATACATGACTTTCCAGGTGGTGGATTAGATAAACATGTAGATTATTCTAAACTTGCAGAGAAATTAGATGTTGTTGCCTACAATAACTATCCAGTGTGGGGAGGACAGAAAAAACCAATACCTCCATATGAAATAGCTTTTGGTCTAGATTATATGAGAGGACTAAAAAGACAAAATTTCTGGATAACAGAGGGAATAATGGGAGCTCAAGGACATGATATCACAGGATATCTTCCTAGACCAAATCAAGCTAAAATGTGGTCTTGTCAAGGAGTGGCTAGAGGTGCTGAATCTTTTATCTATTTCAGATACCGTGGAGCTACTAAAGGAGCTGAACAATTCTGCTATGGAGTAATTGATGCTGACAATAAAAAAAGAAGAAAGTTCTATGAAGTTCAGGATTTTTTCAAAACTGTCAAAGAAAATGAAAAAATATTAGAAACACCTATTGAAAACAAGGTTGCAATTATATATGATTATGATTCTTTAGCTTCTTTTAGAATCCAAAAACAAAGTATCTTATTAGATTGTCATGCTGAAATGAAAAGAATACATAAAGTATTTTATGAAAAAAATATAATGGTCGATATAATTCCTCATACTTTAGATATCTCTAAATATGAAGTAGTAATTTTACCATTTATGATAATTTGGAAAGAGGAGTTTGTAAAGAAGATAAAAGAGTTTACTTCTAATGGTGGAAAAGTTATCTTCACTTATCGTAATGCAGTAAAGGATATTGATAATAACCTTACTCTTGGAGAGATGCTACCTATTAAATATACAGATTTAACAGGAGTTTATGTTGAAGAAACTGAAAGTCTACAAGAATATGATGAACTTCCTTTAAAAGGAGTAGGGACTTTTGAAGGAGTAGAGGGAAGAGCTGGTATATTTAGAGATATGCTTGTTCCTACTACTGCTGAAAGTTTGATGAAGTACAACGATAAGTTCTATGATAGTTTCTCTGCTGTTACTTTAAATAAATTTGGTAATGGAGAGGTTTACTATATAGGTTGTGGATTAGAAAACAGTTTAATGGAGCTTGTTATAGACAAAGTTTTAGAAAACACTACTATAACATCTGAAATTACACCAGATGGAGTAGAAGTTATAGAAAGAGGAGTAGCTAATAATAAAGTAAAAATCTACATAAATCATAATGATTATCCAGTTAAATTTAATAATATTGAACTTAAAGAGTTTGAATATAAATTTATCACTAAATAATATAACTAAAATAAATAAATTTTATATAACTCCAGTGGATTTTTCACTGGAGTCATTTTTACTAACATTTTATCTAATTGATCTTAAAATAAAAGGGGGTTAATACCCATAGGTACTAACACCAAAATTTATCTATTTTTCTTATTAAAAAAATTAAATAATTGTAACTGTTTATCTATTCTTTTTAAGACATATTCTGGTTTTATATCTTCATAATTTTTTCCATTTACATCTTGTATAGTGACACATTGATTTTTAGAGTTCTCATTACTTATCCACTCTTCTTTAGATGTTTGTGGAGCTACTATACAGAGATTTGCTAATCCAACACCTTCAGCTACGTGTCTTGTTCCTCCTTCATTTCCAACAAAGAGATCACAATTACTAAAGATACAAGCTAGTTCTCTTACATTTTTAGTTTTTAAATTAATAAATACATTTCTATTTGAATTTAATTTAGCATAAAACTCTCTAGCATAAGCCTCTTCATTGGGAGAATAGAATAATATTATTTGAGCATCATATCTATCTATTAGAGTTTGAGCTATTTTTAACATGTACTCTTCTGGATATTTTTTATTGCTCTGTCTTGCATTAACAGCCATAGGAATAATTAGTTTTGACATATCTATTCCTTCAGCCCTCATTCTATTTTTCCATTCTATTTTCTCTTCCTCTTTTAAACAGATAACATATTCAGTATTTACCTCATTAATATCTAATGGTTTCAAGAGTCTATGATATTTTACTATTTGATCTATTTGATTTTCTTTTCCCTTAAATCCATTTATACTCTTTGTATAAAAATATTGTAGATATTTATGGTATTTACCTATTCTCTGCTTTGCCCCTGAAAGAAACGAAAATATAGCTGTAACAAATATTGTTCGACAATCTACTACTATGTCATATTTATTTTTTCTTATTTTTTTTAAAGTTTCAAACCATCCTTTAATCCCTGCTTTTCTATCTAAAGTCAAAACATTATCTATAGATCTGTGATTATAAAATAATTCTGTTAAATTTTCATAAACTAAATAATCTACCTGAGAATCTGGATATTTCTTTTTTAAACTTTCACAAAGAGCTGTTCCTATTATTGTATCCCCAATACTTTTTTTATATCGAATTACTAGTATTCTCTTCATGATAATAACTCTCCAATACCATTAGTCATTTAATTTTAATACTGATACAAATGCCTCTTGAGGGATTTCAACATTTCCTATGCTCTTCATTCTCTTTTTACCCTCTTTTTGTTTTTCAAGAAGCTTTTTCTTTCTTGTTATATCTCCTCCATAACATTTAGCTATAACGTTCTTTCTATATGCTTTTATCGTCTCTCTCGCTATAACCTTTGCTCCTAATGCAGCTTGTATTGGTATCTCAAATTGTTGTCTTGGGATAACCTCTTTTAATTTTTCACATATAGCTCTTCCTCTACTATAAGCTCCATCTTTATGAGCTATAAATGAGAAGGCATCAACTGGTTTTCCAGAAACTAGAATATCCACTTTTACTAGATCTGACTCTTTATATCCTACTAATTCATATTCAAAAGATGCATATCCTTTTGTTCTAGACTTTAACTTATCATAGAAATCTATAACTATTTCTGCTAGAGGTAATTCATAAGTAAGCATTGATCTATTTTCATCAATAAAATCCATTCCTATAAATATTCCTCTTTTCTCCTGACAAAGTTCCATAACATTTCCAACATAATCCTTTGGAACTATTACTTTACCTCTTATAAATGGCTCTTCTACTGACATTCTTCCTCTTCCTCCCTCTGGGAATTCACAAGGGTTGTCAATTACTAGAGTCTCTCCCTTCTCCATATTTACTCTATACTCAACTGATGGAGTTGTAGAGATCAGATCTATATTATACTCTCTTCTTAGTCTTTCAACTATAATCTCCATATGTAAAAGTCCTAAGAATCCACATCTAAATCCAAATCCTAGGGCTATCGATGTCTCTGGTACAAATGTAAGTGAAGCATCATTTAATTGTAATTTTTCTAAAGCTTCTCTTAAATCTTCATAATCATCTGTAAATAATGGATAAACTCCTGCAAATACCATTGATTGAGCAGGTTTAAATCCTTCTAATGGGAAAATACATGGTCTATTTGTATGAGTAATAGTATCTCCTACTCTTGTGTCATGTATTGTTTTTACTCCAGTTATAATATATCCAACAGATCCTGAAGATAACTCATCTTGAGGTTTCATAGTTGGAGAGAATACTCCTACTTCTAATACCTCAAAATCTTTTTCTGTTGACCAAATTCTAATCTTATCTCCCTTTTTAATACTTCCATCTAGAACTTTTACATAAGTTATTACTCCTCTATAATCATCAAACTTCGAGTCAAATATTAGAGCTTTTAATGGAGCATCTTCCTCGTAATTAGGAGCTGGTATTCTTTTTACTATTGCCTCTAGTAAATCTTCTATTCCTATACCTGTTTTTCCAGAACACATTACTGCATCATCAGCTGGAAGCCCTATTACATCTTCTATCTCAATCTTTACCTTATCAGGGTCAGCTGCTGGTAAATCTATCTTATTTATTACAGGAACTATCTCTAAATTATTCTCTATAGCTAAATATACGTTAGCAAGAGTTTGTGCCTCTACTCCTTGAGCAGCATCTACTACAAGTAAAGCTCCTTCACATGCTGATAATGATCTTGAAACCTCATAGATAAAATCCACGTGTCCTGGGGTATCTATTAAGTTCAACTCATACTCTATTCCATCTTTCGCTTTATAGTATAGAGTTACAGCTTGAGCTTTTATTGTAATTCCCTTCTCTCTTTCTAAATCCATAGAATCAAGAAGTTGTTCTTTCATCTCTCTTTTAGATACAGCACCTGTATATTCCAATAATCTATCTGCTATTGTAGACTTTCCATGGTCTATATGTGCTATAATAGAGAAGTTTCTTTTATGTTTTTGTAACATTCTTACCTCCTAATAATTCCTACTTTTTCACATAATATTATAAAAGATAATACAAAAAAACACAATATATTTTTTATCATACAATAATAAAAACTCAAGAATATACCTCTACTTTTGTACGTAAAACATATTCTTGAGCTTTTTTAATTCAATTTAAGTTTTTTATAATTTTTTATCTAATTTATTATAGTAATCTAGCAGCTATCTCAGCTATCTCAGATCTTTCACCTTTTTTCAAAGTTATATGACCAACAATCTTTTCAAATTTTAATCTATCAGCCATATAAGTTAAGCCATTAGTATTGGCATCTAGATATGGATTATCTATCTGTTGAGGGTCTCCGGTAAATATTATCTTTGTATCTTGACCAGCTCTAGTTACTATTGTTTTTATCTCTAATGGAGTTAAATTTTGAGCTTCATCTATTATTATTAATCCTTTTGGAATACTTCTACCTCTTATATATGTAAGTGGTTCTATCTTCATCATTCCCATAGATTCTAGCCCTTCAACTACCTTTTCTCCAGCTCTATCCTCTTTTGCTTCACTTAGAAAATCTATATTATCAAATATTGGCTGCATCCAAGGTTTTAATTTTTCCTTTTCACTACCTGGAAGATATCCTAAATCTTTACCCATTGGTATTATAGGTCTGGCTATCAATATTTTCTTGTATCTTTTCTTTTCAACTACAAGTTCAAGACCGGCTGCAATAGCCATAAGAGTCTTTCCTGTTCCAGCTCCTCCAACCAATGTCACTACTTTTACACTATCATCCATAAGTAGTTCCATAGCAAATCTCTGCTCATCATTTCTTGCACGAAGTCCCCAAGCTTGTCCATCACCTAAAATAAATTTTTTTATTTTTCCTTCTACATATCTACCACATAAAGTATTATCTTTATATTTTAATTTGAAGAAACAGTTTGGTGTTGGAAGAATATCCTCTCTTTTTAGCTCAGTAAAATCTATTTTACCATCTTTATCAAATTTATCATAGATTTTCTTATCTACTTCTACATCGAAGAACCCATCATATAATTCGTTATACTCAACTCTGTCAGTTATATAGTCTTCTACCTCTAATCCTAAAGAGTCTGCTTTTATTCTCATATTTATATCTTTACTTACTATTATTACTCTTCTATCTGGATTATCTTTTTTTATACCTAAAGTTACAGAGATTATATTATTATCAACAATATCTCTACTTAAATTTTCTGGTAATAAGCTTCTATCGTTTTTTATCTCTACTTTAAAAAATATATCTTGTGGAAGTTCTACTCCCTTTGCTAAACTGCCCTTACTTCTTATTTCATCTAATACTCTTGAGGCCATTCTAGCTTGAATAGCTGTATTTTGATTTCTTTTTAATTTATCTATCTCTTCTACTACGTATATAGGTAGAATAACATCATTCCCTCTAAAATTATAGATACATCTAGGGTCATGAATTAGTATATTGGTATCTAGTACAAAAATTTTTCTCATATAAATCAACTCCTTTGAGTACTGAGATCATAATCCTATATCTATATTTTCGAGAGATTTCTTAATTTTCCTTTAATTTATTTTATTTCTTTAATACTCTTTTTATAACTTCTAAAGCCGCAATAGTTCCTTCGGCAGTAGCAACTGTAACTTGTTTAATTACACCACTTCTAATATCTCCAGCCGCATACATCCCTTCTACATTCATCTTCATATCTGCTCCAGTTACTATGTATCCCTCTTTATCTAACTTAGCAAACTCTCCATACATCTCTGTATTATTTTTAGTACCAAGGTATAAAAAGGCAAAGTCTGATTTATATACTTTCTCCTCTCCCTTTTCTTCAACCACTAACTCCTCTACATAATCCTTTCCTTTTATTTCAAGAAGTTTTACTCCAGTAATTATCTCAACTTTTTCTGATGAAGTTAAGGCTTCATAACTCTCTTTACTACACTTAAACTCATCTTCTGTTACCATTACTCTAATATGTTTAGAAAATTTTGTTAAAAATAGTGCCTCTTCTGCTAACTCCTCTCCCTGTCCAATAAGAGATACTGTCATAAATTTCGTGAATGCTCCATCACAAGTAGCACAATAAGAAACACCTTTTCCTAAAAATTCTTGCTCACCCTTTATTTTTTTTACAAAACTCTTTCCTGTTCCAGTAGCAACTATGATATTTTTACCTTTAAAATTTCCAGCATCAGTTTTTACAATTTTTATAGCTTCATATGGATCAAATCCTAAAAGTGTTCCCTCTACAAATTCAACTCCAAATCTTTTAGTTTGCTCTCTCATACGTCTATTTAACTCAACTCCTGTTATTCCCTCTGGAAATCCCGGATAATTATCTACTTGATGAGCCATATATAGACTTCCTTTTCCCTCTCTTTCAATTATTAAAGTTGAAAGTCTTGATCTTCCTGTATATAAACCAGCTGTTAATCCTGCCGGTCCTCCTCCTATAATTATTACATCATATATTTTTTCCATAGTGTTCCTCCTATATTAATCCTTGCATTGTCAAAAATTGTTTTTCTTCCCCTATTGTTGTAACCTCAGTATGACCACTGTATACCTTTGTGTCCTCAGGTACTTCTGTACATAATTTTTTCAAACTTCTAAACAGTGTCTCTCCATCACTTGTAGGTAGATCATATCTTCCAAAACTTCTCTTAAATAAAGTATCTCCAGATATTAATATTTTACTATCTGAATTATAATAACATTTTGAACCTACTGTATGTCCTGGAGTATCTAAAACTTTAAACTCTCCTACCATATCTCCCTCTTTTACTGTTATATAATCACTATTGTAAGTAAACTCTGTTCCATTTATATATTTCATTAGATTTAAATCTTGATCTACTAAAAATCTCTCTTCCTCTTTTCCTATATATACCTTTACATCTGGATATAACTCCTTTACCCTATTAAGTCCTGCTATATGATCACCATGTCCATGAGTTAATACCATATATTTTAATGTCAATCCATGTGTTTTTATAAAGGTTTCAATTCTTCCTATATTTTCTCCTCCACAGTCAAAAAGATATGCCTCTTTTTTATCATTCCATACTAAATAACAATTTGTCATCAGACTTCCCAAATAAAAAGTTTGTATATTCATTTTTTCCTCCATAATTCATCTCATTATTGTCTACATAAATATTATACTTTACCTTATATCTCTTGTCAAAATATTACTGATAATTTTTAAAATCTATGTTATAATTAATATGTATATGAATTTTAAGGAGGAATTACTTTGAATATAGTTTTATTAAATCCAGAAATACCTTATAACACAGGGAATATAGGAAGAACATCTGTTCTTACAAATACAAAATTACATCTTATCAAACCTCTTGGATTCTCATTAGATGAGAAACAATTAAAAAGAGCTGGACTTGATTATTGGCATCTTGTTGATTTAGTTGTATGGGAATCTTATGAAGAGTTTATTCAAGCAAATCCAAATGCTAGAATTTTCTATGCCACTACAAAGACTAATCAAAAATATAGTGATATAGAGTTTAAAGATGATGATTTTGTTATGTTTGGACCTGAATCAAGAGGTATTCCAGAAGAGATTCTAGATGCTAATAAGGAGACTTGTATAACTATTCCTATGATTGATATGGGACGTTCTCTAAACCTTTCAAACTCTGCTGCTATCATTTTATATGAGGCTCTTAGACAAAATAACTTTAACTTTAAAAAATAGGAGCGAAATCTTATGAGAATATTGGGAATTGACCCGGGAACTGCAATCGTAGGTTTTTCTATTTTAGATTTTGAAAATAATAGATTTAATGTTATTGACTACGGCTGTATCTTCACTGATAAAGATATGCCTATGGAAGATAGACTTTGTAAAATTTATTCTGAACTTGATGGAATAATAAAAAAATATAATCCAGATGAGATGGCCATTGAAGAGTTATTTTATTTTAAAAATAATAAAACTGTCATATCTGTTGGACAAGCTAGAGGTGTCATTATTCTATGTGGTAGACAAAACAATTTAATAATTAACCACTATACTCCTCTACAAGTAAAAACAGGAATAACAGGATATGGAAAAGCTGAAAAAAAACAGATACAACTTATGGTACAAAGAATATTAGGATTAAAGGAGATTCCTAAACCAGATGATGCTGCAGATGCTCTAGCTATTGCAATCACCCATATTAACTCAAAAAATTCTGGTATATTTGCTAGAGAGATTACAGGGAAACTGAGTTCGAAATCTCTTCCTAAAACTAAACTTTCTGCTAAAGAATATAGGGAACTTATTTTAAATGGGGGTAATTAATTATGATTATGGAAACATTAAAAAATATTCGTTCTCATAGAAGTTTTACTAAGGATAAAATCTCTATGAAGGATTTAGAAAAAATGGTGGAGTCTACACGATATGCTTCATCTACTAGAAATGCTCAAAAACTTAGATATGTATTAATTAGTGATAGTGAACTTTGTAGTAAAATATTCCCTTTAGTAAAATTTGCTGGAGCTATACCTTGGAATCCCACTATAGATGAAGCTCCTACAGCATATATTTTAATGTGTAGTGAAAATCCTTTAGTAAATTTTGTAGAAAAAAATCTATATTTTGATATGGGAATTGCCTCTCAAAATATTATGCTTGTTGCAAACGAAATGGGATATGGAGGGTGTATTATCGGTTCATATAATAAACCTGAAGTAGATAAAATAGTTGAATTACCAGAAGGGTATGTATCTCATATACTTCTAGCTCTTGGAAAACCAACTGATATCGTTACTATAACAGAAGCTATTGATGGAAATACCACTTACTATAGAGAGGGAAACAATCATTTTGTACCTAAATTATCCCTTGAAGAAATTTCCTTACTAAAAAAATAAAAAATATTCTTGACTTTTTTAGTAGGTTAATGGTAACTACTCAGGTCTATAATTAAAAAACTAAGACTTTCTTCAAAAAATTTGAAGAAGGTCTTTTTTTGTTGCCAAA